>CAZIFB010000008.1:0-118803 GCA_964538915.1 uncultured candidatus Brocadiaceae bacterium | reverse complement strand
GGTTTCACCGGTCGTTTACACGTCTGCGACCGCCATCAATTCGGGAAGGTGGACACGCGACACTAGCTGCCAACGGGATCGCGAATGTGCCGCAGCCGACTCCGACTCCGCGCCCTGTGGTGACGTCGGCGCCCGGCGCCGCCAGTGCCGCAGCTGCGCCGCGTCCGCCTCAGCCCACGCTCGCGCAGCTCGTCACGATTCCTCCGCCTGCAACGGCTTCTGTTCCAGCACCTCCTTTCCCCGTGCCTGTAGTGGTGCCGATTGCCGCGTTGACTCAGCTTGGCGTCGGCATCCCCGGCTATCCGGCTGCAGTACTTTTCGACGGGCCTGCTCCACGTGCACCGTCCAGTGGTGCGAACGCGTTGACAGGCCAGCTGGCTCCGGGAAACGCCGTGGGACTCATCTATGCCGTGCAGCGAGCGATCGTCACCAAGACATTTGGGGGCAGAGGGGGGACCACCGACCTCAACTTGCCCTTGGACATCTTGCCGCTAGTGCGGTTTGGTATCTTCGGCGCGAGTGAGGTTCCGCGCGCTGAGTTTGTATTCGAGGTTCGCTATTTGGATCCGCGGGGACTCGAACAGACCGCTATCACGCGACGTGCGAGCTCAACAAATGTCACGTACCGCGGCGTTGGACCGATCGCGAGATTAAAGGCCGGCCATAGCGACATCCGGATGCTCATCCCGTCCGTAGCTAGGGACCTCGCGAGCGACGTACGGAGGGCGCATCTTCCGTTGCCGAGTATCGGCGACTATGTGCTCTTGGAGTTCCCGACGATCGCGCTGCCCAACGTTCGGCTCAGCATCCTTGCCCCCAATGGCCCATTGCATTCGCGTGTCGCCGGCCTGACGGCAAGTGCGCCGAGCGTCGGACAAGGGAATTCGTGGTGGTTGCCCGTCGGAGTGGCGCCAGTCTGGTGATCGCACAAGTCCGCCCCACTCGCCGGGCGAAGGGTCGGATGCTTGAGGAAATGCGTCCTCCAGACGCCGGGACGCCGGCCTGACGACCGCCGTTTCTGACGGTGAAGACGGTGGCCCCGAATCGGGCGCAAACGGCTACCTGGTCACGACTTGAAGGAGACGGCGTCGACAGAGCGCTGCCTGCTCGCTAGGATCCGGGCACCGAGCCTCCGTCCACGCACCACTCCGAGAACGGCTCCCTTCTCGTCGAGGTCTTCACCCGTGGATGCTCCTTCCGGTCGCGACGACAACGGTCGCTTCACCGCTGGCAACGCCGGCGGACCAGGTCGCTCACGCGGCCGGGGCTACGAACTGCTCCGAGCCGCCCAGGAGGCGATCACGCCCGAGCAGGTTGCCGTGCTGATGCGCAAGGCGCTCCGCATGGCCCTGGAGGGCAACGTCACGGCGATGAAGTTCGTGATGGAGCGCGCGTGCGGGCGTCCCGCCGAAGCGCCGAGCGATCCTGCACCGCTCGACTTCGACCTGCCGAACCTCCGCACGGCAACCGCCTGCTCCGCGGCGATCGACCGACTGTCCGCAGCCGTCACGAGCGGGACGATCGACCCCGCCGCCGCGAAGGTGTTGCTGGACCTGATTCAAGCGCGGATGAAGTCGATCGAATTGACCGATCTCGAGCAGCGCCTCGCCGAGCTAGAGCGAACGGCGAAGCTGGTGCAGCTGTGAAGCGCCTGCAGACCCGCCTCGCCGCGGTGACCGAGCTCCTCGGCTCCGAGACCGTCGTCCGCGAACTCGCGCGCCCGGCGTTCGAGGTGTTCCGCAAGACCGGCGAACTGCCCGAGGACCAGCACGTCGCGCACGAGGTAGTGCAACGCGTCCTGCGCGGCTACGACGCCTTCCCGAACACCGGGCACCCTGCGCTCGACCGGCAGCGCGCCTTCCGCATCGCGGTCAACACGCCCACCCGCCCACCGGACCCCGTCTTCGACTCGCTGTTCGACGAGGCCGTGTGGGCGCCCGACCCGATGCGCTGGGCGGCGCGGCAGGCGCTGAAGGAACTCGCGGCACTCGGGCTCGACGTGACGAAGCCGGTGTTCGCGGGGCGCAAGATCGACGGGCCGTGGCGGGGCAGCGTGGGGCTCACGATGCTCGGCTTCCCCGACATCCTCTACACCCCGCCGCACGAAGAGCGAGCCGCACGGATGTTCGCCTACTTCGCCAAGGTGCGGGAACACATCGCCGACGACAACCAGGCGTGGTTCGACGCGCTGCGCGACGCGGAGACGCCGTTCAAGCAGCGGGGTGAGCTACCGACCGACGATCTGCTTCGCGCCGGCGTGCTCGCGCTGCAGGAGATGGACGCGCTGCTGCGGCACGGGCGCGGTGAGGACGTGCTTGAGGCTTTGGCAATGATCGACAGGCAGCGCGACAAACGGCTGTTGCGTTGAGAAGCAAGTCACTGCGTACTTAGCGCCCGATGGGCCATGAATCGGGAGTGCCGCTCGCGTTGAAGCTCGATCACTTGCCGATCTCCGCCTTGCGGGCCTGGACCTTGTCAACGATCGCCTTCACCTGGCGGCGAAGATCCCTCATTTGCTCCAGCTCATCGGACCATCGATCGCACAAGCGCTTCTCTTCACATGTCTTGATGCGCAGCTCGCGCTGCTCGATGTCGCGCGCCAGCGCGACTAGAGCCACATCCAGGTCGCCGACAGTTGCTACAATGAGCTTCTCCGTGGCCTGCCTGAGCGCGTCACCACTGAGCTTATTGAGCCCATTGATTAGGTCGGAAGACCACACATCCCGCCGTTCGTAGAACACCTCGTACTCTGGCGAGCACCCGCTCTTCATCGGTGGCGGCAAACACTTCACAGCATCGTGCGCGAAGCCGAGGAACGCGCGAAGAGCTTCCTGCGTGACATTCGCGCCCGGGACGGCACTGGAGGCGGCGGCACCTTCCGTGACTTCAAGCAATCCACGAAGTCCGGCGATCAGCAAGGCCGAAACTGTCGCATCGGGGGCCTCGAATACTACTAGATCATCTTGGCCTCGCCCAAGCTCTACGACGCTGCCGTTCCTCGTAGTGCACTCCACGTGCGAAACACACTTCCGATCCCACTCGATGGTAACTCGTTGCTGCTCTCCACGGCCGTCATCACCTGTCTGAATTGTCGCATCGCCCCAGCGAGCTGGTGAGGCTATCACGCGGCCTCCCCCTAGGGCGTCAATAGGAATCTGATAGACGTCCAATCGGCGGTAGTCGTCGTCGCTCCATGTCGGGTTCGGAAGGATATTCTCGCCGTACCGGATCTCAACAATCGCACCCGTTTTGGCCGCGCTCAGCTCATAGTGATGCCACAGGTTGTCGCCGAGCCTCTTGCGCGAATGCCATCTCAACCTCTGAATGTCGTGCCATGATACCGCTGCAAGAGTCAGTGTCCCGCCGTCTTTGCATGTTGTCGCAATCCCACCCGCGACGGCGTCAGCCAGACTCCTGTACTCAGAGCCGCCTTCTCTGCCTTCGTGAAGCTTGCGCATCTCAACCCATCGCACGTTCTTGACTGCAACCGCACTGATTTCCATCCCGTCCTCTCGAAACGGAGTGACGATCCACTCATCGAATGTCGCCGCCTGCGCCAGCCTAGCAATACCAAGGGGGTGCCGGGCCATCTTGCCGTTGTCCGCGACAACTTCGAGGTCGAATGCAAGCGCGATGTCATCGTCGTGCACGGGATTGGTGGCGCATACCTGAATTCTTTGGGGGCGATCTGGGATAATTCGGCACTTGAACTCCACCGAAGAGCATGCCCCTATTCGCTGCCATGGCTTCACCAGGTCATTCTGGGCCAGTGCCGCCGGCGAACTAAGAAGAGAGGCGAGAAGAAGGCGGCGCCCGTTGTGACCACGGTCACGCCACTCGACGCATCCAGTTCTGACCACCGAATTGTCCTCAACTGTTTACGGCCGCCGACACCGACTGCGTCGCAGGCACGAGAGCCGATGATCGCGGGGAAGTGCCTAGCCTTGCCGATTCGAACTCCCGGATCAAGCGTCGGCACCTGCCGCCGGCGACTTGGTCGGTGAGCGGCTACCGAGGCGTGCGCAACGAGAGGTGGTCAGCGGACGAGGCGCACAGGCAACGATCGCCGCCCGGCGAATGTCCGTGCGTCCCATTTCCTGGCGCATCTGACTCTGCAGGCCGGCGGTCTTTGAGCTACGGTCTCGCTGCCGGCAACTTGGGTGCCTTCTTGCGGAGATAGTCTATCTGTCGACGCAGATTCGCCAAGGTGCGGTCACGCTCCGCCAACGCGGGTTTCCATTGGTCTTCGTCGCGAAATAGGTCGCGCCGTTTCTCTGCAAGACCTACCAGTCCTGCCACCAAGTCCGAGCGAACCGGGTCGGTCTCGATCGTGCCGAGGACCACCGACGAGTCGCGGAGGGATGACATCGCCCGTTCACACGCATCGATGAACTCTGAGGTTCCGCGCATCGCGTGCGAGTTCTCTGCTGCGAACCGCGCATCCAAGAGTGCCTTCTGAACCGAACCCTCCGCAAGCAGGAAGTGATGGTACGCAGCGAGTGCCGCTCGCAGGTCGCTGTTGGTCCGCTCCTTCTTGGCCAGCAAGAATGTGATGCCACCGCCAAGGATGGCACCGACCGCAGCCGCGAGTAGTTCAGTCTCCACGTTTGACTCCGAAATGATTCGAACCGGCAAGCCCAGTACTTCGCAGCAACCACTGCGCGCGATCCCGAATGGCGGGTTGCCACACCACGGAACGAACGACGGCCTTTCGCATGCTACTAGGACTCGGCGTGCCAAGGCTGCCGCGTTCATCTGAGATCCCCCGCCGCCACCATCGCGCACAGCTCCTTCAGCGCCAGTTCGCTGCCGTCGCCCCGCCGCGCCACGCGGTCGAGCAGCGCCAACGCCCGGCTCACGTCCTTGCCGTTCCGGTGCGCGGCCATCTGCTGCCACTCCGCTTCGAGCAGCACCACCTCGGCGTGCAGAGCGTCCTTCGGCAACTCCCCTGACTGTTCGAACCACGCCTGCGCCTTCGCCTGCGCCTTCGCCTGCGCCTCGAACCACTCCGGGTCGTCCTGCGGGATACGTCCGCAGAGCTTGTCCTGCCGCACGAGCAGCCGGTTGCCCTGATCCTCGTAGGGTGCCGTGATGTAGCGCCTCGGGTAGCCCGCCATGTGCAGCGCCACGCTGCCGTACATGGGGATGCCGTGGCGCGCCCCGAACGCCACGTTCGCGACGTCGCCGCCGTACGCGACCTCCACGGCGATCTGTGCACGGGCGATGCGGCGAATCGGCTCGGGCTTGAACAGCGCCTCGAAGAACAGCCCGGCCCGCACCGATGGCGGCAGCTTCGTCAACTCGTCTCGCACGCGCTGCTCCAGGCTCGGGCGCCGCGACGGATGCAGCGCATCGTCGGCCCACGACGGGTCCACCCCACCGCCCATCGCGTGCAGCACCACCGCGTAGGCCACCACGTCGTCGTCAGGCAGTTCCCCGAAGTGCAGGAACCACTCGTACTCCTCGGTGAGCAGGTGCTGCTGCACCGGCGACGACTCGATGGCGCGCCGAAGCTGGCTGATGCGGCGGTCACGGATGCGCATCGCCGCCTCCCGCCGTGACCGAGGGCGTCGACCTCGGCGCCGACCTGAGTACCCAGCCCAGTCCGGCTCCGAAGAAGAACGTGAACACACCCTCGAAGACGGCGCCGCGCCCCACCTCGTGGCACCCGGCGAGCAGGAACGCCCCGAACACGCACCAGAACGTGAGCCGAGGGCGACCGTCGAACACCGTGATGCCGAGCAACACGGCGAGCCACGCCAGCAAGGCGACCAGGGCGCTCACGACACACCTCGCTCTGCCGCGACCTCGGCGAACGTGCGGCCGTCGAGCGTTGCCTCGTTGCCCGTCGCCTTCTGCCATCGCTTGATCGCCACGTCGACGTACGGCGGGCTGATCTCGATGGCGCGGCACCGGCGTCCGGTGCGTTCCGCCGCGATGAGCTGCGAGCCGCTGCCGCTGAACGGCTCGAACACGATGTCGCCGACGCGCGTGTGCTTCTTGATCGGGCGCACGAACAACTCAACGGGTTTCTCGGTTGGATGCGCGTTCCCGACGACGCGCGCCTTGCCATCCCAGTCGACCTCCCACACCGAGTCGTGCTCGTGCACGCCGTCGTGCTCCGGCTTGTCGCCTTGCCGCCACCCCATCGCGCACGGCTCGTGGCGGAAGTGCCAGTAGACGCGCCCGAACACCGGCGTCGGCTTCACCCAGATGATCTGCTGGTGGTCGAGGATGCCGAGGTCGCGCCAAATCCGCTGGATGTCGCCGCATCGCTTGTGCGCGTGCCAGCAGTACAGCGCGCCCTTCGGCCCGAGTACCTCGAGCACGTTCGCGAACACGGAACGGAAGAAGCCGTCGGCGTCCTGGATGTCGATCTCGCGGTACGTCGCCGTCCAGTCCTTGCCCGAGTCATTCGGGCGCTCGCCGGTGTAGTCGACGAGGTACGGCGGATCCGTCGCGACGAGCGCCGCCTTCGCGCCGTCCATCACGCGCAGCACGTCCTTGAGGTTCGTCGAGTCGCCGCAGAGCAAGCGATGCTCGCCGAGGCACCACAGGTCGCCGAGCTTCGCCACTGCGACGGGCAGCGGTTCGTCGGCACCTTCGTCGAGCAGGTCCTTGTCGACTTCCTCCTGTTCGCGCAGCTTCGCGACGAGTGCGTCGAGGTCGTCCTCGGAGAAGCCCACGCCGTCGAGCGCGTCTTCCTTCTTCAACTCTTCGAGCAGCCGCGACAGCTCGGCCTCGTTCCACTGGGCGAACTCGTGCGTGCGGTTGTCGGCAACGGCGAACGACACCGCATCGATGTCGCTGCCGTCGAACCACCACACGGGAACCTCCGTCATGCCGAGGCTCTGCGCAGCCTTCAGCCGCGTGTTGCCCGCGATCACCTCACCGCTGCGGCGCGCGACGATCGGCTGCTGCCAGCCGAATCGGCGTAGCGATGCCGCGACGTGCGGGACGGCCTGGTCGTTCAGGCGGGGGTTGGAGGGCGAGCAAAAGAGCTTCGAGATCGGGACGAGCTCGACCGGCGGAGTGACGTTCGTCGACAAGCAGCACCTCGTGGGGCGTTTGGAGCCGCTTGGGAGGTGCGCGTGGACGGTGGCTCGACACCCGATGATAACCGACAGCATCAAACAGGGTAGTCAGTGCCCAGTGCGTAACCGCCGACCAACGAACAAGCCCAACTCAGGCGGAACACTCGCTCAACCAACTGCGTCGAAGGAGCCGAGACCTGCGTCGAAACCGACGCACTGGAAGTCGGGGAACGGTCGCGATCCCCGAGAAGGAGTCGCCATGCCAACCTCTCGCTTCCGCACTCGTGGCTCACGCCGTTCCCGACTTGCCGGTGGATGGGCGGTAGCAGCCATCGCCTCGGGGGCTGCCTTCGCGCAAACCAGCCAGCCTTGCGCGCCTCAATGGTCGCCCTGGCCATCCACTGCCTCCGGGATGGACAGCTACGTACGAACGCTTCTTGTGATGCCGCAGGGGAGCGTTGTCGCGGGAGGCCACTTCTCCACAGCCGGAGGTCTCGCCGCCGCAAACGTAGCTGAGTGGAACGGCTCCTCATGGACGGCACTTGGGTCGGGAACCACGGGATTTGCCTCGCAGGTCAATGCACTAGTTTTGTGGGAAGGCTCTCTGATCGTCGGCGGTGATTTTTCGTCGGCCGGAGGGCTGCCGGCGAGGAACATTGCGGTCTGGGACCCAACTAACAATACATGGGCGGCCCTCGGGACTGGGCTCGGCGTTGCAGGCGATGATGTGACTTCCCTCGTAGTTTGGCGGGGCAAACTGATCGCTGGGGGAAGTTTCTCGCTGTCCGGCTCCTCGGTGGTCCACAACGTGGCCGAGTGGACCGCAAGCAGCGGCACATGGTCGCCCTTGGGTCAAGGCACGAACGGCTTCATCAAGGCCATGGCGTCGATGCTGAATGACGGCAATCTGGTCGTCGGCGGCGGCTTCAATCAAGCTGGCGGCCTGCCCGCAACGTGCATCGCTCAATGGGACGGCAACGCGTGGTCACCGGTTGGGTCTGTCATCAACAACAACGTGTATGCCCTGACTACGCTCCGCGACGGGCACATTGCCGCCGGCGGGGACTTCACCACTCCCAGTAGCGGCGTTGCCCTTTGGGACGGCACGTCCTGGGTAGGAACACCGGGCACCAACGGGCGCGTCAACCGAATCCACGAACTGCCAAACGGCGATTGGCTCGTCGGCGGGAGCTTCACATCTGCGGCCGGAACGCCGGTGAGCCGAGTGGCTCGTTGGCACACATCCAGTGGCACGTGGTCCGCACTCGGCACCGGGATGGACAACATCGTGGTGGCGTTCGCGGAACTCTCTGACGGATCGATCGTCGCCGGAGGCGACTTTGTGATGGCGGACGGGACCGTCTCCCCCTACTTGGCTAATCTGGCATCGGGCTGCCCGGGCAGCTCCATGCCCTACGGTGCTGGCTGCTCCGGGAATACGCTGGTTGCCGATGCTCCCCCATGGGTGGACGCGACATTCCACGCGACGGGAAGCGGCCTCCCGCAGAACGCCATCGTGTTGCATCTGACAAGCTTGGCATCGGTCCCACAGGGACTTGTGCCATTGACGGTGGCGTTCCTCCAAGCCATCCCTGGCTGCGACCTACTTGTCCCCCCGGACATCCTGGACGCAGTGGTCACCACGAACGGCACCGCTCACTCCCATCTGTTTCTGCCAAGCTCGCCACCGTTCGTCGGGGTGCCGTTCTTTCATCAAATGGTGCCGATCGAACTCGACGCCCAAGGCAGGTGGGTCGCGGTAACCGCGACGAACGCTCTTCGGCTGAGCGCCGGCATGTTCTGACTCTTCCTCTACGTCAGGGACCCGAACGGGCGCATTTCCCCTCGAATGCGCCCCGGGGGCAGCACGCGCTACCCGCGCGATTCGCGCTCCGGGTCTCGCCGCCCGCGACGCGGAAGGATTCGCTCCCCCGCCGAGGAGCGCCGCATCTCGCCCAGGAGGCCAACCACGAACGCGGCGACGCCGCAGACGATGGCCCACATCTCGAACGTGCCCAGCGCGCAGATCATTCGCGCGTGAGAGCGGCATCCGCGGCGCGGCGTTGCTCCCGCGCCCCACTTCGCAGCAGCATCCGCTCCGAGCAGAAAGCGAACGCCGCGTTCCAGGCCGCGAATGCGCCTTGAGCTGCTGCGGCGTCGCATGGCTGCATGTCAGGCATGCACGTCCAAGCCGCACTCCAAGCGTTCTTGCTCCAGCTCGAAGCCGATGGCCGATCGCCGCATACCATCGGGCAGTACCGCCGGCACGTCACGTCGCTCGCGAACTGGTTGGTCGCCACCCGCGCCCCCACCTCCGTCGCGAAGTTGACGCCGCCGCTGCTCGCCAGGTTCTTCGCCGACGACGCCGCGAAGTCGAGTTGCCGCGGCGGGGCCAAGAAAGCGGTGTCGCTCAACGCCATGCGGACATCGGTGCGGTGCTTCGCGAAGCACCTGCACGATGCAGGGTTGGTCCCGACGAACCCCGCGAGGTTGCTGCGCCGAGCCCGCTGCGCACCCGCACCGCCACGGGCGTTGCACGCCGACGAGCAGAAGCGGCTACTCGACGTGCTCGCGGAGGCAAAGGGCGACGAAGCGGCACGCGACAGGATGCTGGTCGAGTTGCTCCTGGGCACCGGCATCCGCATCGGCTCGGCCCTCGCACTCGACGTCGGGGACATTGACTTCGCGCACGGCGAGCTCGCCTTGCGCACCACGAAGAACGACCGCCCAACCACGGCGGTGATGCCGGAGGCGGTGGCGAAGGCGCTGCGGTCGTTCCTCGGCAAGCGCTCCGACGGAGCGCTCTTCGTCGCCAACGGGCGACGCATCTCGATGCGGCACGCGCAGCGGCGGCTCTCGGCGTGGTTCGCTAAGGCTGGCATCGCCGGAAAGAGCGCCCACTCTTGCCGTCACGCGTTCGCGGCTTCGCTGCTCGCGCGCACGGGCGACCTGCGGATGGTTCAGAGCGCACTGAACCACAGCTCGATCGTCAGCACGACGATCTACACGGCGGTGGACAGGGCGAAGTTGCGGGCGGCGGTGGGACGTTGATGCCTCCTACCGTGCGGCGCTCCTACGACCGTGGAGGCCCCTCACTGAGGTGGTCGAGGCGCAGGACGGTCGTCTCGGCGCTCGGGTCCTGGGCACGTTGCGATTGGTCCAGCCAGAATCGACGCATCGACAGGCGCGAGACTCCGAAGCGAGCCTAGTGGCGACCCGTGCGGAACTTGCACCTGCTCGACGAATCGGCGCAGACCCCGTGTGCGCACAACTCGAAGACGCAACATGCGCGAGGCCTCCCCGAGGATCTCGCCGATCCAGGCCTCGGGCGCCGAACCCCAGTCTGGCGGTGACCGCTACTCCCGTGCGTCTTTTCCCCGGATTCTTAACCCACGACGAATCTGCATGTCGGTTACATGTCAGTCGGTCGTCGGGGCGTCGACAGTGCGGGGCTGATCGAATGCCCACCAGCACGCACTTGCGTCATCCCAACCCCAAGTGAGTCGCGGGTACAGGTATTGATCACGCAACCTGTCACCAGCTCCTCACTCCGCCGCGAACCCACGAGGCCCTGACCAATGGCATACCGCGTCTTGCTCCATTCGATGCGATTCCTGTTCCTCTCTCCCATCGTAGCCGCGAGCTACATATCAACCCTTTCGCCCGCGCAGTCCGTTCAGAGCGAGGCGCGCCACTTCCCGCGCGGGGCGCGAGCCGTCGGCATTCCTACCGCGTCCTACGATGCAACCACCAACAGCTACCTACTCGGTCTGCGCAACCTCAACGGAGGAAAGCAAGTCGAGTACCGCGTCGATGTCACCGCGAGCGGGACGATCCACGTCACCGAGACCACCACGGGAATCACACCGGTTGTCGGGGCCGGAGTGTACGCGCGACTGAGCGCGCCCGGTGACGCCGACTACGGTTCGCTCGTGCTGCCTCGGGCATACGCCGCCAACTCCATCGTCACTACGCTCGTTGGTCACGCGCTCTCTCCAGACGGGACCGTCTCCATCGGGTACGAAGACACGTTCGTCCAACCGCCTCTTTCCAACGTCGTGCGTCACAAGACCTACTCCTTCCGCCTTGTCGGCAAGGCGCTGCAGGTCGAAGTGGCAACCGACGCGACCGACAGCACTCCATCTGCCCCCAACTACGCAGGCTTCTCGTTTGGCGGCGGCGACTTCGGTAGCACACCGTCCGCTACGGGCATCGTCCATATCCCCTACATGGACCATGTGCCGGTCTTCGTTGCAGTGACCGCGGGAACACCGACGTTCTGCACTCGGTCGATCGACTGGTTCGTGAGTCCTGCGAGCGAGATCGTGGCCGTGACACCTGCTGTCATCGGCACGCAGTTCGTCGGTGAAGTCGGAACCGCGATCTACAAGAACGCGCAGGGCAACCTCAACGAGACCGTCTGCGAGACCGGCTACGTCGTTGTCTCCGACGACATTACCGACTGCTTCATGGTCGTCGATCGGGCGCCATCAGAGTATCGTCGCCTCATGGCTGGTCGCACTGTGACGCTCTGCTCGGCGATCGGGCAGTTTGCGAACACCGAGACTTGGGTGCAGGACTGTGCCGCCGCGGGCCTCGACGAGGTCTATCACTGCAAGTGGGGTTGGGCCAAGAACCCCTTCAACGTCAATCAGCCGGACCTCGTCCCTCAGGCTCCCGCGATTGCCTGTGGCACGTTCTGGGGATCCGGCGCGAACTTCTTGTCCTACGCCACGGCCTGTCGCGACGCAAACTGGTGCTTCGCGCCTTACTTTGAGACTGGTTCCATGGGCCGCGGACTACCGATCGGGTCGGCCCTAATCATCGGCAACTCCTATTTCCCCGTCGATGTCAACCCCCTGTACAACGCCGCACAGTGCGCGCACGACGCAGTGGGGCTACCCAAGTCCGGCTTCGTGCAGAGCCTCTTCGTGCTCGATCCGGTCCTTGGCCGCACATGGTACGACGATGAGAACGTAGTCGTCGATCACGCCTCGCGCGAAGGCAACCTCGTCCCCGTGCTGCGGCGCATCGCTGGCCAGTACGGATTCCCAACCGGCGGCGCGTTTCTCGATGCTATGTCCGATCTCCCCGGCTGGCATGAAGTCGACCAAAGCGGCGATCCGAACAAGTCTCGGTCAATCTCTCAGAACCTGGCCTACCGCGACCGGATCTTCCGTACGACCAAGGACGCATTGGAGGGACCGGTCCTCGGAGAGGGGAGCTACCACCAGCGCGCCGGCTTCGCGACGTTCATCGCAGGTCTCGCCGACGGTGCCAATCGCACGTTGCCGACGCAGTGGATCTACCAGGGAGCCACGAACAACTCTGCCGGGCCTGTGTTGCCCGACTACGAACTTCGTGAGGTGATTCCGCTTGCCACGGGCAACAGCGGCATGGGCTTCGAGGATCACTTCATCCAGCTCTTCGACCCTGCCCCACCCCACGCACCCCTTGTACACATCCCGTTGGACCAACCCACGTTCTTGGACGAGTGGACGACGACAGTCCTCAGCTATGGTCACAACTCGCACATCACCTTCCCCGGGGACAACCCAACCGTGTCCCGCACTTGGCGCGACCAAGTCCGCTCCTACTTCCAGATCGGGTGCGTCGCCAAGGCGATGCAGACGTCGCATGTGACGTCGGTCCGCTACGAACGAAACGGAACAGAGATCGGCCTGACGGCACTCCTTGCGGAACACGTCGCCTCGCCCACGGCGGGCATCCTCAGGGACCCCCGCCTCATCCTCGAATTCGCCAACGGTCTCGTCTTCAAGGCCAATCATGGCGCGACGGACTGGGTGACAACTGTCGACGGTCTCGCGGTGTCCATTCCGCAGAACGGCTTCTGCGCGAAGCAAGGAAGCGAACTCCTGGCGTTCTCGGCAGTTCCTCCTGGAAGTGCGGTTCGCCTCGACTACGCCATGGTCGCAGGCCAGTTCGAGATGCTGGATCGGCGCGGCTCCCTGCAGGACTACAACGGCGTGTGGACCTTCGCCGGGCTGCATGTGCCGACGGGACTGCCCGGCTCCGTTCTCCCCGCGACCGTCGCAGTGGTCGATCTTCGCAACAGCCAGGTCGTGTTCGCGACGAACGGACGACTTCTCGAAACCGTGTACGCGGCCGTTCCGGCACCCTTTGCCCTCGAACTCGAGAACGAAGGACTCACGATCACCCCAGGGCGGCCACGAATCGGCATCACGGCGAAGTTGCGCCTCGGTTCCTCAACAGGCCCCACGAAGGACGTCACCGGCCTTGTTTCATGGTCAAGCAACGACACGAACGTAGCCAAGGTCACGCGCATGGGCGGTGTCATCCCGGTCGGTCCTGGACAGGCCAAGATCACCGCGAGTTTCCCTGGCGTGGCATCGGTCGATGCGACCGTGGACGTCACCAACGATCCCGACGTCTCGCGCCTCATCGTCGTGCCTGGACCGAGTGGCAAGGCGCTCTGCTACTGTTTGTCAGACGGACCAGTGACGACAGCTACGTTCCTCGTCCGGCCCGCGGGGACGTCGACATGGCTTACCCAGCCGGCGCGACTCGATCCATCGAGGAAACACTGCCAAACCAACCTGCGGCTACTACAAGCCGGCGTCTCCTACGAGGTCCAATGCGATGTCTCGAACGGCCTTGGGTCGAGTGCGACGAACATCGTGACCTTCACCGCGCAGTAAGGAAGTCCAAGCTGCAACGCGCAGCTAGTGCCGTGAACCGGAAGTCGGCTTGTGTTTCTCGAGCCGTCGCAGCTTGACGTTGTCCGGTCGCCGGTTGCGCCAGGCGACGTAGGCGTTGATGGCCCGCCGAGTCTCTTCGTGGTCCTGGTAGTCCGAGTTTTCAGCGCGAAGTAGCGAAGGGCGGCAAAGAGCGGCTCGATACGGTTGAGCCACGAGGCATAGGTCGGCGTGAACACCAAGCGCACGTTGTTGTTCTTGGCCCAGCGGACGACCTCGCTGCGTCGGTGAGGTGAGAAGTTGTCAAGGACGACGTGCAATCGCACTTTCCTTGAGTGCTGGCGCCGCAGTGTCTTGAGGAAGCTCAAGAACTCCTGCCATCGTTTCCGGCGATAGCAGCGCATCACCAACCGGTCGGCCGCGAGGTCGTAGGACGAGATGTAGTGCCGCACGCCGTGCTCGCGGTTGTAGGTGGCGCGAATCCGCGACGGATGCCCAGACCTCTGCCACGAGTGACCGTGCATCGGCCGAACCTCCACCGGGCCGAACTCGTCGACGCAGATCACCTTCGAGCTGGCCGGTGCCTTCGCGTAGAGCTTGGTGATCCGCTTTTTTTCGGCACGAACTCCGGGTCGTCGCTCTCTTTCCAGGTCTTCGTGCGTTGGAACGTGACGCCGTTCTCGCGAAGGATCCGACCGATCATGTTGGCCGTGATCTTCGAGACCATGCGGCGCGCAACGAGGAAGTCGGCGAGCTTGCGGAGCGACCAAGTGGTCAACGGCAGCCCGAAGTCCTTGGGGCGCATCGTGGCGATCTCGACGACCTGCGCCACTTCCTCAGGCTCCAACTCCCGAGGTCTTCCGGTGCGTCGCTTCGGCTTCAGCGCCTCGAACGAGCCGGCATCGAACCGTCGAATCAGCTCGCGCACGTACTCCTCGTGAAGGCAGAGCTGCTTGGCAATGTGCTTGGCCTGCATGCCCTGCCCCGAGAACGCGACCACCTGCGCGCGTCGCAATATCACCGCGTTCGTCGAGGAATTCAGGATCCGCGACAGCTGCTGACCTTCAACTCGCGTCAGCTCTCGAACAAAGGAGCACATGCATGACGCCCTCCCAGGCGCATGCATCGTCGTACGGCGTGACCGGAGAAAGTACAAGCTCTCTTCCGGTACGCGGCACTAGCGAAGGGCCGCGGATCCGTCAGCGCGGCACCGCCTTGCCGTAGCGACGCTCCAGGTCCTCGACGATCGCTTCGCGTTCGCGGGCGACCAGGTCCTGCAATTCGCGAACTCGGGGAGCCTTGCCGAGCGCGAGATCGGCCATCAGCAACGCGTGCTCGATCCGGGTTTGGACGTAGCCAGCGACAGCATCGCGACCGACCTGTTCGGCGCCGAGGATCACGCCGGTGACCGACTTGCGATCCGGACTCATCGCCATCCCGCTGACCGAGAGCTCGTCGAAGAACGCCTCGTTGACCTTCTCGTCCCGCGGCAGCGCCGCGGGGAACAGCCAGACCTGCGCCATGATTCCCTTCTTGGCCATCAAGCGCGCCTCGCCGACCTTGCTCTTGCAGTAGGTCGCCAGCGCCGAGTCCTTCGACGCGGTAGCCAACACCGCAGGAGCCGGAGCCCGTTGCGCGATCGCGTCGATTACGGCCGCGTACTTCTTCTCCTTCAGCAACGACTTCAGCTCACCGACTTCGAGGGGGAACGCATTGCCCATCGCCTGCTTCGCGAAGGCCGCGAGGTCGAAGCTCCTCGATCCCGAATCGCCGAGCTGGCGCAAGAGTGCCACACGCTGCGCGGGGTCGCTGCCCCAGGCCTGGACGCATCGCCGCAACACGTCGGCAGGATCACCACCGGGTGCAACCGGCGTCGCTGCAGGCGGAGGGGACGCGGGTGGAGGCGATCCGTCGTTGACCGCTTCCGGCGGCAACAGCCCCCTCGCCCATGCCTCCAGATCGAACTCGTGCGGCGCTTTCTCGACGAGCCGCTCGAGCGCCGCGCGCTGCGCCGGCTTGGACGTGCTCTTCAGGCTGTCGAGGTACGTGGTGAGCAGGACACCCGGCCCCGCCTCCAATCCGAGCGCCTTCTCGACGACGGCTTCGGCATCGTAGGGAGAGCCGACATGGATGACCTTGCCCTCCTTGTCGATGACAACCGTGGTCGGCCAGCGACGAACGCCGTACGCCGTGATCGTCTTCTTGGCGGGGTCCGACCCGACCGGCATGGTGTAGGCGTTCTTCTGCAGAAACGGCCGCATCGCGTCGGGTGACTCGTAGGAGATCGCGAGCACGGTGAGACCGCGCGAGCCATAGCGGTCGTGGAGTTGCTGGATCCCGGACATCGCTCGCACGCACGGCGCGCACCAGGTGCCCCAGAACTCGAGCAGCACGACCCTGCCGCTCAGCGACTCGAGGGTCGGCGGCGATCCCTGCCAGTTGAGCCACTCCGCCGTGTCGATCGGCGGCGCCTTGGCCCCCACCGCGGGCGACTGCGCAGCGGTTGCAGCCCCGAGGAGGGCACCGATCAGAACGATTCTCAGCGACGCGGCGCTCGACATGGAGACCTCCTTCCCGGTGTTTCGAACGCGCGGCGGGCGACACGTCGCGCTCCGCCACGCATGGCTCGTCAGGCTACTCGGCGATCCCCGCCCGCGTCAGGGTTCGGGACGCCTGCGCGACGCGCGAGTTCGAGCGCGTCGGCGAAGCCACTCCGACCCCCGCCGCGTCCGCGAAGTCGCGGACGGGGGTTCTCCGTCGTTCAGAACAGATTGAAGAACGACCGCAGGCCATTGCTGAGCAGGCCACCGAAGGCGTTCTGGCCGTTCGGCAGGCTGTTCGGCGTGAACAGGCACAGCACCTGCGAGTAGAAGGTGAGGCCTGGCGACAGCGGCTGCGGAATCGACAGCGTGACCGCCGCGGTCGGTGCCGTGCCCGGCAGCGGGATCGTCACGTCGAGCGACAGGATGTTCAGGTTGCAGCCAGGCATGTCGAGGAAGCCCATGTCCAGCCCGCCCGGGAACGGTGCGACGCTGAACAGCAGGATGCCGAGGCCGATGCCGAGCGGGGGCACGATGTCGATCATGTTCGACGCCGTGTACGTGATCGGCACCGACGGGCCACCGATCGTGTAGATCGGCGCCGGCGAGGCCGACAGCGCGAGCGGCTGCATCGTGATGTCCGGCCCCGTCTGCAGCGGCAGCGCGGTCGACAGGTCGATCGAACCGGGGTCCATCGACGTGCCGGCGTCCGTGTAGCCCGTGAGCCACTCGCGCCCCGCGAGCGAAGCGAGGTTCACGTTCTGCCACACCATCGTGACCGTGCCCGACGTGAGATCGATCTGGTACTGGAACGTGTGCGGGTTGGTGCCGCTCTGGTACCCCTCGACGCCATCCCACGTCACGTAGAGCACGCCGGAGACTTCTTCGTACTTGATGCGACCGCTGCCCGCTTCCGTGTCGTTGAAGTCGTGCCAGGTGTAGAACGCAGTGCCCGTGGACGACGCGACGTCGGCCCCGGTGGGTTGGTAGTCACCGGGCTGATTCGGCGACGCGCCGAGGGTGATGATCCCGTTGTGCGAGATGGTCACCTGCGTCGCGGGGCCGAACGGAGACGGCACCGGCAGTGACGGTGTGATCGTGTCTGCACCGTCATCCGACGTGTTCAAGAGCGTCGCACCGCCCGAGGGAGGCAGGTAGGTGGTCGCGGCAGCGCCCGGAATCATGAAGGCGAAGTAGCCCGGGGGCGACGGGATCAGCTGGATCACGTTGCCCTGGAGCCGCGCCGACGCGAGCGCGGAGGTCGCGTACTTCTCGTAGAACGTCTCCTTGGCGGCATTGATCGCGTAGCAGCCCGTCCCGTACGTCGAGTGATGCGCGGACGAGAGGTCGCGGATCTGCAGTGCCGTGATGTGAGGCTGGAGGACATTGCTCGGGATCGGGTGCGAACCCTGGATCAGGAGCCACGTCTCGGCGCCGGGCACGTAGGTGAACACGCCGGTGCAGTGCGTGCCGAAGACGGTGTCGGTCCCTGGGATCGCAGGCGCGTTGTCCGGGTCCGCATCCATCGGACCGGAGAGCGGGCCCTGCAGCATCGACCCAACGTTGGTCACCGCGCCGCCAACGACCGTGGCGGTGCCCCACGCCGAACTCAGCGTCATCACGCGGTCGTAGAGAACGTTCGACACCGTGCCGAGCCGCTGGTCGGTGAACCAGACCTGGACCTCGTACGCGTAGCCGGCATTCAGCGTGGCGAGAGTGTCGAGGCGGATGCCGCCCCACGGTGTCGGGTTGCTGTCCACCGGCCACGACGCGTTCTGCATCGCGCGCGAACCGTTCAGCAGCTTGTCGTACTCGGCGTTGCCCGTCGTCGAACCGTTCAGACCGGTCGTGATGTAGCCGTTCCAGTCGAGCGGCTGGAAGCCTCCGGTGAACGCGACTCCGTTCACCGTCGCGCCGATCGGCGTGCCGGGTCCGTGCGAGTTGCCGGCGAACACGAGTGTGCCGTTCGTACTGACGTCGCTCGGCGCGACCGAGGGCAGCACAGGCCCCCAGGTGATGATCTGCGCGCTGGCGACAGCGGCCGATGCGCAGACGGAGAGAAGGATGCGAAACGCGTGGTGGCTCATGAGGGGGATCCTGGTGACGAACGTGCGAGCAGGAAACGAGGCCGAACTAGAACAGGCTTCTCCCGGCCCGCCAAGCCCTCGCGAAAGGGGCAGCGTGGCCGCCAACCGGCTGTGCGGCGCCTCTCCCGGCCGAAAACGCCCGACGTCAGCCGGGGGCTGCCGACCGGGGCCGGGCATACTCGGGGAATGACACCGCTGGCCCCATCGCGCCGACCC
Organism: uncultured candidatus Brocadiaceae bacterium; assembly: GCA_964538915.1. Lineage (GTDB taxonomy): Bacteria > Planctomycetota > UBA1135 > UBA1135 > UBA2386 > JAEUHQ01. The sequence goes on along the minus strand of CAZIFB010000008.1, from coordinate 100,249 downwards.
AGCGACCGCTGGAACGCCGGGGCGTGGTTCGGCACGCAGTCGGGCTGCACGGCTTGGCTGCTGCTGCAAGGCATCGTGCTCCTGCCGCGCGACGCAATCGCAGGCGGCGCCGCGCTCGGTGCGTTCGCCGCGCTGACCGCGGTCGGCGTCCTGTTGTGGAGCCGGCGTGGCCGACTCTCCTTCTTCGCGGCCGTCGCGCTGCTGCTCGTGGCACTGAACGTCGCGACCGCGCTCCTCGTGTTGCTGTGCGACAGCCGCGGAATCCCCGACCTGCCTCCCTGGATCCTCGCGATTCCGGCGGCGGCGCTCGTGGGGTTCTTCCTCTTCGGCAAGGGCCGCGCCGCGGTCGTGCCGCCGCGCAACTGACCGAAACCGGGAAGTTGCGGCACCGACGCCCGGGCGACGGCACGATCTCCCGCCCGCCGATGCACGCCAACGACGCCGCCAGCTCCTTCGCCGGATCCATCCCGCAGACGTACGAGCAGCACCTCGTGCCGCTCCTGTTCGAGCCGTACGCCGCGGACCTCGTCACACGCGTCGCGACGCGGCGTCCGTCGCGAGTGCTGGAGATCGCCGCCGGCACCGGCTGCGTCACTCGCCACCTGGCGCGCACCCTGTCACCGGCGTGCGCGATCGTGGCAACCGACCTGGCGGAACCGATGCTCGACGTGGCGAAGAAGGTGCGAACGGCGCGACCCGTGGAATGGCAGGGCGCCGATGCGCAGAACCTGCCGTTCGACGACGGTTCGTTCGACGTGGTGCTGTGCCAGTTCGGCGTGATGTTCTTCGCCGACAAGCCGAAGGCTCACTCCGAGGTGCACCGTGTGCTCCGCCCGGGCGGTGCATGGATGTTCAACGTGTGGGATCGCCTCGAACACAACGACTTCGCCGCCGCGACGGCCGAGGCCCTCGCTGGCGCGTTCCGCGGCGACGCCCCGTCCTTCCTGCCGCGCCTGCCGTACGGGTATCACGACAAGACCGTCATCGCCCAGGACGTCGCACGCGGCGGCTTCACGAAGACCCCGGTCATCACCACGGTCACGACGCACAGCCGCGCCGAGTCTCCTCGGGTGCCCGCCGTCGCGTTCTGCCAGGGAACGCCGTTGCGCGGCGAGATCGAGGCACGCGCCGCCGGCAAGCTGGTCGCCGCCACGGACGTCGTCGCCGACGCGATCGCCCGGCGCTTCGGCGCACGCGACGTGACAGGCCGCATGCAGGCCCACGTCGTCGTCGTCGAACGCTAGTGCCATGAACCGGAAGTCACCTTGCGTTGCGCGGGCTCAACGCGCCGCTGCGCCGTCGCCCCAGCGCGCGAGCCAGGACTTCATCTTCAGCTTCTTCACGGTGTTGGCGGAACTCATGTAGCGGATCACGCCGTACACCGGCCGCGTCGGGGCCCACGGCCGGTCGTAGCGACCGAGCACCCACGAGATGCCTGTGTACGAGTTCGGGTTGCGACCATCGAGCGCGTAGCGGTTGTTGAGCTCGATCAGGATCGCCATGGCATCCTCCGGCGATCGCGACCACTCGAGCACCTTCTTCCCCCACAGCATGCGCATGTAGTTGTGCAGCACGCCGCTCTCGCGCAACTGCCGTTGCGCCGCGTTCCACAGCGGATCGTGCGTGGCGCCGGCGGCGAACTGTTCGAGCGTGTAGAGCCCGTCGCGCGGATCCGACGCGTGCTCCCGCAGTGTGGCCTTCGCCCAGTCGGGCAACGACTCGAAGTCCTCGTAGTCGCTGCGCTGCCAGCACCAGTTGTAGCCGAGCTCGCGCCACGTCACGAGTTCGTCGACGAAGGACTCGGCGGCGTCGCTCATGCCGAGCCAGCCGCGCTGACCGCTCGTCGTCGCCTTGATGCTGCTGCGCGACCAGTCTTCGTGCTTCGCGAGTCCGGCGAACACCTGGTGGACGGACAGATGGCCGAAGTGCAACCACGGCGACAGGCCGCTCGCGCAGTCGGCGTCGGGGTCGCTGCGCTCTTCGCCGTAGCGGGCCAGCTTCGTCGCGAAGAACGAACGAAGCGCGGCACCCGCGGCGACCGCCCCACCGCGCACGACACCCGGCGGCACACCGTGGTCGATCGGCAACGCCGCCAGCGCTCTCGGCTCGGCAGCGAGCATCGCCGGCGACGCCATCGGCCAGCTCTTCGCGAGGCCGCGCGGCACGTCGGCAACCGGCCCGTCGACGCCGCGCAACGGATCGCCGGTGGGAAACTCGCCGAGGTGGGCGGGCAACACCTTCTGCAGGAAGCGGCGGAAGTCGAACGCGCGGCCGAACACCTTGTCGCCGACGCGCATCGGCAGGAGCCCGTTGCCGTCGACGGCCTCGAGCCGGACCGGCACACGCGCCGCGGCCGCTTCGACCATGCGCGGCAGGAAGAAGCACGGGAAGTCGTCGGTGACGATCGCGCACGCCCGCGCCGCGAGCGCTTCGAGCAGTCCCTTGCCCGCGCCGCGCTCCGGCTCGACGTACGGCCAGTAGCGAACGTTCGCCGCCGCGAAGTCGGCAGCGTTGTCCGCCATGCCCTGCAGCACGAACGTGTGCAGCCGGTCGCTGGCCCAGCGGTAGTCGCAGCGCAGCGCTTCGAGCACGAACAGCGGGCGATCGAGTTCTTTCGCGATCTCCATTGCCCGCTGCAGCGCGAAGTTCACTCGGCGCCGTCGCGCGGCGATCATCCAGTAGAGGACGAAGTCGCCGTCGGCGCGCACGGGGCGGTCGTTGCGGACGGTCAGGCGGACTTCGGGGATCGCGCTGGTGGGCATCGATCGTGCATACGTCGTGTCGGCCTTACGGGATGCACACGAAGGTCACGCTGCTCCGGCCTCGGCGAGGGCGGCGCGGACTGCGTCGACGACCTGTTCGACGGAGCGCGCCGAGGTGTCGACGACGACGTCCGCCAGGCGGTAGAGGGGATCGCGTTCGGCGAGGATGCGGCGCAGATCGCCGAACGCCTGCTCGTTGTCGGCCATCGGGCGCAGGTCACCTTGCGCGATGACACGCTGCCAGTGATCTTCGGGCTCGGCGCGCAGCCACACCGTGCGCGCCGAGCGCCGCAGCAGCGCGAAACTCTGCGGATCGGTGACGATGCCGCCACCGACGGCGAGCACGCAGGGTTCTCCGGCGAGCTGCTTCGACAGCACGAGGCGCTCCGTCGCGCGGTAGTAGGCCTCGCCGTGCATCTGGAAGATCTCGGACAACTGCAATCCGGTCGCCGCCTCGATGCACGAGTCGAGTTCGACGAACGTGCACCCGAGCGCCGCTGCGAGACGCGGGCCGACGGTGCTCTTGCCAGCGCCGCGCAGGCCGAGCAGCGCCACGTGACGGCGCGCTGCGGCGATCTCCCCCGCGAGCAGCGTGGCCGGCGCCACCTCGAGCGCCTCGGCGAGTTCGACGAGGCGGAGGACCGAGGGGTTCGCCTGACCGGTCTCGACGTCGGCGAGGAAGCGTTCGCTGATTCCCGTTCGCCGCGCGAGATCGCGCCGGGTCCAGCCACGGGACTTGCGCAACGCGCGCACCGTCGCACCGAGCCGGACGAGCAATGGGTGCTGGTGGCTCAGAAGAAGTACCACTCCGTCGCAGCGGTCACGGGACCACCGCTCGAAGCGCCACCGAACAGGTGCATCTGGCCGTAAGGGGTGAACAACGCGGCAGCGCCCGCTCGCGGCGACGTCATCGCCGGCCCGGCCGAGAAGGTGTTCGTCGCAGTCGAGAAGATCTCCGTCGTGGCAAGTGGCGTCGGGCTCAGCACCGAACCGCTGGCGCCACCCGCGAGCAGGAACTTGCCGCCGCCGATCGCCCACCCGCGCTGGTTGCCGCGCGCCGCCGCCATCGAGCCGACGGTGGTCCACGTGTTGAGCGCCGCGTCGTAGATCTCGGCGGTCGCCGTCGGAGTCCCCGGATTCGTCAAGGTCAGCGCCGTGATACCGCCGGCGACGAGCCACCGGTTGCCACCCAGGTCGATCGGGTCGATCAGCGAACGCGCAGTCGCCATCTGCGGCGCACTCGTCATCGTGTTCGCGATCGGATCGTATAGGTCGCACGAACGCCGCACCGCGGGGAGCCAGCCGATGACGATCACGTTGTCCCAGCTGAGGCCCCCGGCGAGCAGCACCTTGCCGTCGGGGCGCAGGATCGCGACGTGTCCGGCGCGCGGCGTCGACAGGTTCGGCACCGCGGTCCAGGTGTCCGCGACGGGGTCGTACACCTCTGCGGTGTTCGTGATGTCGTGGATCGCGGAGAGCTGGGTCGGAACGACGGTGAGCGCCTGCAGGCCGCCGGAGACGAGCACCTTGCCGTTGTTCAGCAGGGTCGCCGTGTGCCCCATGCGAGGCGTTGCCATCGACGCCACCGCCGAGAACGTGTCAGTGGTCGGATCGTAGACCTCGCACGACGGCTGCGGATCGTTCGACGCGTTCACGCCGCCCGCGAGCAGCCAGCGACCGTTCGGGAGCAGCGTCGCCGTGTGCATCGACCGCGGCGTCGTCAGGTTCGGTCCGGGAGTGAACGTGTCGGCGACGGGGTCGTAGACGTCCGTCGTGTCGAACCCGACCTGCGCGAGCAGTGCGCCACCGCCGCCGCCCGCGACCATCCATTTGCGATCGGGACGCGGCAGCGCCGTCCCGAAGACCCGCGGGCTCGCCATGGAGATCGCGCGATCGCGGAAGGTCCCCGAGTTGGCCCAGCGGAACGCCGTCGGATTGCTGATCCGGTCGAACAGGGTCGGCGTGAACACCAGCGTGCCGGCCTGCGCGTAGATCGGTGTGTCGATGAACGAAGGCTCGGGCACGATCGGCAGCGCGACGCGAAAGTGTCCGTCCGGCTCGGCGAATCCGAGCCACGCGAGCGACAGCAGGTCGAGGCCGACGTTCAGCGTGCGGGAGTCGTTCGGATCGAACCAGGACAGGAAGGTCGGCCCCGGCATCGTCGACGGGATCACGATGAAGAACTCGAAAGGGTAGGTCTCCGGATAGACGTCCATCGCCAGCACTCCCGGCATGGAGCCGCCGATGACGTCGAGTTCGAGCGTCTGGGCGGAGATCGGGAGCGCGAGCGTCGCGGCGGAGAGGGAGACGGCGAGAGCGGCGGGGAGTCGCATGGGTGGCCTCGGGGCGGCGATTATGCGCCACGACCGGGGAGCGTGCAGACTCCGGCCGCCAGCCGCGAAGAAATCCGCGCGCCCGGTTACAAGGCGAACCCATGCCCATCTACACGCGGACCGGCGACCACGGCGACACCGGCCTGTTCGGCAACCAGCGGGTGCCGAAGGACCACGTCCGGATCGAGGCGTACGGCACGATCGACGAACTCAACTCCTTCCTCGGTCTCCTGCGTTCCGAGGGGCTCGAGGCCGAGTTCGACGCGAACGTCGCCGCGATCCAGAATGCGCTCTTCGACATCGGCGCAGACCTCGCCACGGAAGGCGGCAGGGCGTCCTTGGCGCGGGTGGAGCCGGGCATCCGCGAACTCGAGCGCTGGATCGACGCGTCGGAGGCCTCGCTGCCGCCGCTGCGCACGTTCGTGCTGCCGGCGGGCAACCGCATCGCGGCGCTGCTGCACGTGCTGAGGACGGTCGCCCGTCGGGCGGAGCGACGCTACTGGACGCTCGTGCACGCGACGACGCCGACGAACGGTGCCTCGAGCGTTCCCGAGCCGATCGGCATCTACCTGAACCGGCTCTCCGATCTGTTCTTCTCGTGGGCGCGCCGGGCAAACCACGTGGCCGGCGTGCCCGACGTGCCCTGGACGCGCCCATAGCGGCGCCGTCCACTCGTCCACGGACGTCCGGGCCTCGAGGTTCAGCCGGCGATCAGACGGGTCCGGCGGCGGTGCGGCCGAGGCGGCAAGCACGGCGCAACCACATCATCGCCCGCTCGACCTCGCGGGGTCCGGTGACCGGGATCTCGACGAACTCGCGGGAGTGCGGATCCCCGTCGTCCGGCATGCGCTTGGCGCCGATGATCTTCAGCGCCTCGGTCACCTGCGGCGGCGCCAACTTCACGACCACGCCCTTCTTGCCGAGGTAGGCGAAGACCTGGCCGCGCACGAAGAAGCTGTCCTTCCCGTCCTTCTTCTCCCGGTTGACGTCTTTCCAGGCGCAAAGCCGCTCGACAATGGTGGCAAGTGGATCCATGGGGGCGAAAAGTATACCGAAACGCGGCCCGGAAGCCACGTCGAGGCCGCGGATCACCGGCGCGACAGCAGGTTCTTGGTCACGAGCCACACCATGGCGGGGTACTCGTCGAGGCGCCGCCGCAGGTACTGGATCGCCAGGTCCCAGCTCAGCGCGAACGGGACGTACAGCCGCGCGGTGATGCCCTGGCGGCGCAGGTCGGCCAGAAAGCGTTCCCGCGGCACGCCGTACAGCATCTGCACTTCGTACCGGTCCTTGCCGACCCCGGCCTTCGGCACGACCTGCTCGACGAAGCGGCGCACGTAGGCGTCGTCGTGGCTCGCGAACTCTACGTAGTGCCCGGCCCGGAGCGCCTTCTCCGCGAACACCAACATGCGGTCCTTCATCGCCGGCTTGTCCACCAGCGCGACGTCGGACGGTTCGCGGTAGATGCCGATCACGAGCCGGACGCGCTGCCCCGGCGGCAGGGCCTCCAGATCCCTCTCCGTGCGATGGAGCCTGGTCTGCAGCACACAGCCGACGTGGCGATGGCCCTCGGCGTGGATGCGCCGCATCGCGTCGAGCGTGAAGTCGGTCCAGTGCCGGCCCTCCATGTCGATCGTCAGCGCGACGTTCTTGGCGGCCGCAGCGCGGACGATCTGCAGCATCGCGTCGAGCGAACCCTTGCCGTCGCCCCCCTCGTGCATGCCGGCGGTCGTGTAGGACGACGGCTTCAAGGACAGCGTCGGGCGCGCGTCGGCCGGCACCTCGGGCGCCGCCGCGGCGTCGACCATCCGGAGGTAGGTCGTCAGGTTCTGCTGCACCTGGGCATCCGTGCGGATGTCCTCGGCCAGCAGGTCGAGGGTGGCGAGCAACCCGCGATCCTTGCGCAGTTTGTGCACGACCCCCATCGCCTTCTCCAGGCTGTCGCCCGCCACGTAAGGACTGGCGAACGTCCGCACCAGGAAGGCCGGGATGACGCGGATCAGGGGGTTCACGGGGGCCCGGGATCATGCCCAAGGCGCGCGCCGAAAGCCAAGGCCGGGCGCGCCGCTCAAGTTCGCCCATGGCATCGGGTCGATCATGGGAGTCCGTCAGGAGCGAACGATGCGAATCACGTGGTTGTTGGAAGCCGTCGACCAGTTGTGGGGCGGCGTGAAGGTGGCGTTGGAAGATGCGAACTGGCTGCACCGGCGCGGCCATCAGGTCACCGTGCTGTCGCGGAGCGGGCCGCCCGCGTGGATGCAGATCGAGTGCGCGTTCCGCCGCGTGCCGGACTTCCGCCCGGAGAACCTGCCGCCGGGCGACGTCGTGATCGGCACGTTCTGGTCCACGGTGCCGTGGGCCGCGTGCGCCGGGGCCGACAAGGGTGTGCCCATCCACTTCTGTCAGGGCTACGAGGGCGACTTCCCCGAGAACGCCGCGCTGCGCGACCGGATCGAGGCGGTCTACCGGCTGCCGCGCATGCACCACGTCACGATCGCGCCGTACCTCACGAAGCTGCTGCGCGAACGCTTCGGCGTCGACGCGCACGAAGTCGACCACGTCATCGACCACCGGGTGCACACGCCGGGCCCCGAACGCGAACCCGGCTCCGTGCTCCGGGTCGGGATCGTCGGGCCGTGGCAGGTCGGCTGGAAGGACCTGCCGACCGGCTACGCGGCGTGCGATCTGGCCCACCGCGCCGGGCAGAAGCTCGTGCTGGTCCGCGCGACGAACACCGCGCCGGCGCCCGAAGAACTGAAGACGTCCTTCCCGATCGAGTGGCACCAGAAGCTGCCGCCATCGCGCATGGGCGACTTCTACCGCTCGCTCGACGTCTTCGTCGCGACGAGCAGTGGCAACGAAGAGGGCTTCTTCCTTCCCGCGATCGAGGCGATGGCCTGCGGCGTCCCGACGATCCTCACCGACATCCCGTGTTTCCGCGGTCACGAAGCCAAGGTCGGCCACACCCGGTACGCGTTGTTCGTTCCGCCTCGCGACCCCGCGGCGATGGCCGAGGCGATCGTGCTCGCCGGCGCCATGCGCGACGTTCGCGCCGGACTCCGCACCAGCGGACTCGAACTCGCGGCGTGCTACCACCTGGATCGCCACGGCGAGCAGCTCGAAGCAGTGCTCGCGCGCAGCGTCGCGGCGGCGGCGCCCGCGGCGCCCGCGCCCCTGCGGCTGGTGTCCGGCGCCGGCAACGAACCGGTGGACGAGACGCGCCTCCAGCTCGAGTCGGCCAACGCGTGCATGGAGGCCGGCGACGCAAACGGTGCGCTCGAGATCTGGAATGCGCTCGCAGCGAACGGCTGCGACGACGAGGCGCTGCACGTGGGCCGCGGCCACGCGCTGCACGCGCTCGGTCGCCTCGGCGAAGCGGTGCAGGCGTTCCGCGTCGCTCTCGCCGTCGGAATGCGCACCGCGGACGCCCACAACCGGCTCGGTGTCGTGCTCTTCCAGATCGGCGACCTGCGCGGCGCGCGCGACCACTTCGAACGTGCGCTGATGCTGCAGCCCGACCACGGCGACGCCCGCGCCAACCTCGCCTCGCTGCCCGCGGCCTGATCCCGTGCGCATCCTCTGCAACCTGCCGCTCGAGTGCTTCGACGACCGCGCGGCGATGCACGGGATCGAACTGGTCACGTACGGACCGGCCCATCGCATGCTCGTCGACGGCGTGCACTATCCGTTCGACGTCACGTTCGATCCGTCGACGGGAAGCTGGGACGAACTCGAGCGCGCGCTGCCGCGCGGCTTCCGCCCCGACGTGCTGATGATCTGGTGGCCCGAGCAGGAACCGCTGCCCGCCGGCCTCGAGCACTGCCCGATCCCGATCGTCGGAGTGGTCTCCGACTACAACCTGTCGCTGCCCTACCTCGTCGGGCTCTGGCCGTTCTTCGACGTGCTTCTCTGCGACCGCCGGGGCCAGGACCTGTTCCGCCGCCTGTCGTTCGCTTCGGTGCGCTACTGGTGCCAGTACGCGCACAAGCGGCCCTTCCACCGCTTGCTCCCGGAGGTCGGCGCGCGCGCCGTCGACGTCGGCTTCGCGGGCAACCTCAACCCGGTCGTGCAGCGCGAACGGGCGCCGTGGCTCGATCGTGTACGCGGGCTGGCGAAGTCCGGTGCTTCGGTGCAGGTACTGGGCGGCGTGTACGGCCACGACTACGCGCGCTTCCTGAACCGCTGCCGCGTCGGCTGGAACCGCGCGATCCGCGGCGAGATGAACCTGCGAGCGTTCGAGGTCCCCGCGTGCGGCGCGCTGCTCCTCATGGAGCGGGACAATCTCGAAGTGCGCGACTTCTTCGTCCCCGACGAGGAGTGCGTGTTGCACGATGACGACGACTTCGAAGAAGTGGTCCGTTCGCTCCTGGCCGATCGCGCACGTTGCGAACGCATCGCCGCCGCGGGGCACCGCCGCGTGCAGGAGCACCGGCTCGGCAACCGGCTCGGCGTGCTCCGCGACGTGATCGCGACACCGGGTTCGGGTCGACCCGCGTCGACCGAGGCGGACCGTGTGCTCGGGCGCGCGACCGCGATGCTGACGACTTGGGCCGAAGGCAAGACCATCGCGGCTGCGGCGCTCGCCGCGCACGAACTGGCTCCCGACGACCCGCGGACCCTCAATCTCCTCGGCATCGCGACGATGCGCTGGCGCGGCGCCTCCGCCGGCGACGCCGCGTTCCGGCTCTGGCAGCGCGCCGCTGCCGCGGATCCGGACTACGTACCCGCCGCGACGAACCTGGCCGCGATCGCCGCGGCGAGCGGCGACACGAACCTGCATTCCGCATGTCGCCGCGAACTCGAGCGACGCGCCAGCGCGCCGTCGTGGGAGTCGCTCGACGGACCGACGCTGCCGTTCGGGTTCAGTGCCCCCGCGATCGATCGCTCGCTCGCACTTCAGGACGCGGTCCGTCGCGACGAGCCGTCGGTGTTCGCCGCGACGCTGCGCCGGTGACCGCGGATGCGCGCGATCATTGCGCGCACCTCGAAGATCGTCCACCACGCGAACGTGACGCCCGAGACCAGCGGGCCGATGTCGGTCGACACGGCCCGCCCAGGGATCTGCACGCCGGCGAGGTTCAGGAGGCCGCAGAAGATCGCACCGATCGCCGCGAGCACGAGCGGCGTGTTCGGCGGCACGGCATGCCCCATCCCTCGCAACGCGGAGAGCGTGCTGATCGCGAGCGCGAGCGGCAGCACGAACCACATCGGGATCCGCAGGAACGATGCGTTCCACGCATTCACGTGCGGGCTGCCGAGCGGGTAGACCGCGCTGATCACGCTCGATCCCGAGCCCGGACCGATGTGGACCCATACGGCGAACGTCGCGCAGAGGATCACCACCGAACCGATCCACGGCCGCAGCCGCAGGATCGGCCCCGGCAACGCGAAATCGGCCGGCGCCCCGGACGAGCTGCCCGCCACCTCGACGGCGTGCTTCACGTCGCGCGCCTGCTGGTAGCGCCGCGCCGGGTCGTTGGCGAGCGAACGCATGACGACCGGGTCGAACGGGCGCGCGTCGCGCGCCTTCGCCGACGGCGGCTCGAAGCGGCCGATCGGCAGAACGCCGGTCAGCATCTCGTAGACCACGACGCCGAGCGAGTAGAGGTCGGCGCGGTGATCGACCGAGCCGGCGGCGCCGATCTGTTCGGGCGCCATGTACAGCGGCGTGCCGAGTGCCTGCTCCGTTCGTGTGAGCGCGATCTTCGACGCTTCACGCCCGACGAGCTTGGCGAGGCCGAAGTCGGCGATGCGGACGCGGCCGTCCTGATCGACGAGGATGTTCTCCGGCTTGATGTCGCGGTGGACGACCCCGTGGTCGTGCGCGTACTGCAGCGCGTCGCAGAGCTGCGGCACGAACGCGAGCACGTCGCGCGTCGACAGGCGGCCGCTGTGCAGCAGGTCGCGCAGACTCGCGCCGTCGACGAACTCCATCACGAGGAAGAAGAACTCGCCGGCGCGGCCGAAGTCGTGCACGCCGACGATGCCCGGGTGGCCGAGCAGCGCGAGAGCGCGAGCCTCGCGTTCGAACCGTTCGGCGAACGCCGGGTCGCGCACGAGGTCCGGCAGCAGCACCTTGATCGCGACGAGCCGGTCGAGCTTCAAGTGCCGCGCCCGGTAGACCGCACCCATGCCTCCGCGCCCGAGCAGCACCTGCAGTTCATGGGCGGGGAACAGCGGCTGCAGTTCCGCGATCGACGGGGGCTCGCCGCCGGGACCGGAGGCGTCGCGCTGTTCCGGTGCCATGGCGAGTTCGAGCAGGCAGCGCGGGCAGTGGCCGGAGGTCTTGCCGGGTGGCAGATCCGCGTCGCAGCGTTCGCAGCGGTTGGGAGAGGACGGCTTCGTGGTGGCCATGGACGACGATGAACCAGGGCGCGCGGAAGGTTACAGCGCGCGCCTTGCGGTCGATCCAGACGCGGCGAACGCCGTCATCAGGCTCCGGATCTCGTCGTCGACGCGCGCCGGGTCGTCCAAGGTGTGGAGCACCTCCTCGCGGATGAGTTCGCGCAGTCGGCCGCGCATGCGATGCAGCGCGACTTTGATGGCGCCCTCGCTCGTGCCGAGCCGCGCGGCCGTCGTCGCGTGCGATTCGATCGAGGCGTCGGCGAGCAGCGCCGGCTGCAACGCGTCGAGCAGGTCGAGCCGGCTCCTCGCCGCGTACTCGTCGCGCAGACGGCTGGTCGCCCGGTCGAGCAGCGCCTGGGCCCAGCTGCGCTCGAACTCCTCCTCCGGCGTGCGCTCGTTCGCGGCGATCGTGTCGTTCACCGCGTCGAGACCGTCCAGGGACCGCGCGATCCGATCGCCGCCGCGCTTCTCCGCGCGCTCGCGGCGGGTTTCGTTCGCGACGAAATGACGCAGCGCCCCCAGCAGGTACGCACGAAAGCTGCCCCTGTCGGCGTCGGCGCCGTCGAGGCCACCGTGTTCGAGCAGTTCGGCGCAGAAGGACTGCACGAGATCCAGCGCGTCCGGGTGCGGCCGACCGGTGCGCCGCAGCCACGCATACAGCGGCACCCAGTAGATCTCGCACAACTCGCCGAGCGCACGGGATGCGACGGCGCGATCGACGCCCACAGCGCGCGCCACGAGGGACCAACGGGTCGGGAGGAAGCCTACGGCGCGGTCGGATCCATCGGCAGCCACGCAGCCATCTTGACGGGCATCGCGCCGATCGTCCATCGCGACGACACGCAGCGCAGGCAAACGCCATCGCCTTGACCGCCGCAAGGCAGTCGCCAAACTCTCCGCCCCCCCATTTCGGGGGGCACACCTCACCTCCCTCGGTCTCGCCATGGCCCAACCAGCCCAGAAAGCCTCCCACCGTTGGTCGTTCTACCGCGCCGGCGGTGTCGACCAGGTCCGCCTCGACAAGGGCGCGGACATCCTGAATCTCGACCAGCTCGACCAGAAGCTCTGGGTCGCGCTGAGCTGTCCGGTCAAAGGACTCGAGATCGACTCGCGCTCACTGCAACTGCTCGACACGGACAACGATGCGCACGTGCGGCCGCCCGAGATCATGGCAGCGGTGAAGTGGCTGCGCGACGTGCTGCAGAACGCCGACTCGCTGGTGAAAGGCGAAGACGGCGTCGCTCTCGCGAACCTGCGCAAGGACACCGCCGAAGGCAAAGCGTTGCTCGCGTCGGCGACGCACATCCTGAAGAGCCTCGGCAAGGAAGCCGCGGTCATCACGACCGCGGACGCGACCAAGACCGCCGACGTCTTCGCGAAGGCGAAGAAGAACGGCGACGGCATCGTCCCTCCCGACTCGATCGAGGACGCGAAGGCCGCTGCGGTCGCCGCCGACATCGTCGCCTGCATGGGCGGCGCCGCCGATCGCTCCGGCAAGCCGGGCTTCGACCAGGCGCAGCTCGATGCGTTCTTCGCCGCGTGCACCGACTTCGACGCATGGCAGAAGACGGGCGAAACGGACAAGGCCGTGGCGCCGTTCGGCGACGGCACCGCCGCCGCGTACGCCGCGTTCAGCGCGGTGCGCGGCAAGATCGACGACTACTTCGGCCGCTGCCGGCTCGCCGCGTTCGACCCGCGAGCTCTCGCCGCGGTCAACCGTGAACAGGACGCCTACATCGCCGCCGCGGCGAAGGACCTGACGATCACCGCCGACGAAGTCGCGCACTTCCCGCTGACGCTCGTCGAGGCCAACAAGCCGCTCGCTCTGACGAAGGGCGTGAACCCGGCGTGGTCGGGCGCGATCGGCGCCTTCAAGGCGGCGTGCTGCAAGGACAAGGACTCGCTCACCGAAGCGGACTGGACTGGACTCTGCGCGAAGCTCGACGCGTACGGCGCCTGGCTCGGCAAGAAGGCAGGCGGCGCCGTCGAGAAGCTCGGCAAGGCGCGCGTGCGCGAGATCCTCGCCGGCGGCACGAAGGCCGCCCTGCAGAAGGCAATCGACGAGGACAAGGCGGTCGCCGGCGACGTCGAGGCCATGGGGCGGGTCGAGAAGCTCACCTACCTGCACCGCGACCTGCACAAGCTGCTGAACAACTACGTCGCGTTCACGGACTTCTATGCTCGCCGCGGCGCGATCTTCCAGGCCGGGACGCTCTACCTGGACGGCCGCGCATGCGACATGTGCTTCCACGTCCAGGACGCCGGCAAGCACGGCAAGATGGCGCCGATGTCGAACGCGTTCCTCGCGTACGTCGACTGCACGCGTCCGGGCGGCGAGAAGATGAGCGTGGCCTGCGCGTTCACCGCGGGCGACAGCGACAACCTGTTCGAAGGCAGGAACGGCATCTTCTACGACCGCAAGGGTCGCGACTGGGATGCGACGATCACCAAGATCGTCAGCAACCCGATCAGCATCCGGCAGGCGTTCTGGTCGCCGTACAAGAAGGTGCTGCGCGGCATCCAGGAGGCGATCGCGAAGAAGGCCGCCGAGGCCGATTCGGCCGCGAACGCGAAGCTCGCCGCGGGAGCCGCGGCCGCAGGTGACGCCGCCAAGACCGGCGCGGCGCCGCCGAAGCCGAAGTTCGACGTGGGCACGATCGCCGCGTTGGGCGTCGCCGTGTCCGGCATCGCCGGCGTGTTCACCGCGCTGCTGACCGGTTTCCTCGACCTCGGCGTGTGGATCCCCCTCGGCATCATCGGCATCGTGCTCGCGATCTCCGGGCCGTCGATGTTCATCGCGTGGCTGAAGCTGCGGCAGCGCAACCTCGGCCCGATCCTCGACGCGAACGGCTGGGCGGTGAACACGCTGACGCGCGTGAACATCCCGCTCGGCGGATCCCTGACCGAACTGCCGCGCATCCCGGCCGGCTCGGAGCGTTCGCTGGTCGACCCGTACGCGCCGAAGAAGAGCCCGTGGCCGCGGCTCCTGTTCACGCTCTTCGTGCTCGCTGCCGTCTGCTGGGCGCTCTACCGCACGAACGTCGCGCACAAGCTGTTCCCGGACCACATCCCGGCGCACCACAAGGAGACCGCGCTGAAGACGGCGGGCGACGCGTCGACCGGCAAGGCCGGCGACACGATCCAGTTCGTCGTCGCGTCAGGTGCGACGCAGCTGGTGCTCGCGGACGAAGCCGGCGCGGTCAGCGCGCTGCCCGTCGACGCCGCGACGAAGACCGCGGCCCTGAAGCTGCCCGCCGACGCGAAGGTCGGCGCCAAGTTCATGGTGAGCGACGTCGTCGCCGGCAACTCGATCACGATCACCGTGACCGACAAGTGATCGCCGGGCTCGCGGATCGGCCGCGTATGCTGCGCGGCCGATCAGGAGCCCCCGGATGTTCGATCGCTTCTCCGACCACGCCAAGAAAACGATGTCGATGGCGCGCCGCGCCGCCATCGCCCACGGTCACGACGCGATCGCTCCCGAGCACCTGCTGCTCGGGATGCTCGACGCGCCCGCCTGCTCTGGCGTGGCGATCCTGACCCGCGCGGGCATCGACGACTTCGCGCTGCGCTTCGCTCTCGACCAGGTCCTCGTGCGAGGGCCGGGCACCGCGCAGTCGCAGCTGCCGTTCACGCCCGAAGCGAAGCGTGTGCTCGAGCTCTCGCTCGAGGGCGCTCATCTCGCCGGCCACTCGTTCATCGGCAGCCAGCACGTCTTGTTCGGGATCGTGCGTGAAGGCACGAGCGTCGGGGCGAACGTGCTCACGAGCTTCGGCCTCGGCGTCGACGCCGTTCGCAACGCCCTCGTGGCGAGCGTGCCCGACGACGATCGCAGCAGAGTGAGCGCGTTGCTCGTCAGCAATTCGACGATGCACGGCGGCACCTACCTGGGTCACTGCGCCGCCGAGATCCGCGACATGCTCGGGGCGCGAAAGAAGGTGCTGTTCGTGCCGTACGCGCTGCACGACCACGACGCGTACTTCGACAAGGCGCGCGCCGCGTTCGCCGCGATGGGCCACGACCTGATCTCGACGCACCTGCACAAGCACGCGCCGGCGGTCGTCGACGAGGTCGACGCGGTGTTCGTCGGCGGCGGCAACACGTTCCGCCTGCTGTCGGCCCTGTACCACTACCAGCTGTTGCAGGCGATCCAGCGCCGCGCCCTGAGCGGAATGCCCTACATCGGCAGCAGCGCCGGCACGAACGTCGCGACGCTGTCGATCCGCACGACGAACGACATGCCGATCGTGCAGCCGCCGTCGTTCACCGCGCTGCAGCTCGTGCCGTTCCAGATCGACCCGCACTACCTCGACACCGACCCGTCGAGCACGCACATGGGCGAGACGCGCGAAGAGCGCATCCGACAGTTCCACGAAGAGCACACCGTGCCCGTGCTCGGGCTGCGCGAGGGTTGCATGCTGCGCGTCACCGGCGAACGCATTGAACTGCGCGGCACGACGCGCGCGCGCCTGTTCCGCCGTGGAGTGACGCCCGAGGAGTTCACGCCCCCGAGCGATCTGTCGTTCCTGTCCAAGACCACCCGATGAGAACCTCCTTCCTCCTGATGGCGGCCGCTGCCACCGCGTGCGCGACGGTCGACACCGACTCGGCCGGACGCGCGATCACGAAGTGCGTGCTCGAGGCGCACGTCCGTTTCCTCGCCGACGACCTGCTCGAGGGCCGCGGCCCCGGAACCCGCGGCGACGCCCTCGCACGCACCTACATTGCGCGGCAGATGCAGGCGAGCGGACTGCGCCCCGCAGCCGAGAACGGCTCGTGGATGCAGCCGGTACCGATCCTCGGCATCACCTCGACGGTGACCCGGTCGCTGTCGGCGAATGGGAGGAGCGGCAGCGCCTCCTTCGCAGCGCCGGACTTCTTCACGGCCGTCGCGGGCAGCGCCGCCGCCGAAGCCGAATGGCGCGCTGCCGAGCTGGTGTTCGTCGGTTACGGCATCACCGCGCCCGAGCAGCAGTGGGACGACTTCGGCACCGTCGACCTGAAGGGCAAGGTGCTGCTCGTGATGAACAACGACCCGGCCGACGATGCCGCGAAGTTCGCGGGCAAGACGCGGCTCTACTACGGTCGCTGGAGCTACAAGTACGAAGAGGCCGCGCGGCGCGGTGCCCTCGGCGCCATCGTGATCCACACGAACGAGTCGGCCGGCTACCCCTGGCAGGTCGTGCAGGCGAATCACGGTCGCGAGAACTTCTGGCTGCCGTTCCGCGACGGCGTGCCGACCCTCGGCATCCGCTCGTGGTGCACCGAAGAGGCTGCGAAGAAGCTGTGCTCGCTCGGCGGCCATGAACTCGACGCACTCCGCGCGAACGCCGAGAAGGGCAACCAGCCGCCCGTGCCGCTCGGCGTGACCGTCGACCTCGCGATCACGAACGTCGTGCGTCCACTCGAGTCGGGCAATGTCGTCGGCGTGCTGCCCGGCAGCGATCCCGCGCTCGAACAGGAGCACGTCGTGGTCACCGCGCACTTCGACCACCTCGGCGTCGGCAAGCCGCGCGGCGACAAGCCCGACACGATCTACAACGGCGCCGCCGACAACGCTTCGGGCTGCGCAGGCATGCTCGCGCTCGCGCGCGCGATCGGCGAGATGCCGCGGGCGCCGCGGCGCAGCATCCTGTTCGTCGCCGTGACCGCCGAGGAGTCGGGACTGCTCGGCTCGCAGTTCTTCTGCGAGAACCCGACCGTGCCGCGCCAGCGCATCGTCGCGAACTTCAACGTCGACGGGCTGAACATCTGGGGCAGCACGAACGACATCGAGTTCATCGGCTACGGCAAGAACAGTCTCACCGCGCTCGCCGAGGACATCGCCCGCGCCCAGGGCCGCCGCATCGAACCCGACAGCCAGCCAGACCTCGGCCTCTTCTATCGAAGCGACCACTTCAACTTCGCGCGCATCGGCGTGCCGGCGGCGTACTTCAAGGCGGGCAAGGACTTCCTCGACCGCCCCGAGGACCGGCGCCGCATGAAGGCGAGCTACACGACGGTGCACTACCACCAGCCGAGCGACGAGTTCGCCGCGTGGTGGAACTTCGAAGGCGCCGTCGACGACCTGCGCCTCCTGCTCGAGTGCCTCGTGCGCACCGCGAACGCCGCCGAGCCGCCGCGCTGGACGCCGGGCGACGAGTTCGAGAAGGCGCGCTGAAGTCGAACGCTGCTGGCGACCGCGAACTGGGATCCGGACGGGCCGGGGCCGTCGCCCTCCCTCGCAGTGCTCGCCGGCTCCTTCTCCTCTGCCGGCGGCATCGCCTTCCAAGGCATCGTTGGCTACGAACCGGTTTCGGGTACGTGGTCACAGCTCGCCGGCTCGCCCAATGGCACTCCCGTCTCCGCTTTGACGGTACGAGCGAACGACGAACTGCTCGACGCCGTGGGAGCACTCTCTGCCGTGACCAGTTCCAACGCTCTCACCCTGACGGCCGGGACCTGGTAGCGGCCGCTCACGCCCTCACGCACTCCGAGAGAACCGCAGCACGAAGCACGCGCCGTCGCGGACGCCTTCGTCGAGGACGAGATCGCCGCCGAGGTCGCGCGCGAGGCCGCGCGCGAGCGGCAGGCCCAGCCCGGTCCCCGGCACGTCGTTGCTGCTCACCGGCACGTCGCCGCGGTCGAACGGAGCGAAGATGCCGCGCCGGTGCCCCGCCGGGACGCCCGGCCCGTGATCGCGGACCGCGAACGTCACGTCGCCACCGCGCACGTCGACGAGCAGTTCGACCAGGTCCTTCGTGCCCTTGCCGTACTTGGCCGCGTTGTCGACGAGGTTGAACAGGATCTGCCCGATCGCGTCCTCGTCGGTGGCCAGCACCACGTCGTGCGCGGCGTCGGAGATGCGCACCTGCAACACCATGCCCGCGTCGAGGAGGCGGCGCCGCAGGATCGGCACCACACGGTCGACGAGGGCCGCGACACCGTGGCGCTCGCGGCGGCTGGTGAAACGCCCCTCCTCCAGTCTCGACCAGGCGAGCACGTTCTCGACGACGCGCGACAGACGGTCGGACTCGCGCTGCAGCGTGGCGAGGTACTCCTGCTTCGCGACGGGATCGGTCACGACACCGTCCGCCAGCATCTCGCTGTACATCCGGAACGTCGTGAGCGGTGTGCGCAGCTCGTGCGTCACGGCGGACGCGAAGCGCGCGCGTCGTTCGCCGAAGCCGATCGCCGCGCGCAGCGTGAACGCGAGCACGCCGAGGCCGAGCAACACGACGCCCCACGTGACACCGAGGATCGTCATCGTCGGCAGCCCGGTCGGCAGGCTCGTGTCGCGGAAGTGCGCCTGCAGACGCGCCGGAACGGTCGCCAGCATCGAAGCCTGCTCGTCCGTCGCCGGGGAGTCGCAGCGCACGATCTCGGTGCAACCCGACTCGAAGAGATCGTGCGCGAGCGAGACGAGGCGCTGCTGCAGCGCGGGCCAGTCGACGACGACGCCCTGCAGCCGCATGCCGCTCGCGTCGCGAACGCGCCGCCCGAAGACGAGCAGCGGTTCGGTCCCTTCGAGCCAGAACGGCACCATCGGGGCGACGACCGCGTCCCCGACCTCGGCGGGCGCGTTGCGCGGTGCGGCACCCTGGCTGACGTTGTCGACGAAGTTGCGCTGGCGGTTGTTGAGCTCCGCCACGCTCTGCTGCGCCTGCGGCGCGATGGTCGCCGCGACGGGATTGCAGCCCATCATCGGCAGGAGGCGCTCGGCGCCGCCGATGCGCTCGTCGAGAACGGGAAGGGAGAGCCGGGGCCGGAGCGCCTCGAGCCGGGCTTCGGCGCGCCTCAGGATCGCCGGGTCGACGCCGTTCGCCTCGCACGCGTCGCGCTGATTGCCCGTCGGCACCTGCGGACTGTGCACGAGTCCGTCGGGCGTGACCTCGAAGTGCAGGGCGAACACCGCGTCCTCGACACCGAGCAGCGGCGACTGCACGAGCACGTCGTCGGCCGACAGTTTCGCGTAGCCGCGCGACCACGCCATCGTCGGGGAACCGAACGAACGGTAGTGCCCGGGCGGGCGCAGTGCTTCGCGCGCGAGCTGCGGGGACAGCCAGCTGTCCATCCGCCACAACGCGAGCCGCAGCCGTTCGTGGAGCTGCGCCTGACGGCGCGCCATGACCTCGTCGCGATCGACCTTGATCAGCGTCGCGGTCAGCCACGCGAGCACGGCGAGCAGCGGGATCGCCGTCGCCGCGAACCACAACCACGCGCGCTGTCGCTGCTTCACGGACGACCTCCGTCCGCGAGCATGTATCCCTTGCCACGCACGGTCAGCACGACCTGCGGCGCGTCGGGCGGGTCGGCGAGCTTGTCGCGCAGGTTCACGACGTGCATGTCGATCGCCCGCGTCGTCATGTCTCCCGAAGGCAGCCCCCACACGCGTTCGAGGATCTCGCTGCGGGCGACGGCGCGACCGCGGTTCTGCACGAGGTACCGCAGCAGGTCGCTCTCGCGCTCCGACAGCTGCACGCGCGACCCGTCGGGTCGTTCGACTTCGCGCCGGTCGAAGTCGATCGCACGGCCGGCGAGCGCGATGCGCCCGACGTCGGACGGCCGCTCGGCGCTGCGACGCAGCACCGCGGCGACGCGTGCGAGCAGCTCCTTGCTGGAGAAGGGCTTCACCACGTAGTCGTCGGCACCCGTCTGGAGCCCGTGCACCCGGTCGTGCTCCGCACCCCGCGCGGTGACGAGGATGACCGGCAGCGCCGGTCGGCACTTGCGGACCTCGGCGAGGATGTCGAAGCCGGAGACGTTCGGCAGCACGACGTCGAGGATCGCGAGGTCGATCTGCGCGGACAACGCCGTCTCGCGACCGTCGCGCCCCTCCGCACTCGCGATCACCGTGTAGCCGGCGAACTGCAGCGCATCGACGAGCCCGCGGCGGATCGCGGGATCGTCCTCGACGACGAGCACGGTCTTCTTGGCGGTCACGGCGTCAGCGTAGCCCGAAGCAGCGGTCCTCGGTCCCGTCCTGATGACAACGCATGCACGACGCGATCCGACCGGCGGCGGTGACGTGCCCGGCGGGGTCGATCGTCCCGTAGACCCAGCCATGGTCCGTGTCGGGCGTCTCGGGCGCCAGCTTGTGCATGACGAACAACCCCGCGGCGTCGCCGCCGTGGAAGCGCTGGTCGCCCTCGCCGAAGACGAGGTGCCCGAGATGGCGACGGCTCGCTTCCGTCGGTCCGGAGGGTGCACCCGACACGGCGACCCACGCCTCCTTCACCAGCGTCTGTCCGACCTTCGCGGGTTCGCCCGCCTTCGTGTAGACGCCCTTCTCCGCCGCGAACCGCGCGAACAGCAGGTACAGCTTCTTGCCGTGCTCCTTGTCCGCTTCGGACATCCTAACGAACGGCGCAGGCATGCGGCAGTCTCCGGGCGCCACCTTCGGCGACCCGGTGACGCACACGAGACGGCGGTAGTCGCGGGCAGCGTCGCGCACCACCGACACGAACGGCGAGTCGCAGTCACCGGCGACCACCGCCTTCGGCGCCTCCTTCGGCGCGCGCCGGAAGCCCTTCGCCTCCGCCTGCTGCCGCACCGCCTCGAGCACCGCTGTCTCGAACATCGCTTTTCCGGCGGCACCGAGCTTCTCCATCTCCTTCTTCACGAACGCATCGCGCTCCTTCCCGATCGCCTCGACGCGCACCTTCAACGCGTCGCGCTTCTTCTGCTGCTCCGCTACGTGCCCGCGCAACTGCTCGGTCGTCATGCCGCGCAGGGCTTCTGGCAGGTCTTCCTTCTTCACCTTCTCCCAGTCGAACTTCGCTTCGCGGCACGCGTCGACGAGATCCCAGTGCGGGTTCTCGTAGAGCGAGCCGCCCTTGGTCTGGCAACGCTGCGCGGCGGCCGCGGGGTTGAGGCCGACCGCGTTCTGGTCCTGGCTGACCTGGTTCGCGGCCCAGACCCCGCCGTCCTTGCCGAAGGGCACGTACGTCGTGTTGAGCAGGCCGCTGATCTCGGTCAGCTCGGCGTCGAACGGCGTCGTGATGACGACGGCCTGGTCCTTCTCGATCGTCGCGAACTGTCCGTCCGCGAGCTTGCTGACCTCGCGCCACGCCGGCGCGTCCGCGTGCGACGGAGCGCCGCAGAAGATCGAGTTGACCACGATCCCCCGCGCGATGGCGGCGCGACTCTGCGTGGGGCCGTCGACGGTCGGATCCTGCGTCGCCGCTTCGTTGCCGGCGACGAACAGGAGCTTCAACGCCTCGGGCTCCGGGGACCAGTCGAGTTCGAGCGCCGCCTGCATCACGCGCGCCACGTATTCGTCACCACCGTTGGTCCGCAGCGCGAACAGCTTCTGCGACACGGTGTCGAGATCGCTCGTGAAGGCAGTGTCGACCCGCACCCACCCGCTCGCCGGGTCGTAGGCCGTGCAGCCGAACGTCAGCAACGCGACGCGCAGTCGAGGTGCCGGCTGCAGCGTTGCCAGTTCGTTGACGACGGACCAGAGGTTCTGGCGCGCCGAGTCGATCAAGCCGTCCATGCTCCCGCTGACGTCGAGGCAGATGGCGAGGTCGACGGGGCGCACCGCCGGTGGCGCCGCAGCGGTCGGCGGGGCCTGCGCGGCGAGAACGTTCGCGAGCGCGAACACGACGAAGGACGAACGGTTCATCGGACGGTCTCCACGGGAACGGGGGTTTCGGACTTCGGTGCGGCCGGCACGACGAGCACGTTCTTGCCGGCGACATCGACCAGGATCTCGCCGGACAGAGCCAGCACGCCGGCACGGCCTTCGGCTTCGAGACGGGCGAGCAGCGCCGTGAAACGCGGACTGCCGACCTCGACGCGTTCGTCCGGCTCGACGCGCCGACGCGCCACGCTGTTGCCGTCGATCCAGCGCTCGCCGCGGCGGAAGAACGCGCGGTCGCAGATCTGCTGCACGACGGTCGTCTCGACGACCTTCATGTCCGGCGCCAGGTACGCGTTGAACGGATTCAGGCGCTCCTGCGTACGCTGCGCCCACAGGTTGCAGCCCTGGTTCACGGCGCCCTGACCCGTGCGCACGGCGACCGCGCGCTGGTCGATGTTGGCGGCGCAGTTCGCGACGATCGTGCCCCAATCGGACAGGTCGGTGCCCTCGGTGGCCAGGAACGCCGTGTACTCGCCGAGCACGCCGAAGCGCGTGGACAGGCGCATGATCTCCTCCCGCAACTCGCGGAAGCGCGGATCGGCGAACGGCGCGGCGCCCGCGACGCGCGGCGGACCGCCGAGTTCGCCGCCACGCTGACGCAGTTCGTCGACGAGGAAGGCGATCTGGCGGCTCGCCCAGAGGCGCGGCACGAACGCGTGTCGCGTGGACGCCGTGCGCACCGGCAACGTGAAACCGAAGCGCTGCATGCCGGACGCACCGATGCCGGCGAGCTCGAACCGCAGGTCGTCCTCGCCGCGATACTGGCCGAGCACGACGAGTTGGTCACCGTCGTGGAGGTCGGGCAGTCGGCGCGGCAGCACCTCGACGATCCGCGACACTCCGCGGCCGTCGAAGCACGACAGCACGGGCTCGGCCAACGCCGGCCGGTCGAGCCGCGCGAACGTGCGCGCCACCGCGACTTCGATGTCCTCCTCGGGCTGCACGTACGTCGTGGTCGCCCGCGTCGTGTCGGCGATGCGATCGAGCAGCGGCACGTTGACGTCGTTGCCGACGCCGAAGCAGAAGACGCGGCGACGGTGGGGGTTGCCCGTCTCCACCACCGCGCGGATGTCCTGCTCTCTCGTGCAGCCGACGGTCGGCAGCCCGTCCGTCAGGAAGAGCACGACGGGGATCGTGCCCTGCATTGGCGTCGGCCGAAGGGCCTCTATCAGCGCGTCGTGGATGTTCGTGCCGCCGTGCGGCCTGATCGACTCGAGGTGGGCACGCGCCACGGCCAGCGTCGCCGCGTTCTTGGCGACCGGCACCGGGAACGCCGCCTCCACCGAGTTGCCGTAGTCGAGGACCTGGATGCCCTCGCCCGGCGCGAGACCCTCGATCACCTGCAGCGCCGCGTTGCGCGCCTGCTCGAGCTTCTTGCCGCTCATGCTGCCGGAGCGATCGATCACGATCGTGACCTCGCGACGCATGCTCGTGTCGCGAGCGGCGGACGGCGCACGCCCGACGAGGAGGAAGTAGCCGCCGCCGATCGTCGGATCCGGATACGCGTAGAGGGCGGCGGTGGGACGCGAGGCATCCGCGCTCGTCGTGTGGCACAGTCGGAACGGTCCCGGCACGCCGCGGCCCGTCTCGATCGCGCGACCGGAGGCGCTGTTCGGGCCGCGCCGGTCGATGGCGAGCTCGTGGCTCGGTGACCACACGAGACCGAGGGCCGCCTCCGTCCGCAGCGACACGTCGATGCGCCACGCCATCGAGTGGTCGGACAGCTCGGTGCGCGGCAGCACGTAGTCGACGCGGTCGCCTTCGCGCGGCAGCACGTGATCGTAGGTGACGCGCACCCGTTGCATTCCGCCCGCCGGGACCGGGAACACACTCGTGCGCAGGCACCGCCAGTCGACGAACTCCAGGAGCGCCGGGTCGCGCATGCGGCTCGTGATCTCGTCGTAGAGACGCCGCGCCTCGTCGCGCGGAAGGACGCGGGCGGAGTGCTCCCCCGTGCCGTCGAAGCCGAAACCCGACA
Source organism: uncultured candidatus Brocadiaceae bacterium (assembly GCA_964538915.1). Taxonomy (GTDB): domain Bacteria; phylum Planctomycetota; class UBA1135; order UBA1135; family UBA2386; genus JAEUHQ01. The sequence goes on along the minus strand of CAZIFB010000008.1, from coordinate 76,207 downwards.
CCGCGGCGCCCTCCGGCACGGGCAGCAGCAGCGCTGCTTCCTGGGGACGCGAGGTCGGGTTGTGCAGTTCGAGCGTCACCGTCGTGGTTGCCGCGCTCCCGAGGATCCGCACATCCGCCACGGCCCCCACCACGCGCACGGCAGTCTGGCCGGGCGCACCCGGGATGGCCCGACCGCCGACGACCCAGCCGTGCAGGAGACTCGGCGACTGCGCGGCCAGGGGAATCGCCGCGGCGGCGGCCAGGGCCGCTCCGCGGAAGAAGGACTTGCTGCGGGAACGCATCATCGGCACCTCTCTCGTCGGCCAATCAGACGTGCCGGGACGCATCTCGCGGGTAAGCGCCGGGTAAGGGGCCGCTCCGACCGGGCGGACGGCTTGACGCCTCCGTGCTGCCGTCTACTTTCGCTCGCAAAGCGCCATGGAACTCCGCGACGCCTTCGACCAGATCTCGACGATCCGCACCCAGCTCGCCGCGACGGAACGCCTGCACAGCCTGCGCGCGGTGCCGGTCGCACTCTCCGCACTGCTCGCGATCGGAGCGGCGATCGCCCAACCGATGCTGGTGGGCGACCCGCTCGCGGAGCCCCGCACCTACCTGCTCCTCTGGTGCTCCGCGGCGATCCTGAGCGGCGGTGCGGCGACCATGGTCGTGCTCCGTCGCGTGCGTCGTTCACCCGGCGCACTCACCGTCGCGAACGCACGGCTCGCCGCGATGCAGTTCGCGCCGTGCCTCTTCGTCGGCGCTGTCGTCACGTGGTTCGTCGCGATGCGGCTCTCCCACCAGCTCTGGGTGCTCCCCGGCTTGTGGCAGCTGCTGTTCGGGCTCGGGAATCTCGCGGCGCACCGGCTCCTGCCGGCCCCGGCCGTGCTCGTCGGCGCCACGTACCTCGCGACGGGCACGAGCTGTCTCTGGTTCGGCGAACGCGCACTCGACCCGTGGGCGATGGGACTGCCGTTCGCAGCGGGGCAGCTCGCGCTCGCCGCGATCCTCTGGTGGAACAACGAGCGCGGCGAACCGCGCGAGGTCGAATCGTGAGCGACAAGAAGAGCGGCGACGAAGGGCGCTACGCCTACGAAGGCCTCGACCGCGTGCTGCACGAGAAGGCGCGCCTCGGCATCCTCACGTCGCTCGCCGCGCGGGCGGACGGCCTTCTCTTCACGGACCTGAAGGCCCTCTGCAACCTGACCGACGGCAACCTGTCGCGGCATCTCACCGTGCTGCAGGAAGCGGGCATCGTCGAGATCAAGAAGGGCTTCCGCGGCCGCCGACCGCAGACGCTGTGCCGCCTCACGGACAGCGGTCGCCGGCGGTACCTCGGCTACATCGGCGTGCTCGAGTCGGTGCTGGCCGACGCGCTCGACGCCGCGAAGTCGACGCGGAAAGCGAAACGCGTCCTGCCCGAGGGATTCAGTCCGGCGTGATCGCCGCTGGCGCGGTCGTCACTTCGGCGACGGCATCTCGAGCTTCGCGTCGACCTCGCCCGCGGCGACGAGCTTCGCGACGATCTGCTGCGGCTGGACCTTCGAGTCGTCGTAACGCAGCGTGAAGTCCTTGCCGCCGGGGTTCAGCACCAGCTCCCCGATGCCGGCGACGCCGGTCAGTTTCATCCGCGCACCGTCGACACAGCCCTGGCAGATGTCGCGGCCGAGGCTGATCACCGCGGTCGCGTTCGTCGCCGCCGGTGCGGCTGCGGGCGCATTCACCGCAGCGTCCTTCGAACAGGCGACGGCTCCCAGCACCAGCACCGCGCAGGCGAAGATCGACTTCACGACGACTCTCCCGTGGACGGGGTTGCCGGAGCGCCGGCACCGCGCGGGTCCGCGAACGCGGCGCCCGGCGGGTACGCACGCACCGTCGAATTCAGGACCTGGAAGTGCGGCCGGTCCTTCGCGTCGGGGCCGCGGAACACGAGCGTCGCCGCCGCGGCCTTGGCCGCCACGCGGCCCAGGGCAGCGACCAGCGGGCCGTCGCGCCGGACGGGAACGTCCCGATCACCGGCGCGGAGCACGAAGAGCACGCACCGGCCTCGCAGGCGAGGCAGCTGCTCCGTGAGTTCGTGTTCCACCGCGGCGACGTGCGTCGCGTCTCCGCCGTCGGCGACACCGAGCAGCACCATCGGCGGCATCGCGTCGTCCTTGCGCGCCAGCAGGGAGATGCGGGTCACGCCGTCGGGAACGAAGGTCGGCGCGGCTGGTGCCGGCGCCGCCTCGACCGGTACAGGTCCGAGCGGCGCGACCGGGGCGACGGAAGCGACCGGCGCAGCCGCCTGGGCCGCGGGCTTCCGGAGCGGAACGGGCGGCGGCGGCGGCGGCGCGAACGGCGACACGGTCGCGGGGTGCACCTGCACGACCTTGCCGTCGCCGGAATCGAGGAACACCTTCGCGGCCTTCTTGGCGAGCAGACCCTTCAGCACCCGCGCGAACCCTTCGCTCTCCGCCGTCGCGCCGGGCCACACGACCGTGACGCCCGCGGTGCCGAGAACGCCGAGCCTGCCGAGAGCGCCCTGCAGTTCGCGATCGACCTGGCGCGCGACCATCGCGGCGTCGCCGCCCGGGTTGACGACGAGTCGCACGGCGGCGCCCTTCTTCTCCGGCGCACCGAACAGCGGCGGATGCACCTGGATCGGCGCCGGCCCGTCGATGACGACAGAACCGGCCGAACGGGCGATCGCCGCGGCGACGATCGACTCGGCGAGCGGCCCCTCGGCGACCAGCACGGCGCTTCCGGCCGTCACGCCGGCGTTCTCGATCTCGCGCTTCAGGGCGAGCGTCTGCTGCGCCTCATCGCGCCCACCCGCGTCGCCGGCGATGCGGAGTTCGTTCGCCGCGCCCTTGGTGACGCGCAACATCGGCGGCACGAGCACGTCGACCGCCGCGCCGTCCTCGATCTCGAGGCGCGAAGCACCGGCCGCCTCGATCGCCGCGCACACCGACTTCAGCAGCGTGCGCGACAGCGCGACGCCCCCGGTGACCTGCACCCGAACGGCTTTGCCGCGCATCGCGGCGGCCGCCGTGGCGAGACGACGATCGATCGCTCGCTGCACTTCGACGGGCTTGCCGGCGTCGCTGCGGATGCGGAACGTGTGACCCGCGCCTTCCGCGACGAGGGCCACGACTTCGGGGAAGAACGGTTCGCGGTGCTCACCCGCAACGGTGCATGCGAGCGACTTCGGAGAGAGGGCGCGCGCCGCCGCCTGGAGGGCGTCCTCGACTTCCGCGTCGAGCGCGAAGCCAGTCGGCCAGTCGACGACTACCGCGCCGTTCTTGGCGGCCGCGGCGTGCTCCGGGCACTCGCGCCGGAACGCCGCCAACACCGTCGCACGGTCGCGGCCGTTCGGAACGACGCGCAGCGCGAGTTCGGCGCCCTGCGCCGCGGTCAGCAGCTTCGGCCAGAGGATCTCCGCCCCGGTCGGGCCGGCGAGCTCGATCCGGGCAGGGCCGCCCTTCTTGCCGGCGTCGACACACGCCGCAATCTCCGCCGACCGGCCGGGCTGTGCGAAGCGGATCCGCACGACCTTGCCCTGCATCGAAGCGGCGTGCTGCGGCACGATGGTCGAGATCGCGTCGACGGTTGCCATCTCGTCGTCGGCCGGCTTCACGTCGATCGTGACCACTTCGTTCGCGGTCGTCACGCGCACACGGTCGGCCATCTCGCGGTCGAACAGCACGCGCTCCCCGATCGCAGCGCGCAACGCGCCCGCCGCCTGCAGCGCATCGGCGATCTTCGTCCGCAAGGCCGAGTCCGGCTTCGCTGCGCCGCTGAACTGCAGCACGAACCTGCGGCCCTTCGCCGTGGCGGCGAGCGCATCGAGGTGCGACTGGAACGCCATCGGCAGATCACGCGGATCGAGGCCCGCGGTCGCCACTTCGACGCGCGTGGCGCCACCCTGCTCGCTCGACACGACCTGCACCTTCGGCAGCGTTCCCTCGAGCACGGTCTCGTCGCCGAAACCCCGGCGCACGGTGACCTTCAACGGCTTGTGCGCCTCGAGTGTGGCGCCGACCGCCTGCTTGACCGCACTGCCGATGACCGCATCTCCCGTGAACCGCACCAGCACGCGCTTGTGCCGGACGCGCGCGTCGGCAGCCCTGGCCGCGCGCGCGAGCGGGCCGGTGACTGCGTCGGTCACGGCCTTCTTGTCCATCGCTGGCACGTCGACGGCGAACACCAGGTCGAACGCCGCTTCGTCGCTGGCACTCGTCTCGACCTTCACCGGTCCGTCGTCGACGACGGGCGCCGCAGCGTCGACCTCTTCGACCCCTTCGACCCCTTCGAGCGTCGGCAGGTCTTCCTCGACGGGCTCGAGCGTCGGCAGCTCGGCGTCGACTGGCTCGAGCGTCGGCAGGTCGGCCTCGATCTCGGCCTTCGCCTTGGGATCGGGACGCTTCTTCGGCAGGCCGTGGCGGTGCTTGGAACTCATCGTCGTTGCGAGTGACGGTCGGGACGGGAGGGGAATCGGAGAAGCTATCGGGCACGGACGCCCGATGCACCCCGCGCCCGATCACCGGGCCGAGGCCGGCGCGGTCATGCGCCGCCGACGACCTCGCGCAGCCGACCGAACAGGTCGGCCACCCCGAACGGCTTCGCCAGGATCGGGGCGTTGCAGCGCAGCGCGAACTCGGCCGCCTCGGCCGACGACAGGTCGCCGCTGACGAACAGGAGACGCCGCAACAGCCACGGTGCGCGGCGCACGAGCTCGTCGTGCAGGCCCGCCCCGGACATGCCGGCCATCCGCAAGTCGCACACGACGGCATCGAACGATGCGCCGTCGGCGAGCAGGAGTTCCAGGGCCTGCTGCCCGGACTCGGCGGGCACCACCGTCCACCCGTAGCGCTCCGCCTGCCGGGCGATCGTCGCGCGCACGAGCGCTTCGTCGTCGACGACGAGCAGCTGGAGGCCCGGACGCGCGGGCGCCAGGGTTCCGTCCACATCCGCGTCGGGGAGCCAGGGCAGGATCACTTCGAAGCGCGCTCCCCCGCGCGGCGAATCGGACACCACGATGCGCCCGCCGTGCGCCTGGACCAGCACCTGCGCCACGGCGAGGCCGAGACCGGTGCCTTCTCCTGCCTTCTTGCTCGTCCAGAACGGCTCGAAGATCCGCGCACGATCGGCGAAGGGCACGCCCGGCCCTTCGTCGTCGACGCGGATGTGGAGGGCATCGGGTGCAACGACCGTCGCGACCCGCACGGTGCCGCCGCGCGGCGACGCGTGCACGGCGTTCGCGATCAGGTTGGTCACCACCTGCTCGATCCCGACGGAGTCCCCCTGCAGTTCACACGGCGCCTCGTCGATGGAGATCTCCAGCACGACGCCGGCCTGCACCAGCTGGGGCTGGAAGCCGTGCGCGACCCGTTCGAGCAACGCGGTCGTGTCGACGGTGCCGATCGCCAGGTCGGGCCGCTGCCCGAGCAGCGACATGCGCTTCACGATGTTCCGGCACCGCTCGGCCTGCTCCTTCACGACGCGCGCTGCCTTCTTGCGCGAGTCCGCGTCGTCGCTCGCCAGCATCTGGGCGAAGCCGAGGATCGCGGTGAGCGGATTGTTCATTTCGTGCGCGATGCCACCGACCAGCGTGCTGGTCATGCGAAGTTTCTCGTCGCGCTGCACCCGGTCCCGCAGCCGATCGCGTTCCTGCAGCGCCGCGAGCGACGCAGCCTGCGTGTCGTGCATCACGACGACGATGAGGGCACAGCCGAGCGCCACCTGCATCACGAGATCGACGAGCGAGTTGACGCGCAGCAACACCATCCACGGCGAATCGCCGTCGGGGTGCACGGGTCCCACGACCATCGCGGCAATGCCGTACGAAGCCCACGCGACGGCCCAGACGGCGAAGACCACCCGCGCCAGACGGCGCCCGGCCTCGCGCGGCTCGTCGGCGCGGCGCCGGAGACAGATCCACGCGTAGCCGAATGCGGCGACCACCATCGGCGCCTTCACGAGCAGGAGGCTCTCGACCGTCGGCACGATCGCGCCGATCGCGCCGCCCGCGGCAACCGCCAGCGCCGGGATCCAGCCCGACCGCGGCCACGGGCGGTCGCGAAGCGCTGCGACACCCCCGACCAGGAACCAGACGAACACCACCTTGCCGGCGAGGTAGAGGCCGTACGAGAGGCGCGCCTCGAACGAGCCTTCTTCGATGCGGTGCGTCCACGTGATGTGGTGATGCGCGAGAGCGAAGCGCACGCTCACCGCGAGCAGCGCGACGGCGAGGCCGCTGAACGCCGTCCGCCACGAGCGCACCCACGCCGCGTCCGACGGAGCCAGGAGGGCGAAGACGGCCAGGAATATCCACGCCAACCCGCACTGGATGAGCAGGCAGGTCAGCGAGAAGAAGCCGAGGCTGTCCAGGAAGAACATCGAACAGCCGGGAGCCTACCACCGGAGCCTGCGCCGGATCGACGGCCGTTCCCCCGCGCACGACCCCGGATCAGGCGCGGTCGCTGCGCGGCAGGGTCCACCGCGCCACGAACGCCAGGGCGACGAGGAACGCGGCGTAGCCCAGGAACGTGGGCCAGCAGTGCGGGACGAGGCCGAACAGCGTCGGGTACTTCTCTCCCGCGAGCGCGAACTCGGTCATCCTGCGGAGCAGGTAACCGGCCGCATCGAGATTGGGCTCGCGAAGGGCGATCGTCAGCGCGATCGCCGACACCAGCGCTTCCCGCGCACGGGCATCCGGCACGAACCGCCGGTGCATCGCGACGATCATCGGAAAGCCGAGCAACGCGACGAAGCGGAAGATGTCGATCGCCAGGACCAGCACGCCGCAGATGCCGAGCAGCATCCAGGCCGCACCGATGCGCGCTTCGCGGCGGTGCTCCCCGAGCAGGTCCCAGAGCAGCACGATGAAGACGAAGCCGAAGCAGAAGACGATCGCCGGCAGGATCATGATCCACAACTCGACGGCCCTGCCCCAGTCGAGGTGCTCGAGGTACCAGGACACGGACAACGTCGCACCCGAGAAGCTGCGCGTTGCGCCGGTCGCCGAATCGTCGCTGACGAGCCACGCCCGCGCCCCGAAGTAGGCGGCGACCGCCGCCGCCGCGAAGAGCCCGTCGCGGAAGCCGAGGCGGCTCGCGCGAGAGCGTTCGTGGATCAGCCACGGCCAGAGGAAGAGCGTCTGGCCGTGGTTCAGGAGCCCGAGGCCGAGCATCGCCCAGAAGACGCCGGCCCGTTCGGGCCAGCGGATGCACACGCAGAGGAGGCAGAACGTCAGCGGATCGGAGTAGCCGACGAGGCCGCGGTACGTCGCCACGAGGGCACTGAGTGACAGGCCGTACGTGAAATACGTCGCCCAGACCCGGTCCTTCGATCGCGTGAACGTCAGGTGGTGCGCCATCGCGAGGAACACCACCATCGCGCCGTGCGAGAAGAGCCCGAAGCGAGGCCCCGAGAGTCCCAGCAGCCACGCGCACAACGGCGTCAGGAACCGTTCGGGGTGCGGCCCGCGCCCGGCGAAGGGAGCCAGCGACATCTCCTGGTAGTCGAGGCCCATCATCGTCGCGTCGACGTTCCAGTCGCCGCACGGGATCGCCGCGACGTAGCACGCGAGTCCGATCAGCAGCGAGAGGGCCGGGGGGCGGAGCCGGGTCCACCAGCGGGTTTGTTCGTCCAGGGGCCCCATCACGCGTCACTGCGCCCTGCGCAGGTCCGTGCGGACGGCAGGGCGGCGAAGGACCATACCACGCTCCGGACGCCCGCTCCAAAACGGCTTCCGCGACCGACGGGCCGCAGCGCCCCCTTGATCGGGCACCGACCCGTCGCAATCCTGGCGCCCCCGAATTCCGGAGCACACCACGATGTCCGCCACCGTCGAGAAACACGTCTTCCAGGCCGAGGTCAACGAAGTCCTGTCCCTCGTCGTCAACTCGCTCTACAGCCACCGCGAGGTCTTCCTGCGCGAGCTGATCAGCAACGCAGCGGACGCGATCGACCAGCTGAACTTCCGCGCGCTGACCGACCACGCGCTGCTCGGCGCCGACAAGGAACTGCGCATCGAGCTGATCCCCGACGCGAAGAAGAACACGCTGACGATCCGCGACAACGGCATCGGCATGACGCGCGACGAACTGATCTCGCACCTCGGCACGATCGCACGCAGCGGCAGCAAGAAGCTGATGCAGTCGCTGTCCGCCGACCAGAAGAAGGACATCGCGCTGATCGGTCAGTTCGGCGTCGGCTTCTACAGCGCGTTCCTCGTCGCCGACTCGGTGACCGTGGTCTCGCGCAAGGCCGGCAGCGACGAAGCGTGGATCTGGGAGAGCCAGGCGAAGGGCGACTTCGAGGTCCGCGCCGGCGAACGCGCGGGCCGCGGCACCGACATCGTGCTGCACCTGAAGGACGATGCGAAGGAGTACGCGGAGGAGTGGCCGGTGCGCGAGGTCGTGCACAAGTACAGCGACTACGTGCGGTGGCCGATCCGCATGGAGATCGAGCGCGGATCCGACGAAGACAAGAAGACCGAATGGCAGACGATCAACAAGGCGAGCGCCCTCTGGACGCGCAAGAAGAGCGACGTCAGTGACGACGACTACCGCGAGTTCTACAAGTCGGTCTCGCACGACTGGCAGGAGCCGCTCGCGTGGACGCACTTCAAGGTCGAGGGCTCGCACGAACTGACGGGCCTGCTCTACCTGCCCGCGAAGGCGCCGTTCGACGTCGTCGACCGCCGGAAGAGCGGCGTGCGCCTGTTCGTGAAGCGTGTGTTCATCATGGACGACGCGCAGGAGATCGTGCCGGAGTGGCTGCGCTTCGTGCGCGGCGTCGTCGACAGCGAGGACCTGCCGCTGAACGTCTCGCGCGAGATCCTGCAGAAGGACGCGACGACGCGGTTCATCAAGAAGCAAATGGTCGGCAAGACGCTGTCGCTGCTCGAGGACCTCGCCAAGGAGGGCGAGACCGAACACGAGGTCGACGGCAAGAAGGAGAAGCGGAACCGCTACGAGCAGTTCTGGAACGAGTTCGGCCGCATGCTGAAGGAGGGCGTCTACCACGACATCGAGGCGCGCGACCGCCTCGCGGCCCTGCTGCGCTTCCACAGCACGCACGGCGATGCGCTCTGCAGCCTCGGCGACTACACGGGCCGCATGCCCGCCGACCAGAAGGCGATCTACTTCGTCGCGTCCGACAGCCTGTCGACCGCGAAGGCGAGCCCGCACATCGAGGCGCTGAAGAAGCGCGGCTACGAGGTGCTGCTCATGACCGACTCGATCGACGAATGGGTCGTCGACGCGCTGCGCGAGTTCGGCGAGAAGCCGTTCGTGTCCGCCGCCAAGGGCGCACTCGACCTGCCCGAGAGCGACGAGGACAAGAAGAAGAAGGACGAGCAGCAGAAGGCGATGGCGCCGGTGCTCGAGCGCGTGCAGAAGGCGCTCGACGAACACGTGAAGACCGTGCGCGTCACGGACCGCCTGACCGACTCGCCCGCGTGCCTCGTCAGCGACGAGCACGGCATGAGCGCGCGCCAGGAGCGCGTCCTGCGCGAAGCGGGCCACGACGTGCCGGCGCACAAGCGCATCCTCGAACTGAACCCCGAGCACGCGGTCGTGAAGAAGCTCCAGGCACTCACCGACGACGCTCAGTTCGCCGAGTGGGCGGCGCTGCTGCACGACCAGGCGCTGCTCGCCGAGGGCACGATGCCCGCCGACCCCGCCGCCTTCAGCCGCCGCGTAGCAGCGCTGATGGCGAAGGGCTGAGCTGCCCCATGGCAACCGTCACGCCGGCGAGTCTGGTCGAACAGCTGCACTGGCGCTACTCGACGAAGCGCTTCGATCCGACGCGCACGATCCCGCCGGACGTGTGGGAAGCCCTCGAGCAGTCGCTCGTACTGGCGCCCTCCTCGTTCGGCCTGCAACCGTGGAAGTTCCTCGTCGTCGAGGACACGACCCTGCGCGCCGAACTGCGACTCCTGTCGTGGAACCAGCCGCAGATCACCGACGCGAACAAGCTGGTCGTCTTCCTCGGCCTGCGCACGACGACCGCAGCCGACGTCGATCGATTCCTGCAGCGGCAGTGCGACGTGCGCGGCGCCACGATGGACTCGCTCGCCGGTTATCGCCGCGTCATCGTGAACTTCGTCGAGCAGGGCTGGGCGGCGAAGGACCACGCCGCGTGGAACGCGCGCCAGGTCTACATCGCGCTCGGCCAGTTCCTCTGCGCCGCCGCGATGCTCGGCGTCGACTCGTGCGCGCTCGAAGGCGTCGACACCGTCGCGTACGACCGCCTGCTCGGCCTCGACGCCACCCGCTTCACCACACTGTGCGTCGTCGCCGCCGGCTACCGGGCAGCGGGCGATCGCAACGCCGGCGCGCCGAAGGTGCGCTACCCCGCGAACGAGATCGTCGAGCGGCGATGATCCGCGACGCGCTGCGCCGGATCGCGAAGGCACTCGGACGACGAGAGCCTCCGCGACAGGCGCGGCTCGTCGGCATCGGCGCCCCGCGCACGGGCACCCATTCGCTCGCGGCGATGTTCGACCGCTCGATCCGCGCCCGGCACGAGCCGGGACTGCGCGCCGCGATGCGCAAGGTCGTCGACCACTCGCGAGGCAGGTGCTCGTTCGACGATCTTCGTGCCTTCGTCAGGCGACGAGACGAAAGGATGCGCCTCGACGTGGACGCTTCGCACGTCAACGCGCACCTCGCCGCGGCGATCGCGGCCGAGTTCGCGGACGCGCGCTTCGTGCTGACGATCCGCGACCCGTTCTCGTGGATGGACTCCGCGATGAGCCACACCCTGAACACCGGGAGGGGATCACGAACGGACCGCGAGTACCTGGCGTTCTGGCTCGACGGCGCAAACGACGGACACGGACCGCACGACGCGATCCTGCGCGATCTCGGTCTCCCGTGCGTCGACACCTGGCTCGGCACATGGCGCAGGCACAACGAGACGGCGATCGCGAATGTGCCCGAAGAGCGCCTGCTCGTCGTGAAGACGGCAGAGATCTCGAACCGCCTGCACGACATCGCCGCGTTCGCGGGCATCGCCGGCGAACGCGTCGTCCAGGACTTCCGCGCCGCGGGCCTGGCCCGCGCCAAGCGCGGCGTGCTGGCGAGGCTCGACCCCGCGTTCGTCGAGGCGCGCGTCGCCGAGCGATGCCAGGCTCTCATGGCCAGGTTCTTCCCCGACATCCGTTCGTTTCGCGACGCCGGCGCCTTCGACTGACGCCGGCACGTGGTAGGCTCCGCGCCCGTCGCATGAGCCGGAGAGCCGTTCGCATCTTCGCGGCTGCGTGGGGCTGCCTCGTCGCGGTGGTCGCCGGCACGCAGTCTGCTCTGGGCCACGTGCCGTGGACGGACGCCGGTTCCGACGCAACGGATGCGGGGACACAACTGGTCCTGAGCCGGCGAGCGGGCTCCACCGTCGATGCGTGGATGCAGGTGGCGATCCTCCAGTTCGCCGACCACGACCCGTCTGTCGCGATCCTCGCGGCCCGCGAGGCGCCTCTGGCGACCGAACGCGCGACGACGATCCGGCTCGTGTTCGCGCCCGGAGCGGCGAACGAAGACGACGCGCGCCGCGAACTGCAGCACGACCTCGACGAGGGCGACGGCGACGACCGTCACGTCGCGTGGCGCGCCGGCGCGCTGCCGCGAGCCTTCGAGCCGAAGGGTGCGGCGCTCGACCTCTCCGTCCGCTGCCGCGGGCGCTCGGACGGCGTCTTCCGCGTCGCCGTGGATCGCGCGCAGCTGCGGGTTCGTGATCCGGACGTTCTCGTCGACGACGGCAACCAGCCTGTCATCGGCTCCTTCGCCGTCGCCACCGACGAACCGATCGTCGTGCTTCGCAACGCGCACCGGATGGCAGTGCTGCTGCAGCTGACGGAAGGCCCGCGAGGCGACGCAGCGGCGGCGACCCGTTCGTTCTGGGCGACCGCAGCGCGCAACCTCCGCAACGCACCCGCCTCGACGGCGGCACCGGCCGGATTCACGACGTTCGACCGCGTCGACCTCGCTGCCGTCGCGAGCGCCGTGTTCGCAGACACCGATCTCGCGAGCTGGGCGAGGGTTCGCCAACCGGAGCGGTCCGACGATCGCGCCGCCCTGCCCGGCGGGAGGAACGGCGGCTCATGGCACCTTGCGTGGCGCGCGCTGCGCATCCAGGACTCGACGGAAGCCGCAGACGCGATCGCCGAAGCGATGCTCGACGCGCGCATGTTCCGATCCACGACGTTCACCCTGCCGCCCGCCGCCAGACCGGCCGCGCCGGCACGCGCCGCGTGGGATCGCGTCGCGGCGCACGCCTCCCAGGCGCTGTGGCCGGATGCGCTGCGGTGGCAATCGCCGTGGCTGCAGTGGCTCGTGCTCCTCGCACCGTTCGCGTGCGCGGCGGTGCTCCTGTGGCTGCTGCCGGGTGCAGGCGACGGAAGTCTCTCACCCACGACGCTCCTCGCGCTCTGGTTCTTCGGCGCAGTGCGCGTCGCGCCGGTGGTCCAGCCGTGGCTCGTCGCCATCGTGTTCGCGATCGCGACCGTCGGCGCCCGGATGCCGCGGTTCGAACGACTCACGGCGACCCTGGGCCTTGCCGCCGCGTTGCTGAGCGCGCTCTTCGCTGCGGACGTCTACCCGCAATTCGCGGCGCCCTGGGGGTTCGCGGTGCTCGGCGTCGGCTTCACGTGGATCCACCTGGCGTCGCGCGTCGCGGCCGACGAACGATGGCGCGCTGGTCGATGGATCGTCGCCGCGGCGCTCGCAGATCTCACGCTCGGCGCGGCGATCGCGTGCGGTCTCGCGAACGCCGCGGGCCCGTGCGTCGCCTGCGCATGGGTCGCGAAGCTGTCGCTGCTCGCGGCGATCGTGGCAGGCCGACGCGCCGACGACGCCCGAAGTCCGATCCCTGCCGGCGCCGCATCGGCTGCAGCGCCGTGACCGCCGTCACTGGTACGTGTAGGTCGTGTTCGCGCTGCAGCCGCCCGGCGTCGTGACGACGACCGCGGCCTGACCCGGCGTTCCCGGCGGCGTCTTCACGGTGATCGTTGCCGCGGTCAGGGACTGCACCATCGCGGCTGCACCGCCGATCGTCACCGTCGTGCCGGTCGCGTAGCCGCTGCCGACGAGGATGAACGTCGCGTTGCCTGCGGCCGGACCGGACGGGAACACGGCGTTGGTGATCGTCGGCGTCGGGTTGAACGGCAACGTGGCGAACTGGCCGTCCGGGTTCGTCACCGTGACCTGCGAACCGCACGGAACGCCGGCGGGGTACGGGAAGACGATCTGCGTCGGGGACAGGCTCGTCGGCACCACCGGCGTGCCCGCGACGGTGACCGTCGCGCCGGTGACGAAACGCTGGCCGGTGAGCGTGATCGACGCTCCCACGGCCGCGCTGAGCGGTGTGGCGGTCGCGATGAGCGGCGCAGGCGCGGGGGCGAAGACGACGTCGACCGCGTTCGTGATGCCGAGGCTGAACGGCGACAGCGACGTCGCGACGACGGCCTGCAGGGTGAACTCGAACGGGAACGTGATGATGCCCGCCGGGATCGGGAACGAGAACGGCGCCGGCCCCGCCGGGAACAGGGGCACGAACAGGCCGAAGGTGTCCGCCCAGACGAAATCGAGCGGGCCCAGGATCAGCGGGATGCACATCGGCCCGAAACCCAGGTCGGTGCCGATGGCCCCGGGGCTCGGCGCGAGCGACATCAGCATCACGTAGGGAGCGCCCGGGCCGAACGTCGACGGCGACTGCAGCGACACGGTGAACGGCTGCCACGTCGCGAGCGGCACGGTGCGCGTGAGACCGCCCGTGCTGTTCTCGACGGTGAGCAGGTCCTGCGGGATGGTGCCGGCGTAGCACGGATCGGTGAGCGGCGTCGAGGTCCAGCTCCACGAGGTGATCTCGGCGAGTTCCGTCAGCGTGCCGGCGCCAGTCGTCGCGCAGAAGCCGACGATCGCCGTGCCGTTCAGCATGTTGGTGCCGGGCGCCGCGGTGCCGTTCGCGTAGAGGCCGCCGGTCACGAAGTCGTACGCGCGGCTGATGGCCGGCGTGGCGCTGCCGTCGACGAACACCTCGATCGTGCCCGGCACGTAACGCACCCGCAGTGTGTGCACGGCACCGTTGGCGAGGTTCGTGGCCGGGGTGGTGCGAGCAATCGAGTACTGCTCGTACTCGTGGTTGCCCTGCGACCCGCGCGTGTGGATCGTCAGTTCGTTCGCGCTCGAGTCGCTGATGGGCGAGGTGTCCATGAAGGTGTCGAACTCGATCGCGATCGAGTTGCGGATCCCGACCGCGCCGTTGGCGCCGGTGCCGTAGCCCATCCCCCACACCGTGCCGCCCTGCGTCGCGGTGCCGTTCGGGTCGTCGTGGATCACGAGCGCCATGCCTTCGGCCTTCGTCCCGACCGTCGGCGGAGTGATACGGAACGAAAACGTCGTGTCGAAGCCCGCGATGACGGGGACCGCGCCCTGGCGCCAGAACCAGCCGGTCTGGTTGCTGCTGTTCGCGGTGAGTCGAACAGCAGTGCCGCTCTGCGCCGCGTTGCCGAGCAACGTGAGCGACGCGGTGCTGCTGAAGTCGGGGTAGTTGAAGGACTGCGCCGCGAGCGGAACCGCGGCGGCGAACAGGACGGCGAGGGGGCGAAGGGTCATGCGGAGGGCGGAGGACTGTAGCCGCCCGCAGCGATCGTGCACGGTGCCTGGGCGGGCGGACGCGGCGAACTGGCGGCGCTCCGCAATCCTCATCTCCTCGGCACTCCCGCAGTCGCGACGCCGCGGCGACTGGCCGGCGCGACCGCGATCACCGATCGGTGGCCACCGCCTCCAGACGGCGCAGCGACGCCGCGTGCTGGTCGAGGAAGTCCACGACGCTCGGCATCGCGAGCGACAGCAGCAGATCGGCGAGGTCGACCGCATCGGTCGGTCGCGTCCCGTCCTCGGCCTTCCGGCCCTTCACGCGCGCCAGCACGTCGCGGCAGCGTTCACGGAACGCGGCCTCGCGGCGGACCAGCTCGTCGCGGATGGCAGGGTCCGGGGCGTTGCCGAGTCGCGCGAGGGGGGCGAGGTGTTCGACGAGGCCCTCGATCGCACGCTGGCGCGCGTCGGCGCCGAACCGACGCGCCATCGCACCCTTCGGCCCGGGATCCGCTTCGAATCCTCGGAGCACGAGCCCGAGCAGCCGCAGGCACTCCTGCTCCGCCGGAACCGCGATCGCGCCGAGCACAGGCCGCTCGGCGAGGTGGCGCCGGAGCGCGGCCCGCACGGTCGCGGCGGCCGCCGGCCACTCGGCACTCGCGCGCTCGGCGAGTTCCGCCGCTCCGTCCTCCGCGCCGTGCGCGAACATCCACGCGACGACCGTCGACTCGCCGAACAGGTGCCGCGCGAGCGCAAGCAGCCCGTCGGTCGTCGAAGCCAGCGCCGCCGCGTCGCGATCCGCGATCGCCTGATGGCCCCGCGCCAGAGCGATCCGCCTCAGGTGACCGAGGCCGACCACGCGGTCGAAGAACTCCGTCGTTCCCTCCATCCTGCCGGTCGCCGCGAAGCGGCACCGCGCGAACGACCTCGCCTTCGCCCATTCCGCCAGCGCGGGCGCCGCGGCGACGACGGCGTCGCGCCATGCGGCGGTCACGGCGCCAGCGGCCGTGACACCAGCCGGCACGTCGTAGTCCTGCTCGGGCAACCGCGCGTAATCGGCACCGAACGCGTCCTGCAGCATCGCTTCGACGCGGCGATAGACGTCGGCCGCGTCGACGCGGCAGAGCTCGCGGGCCTCGACGGTGCGGCGATGGAACTCGCGAGCGTCGCCGGCGACGAACGTCGCGGTGAGCGCGCCGTTCGCAGCGGCGAGACAGAGGCAGCTCTCCGGTTCGCCGGCATCGAACTCGAGCCCAGGCACGTCGACGCGGTTGCTCTCCATCGCGTCCTGCGCGAGCGGCGACGTGACGAACTCGGGCACGTCGTAGCCGACGAGCGCGGCGACCGGGTGCAGGATCACGCGACTGCGGTGCACGTCGCCGGACACCAGCACGACGCCGCGCACGTCGTTGGCCCCGATCCAGCGCAGCAGCGCGTCCCGTTCGGCGAGCCAGTTGCCCCAGCAGTCGGACTTGCCCGGCCGCACGGCGCCGTTCCACACCATGCCGCAGGCGAGCACCTTGAACGCGGCCGTCGACGCGGAGAGACCGTGCTGCAGCCACTCGATCTGGGCCTTGCCGAGCAGCGAACGTTCGTTCGCGGCGAGCGCCGACGATTCCGTGTCGGCGAACGTGCGAGTGTCGAGCAGGAAGACCTCGATCGGGCCTCGGCGGAAGCTCGTGTGGATGCCGCGAGTGCCGTCGCCGTACGACGCGTGCGCGTGGTAGTCGACGAACACGTCGCGCGCAGTGCCGCCGCCGCCGATCTTGCCGAAGACGTCGTTCGTCGCGTAGTCGTGGTCGTCCCACGTGCTCCACGTCGGGATCGCGGCCAGGGTCGTGGCGACCGGTTCGAACGCGAAGAACTCGCGGTAACGGCGGCGGCGCCCCGCGAGAGTGCCGTCGTCGATGTACGGCGTGTCGCCGAGCAGCACGAGCGCGTCCGGCCGGCGCTCGACGATGCGCTGCCAGATCGGCTGCTCCGGACGCCGCCGCTCCTCGGCGCACGAGCCGAACACGATCGTCGCGGCCGCCGTGTCGTCCGCGATCGCGGTGCCCCACGCCCCCGCCGCGGACTCGTACACCACCGCGTCGCCGCTGCGGATGCGCAGGCCGAACGACGTCGTCGCGCGCAGGCCGGAGACGACGAAGTGCAGCGTGTTGTCGTGTTCGGCGGTCGCCGTCGCGAACGCACGCTTCGCGCCGTCGCCGACGACGTCGACGACCTCGAGCTGGAACTCGGCCGGCTCGCTCGCCCGCGCCCACACGTGCAGAGACGTCGTGTCGACGTGGCCGCGGAACGGACCGTGCGTGAGCGACGGCGCCTGCGCGGCGGCCGCCGTCGCGAGGATCAGGCCGACAGCGAAACGCCTCATGCTCCCACCTCCAGAGGCTCGAGCGCCAGCCGCCAGGCCGCGAGCTTCTCGGCGAACGATCGCCCGGCGTGGGCCGGGCTGGTCGACGGCAGCGCCATGATCTTCAAGTCGCGCCCGAGAGCGAGCGTGCGGACGACGCGGGCGAACGTTCGCGCCGAGGTGCCGCCGTTGCAGAGCACGGTCCGCACGCGGCGATGCCGCGCGAAGAACGCGGCGAAGTCGTTCGGAAGCGCGGTGGCGCCGACGATGTCGCCGTCGAGGCTGCCTTCGCGCTCGCAACTCTGCAGCACGTCCCACAACGCGATGCCGTTGTCGACGAGCGCCGCCAACCTGCGCTCGTACGGCGCCTCGGCCTCGAAGCCGCAGACGGCACCGACGATCGGCCAGAAGGCATTCCGCGGATGCGCGTAGTAGCGGCCCGCCGCCAGCGACGCTTCGCCCGGCATGCTGCCCAGGATCAGCACCCTCGCGTCGGCGCGGGCGACCGGAGGGAAGCTGGACACGCGAGGCATCCGATCACCGTAGCTCCGCGAACACGCCAACCAAGCTCCCTTCGCGCGAGCCGTCTATCCTGGTGCGATGCCGACCGGTGCCCTGCCCGACCTCCGCCGCCGCTTCTCCGCCGAGCTTCCCGGCGACCCGAGCGCCGAGCCGGGTTCGCGCCAGGTGCACGGCGCCCTGTGGTCCGGCGTGCGCGCGACGCCGGTACGCGCGCCGCGACTGCTCGCGTTCTCGCCTTCGCTCGCGAAGGAGCTCGGCATCGCGGACGCCTCGATGCAGGACGCCGCGACCGCTGCGATCCTCGGCGGCAACGCGCCATGGCCGGGCAGCGCGCCGTTCGCCGCGAACTACGGCGGCCACCAGTTCGGCAACTGGGCGGGCCAGCTCGGCGACGGCCGCGCGATCGTGCTCGGTGAGCTGGCCACGCCGCGCGGCGATCTCGTCGAGATCCAGCTGAAGGGCGCCGGACCGACGCCTTACTCACGGCGCGGCGACGGACGCGCGGTGCTGCGGTCGTCGATCCGCGAGTTCCTGTGCAGCGAGGCGATGCACTTCCTCGGCGTGCCGACCACGCGCGCGCTGTCGCTGGTCGCGACGGGCGACGACGTCGTGCGCGACATGTTCTACGACGGCAATCCGCAGGCCGAACCGGGCGCGATCGTGTGCCGCGTCGCGCCGACGTTCCTGCGTTTCGGCAACTACGAACTGCCGACGTCGCGCGGCGACGTCGTGCTGCTGCAGAAGCTCGTCGACTTCACGCTGCGTCACTTCTTCCCCGGCTTCGCGGGAACCGGGCCGGCCGGAGTCGCCGCGTTCCTGCGCGAGGTCGCCGAGCGGACCGCGCGCCTCGTCGCGCACTGGCAGGCGGTCGGATTCGTGCACGGCGTGATGAACACCGACAACCTGTCGATCCTCGGGCTCACGATCGACTACGGCCCGTACGGCTGGATCGACGACTTCGACCTCGGCTGGACGCCGAACACGACGGACGCGGCGATGCGACGCTACGCCTTCGGCAACCAGCCGGGCATCGGACTGTGGAACGTCGAACGCCTCGCCGAGGCGCTGTTCCCGCTGCTGGGCGACGGCTCCGACGCCGAACGCGCAGCGGGCGACTCGAGCGACGCCTACCGGAACACCTATGCGGCGGAGGCATCGCGGCGCTTCGCGGCGAAGCTCGGGCTCCGGTTCGATGCGGGGCAGGACGACGGTGTGCTGCTGCAGGATCTCTTCGACTGGCTCGGCAGGCACGAAACCGACATGACGATCTTCTTCCGCGCGCTGTCGCGGGAGGCTGCGCGCACGGAGTCACCCGACGGGCTTCCTGCCGGCGTGCGCGCCGCCTTCTACCGGGCCGTGCCCGACGATCACGCCGCGGCGGGTGCAGCCTGGCTGCAGCGGTGGTGGTCACGTACACGGCGCGAACCCGCAGCACCGGCTGAACTCGCGCGGGCGATGGACGCGGTCAACCCGAAGTTCGTGCTGCGCAACTGGCTCGCGCAGGACGCGATCGACGCCGCGCACGCCGGCGACGCCGGCAAGGTGCAGCGGCTGCTGCGTGTACTGCAGCACCCGTTCGACGAGCAGCCCGATCACGACGACGTCGCGCAGAAGCGGCCGGAGTGGGCGCGCAACAAGCCGGGATGCTCGGCCCTTTCGTGCAGTTCGTGAGCGCGCCCGGCACGCCGCGTCAGTTCGTCCCGTAGCGCAGCGGAATCACGCGCACGTCGTCGCCGGCGACCGACACGACGAAGAGGCGGTCGTACTCCGTCTCGCCGATCTCGACCTTGCCCTTCAGCCCGAGCGCTTCGAGGAGTGCCGGAACGGTGTTGCTGTGCCCGACCACGACGGCCGCCCGCCCCGGGTTGTCGCGGCGGAGCCGGGTCGCGAGTGCGCTCGTGTCGGCCGCCGGCACGATCTGCGGTTGCAGCCGCCGCGACTGGCACAGCGGCCCCACGGTCTCGACGGTGCGCTTCCATTCCGTCGCGTACACGGCGGCGACGTCGAGGCCGGCGAGCGTCTCCGCGAGCCGAACGGCGCGAACGACGCCCGCTTCGCTGAGACCAGGGTCGTCGCCCGAGCCGGCCTTCTCCGCGTGCCGCACGACGACGATCGTCGTCGCGGTCGGCGCACGACCGGCGACGAACGCACGGATGCGCTCCGCGACGGAACGCATCAGGTCGTTCGGCACCGGGACCGTGAGGTTGTACTGCTGCAGCACCCAGCGCCCGCCGCGCAACGCGAGCACCCCGGTGCCGCGGCACTCGCCGTACGCGCTGTTGTCGAGCGTCTCGTCGAACCACGCGATCGCCCCGCCCGGCCCGACCGTGATCGCGCGGCGCAGCGGCACGTAGGTCCACGCCGGTCCGCGTTCGAACCACGGCATCGCGAACTTGCGGAAGTGGGCCCCGCTCCATCGCTCGGTCGGATCGGTGCCGAGGAACACGGCGTCGTCGGGCAGGATCGCGAAGTAGCGGCCTTCGTCACCCTTCGCGGCGGCGTCGTGGAAGTCGTCGAGTGTGCGCGCGACGTCCGCCGCGACGCCCTTCTCCGCGCGTTCGGCGTGCAGTGCGGTGAAGTGATCGCGCAGCGCCGAGACCGTCGGTGTGGCGAGGACGCGCACGCGCCGTTCGCGCAGTCGCAGCACGGCCGTCGTGTCCTCCGCCGCGGCGGTCGAACCCCACAACGTCAGGGTCTGGAACTCGTGGCTGTTGCGCTGGACGAGCCGGATCGCGTCCGGCGCCGCCTTGCCTCCGCCCGCCGCGTGCATGGCCCCCTGGTCGATGCGATACGTCTGACGCAACTGTGCGAAGAACTCGGGCAGCGCTGCATCGGTGGCCGCCAGCGCCGGAGAGACGACGACGAAACCGGCTTCGGCGACCATCTTCCCGATCGTGTCGATCGCCGCCCTCGACGCGGCCTCGCTGTCTCCGTCGGGAACGAGGACCAGCATCGGGAACGCGCGGTCCGCAGCGAAGTCGGCGGGCAGCTGTACGACGTACGGGAGTGCTTCCTTGCGGCGCGACGTCGCGACCTTGAACGCGATCGGCGCCGGCAGGGCAGCGGGTGATTGCGCGGTCCCCGGCGCATCCTGCGGCGCGGCTTCCAGCAGCGCGGTGAGCAGACTGAGAACGATCGACGCCCGAATCGTGCGCACCATGCCGACGAGGTCTACCGGGTCGTCACGACGGCGACCAGTGCAGGGATCCGAGGATCGTCGCCTGCCGATGGGCCGGCACGTGCTTCCCGACGAACGGGTAGAGCATGTTCCGCTCGCGGAGGTCGTGGTGCATCACGAGGTTCTTGTAGGTCGCCTCGCGATCGAACAGCTCCAGCAGGGCCCCGTCGTCGGGGCGCGACGCGAGGGCTGCCGTCCGGCGCTCGAACTCGGCGACGAAGTCACGCATCTTGCCGTGTTCGCCGAGGAACAGCCGCACCGGCGCGTCGGTCGTGTCGCCGCCGGCGGCGTCGTACGCCGGCAGCACGAAGTCCTCCTCGTCGCGCATGTGCTCGAGGAGCCGCTCGCGGTATCCGGCGAGTTCCGCCGCGGCGCGCACGAAGTCGCGATCGAGGAGCGCTCGCTGGTGCGCGAAGAAGCGCCGCGCCAGATCCTCGTGCAGCCCCATCATCACCGAGGCCAGGTCGCGACCGCCGGGCGCGGCGTTCCCGCTCATCGGATCTGCAACAGGGCCTTCGCCTTGTCCTCGAGGTCGGGCGCGTCGACGAGGCCGATCTTCGTGAAGTCGCAGCGGTAGGTCATCGTGGATTCGTCGCGCCCGGGCTTGCGGGTCGGCAGACCGTTCTTCCACTGAGGCTTCGCGGCACCGTCCTTGTCGGCCTTCTCTTCCTTCTCGTCCTCCTCGGCATCGTCGTCGCCTCCGCCCGCGCCCTGTACCTGGATCCGCATGTTCCCGAACATCGGGTTCTTCTCGTACAGCTTCACGCCGAGACGCAGCACGTCGCCGTTGGTCGGGTCGACGGACAGGGCGAGGTGGACGACACGCTCCGCGGTCGGCACACCCATGCCGCCGATCCCGCCCATCACGATCGCCCCCATGCCGCCCGAGACTTCGGGCACGGCGCCGCTGTCGACGAAGTCTGCGGCGACGTCGCCGTCGAACGACATCGTCAGCACGACGACCTTCTTGCCGCGCACCTCGGCGGCCTCCGTGTTCACGACGCGACGTTCGTCCGCAGGCAGATCGCGAAGCACCGCGAAGAAGAGCGACGGATCGAGCGCGAACGGCGCGGCTTGCCCCGAAGCGAGCTTGCTGGCTCGCAGCTTCCAGACGCCGGCGGCCTTCACGATCATGCGGCCGGCGTGCTTCACGAAGGTGTTGAGGTCGGTCTCCCCCCAGACCATGCCCTGGCTCCAGCCGCCCTCGACGTCCACGCCGTCCCCGCCGCCGAGCTGCGCCTGGAACTGGCGCATCATCGCGCTGTCCTGTTCTTCGTGACTGCGCCAGTTGCCGCGCCCGACCGCGAGCATCTTCTCGATCGCCTTGTCGACGAGCGTCGCCGCTTCGGGCGAACCGGCGGCGGGCAGCGGGTCGGCCGCAGGAACCGGAGCGGGGTCCTGGGCCAGGAGCGGGAGCGCCATCGCGGCGGCGACGAAGAGCGAAGCGAGTGTGTTCATCGGTGGGAACCGGGTTTCGAAGGCGCCGCGGACGGTTCCGCGTCGCGAAAGCTCCCGCGAAGCGGGGAATCGTTCGCAACCGACCCGACGAGCGCAAGCGCACCGCGGACCCGCTACCGTGCGGACGTGCCCAAGAGTCGATTCGACGCCGCCGTCACGGCCCTTCTCGACGAACACCGACATCCGCTGCGCGAAGCGATCGACGCGCTGCGGGCAATCGTGCTGGCCGCCGATCCGACGATCGTCGAAGGCGTGAAATGGAACACGGCGAGCTTCCGCACGAAGGACTGGTTCGCCACGGTGAACGGCCCGAAGCAGACGAAGGAGCCGATGCTCGTGTTGCACGCAGGCGCGAAAGCGAAGGGCGCTTCGCTGCGCGGCGCGGTGAAGGATCCCGACGGCATGCTGCGCTGGCTCGGCGACGATCGTGCGATCGTCGTCTTCGCCGATCACGCCGACGTCCGAAAGCGGGGCGCGGCGGTGAAGAAGGTGCTGCGTTCGTGGATCGCGGCGCTGTGACAGCGCGCGTCAGACCGCTCGCATCGCCACGAACGCGCCGGCGCAGACGAATCCGAAGAGCAGCGGCAGCAGGCACCCCCGCTTGCCGCCACCAGCGACCGGCACCGCGGCGTCGAGCAGGTCCTTTGCCTCCTTCAGGCCGAGGCCGGCGCGTTCGCGCAGCAGCTTGATCGCCTCGATGCGGTTGGTGGCCGCGAGTTCGCGGATGTCGTCAGCGACCGCGCTGTTCGCCGCCTGGCGCTCCGCCAGCTTGCCGACGAGGGCCGGCGGCAACGGCCGACCCCGCGCGACGGCATCGATCAACTGCTTTGCCTCCGCGAGGCCGAGCCCGGTCGCCTCGCGCAGTTCCTTGATCGCGTCGATCGTGCGCCCGGCGGCGACGAGTTCCCCGATTCGCCGGGCAGCGTCTCCTTCCGTTCCGCTCATGGTGATCCCTCCAGGGTGATGGCGCCGATGCGGGCGCCGAGATCCCGCGTGTCGCCGCCCTTCATCGCCGGCGGCAACGCATGGTTGACCTCGAGCGCGATCGGCAGCACGGAGCCGCGCGGCAGCGCCGCCGGCAGTTCGAAGACGAAGTCTCGCAGCCCGTGACCGAGCAGCGCAGTGCCGATCACAGCGCCCGCGACACGCACGATCAGCGTCACCGTGTCCTCCGGCATCGGACTCGCGGCGGACACCCGGAGGCGCGAGTGCGCGGTGTCGACGCGCAGACGAACGACGCCGCGTCGCTGCATCCAGCGGAAACTGCCGTCGGGCGGCCGTTCGACGTCGTAGAAGCCCTCGTCGACGCCACGCTCGTCGCCGCCCATCACGATGCGCGTGGGGTCGAGCGACGGGTCGGCGGCGACACGCTCCAGGATCGCCAGGGTTTCGCGCGCGGCGCGATCCCACGAGAACGTCGCCGCCTGCGCCAGGCCGTCGCTGCGCAGCTTCGCCTGCAGCTTCGTGTCCTCGAGCACTTCCTGCAGCGTGCGCGCCAGGGCGCCGGTATCGCGCGGATCGTCGACGTAGCGGACGGCCTCGCCGCCGACTTCGGGCAGCGACGCGACGCGGCTCGTCACGACCGGAGCGCCACAGCTCATCGCCTCGACCACGGGCAGGCCGAATCCCTCGTACAACGTCGGGTAACAGAACAGCGCGCAGGTGTTGTAGAGCTCGAGCAGCTCCTGGTCCGACACGAAGCCGAGGAACTGCACCTTGTCGCGCAGGCCGTGGCGATCGACGGCCTCGTGCACGGCAGAGTTCTTCCAGCCCGATCCGCCGGCGATCGCGAGGCGCGCCGGATGGCGCACCTTCTTCTGCATCGCGGCATACGCGTCGACGAGGGTCGCGAGGTTCTTGCGCGGTTCGACGGAGCCCACGTACAGCACGAACGGCGCGCCGCCGAGCTGCGCCTCGAAGCGCGCGGGCAGCCGCGCACCGTCCACGCGGCGGAACATCGGATCCGCGGCCTCGTGCACGACGTCGATGCGATCGGCCGGCGTGCCCATGTGCCTCACGATCTCCGCCTTGCTGAAGTGCGAGACCGTCACGATCCGGTGCGCGAGCCGCATCGCGCGGTCGAACTGCTGCTCGCAGTAGACGCGGTTGGCCTCGGTCGAGAACTCCGGGTGCACGCGGAACGACACGTCGTGGAAGACGCACACGAGCCGCGGGAACCAGCGATCCGGCGCGTTGTGGAACGGGCTGAAGTAGACGTCCGGCGGCGGCCCGAGCAGCCGGCGGCGATCCTCCGTGTGCCAGCGCCGCTCGAGCTTCGGACGCGGGATGCGACCGCACACGGCGCGGAAGTTCGGCGCCTTCGGCATCACCGCCTGCTCGTAGTTCGGCGGGAACGAGTGCCACGTGATCCGGTACAGCTCGTACTCGTTGCGCTGGTCGATCCGCGCGAACGCCTCGACGAGCGAACGCGTGTAGGACGGCAGTCCCGTCTTGCTGTCCGCGGTCATCGCGACGTCGATACCGATCCGCATCGTCGGATCAGACGCGAACGACGAGTCGCATGCAAACGCGCGCAGCTGTCGGCAGAATCCGCGCATGCCGCCGCTGTCGCTCGTCGTCTGCCCGCTGCCCGCCGATCGACCCGCGGTGCGCAACGCACAACGACTGCTGCAGGACCTCGCGCGCGGTTCGGGCGCCGTGATCTTCTGCCCCGAACCGTACCAGGCGCCGGCGGCGTGGAGCCGCGACCATCGCGTGGCCCCGCTCTCCGACCTCGCGCACGAACGTGCGAGCGGCAGCGTGAGCGCTCCGGTGTACCTGGTCGACGGCGGGCCCGGCGAAGAACGGTTCGGGCGATGGCGGACGCACGTGCCCGGCGCGGTCGTCGACGCACGCACCGACCCCGGCGCGACCACGGTGCTCGCGGCCGCCGCGGCCGTTCCTGCGAATCCCGCCGTCAGGCCGATCGCGGGCGGGCCCCAGGTCGAGGCGATGGTGCTCGCGTACAAGAGCAAGAGCTACATCTCGCCGTGCCTGCAATCGCTGCTCGACCAGGACTGGCCAGACCTGAAGATCACGGTCCTCGACAACGCGTCGGGCGACGGCACCGCGGACTTCGTGCGTTCGAAGTTCCCGTCGATCGAAGTGCTGGCATCGAAGGAGAACCTCGGCTTCGCGGCAGGGCACAACGTGCTCTTCGAACGCACCCGCGCCGACTACGTCGCCCTGCTCAACCACGACGCGATCGCGCGCCGCGACTGGGTGACCGAGCTGGTCACCGCCGCCGCGGCTCTGCCGAAGGGCGCGGCATTCGGCAGCAAGATGCTGATGCGCCGCTGCCCGACGATCCTGAACAGCACCGGCATCGCGATGAACGAGGGCGGCTTCGCCGCGGACCGCGACATCGGCAGGCACGACCTCTCGGTGGCCGCCGCGCCCGAGCGGGTCTTCGCGGTGTGCGGCGGCGCGATGCTGCTGCGCGGCAGCGTGCTGCGGGAGATCGGCGGCTTCGACCCGACGTTCTTCATGTACGTCGAGGACGTCGACTGGTGCTGGCGCGCGCGTCTCGCCGGCCACGAGGCGTACTACGTGCCGAGTTCCGCCTGTGTGCACGACTGGCACGGCGACATGGCGGCCGCCGCCGGCAGCGCGAAAGCGGCGACCTCGGCCGACGCCGCTGCCGAGCTCGAGGGGCGCCGGCGCTTCATGGTCGAACGCAACCGGCTCCTCGCCATCCGGAAGAACTACGACCGCGCGAACCTGCGCCGCGTATGGAAGGGCCTGCTCCAGCACGACCGCGGCCGGCTCGAAGCGCTCGCGACGCACATCGCGAACGGCGGTGGCGCGCTGCCCGCCCGCGTGAAGCAGGCCATCGAAGAAGCGCACGCCCACTTCCGGAAGCACCGGCTCGCGGTCTGGTTCGCCCGCCGCCGCACGCAGAAGCTGCGACACGTCGCCGATGCGACGTTCCAGGACCTGATCGCCCCCGGCCTGCACGAACCCTCCGGTGTCGGCGACCTGCACGCGATCGTCGACCGCTACTGCGCGAATGCGCGGCAGGAGATCGTGATGGGCACCGCCGACGCAGGCAGTCTCGGCCCCGGCTGGCATCACCCCGAGCCAGGCCCGGACGGCGCCGGCGGCATGCGCTGGTCGATGGCGGAGTGCTGGTTCTACCTGCGCCGCGAGGACGCCGCGTGGAGCACCGTGCGCATGTCCGTCGTGCCGCAGCCGCTCGACACGTGGGCCGAACTCTGGGCCGACGGGGAAATGGTCGGGCGCCGCGAACTGCCGCACGGCGCGCCGCACGAACTCGAATGGACGCTGCCCGTGCCCGCCGAGAAGGGCTGCATCGTCGAGTGCCGCGCCGTCTGCCGCACCTTCGTGCCGATGCGGGAAGGCATGGGCGGCGACCCCCGCGAACTCGGCCTGCACGTCACCACGATCCGCGCCGTGTGATCGGCCGTCGCGGGCGGGTTTCGCCGATGCCAACGGCACCGCGCCCCGGTGACCGCGGCCGCTCCCGAAAGGCGTTGACAGCCCCGGCGCGGCGGCGGACCCTGTCCGCCCGCCGGCCGCCGATCGATGACGAGTTCGCCCCGCAACCTGAAGCGCCACGAAGGCTCCGTTTCGCGGCGTGATCGCGAGCGGATCCTCGGCCAGGGTGCCGCGGTCGTCTGGTTCACGGGCCTCTCCGGCTCGGGCAAGTCGACCCTCGCGTGCGCCGTCGAAGCGCGGCTCGCGAACGCCGGCCACCTCGCCTACGTGCTCGACGGCGACAACGTGCGGCACGGCCTCTGCGCCGACCTCGGCTTCTCGCCCGCGGACCGCACCGAGAACATCCGGCGCATCGCCCACGTCGCGGCACTGCTCGCCGACGCCGGCGCAATCGTGCTCACGTCGTTCATCTCGCCGTACCGCAGCGACCGCGACCAGGCGCGCACGATCGTCGGCGAGCACTTCCTCGAGGTGTTCGTCGATGCGCCGCTCGACGTGTGCGAGAGCCGCGATCCGAAAGGCCTCTACAAGAAGGCGCGCGCCGGCCAGATCCCCGAATTCACCGGTGTCAGCGCGCCGTACGAAGCGCCCGTGAATCCCGAGTTGCACGTCCGTTCGGGCTCGACTCCGGTCGCGGATTCGGTCGATGCTGTGCTGCACTTGCTGACCAGCCGCGGGCTCCTGTCGCCCCCGGACGAGAGCCGAGCCCCCCGATGACCAAGGCGTCGCTGAGTCACCTCGAACAACTCGAGCAGGAGAGCATCCACATCCTGCGCGAGGTCGCGGCCGAGTTCGAGAAGCCGGTGATGCTGTACTCGATCGGCAAGGACTCCGGCGTGATGCTGCGGCTCGCGGAGAAGGCGTTCGCTCCCGCGCGCATCCCGTTCAAGGTGCTGCACGTCAACACGACGTGGAAGTTCAAGGAGATGATCTCCTTCCGCGACCGGATGGTGAGCGACCTCGGTCTCGACTTCGACGAGTGGATCAACCGGGACGGCGTGAAGAACGGCATCAATCCGTTCGACCACGGCACGCAGCGCTACACCCACGTGATGAAGACGGAGGCGCTGAAGCAGGCGCTGGATGCCGGCAAGTACGACGCGGCTTTCGGCGGCGCCCGGCGCGACGAGGAGAAGAGCCGCGCGAAGGAGCGCGTGTTCAGCTTCCGCGACCGCTTCCACCAGTGGGACCCGAAGAACCAGCGCCCCGAGCTCTGGAACCTCTTCAACTGCCGCGTCAACAAGGGCGAGTCGATCCGCGTCTTCCCGCTCAGCAACTGGACCGAACTCGACGTCTGGCTCTACATCCTGCGCGAGAACCTGCCGGTCGTGCCGCTCTACTTCGCGAAGGAGCGGCCGGTCGTGCAGCGCAACGGCACGTGGATCATGGTCGACGACGACCGGCTGCCGCTGCAGCCCGGTGAGAAGCCGCAGATGAAGATGGTCCGCTTCCGCACGCTCGGCTGCTACCCGCTGACGGGCGCCATCGAGTCCACGGCGGACACGCTGCCGAAGATCATCGAAGAGATGCTGCGCAGCCGCGACTCCGAGCGGCAGGGCCGAGTGATCGACTACGACGAAGCCGGCTCGATGGAGGACAAGAAGCGCGAGGGCTACTTCTGATGAGCCTCGCCCGCCAACTCGACGAACAAGGACTCGAGCGCTACCTCGAGCGCTACGGCAAGCGCGAGATGCTGCGCCTCCTCACGTGCGGCAGCGTCGACGACGGCAAGTCCACGCTGATCGGCCGCATGCTCTACGACTCGCAGACCGTGCACGACGACGTGCTGCGGGCGACGAAGAAGGCGTCCGACCGGTTCGGCACGACGGGCCAGACGATCGACCTGGCGCTCCTGGTCGACGGCCTGCAGGCCGAACGCGAACAGGGGATCACGATCGATGTCGCGTACCGCTACTTCGCGACCGAGCGGCGCAAGTTCATCATCGCCGACACCCCGGGGCACGTGCAGTACACGCGCAACATGGCTACCGGCGCGTCGAACTGCGACCTCGCGGTGATCCTGATCGACGCGCGCCACGGCGTGCTCGAACAGACGCGGCGGCACTCGTTCCTCTGCGCGCTGCTCGGCATCCAGCACTTCGTCATCGCGGTCAACAAGATGGATCTCGTCGGCTGGAGCGAGCAGCGTTTCGCCGAGATCCGCGACGCGTACGGCGAGTTCGCCTCGCGCCTCCAGGTGCGCGACATCCACTTCATCCCGATGTCGGCGCTGTCGGGAGAGAACGTCGTGCACCGCGGCGAGAACATGCCCTGGTTCCAGGGTTCGCCGCTGCTCGACCACCTCGAGACGGTGCACGTCGCGAGCGACAAGAACCTCGTCGACCTGCGCTTTCCCGTGCAGCAGGTCGTGCGCCCCAACCTCGACTTCCGCGGCTACGCCGGGACCGTCGCGTCGGGTGTGCTGCGCGTCGGCGACCGCGTCGCGGTGATGCCGTCGGGCAAGCAGAGCACGGTGAAGTCGATCGTCACGTTCGACGGGCCGCTGCAGGAGGCATGGGCCGGGCGCGCCGTCACGATCACGCTGCAGGACGAGATCGACATCAGCCGCGGTGACATGCTCGTCGCGCCGAACAACGCGCCGCCCCTCGAGAACGCCGTCGAAGCGATGGTCGTCTGGTTCGACGGCGAAGCCCTCGTCCCCGGCAAGCAGTATCTGGTGAAGCACACGACGCGGCAGACCGCGGCAGCAGTCACCGACATCCGCTACCGCATCAACGTCGCCGATCTCCATCGCGAGCCCGCGACGACGCTGAAGATGAACGAGGTCGGCCGCATCCGCATCGAGTGCGCGCGCCCCCTCGCGGTCGACGCCTACACGAAGAACCGTTCCTGCGGCTCCTTCATCCTGATCGATCGCCTGACGAACGCGACCGTCGGCGCCGGGATGATCGTCGAACGCAAGACCGCGGATCAGGCGACGGGCCGTCGACGCGCCGCAGCCGACGCCGGCGCCAACGTCCGCCTGCAGAACAAGCGGCAGGTCACGCCGGAGCAACGCAAGACACGCCTCGGCCAGGACCCCTTCGTGCTGTGGATCACCGGGCTGCCGCGCGCGGGCAAGTCGTCCCTCGCGTACGGACTCGAGAAGTGGCTGTTCGACCACGACCACCACGTGCAGGTGCTCGACGGTGAGATCCTGCGCCTGTCGATCAACCGGGATCTCGGCTTCAGCGGAGCCGATCGCTGGGAGAACCAGCGCCGCGCCGCCGAGATCGCGCGCCTCAACATGGCGCAGGGCATCAGCACGATCGTGGCCCTCGTGTCGCCGATCGCGTTCGAACGGAAGCAGGCGCGCGAGATCGTCGGCGGCAACACGTTCTTCGAGGTGTTCTGCGACGCGCCGCTCGATGCCTGCGAGCGCCGCGACAACGATGGCCTCTACGCACGAGCGAGAGCGGGCGAGATCCTCGGGGTCACGGGCGTCGACGCACCGTACGAAGCCCCCGAGAACCCGGAACTCCGCCTCGACACGCTGGGCGACCCGGCGACGGCCAACCTCGACAAGGTCGTCGCGATGCTGCGCACCCGCGGCCTCGTCCGCTGAGGACGGAGAACTCCATGGACGCGGTCATCGAAACCAGGAACCTCAGCAAGACCTACAAGCTGTATGGCAACCCGTACGGCCGGATCGCGGAAGCGATGCCGTGGAACCGGCGGCCGCGGCACCGCGAGATCAGGGCGCTGCGCGACGTGTCGTTCCACGTCGGGCGCGGCGAATGCGTCGGCGTCGTCGGCAGCAACGGCGCGGGCAAGTCGACCCTGCTCAAGGTGCTGAGCGGCACGACGTTCCCGACCTCCGGCAGCTACAAGGTGAACGGTCGCGTCACGAGCCTGCTGGAACTCGGCGCGGGCTTCCAGCCGGGATTCACCGGCAGGGAGAACATCTACATGAACGCGGCGATGATGGGCTTCTCGCGCAAGGAGGCGCAGCGGAAGTTCCAGGAGATCGTCGACTTCAGCGAGCTCGGCGAGTTCATCAACGCGCCGGTGCGCACCTACTCCTCCGGCATGGCGGCCCGCCTCGGTTTCAGCGTGGCCGTCGCGACCGAGCCCGACCTGCTCATCATCGACGAGATCCTCGCGGTGGGCGACATGAACTTCCGCAAGAAGTGCGTCGAGCGCATCTGGAAGTACAAGGGCGAAGGCAAGTCGATGTTCTTCTGCTCCCACTCGCTCTACGACGTGCGCCAGATCTGCGAACGCGCGATCTGGATGCACCAGGGCGAGGCGCGCCTGATCGCCGACTCCGTGACCGTGACGAACGAGTACGCGAGCTACGAGACCAAGGCAGGCGGCGGCGAAGGCGATCCGCGTCCGTTCGCGGACGCCCCGCAACGCGGCGGCAATCCGGCCGACCTGCCGCACATCGTCGAAGGCGTGATCCTCGACGCGCGGACGATGAAGCCGCGCAACACGTTTGCGCCGGGCGAAGACGTCGCGGTCCGCGTGCACCTCAAGAACGGCGTGAAGAAGGAGCGCCTGCACCTCGCGATCGGCGCCCGCCGCAACGACGGCACGGAGTGCTTCACGCACGCGACGCAGTTCAACGGGGAGGCCATCGACTTCGCCGAGGGCCACGTGACGCTGTTCTTGGATCGCCTGCGACTCCTGTCCGGCAAGTTCACGGTCGTGCTCTACCTGTTCGACTCCGACGGCGTGCACCGTTTCGAGGAGCGGCCCGCGACCGAGCAGCTGATCGTCCAGAATCGCACGAAGGACCTCGGCCTCTTCCTGCAGGACCATCGCTGGAAGATCGATGCGATGCGCTGATCCCGGCGGATCAGACGAGATCGGCGTACTTGTGCTTGCTCGCCATGAACGTGCTGTAGCCGATCAGCAGGAACACGACCGCCCACGCCGCGGCAGTGGCGAGCTGCTCCCAGAAGTCGCCGAACACCACCTCTCCGACCGCCGGGTTGCGGAACCCGATCGCGAGGCGGTGCGCCTGCAGCAGTGACGCGGCCGGATTGCCGTGCGCGAGGATCGTGTTGAACCACCCGGGCAGCCCCTTTCTCGCGATCACGTCCGGCGTCCAGAAGACCGGCGTCAGGAACATCCAGATCGTCGTCCCGATGCGCCACAGCTGTGACACGTCGCGGACGAACACGTAGAGGTTCGCGAGCAGGAGCCCGATCCCGATCGTCATCGTGAACTGCACCGCGAGGACGAGCGGCAGTGCGAGCAGCAGCCAGGTCGGCTGCAGCACCGTGGACTCGACGCCGCCGTGGTTCACCGGCAGCAGCATCCCGACCGGAACGCACACGACAGCGCCGACGAGATACAGCACCATCGACACCGCCCCGACGTGGATCACGAGCGCTTCGGACGGGAAGGCGACCTTCTTCACGAGGTTCCCGTTGTCGACCACGATCTGACAGCACTGCGACGTGGCTTCGATCAGCGAGTTGAAGACGATCACGCCCGAGAACAGGTAGATCGCGAACGTCGGATCCGGCGGCTGCCCGAACTTCCAGTTCCCCAGGAACATCCCGAAGACCAGGAAGTAGACCGTGAACATCACCAGCGGGTTGATCAGCATCCACCACATGCCGAGCAACGACCCGTGCGAGCGGCCCATCAGGTCGCGGCGCAGGAAGTTCTGGATCATGTAGCGGTTCTGCCAGACGACCCCGGGGTAGCGGACGATCGGCAGCACGTGACGCAGGACGCCCTTCGGAGCGGTCGCAGCGTCGTATTCGCGAACGAGGGTCATCGAGAGGTTCGGGCGGCCACTGCGGGCGCGAAGGCTACATCGGTCGCCGGCACGCAACCAGCGACAGATTCGTCGGCACGACCCATCCCGCGGTGGCAACGGAGCCAGCACGACCACGCCGATCGCGCGACCGCGAGGATTCTGGACGGCATGCCCGACGCCGATACGTTGTGATGCTCGTGACCTGGCCCGCGACTTCCACCGGATGGCGACAGCTACGACACCACTGATCCCGCTCGTCGTGGTGTCCACCGGACTCGCAGGGACGATCCGCCCCGTGCTCGACGTCCTGCTCCGGATGCGCGAGGCAACCAGCGAATGGTCGCCGCTCGTCGACCGGCGCGTGCTGTGCTACCTCGCGCGCCATGCAAAGGTGCTCGCCGGCATGACCGCGGAGTCGCCGACGTGGAACCACGAAACCGTCTTCTATCCGCCGATCCAGGGCGAACGGGGGACGCGGCGCATCGCGGGCTTCCCCGGTCCCGGGGAACACGTCGGCAACGAGCTCGAAGGACAGCTCCTCTGGCAGCGGATGCTGCACCGCAACTGGGGCTTCTTCTGCGATCGCACGCCGCGCCGCCCGGACCACCGCTTCTACGTCGAGCCGGCGCCGCCGTGGCTGCCGATCACCCTCCGCGAAGCCGGCGTTCCCCACCGCACGCTGCTGATCGCGCGCGACCCGCGCGGAGAGATCGTCGAACACTGGATGTCCGGTCGCCGCCGCGGCGCTCTGCCACCGGTTCTCAACTGCATCGACACGCTGCTCTCGCTGACGGAACGCCAGGCCAACCGCTTCGTGCGGGCCCGACTCGCAGAGCTGGCCAAGACGCCGGCGACGCCGGAATCCCTGTGCGTACGGTACGAGGACGTGATCGGCGCCACTGCGGAGACGTGCGCACGCGTACGTTCCTGGCTGCAGCTGCCGATCGCCGACGCACCCGCGGCGCCGTCCACGGGCCACGAGTGGCCGGAGGCGCGCTGGCGCAGCGTGCTGCCCGAACCGGTCTACGCCCACTACCGGATGAAGATGCGCGCCGAACTGGAGGCACTCGGATATGCCCCCTGACGATCGCCTGCTGCGACCGCTGCTGCTGCTCTTCCCGGCGCGGAGCGGCTCGACGCTGCTGATGCAGCTGCTCGGCACGTCGCCGAAGATCCTGTTCGATCGGGTGCCGGCGTTCGAGTACCGCTACCTCGCGTTCCTCCTGCGCTGGTCGTGGCAGCTCGCCGACGGAGACCTTCGGCGCGACGAGTGGACGCTGGAGCACCTGCTCGACGAGCCGGCGACGTCGGGCAACTGGATCGAGCCCCCGCCGTTTCCGCTGCCGGCCGGCTTCGACGCGACGGGCCGTGACCCGATGTGGCACGACACCTTCCGGACGGCGTGGCGCGAGTTTTCGGAGCGAGCCCGACGCTCGCCCATCTCGTCGCCCCAGCTGGACCCCGAGCCCGTCTGGTACGCCGAGAAGTCGCGAGCCCTGTTCCGCTACTCCTTGCAGGACGTCGGACTCGAGCCCGAGGTGATCTACCTGCTGCGCGACCCGCGCGACATCCTGATGTCGATCTGGTCGTTCAACAAGAAGCGCGGCACGACGTACTTCTCGGTGGTCGAAGGCGAGTCGCCCGAGAAGTTCGCCTACCGCTTCGTCGAGGAGCGAAAACTGCGGCTGCGCATGATCCTCGAGATGGCGCCGAAGGACCCGCGCGCGACGGTCGTGCGCTACGAAGAGATGGCCACCGACCTGGTCGGCGTCGCCGCAAAACTCTCCGGTCGCCTGGGCGTACAACTGAACGCCGGCGAAGTGCTCGCGAACCAGTCCGAGTTCCGCCACCACATGTCGTCGGCGGGGCCCGAGGCATCGATGCAGCGATGGCGCCGTGAGATGTCGCCCGAGATCCAGAAGATGTTCACCGAGATCATCGGTCAGGAACTGCAGGCTCTCGGCTATCCGGTGTGAGCCGCCGCGCCGTCGGTCAGCGAGCTGCGCGCGGCCCGTGCGCGGCGACCGCCTCGAGCACGCGTTCCCGCATGCGTGGACGACAGACGACGAGTTCGTCGTTGCGCGGATCGATCTGGTTGTAGCGCTGTGAGGTGCCGTCGAGCCGGCACACGCTCCATCCCGCGGCCCGCGCCACCGCTTCGGGTGCGAGGGTGTCCCACTCCTTCAGTCCCTTGTCGTGCACGTAGACATCCGCGTCGCCGAACAACAGGAGCCCGACCTTGAAGCCGACGCTGCCCGACGGAACGAGCTCGAACGAAGCGCCCGGCCCGGCGAGCGCGCGGCCAAACCCTTCCATCCATGGGGGCGTGTGGCTCCGGCTCATCGCCAACCGCACGGGCCGCGAGCCGGCGAAATCGGCGACGATCTCTGCGACGGAACCGTGCTGCTCGATCCGCTCGCGCCCGGGCACGCACACTCCGCCGACGATCCGCGCGAGAGCGGGCAACGCGACCGCCCCGAGCACCGGCACGCCGTCGCAGGCAAGGCCGACGTGCACCGCCCAGTCGTGGCGGCCGGAGCGGTACTCCTTCGTGCCGTCGAGGGGATCCACGACCCAGCACCAGCGCTTCGCACGGCGCGCACCGTCGTCCTTCGTCTCTTCGGACAACACGCCGTCGTCCGGCCAGCGCCCGAGCAGGCAACCCTGCAGGAACGCGTCCGCCATGTGGTCCGCGACGTCCCCGAGCACGGTTTCGTCGGACCATCGCAACGATGCCCGGAGGGCGAGGAGGCGGCGACCCGCCTCACCCGCTATGTCGCACGCGAACCGCAGTCGTCGATCGAGCTCGGAGTCGTCGGTTGGCGAGACTCCGCCGCCCGCCTGGCGGGCGGGCTGGCTCAAAACTGCCCGAGCGTGAACTGGATCGCGTTCGACAGGTCGATCTCGGTGCCGTTGAACGCGGCAGCCTGGATGATCCAGGTCACGTTCGGGCCACCGCCGCCGAGGAGCCCGAGGCGGATGCGGCCGTTGTTGTCGGTGACGAGGAAGCTGACCAACGCGGTGAAGGGCATGGTCGGAACCAGGAACTCGGTCGCCGAGTACTGGAACGGGCTCGCCGTCGGAGACAGCGCAACCAGCACACCGGAGTTGGCCGGCGCGCCCCACAGGTCCCAGGTCGCGACGTCGCCCCAGTTCGTCATCACGTCACCGCAGATCGACGTGCGCAGGGTGCCGGCGCCGGCGAAGCCGAGGTCAGGCTGGCAGTACTCGCAGATGTCCGGGACGTAGTTGCCGTTCGTGTCACCGTGCACGCCGCTCAGGACGTCCTGCAGGTCGGTGGTGCCGTTGCCGTCGCAGTCGACCTCGTAGACGAGAGCGAAGTTGGCCAGGTCGGCCTGGTCGACGTCGCCGTCCTGATCGAAGTCGAACACGGCTTCCGGCGAATCCGGGGTGTAGGGACCGCCGTTCATGGCAGCGCGGAACGCCGCGAGGTCGACCTGGTCACGGACGTTGTCCCCGTTGATGTCGAACTCGGCCCGACCGAGCGAATCGAGGAACGCGACGATCTTGCGCTGGTCGGTCAGCGAAAGGGCCTGGAACGCGAGAGCCGACGGGCGGGACTCGCTGGCGATGCCGGCGTGCTGCGCCACGACGCCGACGATGCGCTGTTCGAAGGTGCCGCCGATCACTCGCCCGTCGTGCCACATCGGATCGCGCACACGCACACCCCACAGCGGCGGCGTGCGCAGTTCCTGGATGTCCGCAGCGCCGTCGCCGATGAAGTCCGCTGCCGTGCCCATGTCGTGCAGCAGGAAGTCGGAGTACGGCCGGATGGCCTTGTTGCGGATCGCGGACTCGAGCGCCGGGTCGTTGCGGGTCGTGTACGACGGCGTGTGGCAGTCAGCGCAGCCGACCGACATGAACAGTGCCTCACCGGCCATGCCCGAGCGCGGCGTCTGCGGCGGAGCCGCGAGGAAGCGCTGGAAGTCCGTGATGCGATCGATGAAGCGCTGGCCCTGGCCGTTCGGCTGATCCTCGGGATCCGGGACCGTGTCGTACAGCGCGAGCAGAGCCGTGTTGCCGTTCGGCGCGTTCTCGTTGGGGACGAGCGCGTTCGTGAAGCCCAATTCGTTCATCGAGGCGTCGCCCGAAAACGTGAGGACCGTCGGCACCTGCGCCTTCCACCCGAAGCGACCGACGCGTGCCGCGCCGCCCGGAGTCTCGAGCGGAACGACCATGTGCGCGCGACCGCTCACGTTGACACTGGGCGGCGTCGTCTCGCGGACGAGGATGTCCGCATCGGCAATCGCCTCGATGAGGCCGTCACCCAGCGCCGAGGGCGTCACGCGATTCGCGGTGACGTTCGCCTCCGGTGGCACGACTTCCTGGATCGCGATGTTGATGGTGTTGAGCTGCAAAAGCGAGCCGCCGAGCGAAGCGAGCGGGTCCCAACCGATGCCCTTCGGATCGTAGAAGCCAAAACGCGTGACCTTGATGCTGCCCGAACCACCGACGGGGTTGTTGTGGCAGCTCGCG
The DNA here is from genome assembly GCA_964538915.1 of uncultured candidatus Brocadiaceae bacterium. Taxonomy (GTDB): domain Bacteria; phylum Planctomycetota; class UBA1135; order UBA1135; family UBA2386; genus JAEUHQ01. The sequence continues at coordinate 39,459 of CAZIFB010000008.1, read as the reverse complement.
CAACTCGCCTGGTTGAAGGTCGGACCGAGACCTTCCGCCGGCTGGAACGTGTGCTGGAAGTCCGACTTGCCTTGCGTGAAGCGCGCCAGTTCGGCGACGCTGAGACCGGACAGCGGCGCGCCCATCTTGGGCTGCGGTGCCTGGGCCAGGACGGCGGGAGCTGCGAACGCGACGAAGAGGACCGATCGGCCGAGGACTCGCATGGATGACATTCTTCGTTTCTGGGGTTGAGGTCGCCCGGGCCAGGCGACGCATGGGCTCGGAAGTGTAGCAGGGACCCGCGAGCCCGGAGCCACCGCAGTGTGGCCCGCTGCACATTCCCTTGGCCGCGAATCACACGCTCCACCGTCAGCGAGGACCCGGTTGGTCGGCAGCGGCCGCGGCATGGGCCCCGGAAACGACGCGGCCCCGCCGGGCGCGAGGCGCGGCGGGGCCGGCGAAGTCGGGCGCGCGCGGCGCCCGCGCGATCACGGCTTGAACTGCATCTTCACCACGTCGGTGAAGCCGAAGCCCTGCGCCTGCGCCGCATCGACGTAGATGACCTGGCTGTAGAGCGCGAAGTTGCCGATGCCGCCCGGCGGGAAGCCCGGGATGACCATGTTGCCGAAGGCATCCGCGTTGCCGAAGAAGAACAGCAACGGGAATCCGGTGTCGACGATCGTGCCGGCTCCGAGGCCCGGCGCCGGCCAGGTCTGCTGCAAGTTGAAGAAGCTCGCCACGAAGAACACCGCAGCGCCCGGCGGCATACCGAGCACCGACCACGTCGCGGTCGTTCCGAACGACAGGTCACCACCGCAGATGGTGTAGACCGCCGTGCCCGGACCGGCCTGCGGCGTCACCTCTTGGCACATCGTGCACTGGTAGGCCTCGACGCTGAACAGGTCCACCGCCGACTCGACCGGGTGGTTCGTGCCGACGTCCTGCGAACGGAAGCGCACGGAGACCGTCGCGGTCGGAGTGATGAAGTCGCCCACGCGGAACGAGTGGGTGACCCAGTTGTTGGTCGCGTTCGCCGAGGGTGTGATGACCGGCACGATGGTCTCGACCGGCGTCCAGCTGGAGCCATCGCCGGACACCGATACGGTCAGCACGTCCTGGGTGCTCGTGCTGTAGTGCCAGCAGCGGAACGAGACGACGCCGTCCGTCCCGGAGAGGTCGATCGCCGGCGAGATCAGGTCCGTCGGGCCGCCGTCGACGTCGGCCGCGTTCACCGATCCGCCGAGCACGCCGTTCTGCGTGACCCAGCACTTGGTGTGCGCGGTGTTCTGCTCACCGTCCTCGAACGGTGCCGCGATCTGGCCGAGGTTGGTCGTGCCGTTCGGCGTGGCGACTTCCCACGCGCCGCCGGTGAGCGCCGTGTTGACCACGGTCCACCCGGTCGTCGGGCCTTCGAAGTCGTTCTCGTAGACGACGGACTGGCCGACCGCGGACACGATCGTCGTCGCACCGCCCGCACCCAGCGACGGGTTCGTATAGGTGACGGAGTTCGAACCGTTCACCGTCACGTAGTAGCGCAGGTCGCCCGAGCACGCCGGCATCGCCGGGAGCGTGGCGCGGAACAGGCCCGCGGAGACGTCGGCGAGGTTCGACTGCACGAACGGCGCGCCGTTGACCGACGTGTAGATCTTGCCAGTGCCCGCGACCGGCGTGATGCCGCCGATGCCCGCGACCTGGATGTCGATCGTCCGGATGGCGCCTGGCGCCGCGAAGGCCGGTTGGCCGCCCGGATAGGTGAACGACAGGCCGACCGGCGGCTGGTTGATCCAGACTTCCGTGCCGGTGCAGCGACCGATGACCATGTCCTTCCACCCGTCGCCGTTGATGTCGAACACGGCGACGTCGAACGTGCCGACGAGGTTCGCAGTCGGGATGCCGCAGATGGCACCGCTGATCTGCTCTTCCTGCATCGTGACGTTCGGCGCGTTGCCGAGGTTGTGGAAGATGTGGCAGCGCCGGCTGCAGCCCGAGATGTCGACGTCGACGTCCGCGATGATCGCGTCGTTGAAGCCGTCGTTGTTCAGGTCGACGATCAGGTTGTTGCCGCCGAACCCGTCGTCGCCGCCGCCCCCGATGTAGGAGAACGCCGTCTCCGAACCGAACACCGCCTGTCCGCCGCTGACGCCGGTCATCAGCTTGTAGCGATCCTGCCCGTCGTCACTGAAGATCATGTCGGGCAGACCGTCGCCGTTCAGATCGCCGACGTTGAAGTGGTACGGCGCGTTGCCGTAGGCCTGCTGGTAGACGTTGAAGGTGCCGACCGACGCGGGGTTGTTGTAGCTGATCGAGACCTGCTGCGGCGCGTTGAGCGCGTCGTCCTTCAGGATGTCGACCTTGCCGTCGCCGTTCATGTCGACCATCGCGACCTTCATGCCGAACGACGACTCCAGCATCTGGAACGTCATGCGCGCGGCCGATTCGTCGGTGAAGTAGCCGCTGCCGTTGTTGATCAGCAGGCGGTCGTCGACGTCCAGCGAACGCGTGCCGCCCTGCTGGTAGTCGCCGAAGTACAGGTCCATGTCGCCGTCGCCGTCGACGTCGCCGGCCGCGACCGAGCAGAAGCGGTGTTCGCCGTTCCAGCTCGCACCGGGCTGCATGTCGTTGATGCGCAGCGCGTCGTCGTAGAGGAAGCCCTGCCAGACGCCGCCGACGTTGTTGCCGCGGTTGATGTAGACGCGCGGCACCCGGATGTACTGCGGGTTGCCCGCGGTCAGCGTCGTCGCGGTGACGATGTCGACCCAGCCGTCGCCGTTCACGTCGACGCACACGACGTCGCGGTCATTGGTGGAATCGAGCATGCCCGAGCTGCCCGGGACGGTCGAGGCGGCGCCCAGCGTCGACGTGCGGTCGGTCAGCACGCCGGCTTCGTTCATGAACAGCACGTTCGGGAAGTGTCCGCCCGACGTGAACGGCGACTTTCGCACGGCGATGAGATCGATGTCACCGTCCTGGTCGAAGTCCGCCCACGCGTAGTCCTTCTCCTGCGTGTCCGCGGAGCCGAGGGTGGCGGAAGCGACGAGCCGAGTGCTCGTCTGGTTTTGGAACGTCACCCATTGGGCGGGCAACGCGGGAACGAGAGCGCAGACCGCGGACGCGGCGAGCGTGTTTCGGGCGATGGTGAAACGCACGTGGAACCTCGGGTCGCAACTACTGAGGGGGCGAGCCGGAACGGCCGACAGAGGCGAGGCCGGTCCGGAGGAGGCGGGGAAGGCTACCCCGCCCGCGAACCGGAGATCAACCACCCTGACCGGACGACGCAGGCCCGCGGCGATCCGAACCCGCGGCCGACGCGGCTGCGCGAAAGGCCGGTGTCCCGCCCGCCCGTTCGCGGCTCCTGCGATCCTGTCGACGGCACGGCCGCGCTGCCTCACCACCCAACCGCCCCGACCCGGAGACCACCGACCCAGCAGGGATCGTGACGCCCTCGCACTTGCGCCGTTGGCGATCGAGGAAAACTGGGGAGCGCCCCGCAGCGATTCCATCGCGATCGCGAAGGGCGCCGGGACGCTAGCATCCCGCGACAACCGGTCCCCCGGCGCGCCGTACTGCGTCCCGGAACGACAACCGCCGCGACTCGATCATGCGCACGAACCTCCCGTGGTCGCTCTGCTTCGTCATCGGCCCGTTCGCGCAGGCCCAGGTGTCGCAGTTCGAGCCATGGCCGCTGCCCGCGATCCCCGTCCCGCTCGTGAACGGCTACGAAACCGCGGACTTCGACAGCGACGGCGATCTCGACCTTCTCGCGCTCGGTTCGTTCGGGCCAGTCCTGTACGAGAACGCGGGCGGCGGACGGCTGCTGCCCACGGCGCTGCCGGGGCCGTTCCCTGCGAACCTTCGCGCAGCGGAGTTCGTCGACGTCGATGGGGACGGCGCGAAGGAACTGTTCCTCTCGTGGTCCGGCGAACGGCGTCTCTACCGCCACCAGCCGACCGGCTGGGTCGACGTCTCGACCAACCTGCCGCCGGGCATCCCGAACGTGCACGGCGTCGTCGCGATGGACGTCGACAGCGACGGCGACCAGGACCTCGTCTGCGGCGGTTCGTTCATCGACAACGGCCAGGACCAGTTGCTCCTCAACGACGGCACGGGCGTCTTCACGTCGTCGCTGCCGTTCACCGGGACCTCGTTCCAGGTGATCGCGTGTGACGTCGACGGCGACTTCGACCTCGACCTGCTCTTCTTCCGCCCGGGACTGCAGCTGTGGCGCAACGACGGTGCAGGCACGTTCACCGACGTGACGGCGAGCAACCTCCCTGCCGGCCTCGCGTCGCCCGGCGCCGTCGCGACCGGGGACGTCGACGGCGACGGCGACATCGACCTCTTCGCCGGCGCGAGCGGGTTCGGCGACCGCATCCTCGTGAACAACGGCAACGGCACGTTCTTCGTCGGCGCGCCGATGCCGGGCGGCATCGGATCGGCATCGAACTCGGTGTTCGCCGATGTCGACGGCGACGGCGATCTCGACCTCTGGCGCGGCAACCTGAACTACGGCCTGCCGACGCTGCTGCTGAACAACGGGCTCGGCGCGTTCACGAACGCGCCGTCGCGGCTGCCGCCGGAAGTGATCGCGTTCGCGTCGCAGTGCGCCGCTGCCGATCTCGACGGCGACGGCGACCCGGACCTTCTCCTCGCCGGCCTCGGCACGACGCCGAGCCTCCTGTGGAACCTGCACCGCCACGTGACGAACGTCGCGCCGCCCGCACCCGGCGCCGTGTGGAACCTCGAGTTCGCGAGCCAGCCCGGCTACGGCACGACGCTGCGCGCAGCACTGCTCGGCATCGGCTTCGGCGCACTGCCGGGCGCGGTCGAAGTGCCGCCGTGGGGCAGTCTCTGGCTCGACACGAACGCACCGACGCTCTATCTGCCGTTCTACTTCCAGCCGCTCGACGCGCCGCTGCCGGTGTCGATCGCCATCCCCGCGCTTCCGGGTCTCTCGGGCCTGCCGATCTTCGTGCAGGGTCTCGTCGAAGAGCCGCCGGGGCTGCCGTTCGCGCACTTCACCAACCTCGTCGCCACCGCGTTCCAGTGACGCGCACGCCGCGCGCATTCGCTGGCGCGACCTGCCGAGCCGCGTAGGATCCGCCGCCCCGATGCTGACGTTCCAACAGCTGATCCTCCGCCTCCAGGAATACTGGGACAAGAACGGCTGCGCGCTGCTGCAGCCGTACGACATGGAGGTCGGCGCGGGCACGAGCCACACCGCGACGTTCCTGCGCGCACTCGGCCCCGAGCCGTGGCGAGCGGCCTACGTGCAGCCGAGCCGGCGACCGAAGGACGGCCGCTACGGGCAGAATCCGAACCGCCTGCAGCACTACTACCAGTTCCAGGTCGTGCTGAAGCCGTCGCCGCGCGAGATCCTCGACCTCTACCTCGGCTCGCTGCGCGCGATCGGCTTCGACCTCACGAAGAACGACGTGCGCTTCGTCGAGGACGATTGGGAGAACCCGACGCTCGGCTGCTGGGGCCTCGGCTGGGAAGTGTGGCTCAATGGCATGGAGGTGACGCAGTTCACCTACTTCCAGCAGGTCGGCGGCATCGACTGCCGCCCGATCACGGGCGAGATCACGTACGGGCTCGAGCGCCTGTGCATGTACCTGCAGGGCGTGTCGAACGTCTTCGACCTCGTCTATGCGGACGGCATCAAGTACGGGGACGTGTTCCACCAGAACGAGGTCGAACAGAGCGCCTACAACTTCGAGCACAGCGACGTCGAGTTCCTGCTGCACGCGTTCGCCGCGCACGAGCGCCAGAGCAAGAAGCTGATGGACGAGAGGCTGGCTCTGCCCGCGTACGAGCAGATGCTGAAGGCGGCACACACGTTCAACCTGCTCGACGCCCGCGGCGCGATCTCGGTCACCGAGCGCGCGGCCTACATCGGGCGCATCCGCAACCTCGCGCGCGCCGTGGCGCAGAGCTACCTCGAGAGTCGCGCACGACTCGGTTTCCCGATGGCGCCGAAGGCCTGGGCCGACGAAGTCCTGGCGAAGATGGCCGCTGCAGCGAACGCGAAGTCGGCGTAGCGACGGCGGCGCAATCAGCGCCCGGGCTTCGCCCGCTTCTTCGCCGCGGCTTTCTCGCCGGCCTTCGCGCGCGGCGCCTTCGCCGCCGGCGCCATCAGCGAGTGGCTCTCGGCGATCCACTTCTTCAGCGCCGCCGTCGCGGGCATCGCGTCGAGGAGGATCTTCACCCAGCCGTTCGCTCCGACTTCGCAGCCTGCCTTCTTCGCGTCGCCGGCGGACGCGGCGAGCTTGAGCCGCACGTCCTTCTTCGACACGAACAGGAACGCCTTCTTGTTGGTGAGGAACGTCCGGCTCTCGATCGGGGTGCCGCCGCACGCGACGCCGGTGGTCACATCGGGCAGGGACATAGCGATCGCGGCGAGATCGACCATGGGGCCATCATGAACTCGAGCGCTGCGTCGCGCGACATCCACCCGACTGCGCGCACCGCCACGTCACGAACTTCGCCCGACTCCTCGCCTGCCGGCCAGATGCTCGTAGACGCCGCACCGCGCCCCATGAGCACGACCCTCGATTGCGGCGACTGGAGCCGTCGCCGGCTGTGGATCTTCCGGACCGGCGCCGCCCTGTTCGGCATCCAGATCCTCGCCTCGCTCGGGGACACGACGAACGGGGCCCGCGGCGCCGCGGCGAGTCTTCGGAACGCCGTCCGCGCGGTATTCGCAGCCGTGTGGCCCGCCGGCGTCGACTGGGTCGAGCGGCTCGCGGCTCGCAGCGACGGACACGCGGTCGTGCTCGACCTCGCGGGAGACGTCGCGCTCGCAGTCGTCGTCGCCGCGGTGTGGACCTCGCTCAGCCGGGCACGCCATCACGACCGCCTCGCCGGTGCGATGCGCGTCACGCTCCGCTACCTCGTCGCGACGGTGCTGCTCGTCTACGGGGGGCTGAAGGTGATCCCCGTGCAGTTCCCCGTGCCGTCGGCCGAGGAACTGCTCCGCCCGCTCGGCCAGAGATCGCCGATGGCTCTGCTGTGGGCGTTCATGGGCGCGTCGCCGGCGTACACCGTGTTCGGCGGGTTCGGTGAAGTGCTCGGCGGTGCGCTGCTCTTCTGGCGCCGCACGACGACGCTCGGCGCCCTGATCCTCACCGGCGTGCTCGCGAACGTCGTGATGCTGAACTTCGCGTACGACGTGCCGGTGAAGCGGGCGGCGTCGCTGCTCCTGCTCGCGGCGCTCGTGCTCGCATCGCGCGACGCGGCGCGCCTGCTGCGCGCGTTCGTGCTCGACGGCCCGGCCGAGCCCGGGGGCGAGGCGCCGTTCGCGGCGGGACCGCGGCTGCGCAAGCTCCGCCTCGTGCTGAAACCGACGATCGTCGTGCTCGCGATCGGCGGACCGATCGCGGCCGCGATCGCACTCGGACGGCCGACCGCGCCGAAGGGGCCGCTCGACGGCGTGTACGCGGTCGAACGTTTCGTGCGCGACGGCGCCGACGTGGCGCCGCTGCGCACCGACCCCGCGCGGTGGTGGCGCGTCGTGATCGGCGACCGCGGCGGAGTCGTGATCGAGAACGCGGACGGCCGCTGCGAACGGTTCCGTGCCGCGGTGGACGAACGCGACCACACGCTCACGCTCTCCGCCGCGGACGGTCGCTCCGCGCGGCGGTTCCACTACGAAGCAACCGCCGGATCGCTGCGCCTCGAAGGCGACGGCGATCCGATCGGTGAAGTCGTCCTGCGGCCGCTGTCGGCCGCCACGGTGTTCCGTGTCCTGCGATGATCCGCTCGACTCAGCCGATCGCCCAGCACACCGCGCCGAAGACGAGCCCACCGACGTACAGGCAGCCGAAGATCGTCTTGTTGTGGCGCGCGAGCCATTCAGGCAGCCAGATGTCGAAGTTCGCGCGGCGGTCGTCGGTGTAGCGCGCGGCGACGTCGGTGAGCGGGCAGCGCCAGCGGTTCCACGCGAGCACGAGCACTTCGGCGAGGACCACCGCGGCGAGCACTGCCGCAACGGCATGCGCGCCCCGCCACGACGCGATCGGCATCGCCACGATGCACGCGGCGAACACCGCCCACACACCCGTGTGCAGCGCCTTCACGCGCGCGAGCTTCGCGGCGGCGCTCCGTTGCTCGACCACCCGGAGGCGGCAGCCGTCAGAGCGTCGTGAAGCGGCAGACCGGCACGGCGTTCGTCGTGGCGGAGCCGGTGGCACTCGTCGCGCTGAACAGCTCCCACACGTACTGCGCGGCCGGCGTCACCGTCGACGGCCCGATCCAGATCGCACGGTTCGCGGTCGTCTCCCAACCGAGCGGATTGCTCACGGTCGGCGGCACGAGATAGAGCCACTGCGCGCCCATGCCGAAGCTCGAGTAGCCGGACAGCGTGATCTGCGTCGACGCCGCGCCCGCCGCGTCGGTGATCGCGAGCCACAAGCCGATGTCCGTGTTGACGAGGAGATCGCAGCCCGGCGCCGCACCGATCAGGCTCAGCGGGATCGGCAGCGGCACTCCCGGCGAGAAGTCCCGCTGGTCGACCGAGGGAATCAGGGCGGCAATGTTGTTCGGCGCCGCGTTGGCGAGCGTGAAAGTCATCGTGCAGCCGTCGACGTAGGTGCCGTTGGTGGACGACACGCCGATCGTGCCCGTTCCACAGCCGATGCCGTGGTTCTTCACGTTCCCGTTCGTGCCCGCGAAGTCGCGATCGGTGACCCAGGTCGCGCCGGCGGATCGCCCGGTGACGATGAAGTCGACGCAGATGTTCGTGTTGCCGTTCGTTCCGAACACGAACGGTTGCGTCAGCTGGATGTCGGCGAACATGCCGGCCCCGCGGTTCGCCGGCATCGCGGGGATCGTCACCACCTGCTGCGGCAGCACGACCACTTCATCGTTGCCGATGTTGTTGCCCCACGTCGGGCTCAGCGCACCGGGCGTGGCGGTCGTGCTCGACATGCGGATCTCCACCGTCGCGGTGAACGATGCACGATCGACGGTCGCCGGAGCGCCGCGCAGACCGAAGGCAGTGACCACCGTGCCGATCGGGAACGGGTTCACGAAGATCATCTGCGTGCGCGACGTGTTCTGGCCGAGCGCCGCGGAGCTCGTCGTGCCGCTGCCCCAGCCGCGGTCGGCGGTGGCGGGGAGGACGACGAGGTTCTGGGCGGTCAGGGCGGACAACGCCGAGAGGGATGCCAGGGTGGAGAGGACGGCGGCGAGAGTGGAGTGGCTCATGAGATGGTGGTGCGGTCTTCGCGGACGAGATCGACGCAGGCTCCTCACGATCCCAGCCTCCCGCGTCCCGGTCAACGCCCTCGGATCCGCTCCCGGCGCGGGCTCCCGGTCCGCAACGGCGGCCACCATCACGCCGAAGCGCGGTCGCCGGCCGGCGAAACCACCGCCGGCGGAGCGAGATGGACCGTTCGCGTCGGATACGCGAACTCGACGCCGAGCGACGCGAAGCGGCGTCCGATCGCGAGGAAGATCTCCTGCTGCAGGTCCATGTGCCGCGTCATGTCCGGGCTGAGCACCCAGTACACCCCTTCGAGCTGCAGCGCCGAGTCGCCGAACGACATGAAGTGCGCGCGTTCGAAGCGAACGCCCTGCTGCGACTCGATGCACTCGCGGATCACGGCCGGCAGCTTCGCGACCGTGTCGAGCGGAGTCTGGTAGGTGACGCCCAGCGAGAACTGCGCGCGGCGCTGCTGCATGCGCTTGAAGTTCTGGATCCGGCTCGAGAGCAGGTCCGAGTTCGCCACGACGAGCTGTTCGCCGGAGAGCGCGCGAATGCGCGTCGTCTTGAGGCCGATGCGTTCGATCGTGCCCATCGTGGAGCCGACGACCACGAAGTCGCCGACCACGAACGGCTTGTCGAGCAGGATCGACAACGAGCCGAACAGGTCGCCGAGGATGTTCTGCAGCGCGAGCGCGACCGCGACGCCGCCGATGCCGAGGCCGGTGATCATCGCGGTGACGTCGACACCGAGGTTCTGCAGCACGAGCACGACGACCAGCACGATCACCGCCAGGCGCACGAGGAAGCGCACTGCCGGCGCCGCTGCCGTCAGGTTCGTGTCGTCGTCGCCCTGCTTGTCGCGGAGGTGGCGGACGAACAGACCGATCCCGGTGTCGAGCGACTCGAACGCCCAGCGGGTCACCTGCAGCGCCACCGCAGCGACGAAGAACACCCGCAGCAGGAGGCGCGCAGTCTCGGGCAGCACGAGGGATCGGGTGCCGATCCACAGCGCGGTCGCGACCACGACCAGGGAGCCCGTCGCGCAGATGGTGCGCAGCAGCAGGGTCGTCGCCTGGTTGCGCGGCCGCTCCAGCAGGCGGACCGCGCGGCGGACGGCGACGCGGCGCGCCACGGCCAGCCCGGCGAACACGAGAAGCGTGACGACGATCGACATGCCCCACGCGCGCACGGTGTTGTCGAGGACGACCGTGTCGGCGAAGTCCTGCGGGATCGGGGAGAGCAGCAAGTCGGAGGAAAGAGCCATCGGTCTCGTTCGTTGGGGTTCGCGTTCGGCTTCAGGTTCGGGCACGACGCCGCCTCGGGCAACGTCCGAAACCGGGCCGAGGAAGAAGTCGTGCTCCCTCCGAGTAACCTCCGATCCGCGTGAAGAACCTGCGCCGCACCGTTCCCTGGCTCCTCGTGCTCGCAGCGATCGTCGCGGCGGCGCTGCTGCTGACGCGCAAAGAGGCCCCGCTCGTGACGCCGCACACCGTCGCGCGTGGTCTCGTCGAATCGACGGTCGCGAACACGCGTGCCGGAACCGTGAACGCGAACCGCCGCGCGAAACTGGCGCCGAGCAGCGGCGGCCAGGTCGAGTTCTTGCACGTGAAGGAAGGCGATCGCGTGAAGGTGGGCCAGGTGCTCGTCGAACTCTGGCACGCGGACCTCGACGCCCAGCTCGCGCTCGCGCGCGCCGAGGCCGTTCGCGCCGAGGCGCTCGCCGCGCAGGCGAAGGTCGAGGCGGAACTCGCCGAGCGCGAAGCGAACCGGCAGCAGGACCTCGGCAAGCAGGACATCAGCGCCGAGGGCGCCGTCGACCGCATGGTCACGGCCTCGGCCGCCGCGCGCAGCCGGCAGGCGGCCGCCACCGCAGAAGCCGACGCTCGCAAGCGCCAGATCGAAGCGATCGAGGCCCAGGTCACCCGCATGCGGGTCGTCGCGCCGTTCGCGGGCATCGTCGCCGAGGTCAACGCCGAGGTCGGCGAGTTCGTGACGCCGTCGCCGGTCGGCATCCCGACGCCGCCCGCGATCGACCTCATCGACGACGGGGCACCGTACGTCACCGCACCCATCGACGAAGTCGACGCCGCGCGCGTGCGCGTCGGCATGACGGCGCGCCTGACTCTCGACGCGTTCGGCAAGCGTCCGTTCGCCGGCAGGGTGCGCCGCATCGCACCGTACGTTCTCGACCGCGAGAAGCAGGCGCGCACGGTCGACGTGGAGGTCGAGTTCGTCGAACCGCCGAAGGACGCACAGCTCCTGCCCGGCTACTCCGCCGACGTCGAGATCCTGATCGCCGCGAAGGACGACGTACTGCGTGTGCCCACCGAGTGCCTGCGCGAAGGCAACGTCGTACTCGTGATCGGTGCCGATCGGGTTCTCGCCGCGCGCTCGGTCGAGGTCGGCCTCGCGAACTGGCGTTTCACCGAAGTGCTGCGCGGGCTCGAGCCCGGTGACCGCATCGTCGGCTCGCTCGACCAGAAGGGTCTCGCCGCCGGCATCGCGGTCCGGATCGAGGGTGCAGCGGCGGAGACGCCGTGATCGAACTGCAGAAGGTCTGCCGCGTGTTCACCGTCGGCGGCCAGGCGGTGCACGCGCTGCGCGATGTCGACCTGTCCGTGGGCCGCGGCGAGTACCTGTCCCTGATGGGGCCGTCGGGATCGGGCAAGTCGACGCTGCTCAACGTGCTCGGACTGCTCGATCGGCCGACGTCGGGCACCTACCGGTTCCTCGGCGACGACGTCACCGCGCTCGACGACGACGCGCAGGCGAAGGTGCGGCGGTTGCGCATCGGGTTCGTGTTCCAGACCTTCCATCTCGTGCCGCGACTCACGACCGCACAGAACGTCGCACTGCCGCTGGTTCTCGCGGAAGTGCCGCCGGCCGAACGGCAGACGCGCGTCGAGGCCCAGCTGCGTGCCTTCGGCCTGCTGGAGCGGAGCCACCACCGCCCCGACGAACTCTCCGGCGGCCAGCGGCAGCGCACGGCGATCGCGCGCGCGACGATCACCCGGCCCGAGCTGCTGCTCGCCGACGAACCGACGGGCAACCTCGACCGCGCGACGGGCGCCGACGTGGTCCGCGTGCTGGAGAACCTGCACGACGAAGGCATCACGCTGCTCGTCGTGACCCACGACCAGGAACTCGGCGCGCGCGCTCACCGCCGCCTCCGCATGGACGACGGTCGCCTGGTCGGCGACATCGGCCACGGCCTCGGCGACCAGCGCGCAACGGAGGCGACGTGAAGCGCCTCGACGCGCTCGCCTTCTGCGCGCGGAGCCTCGTCGCGCAGCGCACGCGCACGCTGCTCATCGTGATCGCGATGGCGATCGGCACCGCCGGCGTCGTCGTGCTGACGTGGCTCGGCGACGCGGCGCGCCACTTCGTCACCGGCCAGTTCGACGCACTCGGCAACAACCTCGTCATCGTGCTGCCCGGCCGCTCGGAGACCACCGGCGGCGCGCCGCCGTTGCTCGGCGAAACCGCGCGTGACCTCACGCTCGAAGACGCCGACGCGCTGCTCCGCAGCCCCGCGGTGCGCCGGCTCGCGCCGGTCGTGGTCGGCGGTGCGGTCGTCGCCTTCGGCAGCCGCTCGCGCGAGACGACGGTGATCGGCACGACCGCGGACTTCCTGCCCGTGCGCCGCCTGTCGCTCGCGGCCGGCCGCTTCCTGCCCGACGAGGCGAACGTGTGCGCACTCGGCGCGACCGTGTGCAGCGAGCTGTTCGACGCGAAGAACCCGCTCGGCGAGTTCGTCCGCGTCGGCGATCGCCGCTTCCGCGTGGCCGGGGTGCTCGCGAGCGGCGGCATGTCGCTGGGCACGGACCTCGACGAGATGGTGGTGCTCCCCGTGACGCAGGCGCAGGCGTTGTTCGACAGACCCGGCCTCTTCCGCATCATCGCGGAGGCGACGAGCAAGGACGCCGTGCAACAGGCGGTGACCGACGTGCGGCGCATCGTGACCGCCCGCCACGACGGCGAGGACGACATCACCGTGATCACGCAGGACGCGCTGAGTTCGACGTTCGACGGGATCCTGCGCGCGCTCACCCTCGCAGTCGCCGGCATCGCCGCGATCAGCCTGCTCGTCGCGGGCATCCTGGTGATGAACGTGATGGTCGTCGCCGTCGCGCAGCGGCGCGCGGAGGTCGGCCTGCTGAAGGCGCTCGGCGCCGACGCACGCACGATCCGCTCGCTGTTCCTCGGCGAAGCGGTGCTGATGTCGCTCCTCGGCGGTTTCGGCGGTCTCTTCCTCGGCGAACTCGCGAGCCGCGTGCTGCCGCACTTCGCGCCCGCCCTGCAGCCGGGTGTGCCGCTCTGGGCCGCACTGGCGGCGGGACTCGTCGTGCTCGTCTCGGGAGTCGCGTTCGGAACGGCGCCCGCCCTGCGCGCCGCGCGGCTCGATCCCGTGCAGGCCCTCGCGAGGCGGTGACATGCGCGCCCGCGACGCAGCCGCCTTCGCCTTCTCCGCGATCCGCGGCCAGCCGCTGCGGTCCGCACTCACGGCTCTCGGCATCGCGGTCGGGATCGCGGCGGTCGTGCTGCTGCTGTCCCTCGGCACCGGCCTGCAGCGCTACGTGCTCGAGCAGTTCACGCAGTTCGGCACGAACCTGCTGCAGGTGACGCCGGGGCTGAAGTCCACGTTCGGCGTGTCGGGCTCGATGATGAACAGCGTGCGGCCGCTGTCCCTCGACGACGCCACGGCGCTCGGCTCGCTGCCGCACGTGCGCGCGATCAATCCGTCGTTGTTCGGCAACGTCGCCGTCGAGGCCGGCGCGCGCAGCCGTCGATGCATGGCGAACGGCGTCGGCCCCGCGATGCCCGAAGTGTGGCGCTTCCCGGTGGCGCTCGGCTCGTTCCTGCCGCCCGACGACCCGCGAGCGGCCCGCGCCTTCGTCGTGCTCGGCGACAAGGTGCGGCGCGAACTCTTCGGCGAGACCAACCCGCTCGGTGAGATCGTGCGCATCGGCGGCGACCGTTACCGCGTGGTCGGCGTGATGAGCCCGAAGGGCCAGTTCCTCGGCATCGACCTCGACGACGCGGTGTACGTGCCGGTCGCCCGCGCGCTCGAACTGTTCGACCGCGAAGGACTGATGGAGATCGACGTGCTCTTCGCGAGCGGAGCGCCCGTCGACGAGGTGACAGCCGCGGTCCGTCGCACGCTGGTCGCGCGGCACGGCGGCGAGGACTGCACGATCACCGCGCAGCAGCAGATGCTCGACGTCCTGGGCTCCGTGCTGTCGGTGCTCACGTTCGCGGTCGCGGCCCTCGGCGGCATCTCGCTCGTCGTCGGCGGCGTCGGGATCCTCACGATCATGACGATCGCGCTCCGCGAACGGATCGCCGAGATCGGCCTCCTGCGCGCGATCGGCGCGACGCGGAACCAGCTGCGCTGGCTGTTCCTCGGCGAAGCCGCCGCCATCGCGACACTCGGCGGAACCGCGGGGCTCGCGGTCGGCGCGGCGGCGACCTGGTTGCTGCGCGCAATCGCGCCGGCCATGCCCGTCGCGATCGCCGGCTGGCACGTGCTGCTCGCCGAAGGGGTCTCGGTCGCGATCGGTCTCGTCGCCGGCGTCCTTCCGGCGCAGCGCGCTTCGCGCCTCGATCCGATCGAGGCCCTGCGCGCCGAGTGATCGCGCCCCCGCCGGAGCGGGGCCCGCGCAATTCCGGGGAACAGGGGCTAGACTCGCGCGCCCCGCGGCACGCAGATTCGCGGCCGCGCTCTCTCCCCCGAAACGAATGGAGGCTCGCATGGTCTCGAGACTGTTCCTCCCTGTTCTCTGCGCTCTGGCCGGCGCGGTGCTCGCGCGGCCCGCTGCACCGCAGTGATGAGGCACCCCCCCGGCTCCCAGTTGGGCGCCAAGCGACACGACAGGTAACGGCGGCGGCAGTGCCCCCGCCAGCGGCGGTGGTGGTGGAGGCGGCGGCGACCCCGGCTCGACCGGCGGCGCTCCGGCCCCGACCTCACCGACCCCGACCACCGGCCGGCGCGGTGGTGCGATCGACTTCCGACGCGGCAAGACGTCGAAGAAGTTGCTCGAGATCGAATGGGTCCACCCGGTCTACAAAGCCGCGGAACGCGTGGCGAAGGCCGGTGAGACCACGGTCGCCTCCGAAGTCGAGCGCCCGTTGTCGCTCGAAGAGGCCTACACGCTGATCGCATCCGGCGATCGACGCCCGTTGCTCGTGCTCCGCGAGTGCGAGCGCTGCAAGGGAACGGACCATGCGCTGCTCAGTCAGACGCTCGACAACGAGCAGACCGTGCTGCTGACGCACTGGTTCCGCTGTGTGAAGCTGCCGACGAACGTCGTCGGCGACAAGCACCCGCTGCACGCGCTGTTCGCGCGACAGAAGGAGGGCGAACGCATCCCCCACTTGTTCTTCGCCGACCCCGACGGCCAGAACCGCAAGGTCCTGCCCGGCGATCAGGCGCAGAGCGATCTGTGGGAGGTGATGTTCGACTACCTCGATCGCTGCTACGCGGAGGATGCGAAGGCCGCGGTGAAGGAACTGCGCCAGGTGCTGAGCCAGTACGACAAGCTGGACGCCCAGGAGCAGGACGCCAAGAACCGCATCGATCGCGAGATCGAGGAGAGCGGGCCCAAGTCGCCGAAGGTCGCGAAGCTCGAGGCCGACCTCGACAAGGTCGCGAAGAAGCGGCAGAAGCTCGCCGCGCAGGAACGCGAACTGCGCGACCTCGCCCTGAAGGCGATGCAGAAGCCTCAGGGGAACGATGCTGCGAAGGAGCGTGTCGACGCGCCGGCAGCCGGCGCGGGTTCGGGGCGGTGAACACCGCCCGCACGTGGCAGCGCGATCGGAACGATCGCGCTGCCGTGCGCCCGCCGGCTCGGCGCGCGGGCGTCCTCGGCGCGCTCGTCGTGTTCGTCGTGTTCGCATTCGCGGCCGGAGACCTGTTCGCACAGGCCCCCGACAAGGAGAAGGACCCGGCCGAGCCGCCCGAGGCCGTGATCGTCGATCCGTACACCAACGGCGACGCCGAGGCGATGAAGCGCGCCGGCGTGGTCGCCTATCCGCCCTTCGCGTGGGCCGACGGGTTCGGCACCGCGGACATCGACAAGGTGCTCGGCGAGAAACGCA
Source organism: uncultured candidatus Brocadiaceae bacterium (assembly GCA_964538915.1). Classification (GTDB taxonomy): domain Bacteria; phylum Planctomycetota; class UBA1135; order UBA1135; family UBA2386; genus JAEUHQ01. The sequence continues at coordinate 23,177 of CAZIFB010000008.1, read as the reverse complement.
TTCGCTGGATCGAGACGAAGCACTTCCGCATCGGCTCGACGTTCGGCGCGTTCGCCTGGCCCGACGACAGCGAGAAGCGGAAGGCGCTGCAGGACGAGCTGAAGCAGCTGCGCACGACCCTGCCGAAGGTGCCCGCGAAGCCGAAGCGCATCGACTCGTGGGTGCGACTGCATCTCTACGCGCAGCGCGCCGAACGCTGCTACGCCGACGTGCTGAAGCTGCTCGGGGCGACCGACGCCGACTTCCCCGCGAAGGGCACGGGCCCGCGCGACGGCCCCTACCTCGGTCAGCCCGACAAGTTCCTCGCGCTGCTGTTCCAGAAGAAGTCGGACATGGCCCGGTACCTCGACCGGTTCTGCGGCACGAAGGGAGACACCTCGGTGCGCTTCTGCCACACGAAGACGCACCAGATGGTGCTGTGCATGGCAGCGGAGGGCCTCGACGGCTTCGACGACGTCGCGCTGCACGGCCACTTCGCCTACGCGGTCATCCACAACCTGGTCGACGGCTACAACGGGTTCCACTACCAGCTGCCGCCGTGGCTCACCGAAGGGCTGGCGCACTGGTACTCGCGCTCGATCCCGAGCAACGTGCCGAACGTGGCGATCCTCGACACCGAAGCCGTCGCCGAGGACAAGAAGAACGACTGGCCGGCCAAGGTGCGGCGACGGGCCCAGCACGAAGGCGCGTTCTTCCCGTTCGAGACGATGGTCGGCTGGGACGACCCGATGAAGATGGGTTACCACGCACACTCGCAGTCGTGGTCGCGCGTCGACTTCCTGATGCGGCGAGACGTCACCGCGGTCGGCATGCTGCTGAAGAAGCTGAAGTCGCTGGCACCGGGCGACGACAAGGCGCAGTCGGCCAAGGCGCGCGAGCTGTCGATCCAGCTCGTCCGCGATCTCTTCGGTCTCGATCCGGCGGCGTTCGACGCCGCGTGGCGGGACTGGGTACAGAAGACCTACCCGAAGTAGCGAGGGCGCAGGGCGTCGCCGTAGGATCCGCCGCCCTTCCATGACCGAGAAGAGCCTGCTGGTCGAGTTGTTCGTCGAGGAGCTGCCGCCGAAGTCGCTGCACAAGCTCGGCACTTCGTTCGCGAACTCGCTCTTCGAGAGCCTGAAGGCGCAGGGCCTCACGGGCGCCGCCGCGAAGGCGACGCCGTTCGCTTCGCCGCGGCGGCTCGCGGTGCACGTGACCGGCGTCCGCGCACGCGGGCAGGACCAGGCGGTGCAGCAGAAGCTCGTGCCGGTCGCCATCGGACTCGATGCCGCGGGACAGCCGACGCCGGTACTGCTGAAGAAGCTCGCGAGCGTCGGCGCCGACGCCAGCGTCGTCCCGCAGCTGAAGCGCGCGGTCGACGGCAAGGCGGAGACGCTCTTCCTCGACAAGGTCGTGCCGGGCGCGACGCTGCACGAGGCGCTGCAGAAGGCGCTCGACGAGACGCTCGCCAAGCTGCCGATCCCGAAGGTGATGACGTACCAGGAGGCCGACGGCTGGACGTCCGTGAAGTTCGTGCGCCCGGCGCACCGCCTGCTCGCACTGCACGGCGCCGACGTCGTGCCCGTGAAGGCGCTCGGACTCACCGCGGACCGCACGACGCAGGGCCACCGCTTCGAAGCGAAGGCGGCGACCATCGCGGTGCGCGACGCCGACTCGTACGACGGTCAGCTCGGCGGCGAAGGCGGCGTCATCGCGTCCTTCGAGCAGCGGCGCGCGGAACTGCTGCGCCAGCTGCAGGCCGCGGCGGCGAAGGAAGGGCTCGTGCCGATCGACGACCCTGCGCTCGTCGACGAGGTCACCGCGCTCGTCGAGAAGCCGAACGTGCTGCTGTGCCGCTTCCCCGCCGAGTTCCTCGCGGTGCCGCAGGAGTGCCTCATCCTGACGATGAAGCAGAACCAGAAGTACTTCCCGCTGCTCGACGCGGCCGGAAAGCTGACGGACCGCTTCCTCGTCGTCAGCAACATCCGCCCGGCCGACCCGGGCGCGGTGATCGCGGGCAACGAACGCGTCGTCCGCCCGCGCCTCGCCGACGCGAGGTTCTTCTTCGACCAGGACCGGAAGAAGTCGCTCGCGCAGCGCCTGCCCGGTCTCGCGAAGGTCGTCTACCACAACAAGCTCGGCACGCAGGGCGAACGCGTCGAACGTGTGCGCACGATCGCCCGCGCGATCGGCGAACGCCTCGGCGGTCCGTCGCTCGCCGCGAACGCCGAACACGCGGCCTCGCTGGCCAAGGCCGACCTGCTGACCGACATGGTCGGCGAGTTCCCCGAACTGCAGGGGATCATGGGCTGCTACTACGCCCGGCACGACGGCGAGCCGGCCGACATCGCGGAAGCGATCGAAGATCACTACAAGCCGCGCTTCGCCGGCGACGCGCTCCCGCGCGGCCCGGTCGGCGTCGCTGTCGCGCTCGCCGACAAGGTCGAGACCCTGGTCGGCCTCTTCGGCATCGGGCAGCTGCCAACAGGCGACAAGGATCCCTTCGCGCTGCGCCGCCACGCGCTCGGCGTCATCCGCATGCTCGTCGAACGTCAGCTGCCGCTGCGCCTCGACGACCTGATCGCGACCGCCGTGCCCGCGTTCGGCGCGCGCATCCAGGACCCGAAGCATGCGCTGGTCGAGTTCGTGTTCGACCGGCTCGGCTCGCAACTGAAGGAGCAGGGCTTCACGCCGCAGGAGATCGACGCGGTGCTGAGCCAGCGCCCGATGGTGCTCGCCGACGTGCAGAAGCGCCTCGCCGCCGTCCGCACCTTCGCGGCGCTCCCCGAAGCGGCGTCGCTCGCAGACGCCAACAAACGCATCGGCAACATTCTGAAGAAGAGCGAGACGCTCGCCGGCACGACGATCAACGCCGGCCTGCTTCAGGACCCGGCCGAGAAGAACCTCGTCGAAGCCCTGCGCAGGGTCGGCGCGGCCGCGAACCCGAAGTTCGACGCCGGCGACTACACCAGCGGTCTCCGCGAGTGCGCCGCGCTGAAGGGCCCGGTCGACGCGTTCTTCGACAAGGTCATGGTCAATGCCGAGGAGCCCGCGCTGCGCCAGAACCGCCTCGCGCTGCTCGTCCAGCTGCACGCGCTGATGAACCGCGTCGCCGACCTCTCCAAGCTCGCGCGCTGATCGGCCGATCGGCCGTCAGCGGTGCAGCCATTCGCGGCACTGCCTGGTGAGGAACGGCATCACCACGTAGCCCATCAGCGGCACCACCATCGCGGTCACGATGAGCGTGACGATGGGCAGGGGAAATCGCGCGAGCAGCGGCGGCAGCACGAGCCACAGGACACCGGTGATCGTCGGCCAGATGCCGACCCACGTGAGGAGCACCAACTTGTGGCGGTTCGGGCGCGGCAGCGGCGCACTGGCGTTCGCGGTCATCGGGCCCGGAGATGTAGCAGCGGACGGCGCGCGACGCGAGGTGCGGCATCCTCGCTGCGAAGCGACGTTCGCCGACCGCGGCATCCGCGCGGCTGCACGAAGCGGCCACTGGACATTGGTGCGTGCTCCGCGCACCTTGTCCGCGTCGCGGGCGTCCCGCGACGGCGTGCGGCGCATCGCCGTCACGATCCCGACCACCCTCGTCGAACCCAAACGGAGGACACCATGGCCAAGGGCCAACAAGGCAAGAAGGAAGAGAAGAAGAAGGCGCAGAAGACCCTGAAAGAGAAGCGCGCCGAGAAGGCCGCGAAGAAGGCGATGAAGGGCTGAGCCTGCGCCTTGGCCGCCGCGCCCCGCCTGCGGGTGGGGCGCCCGTTCGCGCGCGCTCCGCTACGAGAGCAGCAGCGCGACCACGCCGGTGATCAGGATCCCGGCGGCGCCGAGTGCAACGGGGCGCAGCAACCCGTGCCCGAGCACCGAGGCGATCCCCGCCTTCACGAGCGTGTTGCTGACGACGGCGACCAGGATCGCGGTGACCGCGGTCGCCACGAAAGCCGGCGACGCCGAAGCCTGCTCCGCCATCGACAACGTGATCGCGTCGACGTCGGTGAGGCCCGCGATTGCCGCGACCGCGTAGACGCCCGAGGCCGGCAGGTGCTGCTGTCCCAGCTTCAGCAGCAGCTGCACGGCCGCGAACAGCGCTGCGAACTTGCACGCCGACCACAGCGAGAACGGGTTCTTCATCGGGACCACTGCCGCCGCCTGCGGCTCGACCGCCCTGCGCCTCCGCAGGCACACCGCCGCCGCGACCGCGCTCGCGGCGGCCATCGCCCCGAACGCCGGCAGCATCTTCTGGAACATCGCGGAGCACACGACGCTCGCCGCGACCAGGACTCGCACGAACATGATCCCCCACGCGAGCAGGATGCCGCCCGCGAGCTGCGTTCCCGATGCATCCGGTTCGCGGCTCTGCTTCACGAACGTCAGCGTCACCGCGGTGGAACTGACGAGACCGCCAGCCGCCGCCGTTGCGCCGATTCCCTTGCCGGGCCCGAGCCATCGTGTCACCACGTAGCCGACGAGCGACAACCCGGAGATGAGCAGCACCAGCAGCCAGAGCGTGTACGGGTTGATCGCGCCCCACGGGTCGATCGCTTCCCGCGGCAGCAGCGGCAGCACGATGAACGTCGCGAGCAGGAAGCGCAGACCGACGAGCACGTCGTCCCAGCCGAGCCTGCCGACGAGGTCGTGCAGCGGCTGTTTGTAGGCGAGCAGCGCGGCGGTCGTGACCGCGAGACCGACCGCCAGTTCGCGGTACCCCGTCGTGACGAGCGCCCCGAGCAGGCACACGACGAGCGCCGCCAGTTCCGTCGTGATGCCGAGGCTGTCCGGGTGCTTCTTCGTCGAGGTCGCGTAGCCGCCGAGCACCACCGCCGCGGCAGCGAGAAGCGTCGCGCCGAGGATCCACGGTGAGCCGAGACGCATGCCGAGCCATCCGCCGATCGCACCGAGCTGCGACAGCAGCACGAAACTGCGCAGGCCCGCGACGCCGTATCCCTCGCGGGCGTTGCGCTTCTCTCGTTCGACGCCGATCAGTCCACCGATCAGGAGCGCCGTGCCGAAGTCGCGGAGAGCGGCGAGGTCGAGATCGGCGAGCACCGCCGGATTCTACTTCTGACGTCGCGGGCGACGCACGACCGCTGTCACTGCTTCTGGGGCGACGGCTGCTGCGCGATGAGCCACGCCTTGAGCTCGCCGTCCGGCAGCTGCGAAGCGAACGCGTCCCGGTCCGCGAGGAGCTGCGTGCCGTGGATGTCGATGCCGGCTTCCGCGCACAACTGCAGCGCGCGAGTCGCGGCGTCGGGGCCGATCACGCGGCTCCCGCCCGAGATCGCCCCCATCGGTCGGGACACGAGGATGCCGAGCCCGCCGTAGGTCGCGTCGTCCGTGACGATCCACACCGCGGCCTGACGCGTCGCGTAGTCGACCTTCGCGCGATCGAGCACCGCGGCGAGGCGGGCGAGCTCGGCATTGTGCTGCGGTCGCTCGAGGGCGAACGAGTCGCCGGAGTGCGGGATGTCCTTCGGCTTGTTCGCACAAGCCACGTCCAGCGTCACGAACGACGACGCGGCGGTCAGCTTCACCGTGGTGTCGCGCGTGACGACCATGTTCTGGGCGGACGAGCGGGACGCGACGAGGTAGGTGCCCGCCGGCACCCTCACCACGAGCGGGTACGGCGCGAGGCGCTTCACGTCGAGGCCGGCGGACTGGATGCCGCCGCCGGACGCGCCGACTTCGACCTTGCCTTCTTCGATCAGGTCGACGATGTCGCGACCCTCGAGGTCCTGCAATGCGCGCTGCGCGGCGGAAACCCAGGGGCTCGCGGGGTTCTTCGCGATGAAGCCCCGGAACGCCTCCGCGGTGCCGGTCCTGCAGATCGCCTCCCAGGCCGGGGCCTGCTCGTCGAGCAGCGCGATGCGGGCACGAACGGCGTCCGCGTCGGATGCGTCGGGGTGATCCGCGAGATAGCGTCGGTACGCATCGGGCATGTCGACGCGGTGCGCGCGCGCACGATCACGTTCGGCAGCCAGGGTCGAGAGCCGCCGCCGGGCCGTTGCCGCTCTCTGCCCATCGGGCTGTGCGGCGAGGAACATCTCGTAGGCGCGGATCGTGTCGGCGCCCGCCGCTTCCTCCCAGTCGATCTCCTCGACGCGCGCCTTCGCCTCGGCGGCACGAGGGTGGCTCGATCGCGTCGCCGCGAAGACCACCAGCGACGTCCGGTCGCCCCGGGTCGCTTCGCGCCATTCGATGTCGGCCAAGCGCTCCAGGATCTCGGCCTCGTACCGGGAGTTCGGGTGCACGACGCGGAACCTCTCGTACGCAAACCGGGTGTCCGTCGCGCGAGCAACACTCCACTCCAGTTCGACCAGGTGCCCGGTACTCGCGAGGTACTGGCCGAGGCGCGGGCCGAAGCCCGGGACCGGTTCGATGCGACCGCTCATGCGTTCGCGCAGCTCGGCGCGCACGCCCTGATCCCAGACCTGCGCGACGACGGGCATGACGTCGACTTCGAACTTCCCTTCCGCGCCGAGGACCACGGGCAACGTCACGGTCGTGCCGCGGCCGAGGATCGCGAGCTCGAGGGACAGCGGCGGGCACACCTTCGCCGGCAGACGTTCGCGACGCGTCTCGACCACGTGGTCCTCGCCCGCGGTCGGCGTGCCGAACGGCCACGCCATCAACGGATTGATCGTGTGGATCGTGTTGAGCAGGCGATCGCCGACACCGACGTTGCCATCGCCGCCGTAGTCCCGGACGTCGGCGCTGAAAGCCGGCCCGAGGAACACCAGATAGAACGGCGCGAGGATCGTGCGCAGCACGATCGCCTCGGCGACGTCGTAGTCGTTCTTCGCGTCGACGGCGTGCGACGTCACGTCGAACTCGACCGTCGCATCGGCCTCGGCGGCGACCGAACCGCGAACCACGCCGCCGGGCGCCGACGGATCGAACGTGAACTTCCACGTCGTCGCGGCACCGGGAACGAACTGCTCCGTCCCGGCGACCACCTTCTTGTCGTCGTAGCGCTTCAGCACGCCGGCGTAGTGCGTGCACGACGCGAGGACGCACGCGAGCAGCAGAGCGACGGGACAACGACGCGACCCTGTTCGATCCATTCGGAACCCCCGGGAGTGGCGCGCATGGTAGCAGCGCCGGCGATGCGAACGATCCCGACTAGGGCGCGGGCCGCTCCGTCACTGCTCGGGCGACCGACGGTGGCAGCGGCGCAGCGCGCACGCCGCCGGCCGGTCCGTCGCGCAGCAGGTCCTGGATCGTCGCGAACGGATACACCACCGGCGGCTTGTCCTTCGCGAGCCCACCGGTGTCCGCCGTCGGTCCGTACGTGCTGTAGAGATCCCGGCCGGCGGCTCGCAGCACGTTCGTCTGCTGGCCGCGGTGATGCGCCGTGTGCGCGATGCGCCGCACCATCACCCACGTGCGCGGCCTCTTCGTCTCGAAGAACGCGACCTCCGTCTCCCACCACGCGTCGTCCTTTCCTGCCAGCGCCACGCGCCGCGCTTCGGCCGCCGCGGCGTAGTGGCGCAGGAACGCATCCCGCGTCGGTTCCGCGGGCAGCACGTCGCCCGGAACGGCGATCCCGAACATGCCCGTGAACCAGCCGTTCTCGCTCTGGCACTGGTGGATCATGTGCTCGCGCAAGGTGCGACCGCGCCGGTCGCCGGCGCGCGGACGGACGTCGAGTTCGTCGTCCTTCGCCATCCACCAGACGGTCAACACCTTCAGGATCTCGCTCGCGTACGTGTCGACCAGGAACGAGTAGCGGCTCGCCATCGCCGCATGGTCGCGCGGCCCTGGGTCGCCCGCCAGCGGGCAATTCGCGGCGCCGCCGCGACGTTGGACTTCACCCGCCGCACCCGCCCCCCTACCGTTCCCTCAGCGCGACCTGCGGCCGCAACCGACGGTTGCGTCGTCGCCCGAGGCTCCGACCAGAAGGGGCCGCGGGCGCGCTGCCGCTTGCCGGGCCCCAACCCGCAGACAACCGACCATGAGTCCGATCGAGAGAACTGTTGCGCCACGAGAGGCCTCTGCGGGTCGTGGACCCAAGACGCCCGCCGTCACCGCCGATCCGATCCGCCTCCGCGACGCGAGCCAGAAGGCCGTCTCGGGCGGCGCGCTCACGCCCGACGAGGCGCTGCTGCTCTACCGCGGCCTCGACCAGCCGTCGCTCGGCATGCTCGCGAACGACGTCCGCCTGCGCCTCCATCCGGCGCACGCCGACGGCAAGGTGCGCGTCAGCTACATCGTCGATCGCAACATCAACCCGACGAACGTCTGCGTCACCGACTGCGGGTTCTGTGCGTTCTACCGCTCGCCCGACGCGTCGGATGCCTACGTGCTGACGCGCGAGGTCATCTACAAGAAGGTCGACGAGCTGGTCGAGAAGGGCGGCATCCAGCTGCTGCTGCAGGGCGGCCACCATCCGCGACTGAAGAGCGACTGGTTCGCCGAACTGTTCCGCGACCTGAAGCAGCGCTACCCGCAGGTCTGGATCCACGGCATGAGCCCGCCCGAGATCACGCACCTCAGCAAGCTCGAGAAGCGGCCGGTGCGCGCGGTGCTGCAGGACCTGAAGGCCGCCGGCCTCGACTCGATCCCCGGCGGCGGCGCCGAGATCCTCGTCGAGCGCGTGCGCAAGGTCATCGCACCGAAGAAGGCGACCACGGAGGAGTGGCTCGAAGTGATGCGCCAGTGGGCACTGCTCGGCGGCAAGGGTTCCGCGACGATGATGTTCGGCCACGTCGAGACCGACGCCGAGCGCATCGAGCACATGACGCGCATCCGCGAGCTGCAGGCCGAGACGAACGTGTTCACCGCGTTCATCCCGTGGACCTACCAGCCCGACCACACGCCGCTCGGCACGCAGCTGCTCACCGATCGCGGCGGCCTCAAGGCAACCGTGGCCGAGTACCTGCGCACACTCTCACTCGCGCGGCTCTACCTGCAGAACGTGCCGCACGTGCAGTCGAGCTTCGTCACGCAGGGCATGAAGGTCTGCCAGATCGGGCTCTCGATGGGCGCCGACGACTTCGGCAGCGCGATGCTCGAGGAGAACGTGGTCAGCTCGGCGGGCTGCACGCACCCGACCTCGATCCCCGAGATCGAACGCCACATCAAGGACGCGGGCTTCGTGCCGCAGCGCCGCAACATGATGTACGAGCCGGTCGACACGCCGGCGACCGACAAGTTCGGCAACCCGGCCGGTCAGAAGAAGGCCGTCGTATCGCGGGTAGAGGCGTAGCGGACTCGTCCGCGCGCTTCGACTAGCATCCCGCCGCGATGCGCGCCGCGGTCCTGCTGATCCTCCTCGCCGTGACGATCGTGGGCGCGTCGGCGCTCGCATTCCTCTGCGACGACGCGTTCATCACGTTCCGCTACGTGTCGAACGCGATGGCCGGCCACGGCCTCGTGTGGAACCCGCCCCCGTTCCAGCCGGTCGAGGGCTACACGGGGTTTTCGTGGGCTCTCCTGCTGTGGGCGGTGTGGAAGTGCTTCGGCGTGGAGCCGCCCGCCGCGGCAAACGTGCTCTCCATCGCGTTCGGAGTGTGCCAGTTCGCCGTGATCGCCACCGCGGCGCTCCGGCTTCGGCGGCGCGACGGGCAACGCGTCGGCGATGCGATCGCGCTGCTCACGATCGCGTGCATCGTCGGCAACCGTTCGTTCCTGCAGTGGATGACGAGCGGCCTCGAGACCGCGCTCTTCAACCTCGCCCACCTCCTCTGGGTCGTGCTCGCGTTCGTGCCGGCCGAACGTCGCGATCGACGCTGGCTGGCGAAGTGGTCCGCGGCTGCCGCGCTCGCCGCGCTGACGCGACCCGACGGACTCCTCTTCGTCGCGGCCACCGCGACCGCAGCGCCGCTGGCATTCGATCGCGCCAACCGCAGCCTGCGCGCGCTGGCCACGGGCCTTCTGCCACTCGGACTCGTGGCGGTGCACGTCGCATGGCGTCGCTGGTTCTACGGCGACTGGCTGCCGAACACCTACTACGCGAAGGTCGTCGAGCCCTGGCCCGAAGCGGGCGTGCCGTTCCTGAAGTGCTTCCTGTTCGAACACGGGCTCTGGCTGTGGTTCCCCGTCGCCGCGGTGTGGGCGGCGCACGACACGTGGCGGCACCGCACCTCGCTGCTGGCGACGACGATGCGCCGCATGCCCGCGTTCGCGGCACTCGGCGCGATCGTGATCCACGTCGGGTACTACGTGTACCAGGTCGGCGGCGATCACTTCGAGTACCGCGTGCTGAGCCAGCTCGTGCCGATCGGCTGGCTGTCTCTGGCCGCGATGGGCGCGCAGCTGATGCCCCGCGTGTGGCCGACGATCGCGCTGCTCGTGGTGACCTTCCTCGCGTCGACCGCGGGCTGGCTGCACCTCTGGATCAGCCGCGACATGCCGATGAACGGCGTCACGCCGCTCGCCGATCGTGTGCCCGCCGTGCTTCGCCCGATCTGGCGCTGGCACGACTCGCTGCAGATGTTCCTGCACATCCACTTCGTCGGCATGCGCTGCAACCAGATCGCGGCGGCGCTCGCGCACTTCCAGACTCGGTACCCGCCGCGCGGCGACTTCAACACGGACCCCGGCGACATCGCCGTGCAGATCGACGCCGTCGTCGGCACCACCGGCTGGTATCTCCGCGACGTCGCGATCATCGACTGGCTCGGGCTCAACGACTGGGTCGTCGCACGCACGAAACCGTTCGGCCGCGAACACACCGAAGCGGCGTTCCAGGAGCACGCCCGCGTGATCCCGGCGGCCGACACGAACGGCGACGGTTTCCTGGACCGCAGCGAACTGGCGCGGTGGATCGGATCGTTCTTCCCGGCGCAGATCCGCGAAGACGATGCGTCCCCCGCCGTCGACATGGCGATCAACCTGTACGCCGGTCATCGCGGTGACGCCCTCACCCCGGCGGAAGCGGAGGCGTTCCTGCGCGGGATCCTGTCGCGCGGCGCGATGGCGCACGAGCGGGTGCCGCCGCCCGGCTACGTCGACGCGTTCGAACGCAACGTGACCGTGTCGCCGGAAGGTGTCGTCGTGACACCGCGCGCGGTGAAGTTGAAGCCGCGCATCCCGGCGATCGAAGCGGAGTGGCGCGAGAAGGCGCGCCGCGGCGAACTGAAGGCGCAGTGACCGGACGGCGGATCAGGCGGGGCCGGAACGGAGCAGTTGGGCGATCGCGCCGACGGACTTCCAGTTGCGCATCGTGACCACGGAACCGACCGCGCGGTCGACGACCGCCGGCAGCAGCTTCGAGCGGGCCACGCCGTCGCGGTAGTCGATCCAGATCGCGTCGCCGCGGATCACGACCCGTTCGCCGCGCGTGCAGTACGGCGCGAGCGCCTTCGCCGCGCCACTCGCAGGCTTTCCCTTCGCGACGCCGAGGTGCAGCAGGTTCGCGCGCGCGTTCTCCGCGTCCACGAACGGACTGCCCGCCGCTTCGCGCAGCCACCACGCCGCCGGCCGCACGATCACGGGGACCCCGAAGCCGAAGCGCTCTTCGATCGCGGCCTCGAGCGCCGCTTCGAGCGCAGACGCACGCCCCTTCGCCGCGAACACGACGTTGCCGCTCTGGATGTACGTCGCGATGCGCACCCAGCGGAGTTCCTCGCAGACCTCGCGCAGGTCGGCCATCGGCACCCTCTTGTTGCCGCCGACGTTGACACCGCGCAGCAGCGCGACGTGCATGTCGCCGGACGAACGCTCCGTCGCGTTCATCGCCGCCGGATCACGAGCACCGACAGGTCGTCGGACACCGGCGTCCCACGCCGGAACGTGTCGACCGCGCCGCGCACGTCGGCGAGGCCCTGCTTCGCCGACGCCATGCGCCCCTTGACCAACAGCTGTTCGAGCCGCTCGTCGCCGAACAACTCGCGCCCCGGACCTTCGCATTCGATCACGCCGTCGGTGTAGAGCACGACCGCGTCGCCGGGCGCCATACGGATCTCGCCGGCTTCGTACGCAGCGTCCTCGTCCAGCCCGAGCGCCATGCCCGACGGCCCGGGCCGCGCGACGCGACCGCCGTGCAGGTGCAGCGGCGTGCAGTGCCCGGCGTTGACGAACCGCAGCGTGCCGTCCTTCTCGAGCAGCGCCACGAGCATCGTGATGAACTTGCCGACCGGTGCCAAGCGGCTGTGCACACGGTTCACGCGCTGCACGATCTCGCCGAGCGGCCGGTCCTGCGCGATCTCCGCGGCGAGCGCGCCCTGCAGTGCCGCCGCGAGCAGCGACGCGGCGATGCCCTTGCCGCACACGTCGGCGACCACCAGCGCCTGGCGCCCGTCGCCGAGGTCGAACTGGTCGACGTAGTCGCCGCCGAGTTCGTTGCACGGCTCGCACACGCCGGCGACCTCGAAGACGGGCGTCGACGAGAACTCGTCCGGCAGCAGCGCTTCCTGCACCTCGCGAGCGGTCGCGACCTCGCGCTCGATGCGGCGCTTCTCCTCCGCCTCGCGCAAGAGACGTGCGCTCTCGATGACGGACGACGCGTCCTGCGCGAGCCGTTCGAGGATGCCGAGGTCGAAGCCTTCGAAGCCGCCGCGCCGCTTCCGGCTGTCGAGGTAGAGCACGCCGAACACCGCGCCGGCGCCCGTCTCGCCGGTTGCGCGCACGATCGGCAACGTCACGGCTGACCGCAGCTCGAGCGACATGATGCTCGCCTGCTGCGCGAGGTCGATCGCGTCGGCGACGTCCGCGACGATGCGCGCCTTCGCCGTCTCGATGGTCTGCCGCACGAGCGTCTCGCTCGCCTTCACGACGTCGCGGTCGAGATGGCGACCGCCGGACGCGCGCGCAACGCGCGTCTCGAGGGACTCGTCGTCGCGCTGCAGGATCAGCATGCCGCGTTCGGCGCCCGTGACGTCGATCGCGAGGTCGACGACGTCCTGCAGGACCTCTTCGAGCGTGAAGCCGCCGCCGAGCTTCCGGCTGAACTCGAAGAACCGCGCGAGCCGCGCCATCCCGCCGCGCGCCATGTCGCCCGACACATCCGTGAGCACCCGCGCCTCCTGCGCGAGCTGCTGCCGCGGCGAAGCACGGAACGTGAGCCGCACCGGTGACTCGGGCCCGAGCTCGATGACGTCGCCGTCCGCGAGCGGCCGCCGCTGCACCCGGTGCCCGTTCACGAGAACACCCGCACGACTGCCGACGTCGACGACGTGGAAGGACTCGCCCTCGTAGCAGATCTCGGCGTGCGCCTTCGACACGTGCGCCTCGGGCACGTGGATCTCGCTCTCCCGCGCGCGGCCGATGCGGACCGTCGCCGCACCGAGCTCGAACCGGCGCATCGGTTCGCTGGCATGCGCGATCTCGAGCAGCCCGGACGGGGGAAGCGGCATGGGCCGGGATGGTCGTGCTGGTGCGAGCGAGGGTCAAGCCGCGTGCCGTCTTCACACGTTCTTGCGCGACGGAGGGCCGCGGTTCGCGTGCGAACGAGCCGAACTCCGCTAACACACCCGACCCCTGCGGCGTCCCGGGCGCGTCCTTTCCGTGGAGCCGACCATGATCCTGAACCTCCGATTCGCCGCGGCGGCGCTGTGCGCGCTGACCGCCGTCCTTCCTTTCGCCGACGCGCGCCTCGCGCACCCGCCGACCACGACCCCGGTGCCCGGGCCAGGCGCCGTGATCGAAGCGGCACGCGGCATCCTGCGCGCGATCGAGCAACGCGACCGGGACCAGCTGCAGCGTGCGTTCGAACCGATGCACGACAACGAAGGGTTCGAGTGCACCTTCGGCAAGGACGGCAACCTGGAAGGGATGGAACGTGCCGCGAGCCGGCTCGCGTTCCAGGACGTCGACCGCGACGGCAAGCCGGTGGTCGCACACGATGTCGCGACGGCGGTCTCGCTGCTGCTCGGCATCGGCGGCGACGATGGGCGGATCGAACACCGCCTCCTCGGCGCGCGCGCCAACTGCCCGAGCGGTGAGTGCAGCTGGGCCGTCGTCGACTTCGAACGCACGACGCGCCGCGGCGACAAGGTCGTGGTCACGCCGATGCGCGCGACGCTGCTCGCGAAGTACCGCGACGAGGCGCCGCACATGCGCGTGTTCGTCTGGCACGCCGCCCCGGCGCCCGCACCGACGCGCTGACCGGCGGAGCGCGCGACGACGCAGGCGTCACACGCCCTTGAAGCACAGGACCGGACGCAGCGTCCGTGTCACCGCGACGAGTGCGTGCTGCGCCCGCATCACCGCACCGACGTCCTTGTAGGCCGACGGCGCCTCGTCGCGGAGCTGCGGCGCGAGCTCGCGCTCGAAGAACACGGACCGCATCTCGCGCTCCAGTTCGCGGACGCCGATGCGCCGCGCGGCCTCGCCGCGAGGCATGCACCGACCGGCGCCGTGCGAACTCGAGCAGAGCGCCGCCGCGCAGCCACGCCCGGCCACGTGGAACGTCCGCGTTCCCATCGAGCCCGGCACGATGCCGCGTTCGTCGAGCGCTGCGGAACTCGCGCCCTTGCGGTGCACGAACAACTCGCGGTCGTCGTGCCGTTCGCGACGAACGAAGTTGTGCACGACGTCGAACATCGAACCCTCGTCCAGCGCGACGCCGATCGAAGCGGCCAGAGCCTCGCCCGCCGCACGTACGACGGCGAGCCGGTTCGAACGAGCGAAGGCGACCGCGACCTCGGTGTCGCGCAGGTAGTCGTCGCCGGCACCCGGTGTCGCCAGGGCGACCAAGCCCTTGCCGACCCGCTCGCCCCGCGCGAGGTGGTGGGCGGCGATCGCCGGACCGACGCAGCGCGACCCGGTGTGCACCGCGAGCCAGAGCCGTTCGTCGTCGTCGACCTGGATCTCGAGGAAATGGTTGCCGCGGCCGATCGTGCCGAACTCGACGCGTGCGTCGCGCAGGATCGCCCGCCGGAGCCGTTCGTCCGACATGCCGTCGAGAGCGACGTCGCGCGGACGACGGTGCCGGATCGAGGGAACACGTTCGCGCAGCGCCGCGAACACGCGCGACGCGGCTTCGCGGTCGGCCAGTGCGGCGCGCTCCGCATCGATGCGGAGCGCAGCGATCCCGCAGCCGATGTCGCCGCCGACCGCCTGTGGATAGAGCCAGCGGTCGGTGCCCACGACGGTGCCGACGCACACGTGTTCGGCGAGGTGCACGTCCGGCATGACCGCGACGTGCTCGACGCCGCGGGCCGCGGCGAGGCGCTCCAGCGCCTTCGCCACGTCCCTCGGCAACGGCTCGGCGAGCCAGCGATGCACGACACTCATCGCGCACCTCCCGCCGGCACGATCGTGAACGACAGCCGCGGCACGCGCCTTCGCGAGACCGCTTCGGCGACCGCCGTGCGCAAGAAGCCGCGCGCACGATCGAGCGCTTCGAGAGAAACGACCAGGCCGTGGCCGCCGACGTCGTGCACGACGACGAGCATCTGCCGGTCGTCCGGCATCGGCTCGACCCGATCGAGCACGAGGTCCATCAGCACCGGATCGTCGGTGGCCCCGAAAGCGAACGACAACGCGTCGTGCACCTGGGCGCACAGTTGGAGGGTCTTCGGAGACGGTCGCCCTCCGCGACCGTTGGGAAACGGAGTCATCTGCAGCTCTGGACACGCCGATCAGGCGTGCGTACGGAGTCCGGGAAGCAACGAAGAAACGCTTCGGATCCGGTCGCCGCGCGACGTCAGCCGCGCGAGGACCGGAGGGCGGACACAGCGATGCAGATGGTTCGCATGGTGGGCCTCCGTGAGAGTGGCGCGGAAGGTAGCGCGTTCGCGCGGCGCGACAACCCCCTCACCGCGCGGTCGTGTATCCCGTCATCTCGAGATAGCCGCGGCCGGCGACGGCAGTGCCGCCGCGCGTGCCTCGCACGGCGACCGCGCCTTCCCAGTAGCGAACGAGAACGCGCAGTTCCTGGTCGGCGCGCAGCGGCGTCACTTCGAGGTCGAGCGGCGACGAGGTGCTCGTGAGCCGCCACCGCGCCGGATAGCGCGCCCCGCCGTCGCTCGCCGTCCACTCGCCGCCCGGCGTCGCGAGCACCGCGCCCGGCGGCAGCGCTTCGATGCGGCCGTCGGCGGCCACGATCGCGCCGCGACTGTTCGCATCGATCGAGCCGTCGCGTTTGCGCAGCTGGTAGAGCATCACCTCCGTGCCGTCGTCGAGTTGCAGCGAGAACCAGTCCCAGCCGACCTGGTCGCGGCCGAGCGCCGATGTGCTCCACTCGCGGTCGATCCACGCGAGGCCGCTGACGGCGAGAGGCGCGCCGCCGACGCGGACCGTGCCTTCGATCGGCACACGCGTCATCGAGTAGTAGATCGACGCGTTGCCCGCCTCGTCGCTCTTCCGGCTCAGCCCGTGATCGCCCTGCAGCACGGGCGGCTTGCCCGGCCCGACGCGAAGTTCGAACGCGAAGCCGCGGCCGCTCGCACGCAGGTCGAGCGGCAGGAAGCCGTCACCGCCGTCGGCCGCAACCGCGCTCCAGTCGGCGCAGACGACGCGGAAGCCGCCGTCGTCGGGGCCGCGCAGCTCCGCCATGCCGCCGGCGAGGCGGCCCGTGCGCTCTTCGGCGAAGTAGCGATCCCCGCCGACATCGGTGAGCGCCGCATGCGCGAGGATGATGTCACGCGCCGCGGCGTTCGCCTGCCGCGCGGGCACGCTCGCCGCGAGCGCCTGGCGGAAGAAGACGAGCTGCACGCCGAAGCGCCGGCCGTCCGCGGCATCGACGTTGCCGGTCACGTACCACCACTCGGTGCGGAAGTCGGGATGCGCGCCGTGGTCGCGCGGAAACCGCAGGTCCGGCGGCGCCATCGCGCGAGCAAAGCCGGCGTCGCTGCCGCCCAGCGCTTCGCCGACGCTCATGCTCGGCGTGGCGACGACCGGGTCGGAGCACGCCGCGGCCAGGAGTGTGCACACCGAAGCGACGACCGGGAGAACGGGTCTCGTGCGCATCATGCCTCCCGCAGGACCTCGGCCGGACGCATGCGTGCGAAGCGGAACGCCGGCTGCACTCCTGCGAGCACGGCGGCGACGATCGCGAGCACGACGACCTCGCCGGCCGCCGCGACCGGCACCTGCACGACGGGCAACGACCAGCCGAACGACACCTTGTTGATGACCGCCGCGAGCACGTGTCCGAGCAGCGCACCCACCGGCAACGCGAGCACACCGGCGCACGCCCCGAGCACCGCGGTCTGCCCCAGCACGATGCCGCCGATCTGCGAGCGCCGCGCGCCGAGACAACGCAGCAGGCCGATCTCGTTGCCGCGCTCGAGCTGTAGCGAAGCGAACGCCGAGCAGATGCCGAAGAACGCGACGATCAGGCACAGGAGCCGCATCACGCCCGTGATCGCGAAGCTGCGGTCGAAGATCGCGAGCGAGCCCTCGCGCAGATGCCGCTGCGAACGGATCTGCACGTCCTGGTCGGCGGCGTCGGCCGCGCGGCGCCGCAGGTCCGCGACCACGGCGTCGACGTCGCTCCCTTCACGCACGTGCAGCGACACCGCGGTGACGCCGCCCGTGAGATGCGCATCGAACCACACCTTGCCGACGATGACCTCGCCGCGCTCGTTGCTGTAGTCGCGGTAGATGCCGCCGACCGGCAACGTGGCCGGACCGCGCGCGGTCGTCACCGTCACCGGATCGCCGACCGCGAGGCCGAACCGGAATGCGAGCGGCTCGGACACCCACGCACTCTCGCCGCGCACCATCGATTCGCGCCCCGCCACGTCGTCACCGGCCACGAACGGGAAGCCGCGCTTCACCCGTTCCGTCGGGTCCATGCCGACGATCTCGACGTCGTCGTCGCCGCGCCCCGCGCGAACGCGGACGAGCGTTCGCTGGTACGTCGTCGCCTCCGCGACGTCGGGGGCACCGCGCAGCGTCGCGACGATCTCCGGCGCGATGGCCGAGCGCGGCCGTTCGTCGACGCCGCCGGGCACCATGACGTAGACGTCCGCCGGCAGGACCTGACCGAGCCACTCGGCGACGCTCGTGCGGAAGCTCCCGACGAGCGTCGCGAGGCCGATCGTCGAGGCGAGCGCCAGCACCATCGCGGCGACGGGCATCGCCAGATGGTCGCGCGCCGCCGCCGTGCTGCGCACGACGTAGCGCACGAACGGTCCGGCGCGACGGACGAGCGCCGCCGCGACCGCGAGGAGCGCGCCGAGAGCGGACGGGACGAACGCAACGGCAGCGACCATCATCGCCAGCGTGCCGAAGTAGCCCTGGATCAGCCGATCGCCGGTCGTGGACAGACACAGCCACGCGCAGAGCGCCGCGACCGCGCCTACGACCGGAGCCCGCCACCGCCGAGCGACCGGCGCGGCGGCGTGCGCAACGAGCACTTCGCGCGGCGGCACACGCGAAGCCGCGATCGCCGGTCCGAGCGCAGCCAGGAGCGCGACGAGCGTGCCGAGCAGCGTGCTCACCGCGAGCACGGAGACGTCGAGTTCGACGCCGTGCAGCTCGAACGTCGCGTAGTGGTCGTTCAGCGTGCGCACCAGCGGATCGAGGAGGACCTGCGCGAGCAGGGTTCCGAGCACGGCCCCCGCGACGCTGCCGACGAGACCGAGAAGCGCCGCCTCGCTCGCGACGACCAAGCCGAGCACTGGCCCGCGGGCGCCGAGCGCGCGCAGCACGCCGAACGAACGGCGCCGCGCCACCACCGACAGCCGCATCGTCTCGTGAACGAGGAACGCGCCGACCAGAAGCGACAGCAGACTCAGCGCGCGAACGTTGATGCGGAAGCCGCGCGCGAGCTTCGACAGCCCGCCGCTGCGAGCTCCGGATTCGACGATGCGCACGCCGGGCCCGAGCTGTTCCGCCGCGAGTGCGAGCGCCGTGCGTTCGTCCATGCCGTCGGGCAGCAGTTCCGGAGCGAGACGGAGCTCGACACGATCGACGCTGGTGGTGCGCCCGGTCCACTCCTGCGCAGTGGCGAGGTCGACGACGAGGACGTCGTCGAGCCCCTTCTCGACGTCGCCCGCGACGGGAAGCGCGCCGAAGCAGCGCGCCACGAACGGGCGCCCGGCGACCGTGATGGGCAGTTCGCCCCCCGCCTTCGTCCCTAGCCTCGCCAGCACCGCGCTGGTCGCGAGGAACGCACCGGGCACCGTCATCAAGTCCGCGACGGGCAGCGGCCGCGCGCCGGTGCGCGCGTTCGCACTGGCCCACGGCCGCAACTCGGCGTCCGCCAGCGGATCGACGCCGAACGCGCGCAGCACCGTGCGCTGCGCCGGGCCCGGCACACGCACGACCGCGGTGATCGACGGCGCGATGCCGCGGCCGCCGAGGCGCGCGCGCAGCGCCGCGCAACGCTCGAGTTCGATGCCGTCGGGGCCCGCGGTCGCGGTGTGGGTCGAAGTGCCCGCGACGATCTCGATCGCTCGATCGAACGCACGCTCCGCCGTCCCCTGCGCGAGCTGCATCGCGCACGCCATCGCGGTGCCGACGGCGATGCCGAACAGCGTCAGCAAAGTCTGGAGTGGATGGCGGCGGTGGTGCCGCACACCCTGACGGAGCAGGAGCCTCACCGAAGCGTGCCCCCTTCGAGGTGGAGCCGCCGATCGCAGCGCGCCGCGGTCTCCTGGCTGTGCGTGACCACGACGAGTGCGCAGCCCTGCGCGGCGCGCAGTTCGACCAGCAGATCGAGCACGATGCGCGCGGACGCGTCGTCGAGGTTGCCCGTCGGCTCGTCGCAGAGCAGCACCGCCGGCTTCGGTGCGAGCGCACGCGCGACCGCGACCCGCTGCTGCTCCCCGCCCGAGAGCACGTCGGGCCATGCATCGGCCCGATCGCCGAGGCCGATGCGCACCAGCAGCTCCCGGACGCGCGCATTCGCGGGTCCCGCGGCGACGCCGGCGAGTTCGAGCGGGAGCGCGATGTTCTCGGCCACCGTGAGCGTGGGCAGCAGGTGGAACGACTGGAACACGAAGCCGATCGCGCGCGCCCGCAGCGCGGCCCGTTCTCGCTCGCCGGCATTCACGACGTCCACGCCCGCCGTCACGATGCCGCCGGCGTCCGCATCGTCGATGCCGGCGATCAGGTTGAGCAGCGTCGACTTGCCCGAACCGCTGCGGCCGAGGATCGCGACCGCTTCCCCCGCGCCGACGTCGAGGTCGACCCCGGTGAGGATCGGCCGCGCGACGCCGCCCTCGCGCACGGACTTGTGCACCCCGCGCAAGACGACGACGGGCGGAACGGCGGACGCGGTCATGGCAGCACAATGCACGGCGTCGACCCGAATGCCAGGCGACTTCGAATCGCCGCCGCCACCGTTCGCAGCGAACGTGCGCACGCTGACACCCGCGGGCGCGGCGGGCATGATCCCGCGATGCCCCCGATCCGGCACACCCTCGCGCTCGTCCTCGTCACGTCGTCCGCGGCGACCCTGCCCGCGCAGAAGCCGGTGCCCGAGCCACGCGCCGGCATTGCGTTCGTCGCGCCGAAGGGATGGGTCGAACTGCCCGGCGACTGCGAACGCGGCGCGACCGTCCGCCTGCTCGCGGCTCCGAGCACTCTCGCGGACAAGGGCGAAGGCAAACACATGCCGCTGCTGCGCGTGATGTTCTTCACCAGCGGCGGCACGGCCGACGCCGACGTCGTCGACGGACTGCCGCGCACGACGCCGTTCCGCGGGCTCGAGGACTTCTGCAAGCGCGGGCTCGGCAGCAAGAGCGTCGAGGCCACGCCGCAGAAGGTCGGCGGCGCCGAGGGCCAGCGCATCGAAGGCAAGGACGTCCCGGGCGGCCGCGTGCTGATCGGACAGACGATCACGACCGCGGACGGCGAAGCGGCGATCTGTGTCGAGGTGCTCGCCAACCACGCCGAGAAGGTGAAGAAGGAGCTGGAGCCCGTGTTCGCGTCGATCGAGCCCGTGGCCCGTGTCGCGCTCACGCGACCACAGGCCCCGTGGCGCGTGGACGCGGAGTGGGCGGCGAAGGACGCGACGGCCCGCGCAGCCGCGCGACGCAAGTGGGCCGAGACCGTCGTCGCGGCGACGACCGCGAACCCCGAGCCCGGCTGCAAGGTCTCTAAGGCTAAGTACTGGACGGTCGTGAGCGGCGCGGATCCCGCGTTCACGAAGAAGGTCGTCGCAGCCGCGGAGGCGGGCCGCGACTGGCTCGCGAAGAAGATGCCAGAGCTGACGAAGGACGCGCCGATGCCCGCCGTGCTGCGCGTGTTCGACAGCATCGATCAGTACAACGCCTACCTCACGACGCGGAACAACTCGCGCGAGTACGACCAGATCCGCCGCGAGCTGCTCGTCGCGAACGACCGCGACAACGGCGGCGCGACCGGATTCGGCCAGGTGTTGCGCGCGGTCGTGTGGCACCTCTTCGACGACTTCGACGACGGCATCCTGCCGGGGATGCCGCGCTGGCTCGACAACGGCCTGTGGGAGTTCCTGCGCAGCAGCAAGTTCGATGGCAAGAAGTTCGAGTTCTTCGCCGGCGACGTCGAGAAGGGACGCGTCGACTACTACCGGCAGAAGGACACGCCGATGCCGAACCTGTGGGACCTCATGCAGGAGCACATGCAGCCGAGCCCCAAGGAAGGCGCGATGGAGCAGAACTGGGGCTACACGCCGGAGTGCGCGCGGCTGATGCGCTGGTTCTGGATGTTCGACGGCCAGAAGGCGTTCGACCGGCCGACGCTCGTCACGGACTATGTGCGGGCGCTCGGTATCGCGTACTGGAAGGCCGGTCCCGACCCGACCGCGGACGTGCAGGCGGTCGCCCTGACCGAGGCCGAGCAGAAGGAACGCAACACGCGGTACTACAAGTGGCGCGACAACCTGCTCGTCGGCGCGAACAACATCGCCGTGCCGCTGCAGGTCGACGCCTGGAAGGCGCTCAACGTGAAGTGGCTCGAGTTCAACAAGACCTTCAAGTAGCGGCGCGGGGCGGCGGGAATCGTGCCCCCGCACGTATCCCGACGCCGACCTCGTCCGTCCATCGCGGCATGAACCCGTCCGAACCGTCCGTCGTCGCCGCCGCGCAGCAGTCCTGGCACCGCTTCCTCGAGTCCTTCGAGCCGTTGCGCCCGGAGCTGTATCGCTACTGCCGATTCCTCACGCGCAGTGCGCTCGACGCCGAGGATCTCTCCCAAGAGACGCTGACACGCGCATTCGCGGCGACGGCGCGGCTCGCTGCGGCGCCGACGAACCCGCGTGCGTGGTTGTTTCGGGTGGCCACGAATGCGTGGATCGACCAGACGCGCCGCCCCGCGGCGGAAGCCGCCGCGGGGGCGGTTGACTCCGAGGTACACGAGGCCGTCGGACCGGGTGAACTGCACGAAGCGGCGAGCCGTCTCCTCGTGAGTCTGTCACCGCAGGAGCGCGCCGCGATCGTGCTCAAAGAGGCGTTCGACCTGAGCCTGGACGAGACCGCTGCGACCCTCGGCACGTCGGTCGGGGCCGTGAAGGCCGCACTGCATCGCGGCCGCGGCAAACTGGCGCTCGAACACGTCGCCGCGAGCGCCGCGCGCCCCGTGCCGAAGGCGCTCGAAGCGTTCTGCGACGCGTTCCGCGCGGGTGACCTCGCACGTCTGACGTCGCTGCTGCTGGACACAGCCGTCGTCGAGGTCGTCGGTGCGACCACCGTGCACGGACCCGACGAGGCGAGCCGCACCGTGCTGCCCGGTCTCCTTCTCGGCCACCGCGTGCTCGCGGATCTGTCGGCGAAGATCGCGATCCCCGTCGAACTGCGCAAGGACGCGCTGCCGGACACGCCGCGCATCGAGCTGCGCTGGCACCGCGACCGCTGGATCCTCCTCACGTGGTACGTGCACACGTTCGGCGAAGCCGTCCGCGCGGTCACGACGTTCGAGTGCGAAGGCGACAGGATCGCGCGCATCGACAACTACTTCTTCAGCCCGGACATGTTCGCTGAGCTCGGCGCCGAGCTCAGCGTGCCGGTGCGTTCGAACGGGCGCCGCTGGTGGTGGTCGACCGGGCAGCGCCACGACTGCCCCGTCGACGAAGTGATTGCGGCAGCCGACGCGGAGAAGCGGGTTCCCCCGCGACCCTGACCCCCTGCAGTCGCGACGGACGCGGCGGGCGCCGGAGCCGCGCGAGAGGGTTCGCGGTCGCACGCCCCGAAGTTAGACGGTTCTGCCCCAGGGCGACGCGAGAGCAGCGCGTGCATAGCGCGGGAGGGTTTGTGGTGACCGGCGTCGGCATTAGGCTGCCGCAGCAACAGCGGGACCACCTTCGGTTCTTCTGTCGAAGACTAGTTGGACGAAACCGCTCCGCGGTAGCTGCTCCCGGCCCTTCGTGCCGGTCGAGC
>CAZIFB010000007.1:0-133415 GCA_964538915.1 uncultured candidatus Brocadiaceae bacterium | reverse complement strand
ATCGCAAGGCCGCCTCAGCAGCTCGGCGAGTGCGGCTTCTTCAACGGGCTGCTAGCCACCGCTCAGCCCACGACGACCCGGACGTCCGGGAAGCAATCTGCGCCGCCCGCGCGCAAGACGCAGGCGCATTGCATCGGATGCGCCGAGCCGGTGCCGTTCGATCCCACGAGACCATTGTGCCTCTCTTGCTACCGCTCGTCGAAGAAGGGGTCCGACGTTTCGGCGCTGTTGCGTCGCGTCTGCCACCGCTGCGGCGCGGAAGGCCCTGCGACGCTCGATCGCCCGATCTGCCCGCCATGCTGGAAACAGATCCCGAAGGATGAGCAGGCGAGGATCACGGCCGCACTAGGGTGACATCAGGGCGGAGTTGGAGCCGCATGCGGACTTCTTGGGAGTGACGAGGCGGATCATGAATGAGGCCGACTTCCGAGATGTTCAGTAGTCCTCGTCACTACTGCGGCGCACCTTCGCGCTGTCGTGTCGTCTCGCATCTTGATCGCGGAGCCGCGATCGGTAGCGTGCGCACCAGCATCCGGACGGCCCGTGCGTGAACGACGGGCGGCCAACCTGCCGAGGAGCGGCAAGGTGGTAGGGTCAGGCGACGGCGCCTGATCGATGCGCGCGGGTCGAGTGACCCGGCGAACGAAGGCTCCTGCGGCGCGCGCCGCGTCGGATGCATCCGCGAGAACGCTCATGCATCCATCCGATCCCGATCCGTCGCATCCCTCGCCCGCATCCGCTCCCGCGGCGTCGCTGCTCACTGCACCGTGGCTCACCGTCGCGACGTCGTCGATCGCGCCGGCGACGGTCCCCGCCTATCGCGAGACGATCTTCGAAGTCGCGGCCGACGAACTCTGCGCGCTGCGGATCGGCGTCGCGAACGACGTTCTCGCGCGATGGCACGCCCGCCACCGCGTGACGTGCAGCGCGTTCGTCACGGCGTGCAATCCCGGTAGCGAAGCGCTCGACGCAGCGACGAATGCCGCGCGGCATCGTGCGCTCGGTGACGAACTGCGCCGGCGCGCTTTCTCGTTCTGCGAAAGCGCCGGGCGCCATCCGAGCAACGGCTGGCCGCCGGAAGCGAGCTGGCTCGTGTTCGGGATGACGTTCGCGGATGCCTGCGATCTCGGCCGCACGTGGGGACAGAACGCGATCGTCCACGCTGGCGTCGACGCCGTGCCGCGCTTGGTGCTGCTGCGCTGAACCCTGCCCGCCCGACTCTCTTTTCCTCGACTCCCCTTCCGCAAACTCGCCATGCCGATCCACGAAGGTCTGTTCTCCTCCGAATCCGTCTCCGAAGGGCATCCCGACAAGCTCGCCGACCGCATCTCCGACCGCGTGCTCGACGCGTTCCTGCGCCGCGAACCGACCGCGCGCGTCGCGTGCGAGACGCTACTCGCGGACCAGTGTGTGGTGGTCGCCGGTGAGTTCCGGACGCGCGATCCCGAGGTGTTCCGCGACGTGCGGGCGCAGGCGGTGACCTTGGTGAGCGACGTGCTGCGCGACGCCGGCTACACCGACGCGGCGAGCGGCATCGATCCGGATCGATGCGAAGTGCAGGTGCGCTTCCACGGGCAGTCGCACGAGATCGCGCAGGGAGTCGACCGTGGTGACGGGGTGGTCGGTGCAGGCGACCAGGGGCTGATGTTCGGCTACGCGTGCGACGAGACGCCGGAACTGATGCCGGCGCCGATCGTGTTCGCGCATCGCCTCGTGCGGCGGCAAGCGGAGCTGCGGCGATCGAAGGTAGTGCCGTGGCTGCGGCCGGATGCGAAGTCGCAGGTGACGTTCCGCTACGAGGACGGGCGGCCGGTCGAGGTGACGGCGATCGTGTTGTCGACGCAGCATGCGGTCGACGTCGACCAGAAGACGGTGCACGACGTCGTGGGGCGAGAGATCCTCGACGTGGTGATTCCGCGGTCGATGCGCGCCAAGGAGTGTCGCGTGCTCGTCAATCCGACGGGCTCGTTCACGGTCGGCGGGCCGAACGGCGACACGGGGCTCACCGGGCGCAAGATCGTCGTCGACACGTATGGTGGTGCCGCGCCGCACGGCGGTGGGGCGTTCTCGGGGAAGGACCCGTCGAAGGTCGATCGGTCGGCTGCGTACATGGCGCGGTGTCTGGCGAAGCAGGTCGTCGCGCGAGGCTGGGCGCGCCGGTGCCTGGTGCAGATCGCGTACGCGATCGGCGTCGCGGAGCCGGTGAGCTTCCTGGTGGATGCCGCGGGATGTGACGGTCGGCGCAATCGCGAGATCGCGGGGGTGCTGAGGGAGGAGTTCGACCTGACTCCGGCCGGGATCATCCGGTGCTTGGACCTGCAGCGTGCGATCTACTATCCGACCGCGGCCTACGGGCACTTCGGGCGCGACGATCTGGACCTGCCGTGGGAGCGTGTCGGCGGCGTGAGGTAGTGGGCGGGTGCGTCGGGGCGTCGAGTCGAACGAACGGAGTGAGTGATCGTGGATGCGTTGGACGCAGCAGTCGTGGTCGCCACTGTGTTCGCGAAGCGCTCGATGATGCTCACGAGTCGGTCGAGTGCGGTTGTTCCTTATGGGCAATTGCGGCGGAGCTGGCTACCTTCGCGGACGATGCGTGCTCGTAGCTCCCTCAGCTAGGGCTCCGGCTTTGCGCGGGAGTTCGGGCGGGCGCCCAGCAGCCGCGCGGGAAGTCCCCTGGGCAGGGCGAGCATTACCGCGTTCCCGGTCACCCAGACACCCTCTGAGCAACTCGATGGCCAAGGCGAAGAACAACAACGACACGGGAGCCAACGTCGGCTTCGAGCAGAAGCTGTGGGCAGCGGCGGACGCGTTGCGGGGCACGATGGATGCCGCCGAGTACAAGCACGTCGTCCTCGGGCTGATCTTCTTGAAGTACATCTCTGACGCCTTCGAGGAGCAGCACAAGCGCCTCGTGGCGGAGCAGGCGAACGGCGCCGATCCCGAACACCCCGACGAGTACCGCGCGCAGAACATCTTCTGGGTGCCACCCGAAGCTCGATGGCCGCACCTCAAGGCGCAGGCGCGGCAATCGACCATCGGGCAGCTCGTCGACGACGCGATGGCCGGCATCGAGCGCGACAACCCGCAGCTCAAGGGCGTGCTGCCCAAGGACTACGCCCGTCCAGCCCTCGACAAGACGCGGCTCGGCCAGTTGATCGACCTCATCAGCAACATCCGGGTCGGTGACGAGGAGGCGCGGTCGAAGGACGTGCTCGGACGGGTGTACGAGTACTTCCTGTCGCAGTTCGCGAGCGCGGAGGGCAAGAAGGGCGGCGAGTTCTACACGCCCCGGTGCGTAGTCAAGCTGCTGGTCGAGATGCTCGAACCGTACCGGGGTCGCGTCTACGACCCGTGCTGCGGCTCCTCGGGCATGTTCGTGCAGTCGGTAGAGTTCATCCGCGCGCACTCCTCGGGGAACGGCAACGGGAAGGGCAGGAAGGCCCCGAACGTGGCCAAGCCCGACATCTCGATCTACGGGCAGGAGTCGAACTACACGACCTGGCGTCTGGCCAAGATGAACCTCGCGATCCGCGGCATCGATGGCCAGATCGCGCACGGCGACACGTTCCACAACGACCGCCACCCCGACCTCAAGGCGGACTTCATCCTCGCCAATCCACCGTTCAACATCTCGGACTGGGGCGGTGATCGTCTCGTCGCGGACAAGCGTTGGCAGTTTGGCGCGCCTCCAGCCAGCAACGCGAACTTCGCCTGGGTGCAACACATTGTGAACCACCTAGCGCCCGCTGGGGTCGCAGGCTTCGTGCTTGCGAATGGCTCGATGCGATCAACGCAGTCTGGCGAGGGCGAGATCCGTAAGAGACTGATCGAGGAAGGCAACCTCGTCGACTGCATGATCGCCATGCCGGGGCAGCTCTTCTACTCGACGCAGATCCCCGTGTGTCTGTGGTTCCTTGCGCGCGATCGCAGGAACGGCCAGTTCCGTGATCGACGCGGGCAGGTGCTGTTCATCGACGCGCGCAAGATGGGGCGCATGGTTGACCGCACGCACCGCGAGTTGACCGACGACGACATCGCACGGATCGCCAACACCTACCACTCTTGGCGTGGCGAGAAGGGATCCGGTGACTACGCCGACATCCAGGGCTTCTGCAGAAGCGCTCCACTAGAAGAAGTGCGCAAGCACGGCCACGTGCTCACCCCTGGTCGCTACGTTGGCTCCGAGGCCCAAGAAGACGACGGCGAACCCTTCGAGGAGAAGATGGTGCGACTAGGAGAGGCCCTGAGGCAGCAGCAGGCTGAGGCCTCCAAGTTGGACTCGGCGATTGCCGCCAACATGAAGGAGCTTGGATATGGCGGATGATGCTGCATCTGCCATTGACCGGCGGGGGTCCCTCTACGAGGCGGAGTTTCCCCCACACTGGAAGCGGTCATCGCTCCATTCGCTAGCGCGATGGGTCAATGGGATCGCCTTTCGAGACATCCAGTTCAGCAGTCGCGGAATGCCCGTTGTCAAGATCGCGGAGATCAAGGGAGGCATCTCGGGTCAGACGAAGTTCACCGAACAGACGTTCGATGACGCTGTCCGCGTGCGAGCTGGGGATCTGTTGTTCTCGTGGTCGGGTCAACCAGAGACGTCTATCGATGTGTTCTGGTGGCGTGGGCCCGCGGGTTGGTTGAACCAGCACGTCTTCAGAGTGACACCTGCCGATCACATCAACCCTACGTTCTTCTTCTACCTGCTTCGATACCTGAAGCCGAACTTCGTAGGCATAGCCCGCAACAAGCAGACGACCGGACTAGGTCACGTGACCAAGCTGGACCTTCAGAACATCCAGGCAGCTCACCCGGAGCCTCCCGAGCAACGAGCCATCGCCAGCTTCCTTGGAGCGTTGGACGACAAGATCGAAATCAACCGGCGAACGAACGAGACGATGGAGGCCATCGCGCGAGCGCTCTTCAAGTCTTGGTTCGTCGACTTCGACCCAGTCAGGGCCAAGGCCGCTGGCCGTGACACCGGCCTACCTGATTCCATCTCCAGGCTGTTCCCTGCGCGCTTAACGACGTCCGAACTCGGCGAGACCCCGGATGGATGGAAGCCCGCACCGCTGCCTGATGCTGTGGAGGTCAACCCAACTCGTTCCCTTCGCAAGGGCACCGCGGCCCCATACCTGGACATGGCCAACATGCCCACGCGAGGTCACTCACCTGATTCAGTAGTCGATCGTGCGTTCGGATCGGGAATGAAGTTCATCAACGGCGACACACTGGTGGCTCGGATCACGCCATGCCTTGAGAACGGGAAGACAGCCTACGTCGACTTCCTGAAGGATGGCCAGGTCGGTTGGGGCTCCACCGAGTTCATCGTCCTGCGTCCAAAGCCGCCGCTGCCTCCCGAGTTTGCATACTGCCTCGCACGCAGCCCTGAGTTCCGCGACTTCGCTATCCAGAGCATGACCGGATCCAGTGGGCGCCAGCGGGTCCCTGCGGAAGCTCTGTCGCATTTCATGTTGCCTGTCGCTCCACCACCGATCGCGGAGCTGTTCGGGAGGATCGTGAGGCCTCTCGTCGCCCGAGCCAGTGCAGCAGCGAGAGAGAATCGCACGCTTGCGGCTCTACGCGACACACTCTTGCCGAAGCTCATGTCAGGTGGGTTGCGACTGAAGGACGTTGGCCGGTTCACCGAGGGACTCGGCGCATGAAGCGCGAGGCAAAGCTTCTGCTAGAGAAGGCGTGCGATGCGTTGGTGCTGAGCATCGAACTCTTCAACAGGCCTCACGATCGGGGGCGAATCAGCAGCACGCTGATTCAGCTCGACCACGGGTTCGAGATGCTGATGAAGGCGGCTCTCCTACACCGGGGTGGTCGCATTCGCGAGAAGCGAGCCAAGGAGACGATCGGGTTCGACCTCTGCGTACGTCGCTCCTTGAGCGACGGCAAGATCAAGTATCTGACCGAGGAGCAAGCGCTCGTCCTACAGACCATCAACGGCCTGCGGGATGCCGCTCAGCACCACCTTCTCGAAATCTCGGAGGGCCAGCTCTACGTGCACGTGCAGTCCGGCGTCACGCTCTTCCGAGACCTGTTGAAGAGCGTCTTTGGCCAGAGCCTCGCGTCGCACCTGCCGACGCGGGTTCTTCCCATCTCGACCTCGCCGCCAACCGATCTGGCGACGCTCTTCGATTCCGAGGTGGCGGAGATCAAGAAGCTCCTCGGCCCTGGTCGCCGACGCAGGGTCGAAGCGTTGGCGAGGCTTCGACCGCTTGCGATTCTGGATGGCACGATTCGCGGCGAGAAGGGCCAGCCGAGCGACTCCGACCTGAGGCAGCTTGGTAGGGACGTCGTGGCGGGGAAGACATGGGGCAACGTCTTCCAGGGTGCCGCAGCGGTGGAGCTCACGGCGGACGGGACCGGCCCGAGCTTGTCTCTGAGACTCTCCAAGAAGGAGGGGATCCCGATCCAGCTCGTGGCGGAGGGAACGCCCGGCGCTTCCGTTGTCGCCGTCAAGAGAGTCGACGAGCTTGGCTTCTACAGCCTCGGTGCGAAGCAACTTGCGGAACAGGTCGGCCTGACCATGCCCAAGGCGGTTGCGGTCGTCGATCACTTGAACCTGCGCGCGAACGTTGAGTGCTACAAGGACTTCAAGATCGGCCAGACTCAGCACAAGCGATACTCGCCGAGGGCCGTTGAAGAGATCATGGCCTGGTTGAAGGCGCACAACGTGGACGAGATTTGGAGTGGCCGTCGCTCGGTCGCCAAGTCATCAACGGTTGCCGCCAATTCGGATCAGAGGTCGAGCTGATGGTCGACGCTGCGACGTCGCAGTTTGTGATGCACGGCGCGCGCGACGCGATCGCAGGCGGACTCGTTCACATTGAGGAGCAAGTCAAGGGCATCGAACTGGCCGTGATCGAGAACCCGGGCTTGGCGTTCGATCTCGCTCGGACGGTCGTCGAGAGCACGTGTCGCACTGTGCTCGGCGAGAGGTCCGTCCCCTTCGAGGACGACGACGACCTGCAGAAGCTCTTCAAGACTGCGACGACCATTTTGCCATTCCTCCCGCCCACGGCTAACGATGCGGCGGAGACCCGAAAGAGCCTCGCGAAGACCCTGAATGGCCTCAGCACTGCCATTCAAGGCATCTGCGAGTTGCGCAACCAGTGCGGGTTCGCGTCGCACGGTTCGGGTAGTCCACGTCCGGCGATGGAATCCGTTCAGGCGCTCTTGGCTGCCGAGGCTGCGGACACGATTGTCGGATTCCTCCACCGCGTCCATCGTCAGAGCCGACCGTCCAAACCCTCGTCACGAGCATCGTACAAGGACAACCAGGCGTTCAACGACCACGTGGACGAGACGCACGGGATGTTCCGCGTCTTCGAGGTCGAGTTGCAGCCGAGCAAGGTCCTGTTCGAGATGGAGCCCGAGAGCTACCGCGTGTACCTCGCCGAGTTCGTGCCCGAGGGCGAGGACGCGGACCCTGAAGCAGGGACAGGCGGACAATCCGAGGTCGCTTCATGACCAGCATCACCCTCGCCCAAGTCACCGCCTGGGCCAACGCTGGCGAGTCGGAGACCCTCGAACTCAAGCGCACCACTGGTGAGCGCCGCGATGCGGCGCGCACCCTATGCGCCATGCTCAACCATCGTGGCGGTCGCGTCATGTTCGGCGTCGAGCCGGACCACAGGGTTGTTGGCCAAGACGTCAGCGACCACACGCTCGAAGAGGTCGCGCAGGAACTGAAAGACATCGACCCGCCGGTCTACCCGGCCATCGAACGCGTGCCCGTCGGCAACGGACGCGAGGTCTTGGTGGTGAGCGTCTCGACGGGACCCAACCGACCCTACAGCTACAAGGGTCAGGGCTACCGGCGCGTCGGCAGCGCGAGCCAGATCCTGTCCCGCAACGAGTACGACCGGATGTTGCTCGAACGGGTTCACGGCGAGCAGCGGTGGGAGAACATGCCCGCCGCCGGCTGGACGGTTGCCGACCTCGACGTGGTCGAGATCCGGCGCACGGTCGAAGAGTCGATCCGCCGCGGTCGCGTCGAGGACCCAGGGACCCGCGAGCCCGACGAACTCCTGCGCGGTCTCGGCATGGTCAAGGACGGTGCCCTGCTGCGCGCGGCCGTGGTGCTGTTCGGCCGCGCTGAGCGGATCGAGGCGGAGCTGCCGCAGTGCCTCTTGCGCGTCGCCAAGTTCCGCGGCATCGACCGAACGGAGTTCATCGACAACCGGCAGTTCCACGGGAACGCCTTCGAGCTGTTGCTCAAGGCGGAGCGGTTCCTGCGCGAGAACCTGCCCGTGGCCGGCCGCATCGCGCCGGGACTCTTCGAGCGAGTCGACGATCCGCTGTACCCGCCGGTGGCGCTACGCGAGGCGCTGGCCAACGCCTTCTGCCACCGGGACTACGCCATCGGCGGCGGCTCCGTCGCCGTCGCCATCTACGACGATCGGTTGGAGGTGACCTCGTCGGGTTCGCTGCACTTCGGCCTGACCGCGGAGGCGTTGTTCGCGCCGCATGAGTCGTTGCCGTGGAACCCCCTCATCGCCCGAGTCTTCTACCGACGCGGCGTCATCGAGTCGTGGGGGCGAGGCACGATCAAGATGGCGGAGCTGACGGCATCCGCTGGACTACCACGGCCGGAGATCGAGGACGCGGGCGGCTGCGTTACGGTTCGCTTCCGTCCGAGCCGCTACACGCCGCCAAGCCGCGTAGCGCGCAACCTCAACGACCGCCAGCAACGAATCCTGGCCCTCATCGGCGCCGAGCCATACGGCATCGCTCGTCGCGAGCTGAAGGGCAAGCTACGCAACCAAGTCGAGGAGTGGCAGATCAAGGAGGACCTCACCTTCTTGAAGAGCTTGGAGCTGATCGAGCCACGAGGCCATGGCAGGGGCTCGTACTGGCGTCTCCGCGAAGGGCAGCCACCCAGGGGGCAGTCGTGACCGCCTATTCCCCTCCCTATTCACACCCTATTCACCCCCCATTCGGCAGCCCTACGTCTTGCCGCAAACGGCTCGGTGGAAGGGCCTTGCCGCAATCCCCGGTGGGCCGGAAGCGGTTGGGAGTGCCGCGGTTGTCGGCCTCCCAAGAGCCCCGGTGTGACTCGGGCAACGGAGCGCCAAGGACGCCGGGTTCGGAGGGGGCGGCGGGGACGAAGCCCGCCGGTCCTTTGGTCCGCTCATTCCCGCTCATTCCCGCCCATTCTCGGCTCATTCCTGCAGGGGTCGGCGGGTCGCCAACCTGGATCCGCTCCTACCGGAGGGTGCGATGACCACCTTCACCGAGTCGATCGTCGAACAAGCCGCGTTGGCCTGGCTCGAAAGCGTTGGTTGGGTCATCCGGAACGGGCCGGAGATCGCACCGGGCGAAGCCGGCGCCGAGCGGGAGGACTACTCGCAAGTGATCCTGCGCGGGCGTCTCCGCGACGCCCTCACGCGACTCAACCGGCAGCTTCCCGCCGAGGCCCTCGACGAAGCGTTCCGCAAGCTCACCCGTCCGGAAGGCGCGGACCTTCTCGCGCAGAACCGCGAACTGCATCGGTTGCTCGTGCATGGCGTGACCGTCGAATACCGCGATGCCGGCGGGGTGATACGCGGGGCCCAGGTGGCGGTGATCGACTTCGGTTCGGTCAGCAACAACGACTGGCTCGCGGTGAACCAGTTCAGCATCACCGAGAACAAGCACACCCGACGCCCGGACGTGGTGCTGTTCGTCAACGGTCTGCCGGTCGCGGTAGTCGAGCTGAAGAACGCTGCGGCAGAGAGCGCCACGATCTGGACTGCCTTCCAACAACTCCAGACCTACAAGACGGAGATCCCCTCGCTGTTCGCCACCAACGCACTGCTCGTCGTCTCCGACGGGGTCGAAGCACGCGTGGGCACGCTCACGGCTGGACGCGAGTGGTTCAAGCCATGGCGCACGATCGCAGGCGAACGCCTCGCCGATCCTCACTTGCCCGAGTTGCAGGTGGTGATCGAGGGACTCTTCGCCAAACAGCGTTTCCTGGACCTTGTGCGCGACTTCCTCGTCTTCGAAGACGACGGCGGCGGCAGCGTCAGGAAGAAGATGGCTGGCTACCACCAGTTCCACGCGGTGCAGGTCGCCGTAGCCGAGACGCTGCGGGCAGCGGAACTGCGTGGCATGGCGGAAGCCGTAGGGGAGGAACGCGGGCGCTACGGGTCGCAGAAGCAGCCGGGAGGCAAGCCCGGCGATCGGCGCGTTGGCGTCGTCTGGCACACCCAGGGATCGGGCAAGAGTCTGACCATGGCGTTCTACGCGGGCCGCATCATCCGCGAGCCAGCGATGCAGAACCCGACCGTCGTTGTGCTCACGGACCGCAACGACCTCGACGACCAGCTCTTCGGCACTTTCGCGCGCTGCACGGATCTACTGCGGCAGCCGCCGGTGCAGGCCGAGAGCCGCGCCCAACTTCGCGAACTGCTGCGCGTCGCAGCCGGTGGCGTGATCTTCTCGACCATCCACAAGTTCTTCCCCGAGGAGAAGGGCGACCGGCACCCGACACTGTCCGACCGACGCAACATCGTCGTGATCGCCGACGAGGCGCATCGCAGCCAGTACGACTTCATCGATGGCTACGCGCGCCACATGCGCGACGCACTGCCGCACGCCTCGTTCATCGGCTTCACCGGAACCCCGATCGAGCTACAGGATGCCAACACGCGCGCCGTGTTCGGCGACTACATCAGTGTCTACGACATCCAACGCGCCGTCACGGATGGCGCCACGGTGCCGATCTACTACGAGAGCCGGCTGGCCAAGCTGTCTCTGGACGAAGCGGAACGGCCGCGGATCGACCCCGAGTTCGAGGAAGCGACCGAAGGCGAGGAAGTCGAGCGGAGGGAGAAACTCAAGACCAGATGGGCGCAGCTCGAAGCTGTCGTCGGCTCGGAGAAGCGCCTCCAACTCGTGGCGAAGGACATCGTCGAGCACTTCGAGAAGCGCTGCGAAGCGCTGGAGGGCAAGGCGATGATCGTCTGCATGAGCCGGCGCATCTGCGTTGAGCTTTACCGCGAGATCGTGGCCCTGCGTCCCGGGTGGGCAGGACAGGATGACGCGGGCGGCGCGCTGAAGGTCGTGATGACGGGCACGGCGTCCGATCCCGGCGAATGGCAGCAGCACATTCGCAACAAGCCGCGGCGCGAGGCCCTGGCCAACCGCTTCCGCGACGCCAAGGACCCGCTCCGGCTGGTGCTGGTGCGCGACATGTGGTTGACCGGCTTCGACGCGCCGAGCATGCACACGATGTACATCGACAAGCCGATGCGCGGGCACGGCCTGATGCAGGCCATCGCGCGCGTGAACCGCGTGTTCAAGGACAAGCCGGGCGGGCTCGTCGTGGACTACCTCGGATTGGCACAGGAACTCAAGCAGGCACTCGCGACCTACACCGAAAGCGGCGGCACGGGACGAACCGCGGTGGACCAGGACGAAGCCGTGGCCGTGATGCTGGAGAAGCACGAGGTCTGCTGCGGCATCTTCCACCCCTTTGACTGGTCCAAATGGACGACCGGCACACCGACAGAGCGGCTCGGCCTGCTGCCGTCTGCGCAAGAGCACGTTCTCAAGCAGGAGAACGGCAAGGACCGCTGTGTTCGCGGCGTGCGCGAGCTGTCGCAGGCCTTCGCCCTCGCCGTTCCCCACGAAGAGGCGCTGCGCATCCGTGACGACATCGCGTTCTTCCAGGCTGTGCAGGCGGTGCTGAGCAAGCGCGCGCCCGGAGACCAGAAGCCGGAAGAGGACCTCGACCACGCGGTCCGACAGATCATCTCGCGCGCCGTTATGCCTGAGGGAGTCGTCGACATCTTCGCTGCCGCAGGACTCAGCAAGCCGGACATCTCGATTCTGTCCGACGAGTTCCTTGCCGAGGTTCAAGGCCTGCCGCAACGCAACCTCGCCGTCGAGCTTTTACAGAAGCTGTTGAAGGGCGAGCTGGCGACGCGACGAGCGAAGAACGTGGTTCAGGCGCGTTCGTTCGCCGACATGCTGGAGCAGACCATTCGCCGCTACCAGAACCGCGCGGTCGAAGCCGCCCAGGTGATCGAGGAACTGATCCAGCTCGCCAAGGATATGCGCGCCTCGAATGAGCGCGGCGAGTCGATGGGACTGAGCGAGGACGAGCTGGCGTTCTACGACGCACTGGAGACGAACGACAGCGCGGTCAAGGTGCTCGGCGACGACACGTTGCGCGCCATCGCGCGGGAGCTGGTTGTCACCGTCCGCAACAGCGTGAAGATCGACTGGACCATGCGCGAGAACGTGCGGGCGCAACTCCGCGTCTACGTCCGCCGCATCCTGCGCAAGCACGGCTACCCGCCTGACAAGCAGGAGAAGGCGACGCAGACCGTGCTCGAGCAGGCCGAGGTGCTATCGGCTGGGTGGGCAATCTCCTAGCGCGCTACCGGAGTTCAAGGTCGCGAGATCCCTCCACGAACTAGCGGCGAGTCGTTTCTGGTGCGATCATTCGGTCATTCTTCACTGGTAATATCAGACGGTCCTATTCGAGGCAGCTCCGCAACGCGGCGTCGGAACACGCGGTCCAGGAGTTCAAGTCTCTCCCGAGTCCAACTATGCAATGTCGGCCAATTTGCGCGGTCGCTCGGGTTGCAGTCCTGCTTGTAGTAGATCCGTCTGGCTGCCCGACCCTCCTTGTAATCCCACGTGGGTCGATCGCCCAACTCCGCATCGATCTCCGCACGTTGCTCGCTCAGCACGTGATAATAAGCAGCGCCGTTCCTTTCGAAGTAGAGCTGCGCGGTGACGAATCCATCACGCACGCTTACGGTCGTCGCTAGGTGCACCCCGGACCTGCCAATGGGTAGATTCATCCAATGGCTGGTGGAAGGCGATTGCGGCCGCAGGTTCGAACCCACCGCCTCGAGGTGCTCCTTGAACGCTTGCCAGTATTCAAGGTAGGTCGTGGATGCGGCTCCGGTGTCGCTGTGCATGACCTGCTCGCGAACCGCCCTTGACCAGTCGTTGGGCTTGCCGACGACTTGGAACTTCGGAGCCGGGGGCGATTCGTCGATGCGCCAGAGTTCCACCACGACACCGTACGCCTCGAAGTCGTCGTTCGTAATGCTGTTGATCCAGTCAATGGCCGCCCGGTGTTGCTCCGTGAACTCCCTGGCCACCCAGACGATTGTCTTGGCCTGTACGCCGGCGGCGTACGTGAGTATCTGGCCAAGGTGCCTGTGATCCGTTTTCTCCAGCTGGTTCTCCACCAGCACGATGCTGTCGTCGCTCGTGTTCTTGCACACGATGTCCGCCGAGAAGGGGCCGACCGCCGCCTCGGTCTCTTGGAGTTCGAGATCGATGTTGATCGCGGCTCCAAGCAGACCAAGGTTCTCGGGTTTGGCCATCCACGGAGTGAATTGCGTGGCCTCATTCTCCCAGTATTCGCGGAGATCAACCTGTATCAGCCTGCCGAGCGGTTGCTTGTTGCCGTTTTCCACGTCAGATCTCAAGGAAGGGTCGTCTCGGCGCAGGCCAACTGAGGTCCACGCTTCGTGTGCACGGGAGCGCGACTGGCGAAATCGACGGGCGACTTCTTGTCTAGGCAGGTCTCCGTGTGCAGCCTGAATTGGAGCAGGTGATGGGGACCGAACCCACGACATTTCAGCTTGGGATGCTGCGACGGCCGGCACGTCGGCTGCTCGCAGCCCGGGGGTGAGTCTCGTGAGAGCCCGCTTGCTGGTGCATGGTGTCGTCACACAACAACTGCCTTGTACCACCGGCAGACGACCCACTCCTCATCGCGGACGATGACGCGGGCTCCAGATGCGAACTCGTAGGGTCACGCGGAATCCTCCGCGCGGGACGGTAGCGAGGCTACGGCGGCGTAGAAGGCTCGGTCTCGGGAGTTCCCGATCCCGAAGCGGACGGGGCGCCGCGGTCGCCCCATTCGTCGAGCGTTCACGCTGCGAAGTCGCGAAACGCGTCGCAGATTTCTTCTCGCCGCCGCAGAACTCTCCCGCGCCGCGGATTTTCGTTCGCGGCCGCAACACGACGCCCATCTGCCCCGGATTCTCTCTCCCCGCGCGCGACACTCCCCTTTGTCCCAGGATTGCTCCCATTCGCGCCGCAGAACTCTTCAGCGCGCCGAGATTCCCTCCATCCGCGCCGCAAAGTCCTTCCCTCGCCCAAGACACTTCCCATTTCCGCCAGAAAATCGTCCGCGCGTCACTTCCGCGACGAACGTCCCGCGGGTGTCTATTCGCTCACGCCCTCGGCACGCCTTCCACGCTCCCCGCGTTGAGTCACCAGTTGGCGAGGCCAGCACCCGCTGGACTCGAACAGAACACCCCGCGCAGGGCGCCCGACCAACCCCGCGCACACCAAACGACGAGGAGCGTCGAACCATGGACCGCTTGCTGATGAAGAAGCTGGAGATGGTCGCGCGCGTTCAGGAGTTTCAGCGCGCGCACCCTTACACGGACCGCAATCAGGCCGCCGTCGGCCGCCAGTTCGAAGAGCGCGTGGCCGAGGCCCAGTTGCTCTTCTCGCGGGAGAACGAGGAGCGTCGTGCCTACGGCGCGGAGACGCAGCACCGCCAGGCGCTGCGGAACGAGATCCTGGCG
This sequence comes from uncultured candidatus Brocadiaceae bacterium, assembly GCA_964538915.1. GTDB lineage: Bacteria > Planctomycetota > UBA1135 > UBA1135 > UBA2386 > JAEUHQ01. The sequence continues at coordinate 118,854 of CAZIFB010000007.1, read as the reverse complement.
ACCACGCGCGCCATCGTGCGGATCGGCCAGCGGTTCGCCAGTGGCGATGCGCGGCTCGCGAGCCGGTTCACGCCGGTGAAGTCGAGCAGCAACAGCGCGTTCGTCGATCAGAGCAAGAGCCTGCTCGCGCTCGCGAACGAGAATCAGGACCTCCTGATTCGTGGCGGCCTGCTGCGCGCGCAGCTCGCGGCGTTCGCCAGTCGCCTCGCCGAGTTCCAGAAGGTGATGGCGGCGATCGTCGTGCTCCGCCGCAAGCTCAACCAGACCCGTATCGCATTGCGAGATGCGATGGCCGATCTCGCCAGCCTCGTGCGCGTGCTCGACGTGTACCAAGCGGCGCGGTTCGCGGACGACGCGAGCGTTCTCGAGTCGTGGAGCTTGCTGCGCGTGGTGGGGTCGCCGACGACTCGCGGCGAGGTCGAAGCCGACTCGGACGAGGCGGTGGTGACCCCGGCGCCGGTGCTGCCGCTCGTGCCGGGCGGTGGCGGGAACGCCCCGCTGCCGGGGGATGGTGGGCAGAGCAAAGCGGCGTGAGCCGCGGCGCTCGGCTCGGAACAGCGGACCGCGCGCCTTTCGTGCGCGCGGTCACGGATCGGAAACCAAGGACAGTCGAATCGAGAACACGAAGTGAGGAGGAGCCATGACCACGTTGCAGAAGTTCACCCTGAGCAAGGACGACGAGCGCGGTGACTGGGAGCTGAGGAAGGACGGCACGAACCGCGTCCTGCGCCGGTTCGCCACGAAGGAAGCCGCGACGAAGGGCGGAGCGCTCGAGAAGGCGCTCGGCAAGAGTGGTGGATCGGTCAAGATCCGGAACGAGGACGGGCGCTTCGAGGAGGAGCGGACGTTCCCTCGCGGCGCGGATCCGCGCGAGTCGGAGGGCTGAAGAATCGACGCTGCTGGCGCGCGCAGATGCGCGCGCCGGCAGCGTTCGCTGGATTCCGCCGCGCTCATGGAGCGGCGTCCGTCGAGAGCGGCGCGGACCAGCTCGCAGCAGTGCACAGGGATGCCCGGGCTACGCGTTTGCGAAGACTGGATCGGCGCCTGCTGCGGTGCCTGAAAGCGGTGCAAAACAGCCGAACAGCGCTTCATTGGCCGCGCGACGGCGAGCCTTCCTCGGGTCCTGACGCAGCCCTTCCGAACCGACCTCCCGGGCGAACCGGAGTCTCCACCCCACGCTCGCGGCCGAGTGCCTGGACGACCTGAAGCGCCGAGTCTCGCCGCGCCAATCACGCGAACGTGAAGGCCCGCCTCGACGGGACGCTCCCGGCGCTGCGGATGTCCGAACGAATTCACCATCACATCCAATGCCCCTGCGCCGTCGTCGCGGCTTCTGCCGAGGGAATCGGTCACTACTCGAGCCGCTTCGCCAATCGGCTCGCGGCTGCGCGCACCTCGGCCGTGGTGGGATCCGAGAAGTGAAGCTCGTGCACGTCGACCTCGCGTTCCACGGTGCGCACCAACTGTTCGCCGAGGACGCCGTCGGGCAACGCCGTCGTCAGGAAGTGCGGCAACGCGCGGGCGTCTTGCACGGTGCCGCCGGCGGCGAGATGCAGGCGGAAGAACACCAGGAACGCTGCGGTGCTCGACGACGGATCCGAGACGCGGGCGCGCAGCTCACCAGCCACCGACGCCAGCAGTCGGTTGGGTCGGGCGGCGTCGAGCACGTCGCGCAACACCAGGTCGTACTCCAAGTACAGGTCGCCGAAGCGACGCTGCGCCAGTGCGGTCCGAAGCGTCTCGCGCGCGCTCTCTTCTGGACAGGCGAGCAGCGGTCCGAGCGGCACCCGGTGTTCGCCGGCCGTGAACGTGCGGTCGAACTCCGCGACGATCCAGGGCGTGGCCGCCACGGGATCCCACTTCGCCCACGCCGCCATCACGCAGTCGCGTGCATCGCGATCGGACTCGGGCACCAACTGCAGCAGTTCTCGCGCGCGCCGCGCGGCGACAGTTTGCTCGGCGAGAGCCATGAGCTCCAAGAGCTGGAGGTGTTCTCGCACGTCCGTCGTCAACTTGCCCTGCGCTCGGTTGTCGCGTTCGATGGCTGCCAACACATCGAGGAGCTGTTCGCGCGCCCACGCCGAACCGGCGCGCACCCCCGGTCCCAGATACAGGTCGCCGATGAAGCGGGCCTCTCGAGCCGCGGCAACGGTGATCCAGCCGGCCTGATAGCGCGCCAACGCCGTTGGCGTCAGTGCGCGCAGCTGCGCGGGTTCCAGATACCATGCGGCCTGCAACAGGTCGTCGAGCTCGGGCGACGTTGTGCGCTCCCACCAAGTCGCGAGCGCCTGCTGGAATCCCGGCGCCGTCGTCGGCATGCGCCAACCGTCGAACTCCTGGCAGTGCCACAACACCTGCCCGAGCACCCGCGGCCCGCGCTGCGCGAGCAAGGCGACGATGCGCGCAGGTGCCAGTTTGCCGTGCGCGATCACGTCCTCGACGTCCGCCTGGGTCAACAGTCCCCAGTAGCCGCCTTCGCCCGCGAGCTCGAAGCCGTCCTCACCGAGCAGTAGCTCGAGTTGCCCGGACCGTGCCGAACGCACCAAGAACAAGAGTCCGCGCGCACCGGGTTGCCACGCCATGTCGTGGCTGGCCAGCGCGCGCAAGGCTGACGTGTCGACAACGATCCGTTGCAACACTGGTTCGCCGCGCAACACCTTCTCGATGGTGAACTGCACGGACGTGTTGGTGACCTCGGCAACTCGACCGACGACGACGACGTCGCTGTGGCGCAGCAAGCCGGCGAGCCCGGGCGGTTCGTCGAAGTCGAGTGTCGCCGAAGTGGACGACCGCACGATGTCGAGCCGCCGCGGTGGCGTCGTGTCGATGGCGAAGAGACGCCAGGCGATGAACGCGATCCCCAGCATTGCCGCCAGCCCCAACCACCACCGTCGTGTGGGTCGCACCGCAGTCCCAACTTGCCCGCTGTCGACCAGTGCCTGCACCCGCTCCAGCAGCGTCGACACCGCGACGGTGTCGACGTGCGCGACTCGCTGCAACGAAGCGAACAGTGACATGTCGTTCATGCTCTGATCCCCTGCCGCGTCAGCTCGCGGCGCAAGCTGTTCAGCGCGCGCCGCAATCGGCTCTGCACGGTTGCGCGCGTCACCCCGAGCACCGCGGCCGTCTGCTCGTAGCTCGCCTGGTCGCCGAAGTGCACGACGATCACCTGCTCGAGTTCGGGCGGCAGCCGGCGCACCGCAGCGGCGACGTCCTCGTCTTCTTTGTCGCGTTCGATCGGCGCGGCCGGCTCTTGGACGTGCTCGACCGTCGCGAGCCTGGCCCGCCGCCCCTCGCTGCGCGACAACATGCGCACGATACCCAACAGGTAGCTCGCCTCGTTGCCGTCGCGTATCCGATGCCGGTTGCGCAGCAGCGCGACGAACGCTTCCTGCGCGAGGTCCTCGGCGCGATCGGCGCCGAAGCGGCGACGGAACCAACCGAGCACCCAGCGCGCATGCCGCGCCCAATCCGCGACCGGACTCGCGCCGACGACGCCGGACCGCGGCAAGGGCACCAACGGCGCATTCATTCGAAGGGATGTGCTGGGAGTGGGCGAGCCGGTACGAGATTTCGGAGGATCCTGTCGCGACCGCCAGTGGCAAGTTGCCCGGCCGTCGTCGCCATCCCTGGCGAACCTCCCGCCTCTCGTCGGCGTGACCCTCTACCGCAGGTGGCGCCGATCGAGGTTCGGCGTGCCTCGCTGCGCTCTCGAAAACCGACCAATGTCCACCTTCCCGAATTGATGGCGGTCGCAGACGTGTAAACGCCTGGTGAAACCTCTCGGCTTCCACCCCCTGGCAAGCGCCAGGGAAGGAAGCGACCGATGACCGAAGAGCGAGAAGACGTTCGCGTTCCCCAGTCCCACATTCCCCCGACCGCTCCGCCGCCGCGGTTGTTCAGTGACGCCCCGGTGTCCGCCGTGGCGGGGCGCGCCACCCCGTCCCCGAAGAAGGCGACCCGTTGTCGGGGCTGTTGGACCGCTGGCCGGCGTTGCCGCAATCGTCTCCGCGCAGGAGCAGCCGATGGCTGCTGCTTGACGACGATCAACGCAGGCGGCTCGCTGTCCGAGGTCACGTCCTCGGAAGAGGGCGCTCGCTATGATCGCCACGATCGTGACTCCGGACACCATTCTGCGTTGGCACCGCCAACTGATCGCCGAGAAGCACACCTACGCGAGCAAGCGAGTTGGGCGGCCGGGGCTGATGAAGGGGATCCGGGAGTTGATCGTTCGCATGGCCCGGGAGAATGCGAGTTGGGGCTACTGCCGGATCCAGGGCGAGATGAAGAAGCTCGGCGACTCGGTCGCCCTGTCCACGATCGCCGCGGCACTGAAGGACGCTGGCGTGCCGCAGAGCCCGAAGCGGCCGACATCGTGGCGCACGTTCCTCAAGGCGCACGCCCACGTGATCGCAGCCACCGACTTCTTCACCATCGACGCTTGGACGATCCGCGGCGCGCTGTTGAAGTATCGTCGCTTTGCTCCGCGGCCTGTGCGAGCCGACGGCGCCACGCCGGAACCCAAGGTGCGTTTGCCGATGTTGTATGACAAATGACGGGCGGCTTGAACATCGGGTGTCCGCAGCCGAGCCAGTCTTCCAAAGGAGTGGAGAATGAGAGCTTTGTCGAGTGAGGGACGATCATGTCGTCCAGCGTTGCTGGTAGGCGCGGGCGTCTTGTTGGGTCTGGGTGGCGCTTTGGGCCAGGATCCGAAGCCGGTAGCGGCGGCCGGCGTCGTAGAGTCTTCGGGGTTCCGCGTCGTCAAGGACGGGCGGGTCCAGTGGGAGGTTACGCCGGGTGAGGCGGGCGCGGTCATGACGTGGTTTGCGGATGGCAAGCCACGAATCAGCATCGATGTGTCTCGGAACGTATCATCGATCTCGATGAAGAGTCCCGATGCACAGGTTTCGCACGATTTCATCGTGGAGGACAAGAGACTAGTCGATCAGTGTCTGGCGGGAGATTCCGCGGCGTGGCAGGTACTGATGGACGGTCGCGACAAGAGAGGGTGGACCATTCATGATGCGGCCAATGTCGGGTCGTCAGTGCTGAGTAGCATTCTTACCGACACGTACGCAGAGGTGGCCACCTTGACGACAGGGGGGGATGCTCACACTGAAAGGAAATGAGGAAGGGATTGGGCTGGAATCACGTAACCTTCCGAAAATTGGGGTCGCCTTAGAGTTTGGGACGACCGCGTCATTCAAAGGAGAGATTGGTGCGGGCGGGTTTGAGTGTCTGCTGAAGGCCTTGGGCAAGTCGTACAAATGGTCTTCCAAGTAGCAGCGTCTCGATCGCAACAATCGTGACGCCGGACACCATTCTGCGAAGTGCCACCAAAGCTCGAACGAACCACTCTCATCCAGTTGCAACTTCAGGCGATCGAAACCCCGACTCCCTGCGTACACGCCTGCAACATGCACGGACGGGATGGGAGCGGGAGCGCCACTGCATGCGCCGAGCATCAGAAGTACCGCCGCTGTCAGTAGCGCGTAGATCGTCGGGAGCATGCTAGCGGGATTCGCGGGCGTGGCCCGTGCGAGTTCGGTGCTGAAAGCACAGGCCCCTTCTGTGACCCGATCCACTCCTACTCGTTCCTCGGAGCAAAACTGGAGCGGGTGATGGGGATCGAACCCACGACATTCAGCTTGGGAAGCTGACGTTCTACCGCTGAACTACACCCGCGTGCGTTCGGCCCCGCGGCCTCGCGGCTGCGGGCGGGCCACCGTAGACGCCCACCCGCGAGTACTCAAGCGTCGCTACGAAGTGGCGAACCCTCCGAGCCACCCGTCCGCGCCTCCGCCACCCGCCACCTCCCTCCCCGCAATCGCCCGCGTGCCCATCGCCCTCCGCGCCGTCATCTCCTCGATCGCTGCGCCGCTCACCGCCGCGTTCGCGACGACTCTCACCGGCTGCCGCGCGACGCTTCCTTCGCAACTGCAGCCCCTCGACCCGACGACCGCGATCGTCGCGGTCAAGTCGTGCGCGCTGCCCGCTTCGCATCCGTTCTGGAAGTCGTTCGCGCACCACGCGTGGGTCGACCTTCGTCGCCCCGGCTCCACGAGGTGGGAACGGATCGAGAGCGGCGGCTACATCGGCATCCTGCACGGCGACATCCCGGCCGAAGAAGCCTGCCTCGACCACCGCTTCGGCGAACGCACGATCCGGCTGCTCGGCCACGCGACCGGCGACGACGCCGTCGCCGCGATCGCGTACATCGACGCCCGGCTCCCGGTCCTCTCGCCGCGATACGCCACGGACTACACGATGTGGCCCGGCCCCAACAGCAACACGTTTGTGCGCGAACTGTGCGCGGGCGCGCCCGGGCTCTCCTTCGTCTTCGACCCGAACGCGGTCGGCAAGGACCACGCGGGCCTGTTCTCGATCGACACGACGGCGTCCGGTACGGGCCTGCGCGTCGACACGCCGATCCTCGGCGCGGCGCTCGCGCTGCGCGAAGGCGTCGAACTCCACCTGCTCCAGCTGACGTTCGGCATCTCGCTCGATCCGCCTGGCATCTCGCTGCCGTTCCTGCCGCAGATCCCGTTCGGCTTCTTCGGCGCGCCGACCGCCCGCCTCGTGCCGCCGGCGCTCCCGCACGCCACCGTGCTCACCCTCGATCCGACGACCGAGAACGGCGAACGCCGCCCCCTCGGCACCTTCACCGAAGCGTTCACGCTCGTCTTCGCGCGCGCCGACCAACGTGGCTACGTGCGCATCGACGGCCTCGTGCACGACGCACCCGCGGGCCTGCGTTCGCGCGACGTGAAGCTGAAAGTGGAAAAGCACGAGAAGGACGGCATCAGCGAGTACGTCATGCACCGCCGCAGTGATCCGCGCGCCGCACCGATCGTCGAGCGGTTCCAGTGCGAGGAGTCCGTCGTGCTCCTCGAGGTCCAGGCGCAGTCGGACCGCAGCGTCGCGTTCACGGCGCGCGCGTTCGCGAGCACGCAGCACGAGTTCGACGTGCTGTCGCGCGAGCCGCACTGACCGCGTTACCGATCGCCGAACATCGCCGTCACGACCGAGCCCGGATCGCCGGGCACGACCCGATGCCGCACCACGAGCGGCGCACGGCTTTCGACCTCGACGACGACTTCGTAGTCGCCCGCGGGCAGATCCAGGAACGCGAAGCCGTCGCTCCACGCACGATCCTCGTCGGCGAGCAGGCCGGCCAGCGCCGTCGGCAGTTCGCCGCTCGCGACGAGCCGACGCACGATGCCGTCGCCGCGCACGGTGACGCAGCGGAGACGCGGCGCCGGCCCGGAGCGGAAGCTGCCGGCCGGCCCTTCGGGGCCGCGCACGACGCCCGTCAGCGAGCCGCGTGGTGTCAGCACGAAGTCGACCCCGACGTCACCGCCGTCCGTCAGCTCCACGTCGGCGCTGCGCGGCGTCACGCCGAAGCCGGGCGCCCACACGCTCGCCGCGTAGCGGCCCGGCGGCAGCGGCCCTACACGTCCGCCGCCCGCGGCCGCGGACAGCGTGACCGTCACCGGCGGTGCGCCGTCCGACGGACGCAGCACGAGCAGCGGCAGCCCGAGCAGGGCACCGCCGTGCGCGGCGCGCAGCCCGACGTGGAGGCTCGTGTGCGCCGCGGCGCCGCGCGGAACCCCGAGCAGTGCATCGAGCTGGGCCGCGACCTGCGACGACGACAGGATGCTGACGTGGTCCTCGTCGTAGCCGAAGACGAACCGCGCCTCCTGCTGCGCCGCGTTGCGCAGCTGGCTCGCGAGCGTGATCGTGCCGTCGTTGTTGGGCCGCCACAGGCCGGGCGAACCGCGGTGCCCGAAGAGCAGGTGGTAGTCGACGTGCGCGGGCAGCCGGTGCGCGAACAGCGAACGGAGGAAGGGCCCTTCGGGCTGCATGTCGCGCCACGACGGCACGACCGCGGGCGACCATTCGACGCCGGTGTCCGCGCTCGCTTCGCCCGCCCACGGCGTCGAGATCGACACGAAGTGCCGCACCCACGGCAGCTGTTCGCCGTGGTCGAGCAGCATGCGGCGCACGACCAGGCCGCCCATGCTGTGCGCGACCACGTGCACCGTCTCGCAGCGCCACCGCAGCTGCAGGTTGAGCAGCTTCCAGAACAGCAGGTGCGACATCGACTCGACCGGCGCGCCCGACGGATAGAAGAACAGCCACGGCTGGAATCGCCTCCGGTCGAGGCGGGCGAGCAGTGTGCGCCAGTCCTGCGGCGAACCGCTGGCGCCGTGCACGAACAGCACGGGCGTCTTCGTCGGGTCGAACGGCGTCACGAACCACACGTTGCCGCCGAGCTCGCGGAAGAAGTCGAGCGGCTCCCAGTAGCCGCGGCGGCCCTGTTCGCTCGCGAACTCCGGCGCGTCGAGGTCGAGCAGGGCGCCGACCTGCGTGCCGCGCGGGCCGGCCGCGACAGGCGGCGTCGGCACGGAAACCGCACCGCCGAGCGTCATGTCGAGGCCGAGCACCAGCGCCATGCTCTGCGTGGCGACGAGGCGGCCGTCCGCGTGGGCGGCGGCGTCCTCGCCGGGGTCGGGGCGGCCGTTGCCGTTGTCGTCGGCGAACGCGAACAACGCGTACTCGCCGTGCGGCACGATCAGTTCGTACGAGCCCGGTTCGTGCAGGCGAGTCTGGTGGGCGAGGCGCCAGCGCGCCGCTTCGCTGTCCGCCGATTCGCGCGCGTACGCACCGACGACGACACTGCCGCGCGCGCGGGCGCCGGCCTCGACGCGGCCGACCAGCACCGTCGACCGCTCGAACTCGCGCGTCTGCTGGTGGAGTCGGACGAGTGCGCATGCAGAGACGGCGGCGCACGCGCACGCGGCAACGAAGCGCGCGGCGAGGTTCGGCAAGCGGCCGATGCGATCGACGGGTGGGGGCATGGGCGGCGGGGAGAGAGCGTCCCGTTCGTGGCACGCCGCGGTCAAGGTCGGCGCGTCGCCGACGGCATGCGGGTCCAACGGCCGATCGCGGGCTACGCACTCGTGCCGACCGCTGCGCCGAGCTGGTGTCGGCAGCGCCTCGTACTCTTGCGCGCCCGAACGCCGCGCTCCCGCGCGCGACCCGTCACACCATGCAGTTCAGCCTCTACTACTTCGCCAACCAGGACGGCGCCGACCACGCGCCCGACAAGTACCGCCTGATCCTCGACAGCGCCGAGTGGGCAGATCGCAACGGCTTCGTGCGACTGTGGACGCCGGAGCGCCACTTCCACAGTTTCGGCGGCCTGTCACCGAATCCCGCGACGCTGTGCGCCGCGCTCGCGACGAAGACCGAGCGCATCCAACTGTGCGCGGGCAGCGTCGTGCTGCCGCTGCACGATCCGATCCGTGTCGCCGAGGAGTGGTCCGTCGTCGACAACCTGTCGAACGGCCGTGTCGGCCTCGGCGTCGCGTGCGGCTGGGTGCCGAACGACTTCGTGATCGGCGACAGCCAGGCGAAGTTCGAGCGGCGCAAGGAAGTGCTCGCCGACGGCATCGCTATGCTGCGCCGCCTGTGGCGCGGCGAAGCGGTGAGGAAGCAGAATCCGCAGGGCGAACAGATCGAGGTGCGCACGCTGCCGCGGCCCGTGCAGCGCGAGCTGCCGATCTGGATCACCGTCGCCGGCAACCCGGACACGTTCCGCATGGCCGGCATGCTCGGCGCGAACGTGTTGACGCACCTGCTCGGCCAGACGCTCGACGGCCTCGGCGAGAAGATCGCCGCGTACCGCGACGCGTGGCGCGCGGCCGGTCACCCGGGACAGGGCACGGCGACACTGATGCTGCACACGTTCGTCGGCGAGGACGACGACGAAGTGCACGATCTCGTCAAGGCGCCGATGAAGCGCTACCTGCAGGGTTCGCTGAGCCTCGCGTCGGCGCACATCTGCTCCGTGCCGTTCCTGCAGAACGCGCAGAACATCGACCTGTCGACCGTGTCGCCGCAGATGGTCGACGAAGTGCTCGACGCGTCGTTCGAGAAGTACTTCCACATGAGCGGGCTCTTCGGCTCGCACGAGAAGTGCCTCGACACCGTCGACCGCGTCGAAGCCGCCGGCGTCGACGAGGTCGCGTGCCTCATCGACTACGGCGTGCCGCGTGCTGCCGTGATGGCGAGTCTCGAGCACCTCAACGTCGTGCGCATCCTGGCCAACCCGAAGAAGACCTTCGCGGCGCGCTGACCCCTCGCCGTGCGTGCCCGCGGCGCGCCGTCCGGCTACAAGCCCGGCATGAAGGTCCTCTCTCTCGTCGTCGGCGCTGCACTCGGACTCCTGTTCATCGCGGTCGGTCTCATGGTCCTGCTCGATCTCGCGCCGAAGCCGGAGCCGCCGCCCGAGGGTTCGCCGGTGGCACACTTCCTCGCGGCGTTCGGGCCGACCGGCTACATGACGTTCGTCAAGGTGTGCGAGGTCGTGGGCGGGCTGCTCGTCGCGATCCCGCGCACGCGCAGCCTCGGGCTCGTCGTGCTCGGGCCGATCGTCGTCAACATCGTCGTGTTCCACCTGCTGGTCGCCGGCGACGGCGTCGGCGATCCGATGCTGATCGGCGTCATCGCGGCCACCGCGTTCCTCGTCCTGGTCGAGGGCCGGGCCTTCTTCGCGTTCCTGCGGCGCCCGGCGGTCTGATCCGGACGAACGAGAAAGTCGCGCGGCGCCGCGGCGAACCGCTAGCGTGCGCGCCCGTGCTGCACCGCTTCGAGATCAACCTCGCCGACGTCGATCGCGGCGTCTACGCCGACCTGGACCTGCGCGTCGCGCGCCATCCGTCCGAGGACGAACCGTACCTGCTCACCCGCGTGCTCGCGTTCGCGCTCGAACACAAGGAAGGCCTCGCGTTCAGCAAGGGCCTCAGCGAGGCGGACGAGCCGGCGCTGTGGGTCAGGAGTCCCGACGGCCGGGTCGTCGAGTGGATCGAAGTCGGCGCGCCGGCGCCCGATCGTCTGCACCGCGCGGCGAAGGCGGCCCAGCGTGTCGTCGTGTGGTGCCATCGCCGGCCCGACCTGCTGCAGCAGCGCTGCGCGAAGGAGAAGGTGCACCGCGGTGACCAGATCACGGTCGTGAAGGTCCCGACCGACCTGCTCACCGCGCTCGCCGAGCACCTCGATCGCAACAACCGCTGGTCGGTCTCGCGCAACGAAGGGCTGCTCACGGTCGTGTGCGGCGACCACGTCGTCGAGGCGGCGATCGAGTCGGTGCCGCTCGTTCCGCCCGCCGGCTGACGTCGATCGCGCTCAGCCCGCGGGCGACTGCATCGACTCGGCGATCTTCTCGGCGCGCACCGCAGCGGAGTGCAGGTCGGTGCACAGGTCGTCGGCGTCGAAGTCCATCAGCACGCCGGCGTGCTGCAGGCTCGTGATCTGCGCCTTGCCGACGCCGGCGAGAACGAGCACGCGGCCCTCTTCGCGCAGGTGCAGCATCAGGGCGCGCATCTCGAGCGCGGAGCGTTCGCCGAATTCGTCGAGGTCGGTCAGATCGAGCACGACCACGCGCACGTGGTCGTCGATGCTCGCCGCCCACGTCGTGAGGTCCGGCATGCGGGCGCGGCCGCCGCCGGCCGGCGCTTCCGCGTGGAAGATCGCGATGATCGGAGCGCCGCCGTGGGTGCCGGTGCGAAGTTCGATCGCTGCGATCGGGACGAGGATGTCCTGCAGGGTGAGGAAGCCGAGGAACACCACGGCCGGCACCATCGACCACGCCTGTACGTAGCCGAACGCCGCCGTGCCGAGCCCCGCGCCGAGCGCGAAGCTGCCGGGGATCGACAGCAGGAGCAGCGTGCGCCAGCGCTCCTGCGCCGCGCGGCGCGGTTCGATGCGGCGCCGCCAGCCGAGCGTGCGGAACACGATCCTCGACAGTTCGAGGCCGAGGTCGGTGACGACGCCCGTCACGTGCGTCGTGCGGATCACGCCGCCGCTGATGCGCGTGATCGTCGCGTTCTGCAGGCCCATCGCGAACGACGGCAGGTAGGTGAGCCAGACCTGCGCGTTCGCGTTCGACAGCTTTCCGACGGCCTGCCAGTCGACCAGCAGCGCGAACACCGCGAGCACGAGCGCCTCGACGACCATCGGCAGCACGTAGATCGACTCGAACCGCCGCGCGCGACCGAACTCGGTCATCACGCCGGACGCGAACGCGCCGAGCAGGAACGTGCCGACGAGGCCCGCGAGGTACGAGACGTTGCTCCACCGTCCTTCGGCGACCTCGACGCCGATGTGCGACACGGTGCCCGTCAGGTGCGACGTCACCTGGGCGCACGTGAGCACGGTGAGCGCGTTGGTGTAGCCGGCGACCCAGGACAGCGAGATGGCGAGGCGGGCCTGCTGCTGGAAGGAGTGGGCCTGGGCGCGGAACATTCCGGAGCGCGGGAGCGTAGCGGGCGGTCGTCGAAGTTCCTCGCGGCCCCTTCGTCGCGTAGGTTGGCGCGTCGATGCACGTCGCGCCTGCTCCCGACCGCCGCCGGCTGAAAGGGTGGATCCCCTGGGCGATCGCCGCGGCGGTGCCGCCGATCGTGCTGGTCCTGGTCCGCGCCGCGTGCACCGACGACGCACGATGGTGGTTCATCGCCGGGCTCCTCTACTGGTCGATGCCGGCCGTCGTGCTGTTCGCGCTGGCCGCGGGCATCGTGCGCTGTCGCGCGGCTTCGACGCCGTGGCGGGTCGCCGCGCGGCGATGGGGACCGGGGATCGCCGCGGCGGTCGTGCTGACCTCGGCGGTCTTCGTGCTCGTGCCGCCGACGATGCGCGTGCAGTTCGACGAGACGAGCCTCGTCAACACGTCGCTCACGATGCAGCGGCATCGCGCCGCGATGATGATGGTGGGGGCGGTGCCGTTCGAAGGCTCCTTCGTCGGCCTCGACAACACCATCGACAAGCGGCCGCCGCTGTTCTCGTTCCTCGTCAGTGTCCTGCACGACGCGACCGGTCCCCGCATCGCGAACGCGTTCGCGTTGAACGCGATGCTCCTCGCGACCGTGCTGTTCGTGGCCTTCGTCGCCGTGCGCGAGCGGCTCGGCCTCGCGGCCGCGTTCGCCGCCCAGATGCTGCTGCTCGCGGTGCCGCTGACCACGATCGTCGCGACGAGCGCCGGCTTCGACCTGCTCGCGGCCCTGCTGTTCGCGGTGACGCTGCTCGCGGCGCGCGACTTCGGACGGCAGCCGACCGACACGCGCTTCGTGGCGTTCCTCGGGGCGGGCATGCTCTTCGCGCAGTCGCGCTACGAGTCGCTGTTCGCCTTCGTCCTGTTGTTCGGGCTGGTCGCCTGGCGGGCGCGCGGACGCTGGCTGCCGGGCTCCGGTACGAAGGCCGCGCTCGCGATCTGCCCGCTGCTCGTGACTCCGCTGCTCTTCCTGCTCGAGATCGCGCGCAATCCCAACTTCTATCCCGAGGCCGGCGGGGTGCCGCTGGTCGGGTGGACGCACTTCGCAGCGCACATCGGGCCCTGGCTGCGCGAGTGGTTCCGGCCCGCGCTCGACGATCCGCTGCCCGGTGTCGTCGGGATCGCGGCCCTCGCGACGTGGGTGCTCGTCGCGAGCAAGCGTGCGTGGCCGCGCCAGGACCTCCTGCTACTGATCCCCGTGTTCGCGGTCACCGGTCTCGTGCTGTGCTGGTTCTCCGGCAACGTCGACGACCCGATCGCCCTGCGCCTCTACCTGCCGTTCGTGTTCTTCACCGCGCTGTCACCGCTCGCGCTCGTTGGTCTCTTCGGCCGGCGCGCAGCGCTCTGGCTCCTGATCGCGGCCGCCGGACTCGCCGCATGGCGGACGGCGCGTGTGGCGGATGGACGCGTCTTCCCGCCGCTCGCCGCCGCGCGCGTGGTCCAGGCGGTCGAGGGTGCGATCGGCCGGAGCGGCGCCGACGCCCGGACCACCCTGTGGGTGACGACGATGGCGCAGCACCTCGTGACGACGGGCCGCGCGGCCGTCTGCCCCAGGGCGTTCGCCGCGCGCGAGAACGAGATCGGCCAGCTCGTGGCGAAGGGCGAGGTGCGCACGGTGTGCGTCGTCGAGACGCCGTTCGACGAAGTGCTCGCCGGCGGCTACGGCCATCCGCGCGAGGTGCTCGGGGCGCGGCCGCGCCAGGTGCTCGTTCGCGGCGACGGCGACGTTCCGGTCACCGTGTTTCGTCTGCGCTAGCGCCCTTCTCGGCACCCGCCGCCGGCGGTTCGTCCCACCAGACTCGCGCCGGCGACGAGGCCGGGGCGCCGAAGCGTTCGGCCAGCACCCGGCCGCGGAATCGGAAGATGCGCTCGACGTCGCGGCGCACGAACATCGCCATCACGAGCGGCGCCAGCGGCCCGCCTTTCGGCCGCATGACGACGTCGTCGCCGAGCAGCGTGCCGCCGTCCGCCGGCGTGAACGTGTGCGTGTGGTGCCACACCGAGTACGGGCCGCGCAGCTGCTCGTCGACGAAGCACTCGGGCGGCTGCCACTGCGCGATCCGGGTGCGCCAGCGCAGCGGCACGCCGCGGACGGAGATCCGGTAGTCGATGAGTGCGCCCTCGCGCATCTCGATGGGCGCCGGGGTCAGCACCGCGAATCGCAGGAACGACGGCGTCAGCAGTTCGAGGTTGTGGGCGTCCGCGAAGAACGGGAACACCACCTCGGGCGGGTGGGGGATCCACGACGACGAACGCAGACGCCACGTCTTCACGGGAGCCCCGTTCGTTCGTGCGCGTCCGCCGGATGCGCGGCGCGATCGCGGCGCCGCGAACCGTCCGTCACCACCGCGCGATCAGGTCGAACGTGATGCGCGAGTCCATGATGTCGTCGTCGGGATCCGTGAGCGCGAACTCGTAGCAGATGCCGACCTCGTACTTCGTGTCGATCTCCGCACGGACTCCGATGCCCGCCCAGCAGACGAAGTCGTCCTTCGGCTGCGACCCGAGGTTCGTGTAGTCGAGGCCGCCGACGTTCAGCGTCGACGTGCCGTCGTCGAGGTAGTGCACGCCGTGGATCTCGAAGAGTGGTGCCACCACCGCCTGCGCACCCGGGTTCACGTCGTAGTCGACGTGCAGGTCCCAGTGGCCGACCGTGTTGCCCTCGTCGCCGTCGAGCGGCAGACGGATGGTGAGGTTCGCGAGCAGGTGCAGGTCGTCGTAGCCCTTCGCCAGGCTGACGAAGGGGCTCACTTCGTCCACACCGCCCTGCAGGATGCCGCGGTGGCCCTGCTCCATCTGGTAGCGGATGCCCGGCGTGACGACGTACTGCTTCGCCTTGTCGGCGTGCAGCACGTACTTCAGGCCCGCTGCGAGGTCGTTCCAGCCCTCGTCCTGGATGATGCCCGATTCGAGTTCCGAGTAGCCGTCCTTCGTCGCGATGAACGCGAGGCGATCCGTCAGCGCGAGCCGCGCCTGCATCGCGTAGACCGTGACTTTGCCGCCCTGCAGGGTCGAGTCGTTCGAGAAGTTGTGGCGCAGGTAGAGGAACCGGAGCGACGTGTCGTTGAACGGCGACTCGAAGTAGAGCGGCTGGCCCAGCGGCTCGTGGAAGTTCTCGAAGCCGCGGAGGCCGGTGAGGGAGCCGTTGTCGTTCTTCGCTTCGGCCGCCAAGGGTTCGTCCTGGGCGGGAAGACCGGTAGCGAGGAGCGCCGCGACCAGCGCCGGGATGGAAGCGGTGAGGGGGAGGAGGGATGTGGCCATGGTCGTGCAAGGCGCCGGGCCGCCGCGTCTTTCGCCGGCCGTCCCCGGTGCGCACTCGTTCTCCGATGCGTCCGCCGCGGGGGAGTCGAGCCCTACGCCGAGCGGCCCGTGCGCGCACCTTCGCGGCGACGGGGAGTTGCCAGCGCCGGTGCGCCGGGGGAGAACGGCGCGATGCGCGCTGCTGCGTGGGTCCTGCTCCTCTCCTGCACCGCGTGTGCGAACCAGCGCTGGTTCGCGCCGCGAGAGAACCGCAACGGTGTCGGTCCCGACGGCAGTCCGGCGGCGGTGTACGCGATCGGCGCCGCGCCGGACGACGGCGAACTGCGCGTGTGGGCCGCGGGCAGCCGCTTCGTCCCCGATCGCGACGGCGACGCGGTCGAACTCGTGGTCGGCTTCGAACTCGAGAGCCACGGCACGCAGACCCTCGTCCTCGACACGGCCGCGGTGCGGTGCGACGCGACGACGGCCGATGGGCAGGCGGCGGTCGGTCTCGTCCCCGGTCGCTGGACCGGCGCGGCAGAAGCGCCGCCCGGAGGGACCGCGAGCATCGGGACGACGTTCGCCCTGCCCGAGTGCCGTCACCCGCGCGACCTCGCGCAGTTCACGCTGCAGTTCCGCGTGCTGGCGAACGGCCAGCCCGTGCTGGTACAGGCGACGCCGTTTTCGCCCTGGATCCCCGACAACGACTGGCGCGACGACCGATGGTGGTGGGGCCGGTATCGGTACCCCCATGGGTATTGCGGCCCTGGCATCGGCTTCGGCTGGCACCACGCGTACTGGTGGTGACGCGCGGACGGCGGAGCGGAGTTTTCGCCCGGGGTGCGCGTCGGGCGCCGCTTTGCTGGCGGCACCCCGACCGGTTCGCCCCTCGACCGGTCGCCGGTTCGTCCGGTTGTCCGGCTTTCGTTGCCCGGCAATCGACGAGCCGGTAAAGGGTTCGCCCCCCTCCAGGCTGCCCGCTGCCGGTGACGGCGGCGTTCGCGGCCGGGATGACCGCAGGCTCCTTCCGGTTCCCCCGAGCACACGCATGTCCGAACGAGAACCCACGATCGAAGCGATCGATCTCTGCAAGTACTACGGGTCCTTCGTGGCCGTCGATCGTCTGTCGTTCACGATCCGCCGCGGCGAAGTCGTCGCGTTCCTCGGCCCGAACGGCGCCGGCAAGTCGACGACGATGAAGATGCTGACCGGCTTCGTCGCGCCGACGTCGGGCACCGCGCGCCTGTGCGGCGTCGACGTCGTCACCGACCGCGTGCGGGCAGTCGAGAAGCTCGGCTACCTGCCGGAGAACGGTCCGCTCTATCCGGAGATGACGCCGCGCGAGCTGCTGACGTTCTTCGGCGAGGCGCGCGGCATGAGTGCGGCGCGGCGCGCGGAGCGAATGCAGTACGTGACCCAGGAGTGCGACCTGCACGAACTGCTCGACAAGCCGATCGGCACGTGCAGCAAGGGCCAGAAGCAGCGCACCGGCGTGGCGCTGGCGCTCCTGCACGATCCCGAAGTGCTCATCATGGACGAGCCGACGACCGGCCTCGATCCGAACCAGATCAAGCACGTGCGCGAGCTGGTGAAGAAGCTCGGCGAGACGCGCACGATCCTCCTGTCGACGCACCTCTTCCAGGAGGTCGAAGCGATGGCCGGGCGCTTGCTGCTCGTCAACGAAGGCAAGCTCGCCTTCGACGGCACACCCGCGGAGTTCAAGGCGCGCGGCGCCGGCCACATGGACCAGGCGTTCCACGCCATGACCGCGCAACGCTGAGGAACCGACCATGAACAAGAACGCTGTCCTCGCCGTCGCCCGTCGCGACCTGCGCAGCTGGTTCGGCAACCCCGCCGGCTACGTCTTCATCCTCCTCTTCGTCGGCGTGTCCTGCGTCGCGTGGATGTGGTCGCCGCAGTTCTTCGGCAACAACCTCGCGAACCTCGACACCTGGAACGACCAGTTCGCCTGGATCGCGCCGCTGTTCCTCGCCGCCGCGACGATGGGAATGTGGGCCAACGAACGCGCGAACGGGACGCAGGAACTGCTGTTCACCCTGCCGGCGACGGACTTCGACCTGCAGCTCGGCAAGTTCCTCGCGTACGTCGGAGTGTGGACCATCGCGCTCACCTTCACGCTGGTGATGCCGGCGGCGCTGGTGTTCTTCGGCAACCCAGACTGGGGCCAGCTGTTCGCCAACTACGTCGGGTTCTGGCTGTTCGGCACCATGCTCGTCGCGGTGTCGATGATCGGCTCGCAGCTGACGAACAACGGCACGGTTGCGTTCATCGCGTCGGCGATCCTGTGCTTCGCGGTCGTGTGGTTCGACCTCCTGATGGGCTGGCTCGGCCTCACGTCGTGGTCGACGAACGGCCCGCGCGGGCAGTTCGACACGTTCGCCCGCGGCATGCTGCCGGTGTCCGGCTTCGTGCTGTTCCTCGGACTCACGGTCGCATGCTTCCAGCTGAGCCTCGCGCTGCTCGCGCGCCGGCACTGGCGGAAGGGCGACGAAGGCGTGCACGGCGGCCTGCGCTTCGCGGGCATCGCGGTGTCCGCGCTCGCCCTCACGGTGATCGCCGTGCACACGCTGCCGCGCCCGGACGCGACGTTCGAGGGCATCCACTCGCTGGGCGCCGAGAGCAAGAAGCTGCTCGCGGGACTCGACCCGAACCGCCAGGTCGTCGTGACCGCCTACGTCACCGAGGACATGCCCGAGCAGTTCGTGCAGCAGAAGAGCCTGCTGCTGAACCTGCTCGACCAGTTCGACTCGATCGGCGGCAACGCGGTCGAGAAGCGCATCGTGATGCCGGAGCCGTTCTCGCCGGAGGCGCGGACGGCCGAGCAGAACTACGGCATCCGTGCGCAGCCGGTCGCGACGCAGCTGCCGGGAGGCGGCGTCGTCGAGACCCAGGTGTTCCTCGGCTTCGTGGTGCAGTGCGGCACCGAGGAGATCGTGAACCCCTTCGTCGAGCCGGCCGTGCCGCTCGAGTACGAGCTGACGCGCAGCATTCGCGTCGTGTCGAAGGCGTCGCGGCGCAAGATCGGCGTGCTGAAGACCGACCTCGAGATGAGCGGCGGCTTCGACATGCAGACGTTCCGCCAGAAGCCGAAGTGGTCGATCACCGACGAACTGGAGCAGCAGTACAAGGTCGAGAGCGTCGACGCGGACAAGGACTACCCCGAGGGTCTCGACTGCCTCGTCGTGCCGCAGCCGAGTTCGCTCGTGCAGGAGCAGATGAACCGGTTGCAGGCGTACGTCCTCGCCGGCCATCCGACGCTCCTGCTCGAGGACCCTTTGCCGATGGATCAGCTGGCCCAGGGCACCGCGGCCGACGAGCCGAAGGGCGGCATGCAGGCGCGCATGATGGGCGGCGGCGGACCCGAGAAGGGCAACATCGCCGGTCTGTTCGGCGCGCTCGGTGTGCAGTTCGCGATGGGCGAGATCGTGTGGGACCTGTCGGTGCGCAAGACGCCGTTCGCGCGCGGGGCCAGCGACGAGTTCCTCTTCCTGAGCGGTCCGGCGCTGGCCGCCGACAACCCGATCACGAAGGGACTGCAGACCGTCGTCGTGCTGATGGGCGGCCACCTGCAGGCGCAGCCGAAGGAAGGGTTCTCGATGACGCCGCTGCTGGTGTCGCCCGGACCGCTCGCGACGCGGCAGCCGAACGGCGTCGTCCGGAAGCGCGATCTGTTCCAGTCGGACATCTTCGGCAGCCGGTTCAACCCGAACGCCCGCCGCGAGCAGCGCAACGGCGATCTCGTGGTCGCGGCGCGCGTGCGCTCCAAGGCCGCCGACGAGAAGCAGAAGCCCGTCGACTGCATCGTGGTCGCCGACGTCGATTTCGTCAGCAACCAGTTCTTCCAGATCCGCCGCCAGTACATCGATCCCAACCTGCGGTTCGACAACGTCACGTTCGTGCTGAACTGCATCGACAGCCTCGTCGGCGACGAGAGCCTGATCGAGTTGCGGAAGCGCCGACCCGTGCTGCGCAAACTCGTGACCGTCGAGAAGTCACAGGAGGCCTTCGAGCAGAAGTGGACCGAGCAGAAGGACGCCGCCGAGGCGGCGGCCAGCGCCGCGCTCGACAAGGCGCAGGGGGCCCTCGACGACGCCGTGCGCAAGATCACGGACGACAACACGCTCGACGACCAGGCCAAGGACGTGAAGATCGCGCGCGTGCAGGCCCTCGAGCAGCGCCGGCTGGACCTCGAGAAGGCGAAGATCGAGGACCAGAAGAAGCGAGCGCTCGAGGAGGCGACGCACGAGCGCGACTCGGCGCGGCGAGGTGTGCACGACCGATACCGGCTGTGCACGCTCGCGTTGTCGATCCTGCCCGGGCTCGCGCTCGGAGTGCTCACGTGGATGCGCCGTGCTTCGCGCGCGGCGGCGATCGTCCCGGCCAACCGTCGGGCCATGAAGACGGGAGGTGTGCAATGAAAGAGTTCGCCAAGACCGGCCTCGCGGTGGGTTCCGCGGTGGTCCTCACCATCTTCGCGGCGTCCCTCGGTTCGAAAGAGGTGCGCTTCGACCTGTTCAGCGACCAGGGCGAGGAGTTCTGGAAGGGCGTCGATCCCGAGTCCGTTGCCGAACTCGAGGTCACCGAGTTCCGCGAAGGGCTCGGCGTCTACCCGTTCAACGTGAAGCGCGACGACAAGGGGCGCTGGACGATCCCTTCGCACGGCAACTACCCGGCGGACGCGAAGGACCGCATGGGCAAGGCGGCCGCGCTGCTGATCGGGCTCACGAAGCAGGTGTGCGTCGACGACGGCAAGGCTCGCCACGTCGAATTCGGCGTCGTCGACCCGCTGGACGAAGGCGTCGACATGGCCGGCCGCGGCACCCGCATCACGCTGAAGGACAGCGCCGGCAACAAGCTCGCAGATCTGATCCTCGGCAAGGAGGTCGCGGGCAAGAGCGGCGAGCGCTACGTGCGTGTGCCGGGCAAGAACCGGACGTACCGCACGAAGATCGACGGCGAGGTGTCGACGAAGTTCGCGGACTGGATCGAGACGGATCTCCTGAAGGCCCAGTCGTGGGACATCGCGAAGATCACGTTCGACAACTACTCGGTCGACGAGACGCGCCGCGAGATCGTGCCGGGCGAGAAGCTCGTCGTGTCCAAGGACTCCGCCAACAAGTGGTCGCTCGACGGCCTCGACGCCGTGAAGGAGGAGCCCAACGAGGAGAAGTTGCGCGAGATCGGGGACACTCTCGGCCAGATCAAGATCGTCGGCGTACGCGGCAAGCCCGAAGGCCTGACCGCCGCGCTCGAGCGCGCCAACGGCGTGGACCAGGCGATCCTCGCGGAGATGCTCCAGGCGAAGGGCTACTTCCTGGCGCGCGGCGGCAAGCTCTACAGCAACGAAGGCGACCTGCTGTTCGAGACGAAGAAGGGCGTGCGCTACACGCTGCGCTTCGGCGAACTCGTGCCCGGCGAAGGCGACGAGATCACGTCGGGTGCCGACCCCAAGCCGGGCAAGCCGGCGAAGGAAGGCGAGAAGCCGGCCGACAAGGCCGCCAACAATCGCTACTTGATGGTCACCGCCGAGTTCGTCGAGGCCCTGCTGCAAAAGCCGGCCGGCGTGCGCGTCGCGCGCGACCAACTCGACAAGCGGAAGGCCGCGCGCACGGCGATCGAAGCGATCGTGAAGGCCGTCGATGCGTACCGCGCCAAGAACGAGAACAAGCTGCCCGAGTCCCTGGCGAAGCTGACCGAGAAGCCGGCCGAGGGTGAGCCGTTCCTCGCGGAACTGAAGAAGGACCCGTGGGACAACGACTACGTGCTGCAGCCGAACGGCGACGCGTTCGTGGTCGTGAGCTTCGCCGAGGACAAGGCCGAAGGCGGCGAAGGGCTCGCGGTCGATGTCCGCAGCGACCGGATCGCCTACGAGGACGGCCTCGAGAAGGAGGCAGCCGAGTGGACCGAGTTCGATCGCAAGGTCGAGGAGGGCCGCAAGGAAGCCGACAAGCTGACGAAGCGCTTCGGGCCCTGGTACTACGTGATCGACCAGGCGCTGTTCGCGAAGCTGAAGCCGGCCCGCAAGGACCTGGTGAAGGAGAAGGTGGCGGCGCCCCCGGCGAACGGAGCGACCGAGCCGGGCAAGTAACCGGGACCGATGCAATGCGTGGATCCGGTCCCTGCGTCGCGCCATGGATAGTGGCCGGCGGGGGTCGCCGACCCAGGATCTGGCGGCTGATCCACGCAAGGCATCAGTTCCCTTTGGGGGCGGGCGAATTCGCTTTGGCGGATCATCGCCGCACGGCGATGGTTACCGAGCCTCAAGTTCCTGCCGGGAACTGCCGATGCCATCGCACCCTTGGCCTCGGCTCGAGGCCGAACCCCCTCCAAACGTCATGACACGCTTCTTCCTGTCCACCGTCCTTCTCACGTCCCTCGTCGTCGCGCAGGAACAGGCCCCCGAGAAGGTGGTCTCCGGTGCGTTCGGCATCGACTTCACGACTGCCTACTTCTTCCGCGGCATCCAGCAGGAGAACCAGGGCATCATCTCGCAGCCGTGGATCGAGCTCGGCTACGGCCTCTACGAGGGCGGCGAAGAGGACACGCTGCGCAACATGGGTCTGACGTTCGGGCTGTGGAACAGCCTGCACGACGGTCCGACCGGCAGCGGCGGCGGGACGGGCATCTGGTACGAGAGCGACTTCTACGTGGCGCTCACCAGCGCGATCGGGGAGCGGTTGTCCGTCGGCACGACCTACACGACCTACCACAGTCCGAACGGCACGTTCGGGACCGTGCAGGAACTCGCTTTCTCCGCCAAGTGGGACGACCGCGAGCAGCTCGTGCCGTCGCTCGCGAGCGGACTGCAGCCCTCGGTCGTGCTCGCGTTCGAGACGAGCGGCCAGGCCGACGCGGGGAACGACCCGGGCATCTACCTCCAGCTCGGCATCGAGCCGTCGTTCACGGTCGGCAAGCTCGGTGAGGCCGATCTCACGCTGGCGGTGCCGGTCACTGCCGGCTTCAGCCTGAAGGACTACTACGAGGTGGGTGGCGACGACTCGTTCTTCGGCTTCCTGGACGTCGGTGCCGCGATGAGCGCGCCGCTGTCGTTCCTGCCTTCGCGCATGGGGCCGTGGACCGGCGAAGTGGCGCTGCACTTCATCCTGTTCGGCGACAACACCGAGCAGATCAACGACGGCGACGCGAGCGAACTGGTTCTGTCGTTCGGCCTCTCGACGCGCTTCTGATCGCGGGTGCGCCAGCCGGCCGGGCGCGCGTCACACGATCAGTGGCGGAAGTGCACGCGCGGCACCGACACCGTGCGCGCGACGCTGCGCCGGGCCGACGCTTCGACGGCCTTCGCCGGCGCGGCGGCCTGGACCGGGGCGCGCAACGACGCGGCGCCCGTGTGCCGCATGCTCACCGCGACGCGAACGGGATGGGCGACCGACTTCTTCGCGACGGCGGCTTCCTGCGCCATGGCAGAACCGAGAACGAGAGTCGGGAGGAGCAGGAGGTGGAGCAGGGTGGAGCGGAACATGCCCCAAGCATAGCGCGGACACACCGCGGGAGCGGAGGCGGTCGTGCCGCGGGCCGAGATCGCCGTGCCATCGACTCCGCGACGGCGCGGGTCAGACGCGGACGGGCAGGTTCGGCTGGTAGACGATCGCGCGGCAGTGCGTCTGCGGTACCCATTCGGGGCCGGCGTCGTTCAGGTTCTCGGTCGAACCGACGAACAGCCAGCCATGCGGCATCAGGGCGCTTCGCACCCGCTGCAAGAGCTTCAGCTTCGTCGGCTGGTCGAAGTAGATGAGCACGTTGCGCAAGAACACGATGTCGAACGGGCCGATGCCGGTCAGCGAGTCCATCAGGTTGAGCTGCCGGAACGTGACGAGCTTGCGCACGGCGGGCTTCACCCGTGCGCCGTCGGGCGTCTGGTCGAAGTACTTCTGCATCGCCTGAGGGCGCTGCGTCCGGCTGACGTCGTGCGTCGAGTAGATGCCCTTCTCCGCGGTTTCGAGGCTCGACTTGCTGATGTCGGTGCCGAGGATCTGGATGTCCCACGTGGCGATGTCCGGGATCATGTCGCACAGCACCATCGCGATGCCGTACGGCTCCTGCCCCGTGCTGCACGCTGCCGACCAGATCCGCAGCTTCTTCGGCGTGCCGAGGCGACCGCGCGCATCGAGCGACTCGGGCGCGACCTTGAACTGGAACGCGTCGAACGGCGCACCGTCGCGGAACCAGTTCGTCTCGTGCGTCGTGATGGCGTCGACGATCTCCTGTGCGAGCTTCGGATCCGCGTCGTAGCGGAGCTTGAAGTAGAGCTCGTTGAAGTTCGCGCACCCGACACGTTGCGCGATCGGGCCGAGGCGGCTCTCGATCAAGTAGCCCTTGCTGTCGTCGAGATGGACACCGGCCAGTTGCTGGACCAGTGTTCGCAAGAGCGGCAGTTCTCCGGTTCTCAGTTGCACGGTCACCTCGCTCCTGCGGCTTCGCAGATTCTCGTGGCCAATTCGTCCAGCGGAGCCACCACGTCGACGATGCCCGATTCGATCGGGCCTCGCGGCATGCCGTAGACCGTGCACGACGCGGCGTCCTGGGCGATCAGGTAGGCGCCGGCCGAACGGAGCTGCTGGCAGCCCACGAAGCCGTCTTCGCCCATGCCGGTCATCATCACGGCGATCGCGGTCGCGCCGTACACCTCGCGCAGCGACCGGAAGAGGTAGTCGACCGCGGGGCGGCACGAGTTCTCCGGCGGATCCTCGGTGATGCGCGTCGTGATGCCCTGGTCGGTGCGGACGACACGCATGTGCTTGCCGCCCGGCGCGATCAGCACCTCGCCGCCCGTCAGTAGTTCGCCGCCGCGGGCTTCGCGGACGCGCAGCTTGCACGTTCGGGCCAGCGACTGAGCCAGCGACGCCGTGAAGTCCGGCGGCATGTGCTGCACGATCAGGATCGGCAACGGGAAGTCGGCCGGGAGCCGGGGCAGGAGTCGCGCGAGCGCGTTCGGGCCGCCGGTCGAGGTGCCGATCCCGACGACCTGCGCCCCCACGCAACGACGTGCTGCCTTGTTCTGCACCACGGGCATGGCCGTGGCCGGCGGCGGCACGGGGCACGAGAGGACGGCTGTCGCCGCGTCCGCTGCGCCGTCGTCCGCGGCCTTCTGTGCGAACGAGTTCGCTGCGTGCAGCACGGCGGGAAGGATGCGCCGGTCGAACGACTTCGTCGCGTCGTCGCGCAGCACGACGTCGAACGGGGCGAGTTCGGTCCTGGCCTTCAGCGCGTCGGCGCTCTGTCGATCGGCCACCATCAGCACGAGGCCGACCGGCGTCCGCTGGCGGCGCAACGCCTCGGCGAGCCAGAGTCCCTCGACGTCGGCCGACACGAGGTCCACGGTCAGCACGTCGGGTCGGTAGGTCGCCGTCTTCGGCAACGCGGTGCGCGCGTTGATCGCAGTGCCGACGACCTCCACGGACGAACTGTCCGCCATCTGGCGGGTCAGAATCTGCCGCGTTCCGGCATCCCCGTCGACAACGAGGACGCGCGCGCGAGTTGCACGTTCTTCGACCATGCCGGTCAGCCGCTGCTCCCGGCTTCCTCCATCGGCGTGGCGAGCACGGCGTCGACGTCGAGAGCCAGCATCACGTTGTCGGTGAGCTGGACGAGTCCCTTGAACCACTTGGCCTGCTGCGGGTCCATGTGGGTCGGCAGCGTCTCCAGTGGATCGGTGGTCGTCACGACGTCCCCGACCGCGTCGACGAGCAGACCGAAACGTTCGCCGTGGTGTTCGACGATCACGTTGCGGGCGTTCCGGTTGGGCTCGCTTCTGCGGTTGTCGAGGATCTGCGCGAGGTCCAGTACGGTGACGAGATTGCCGCGCAGGTTGATCAGGCCGCGGACCTCGATCGGCAGGCGCGGCACGAACGTGGCCTCGACCATCCGGTTGATCTCCTGGACGCGCGACAGCTCGACCCCGAGCATCGTGGTTCCGACGCGGCAGGAGACGTAGGAAATCGGTTGATCGGTCATACCTTGGCTCCCGTGAGTTCACGGATCGCGGCGATCAGTGCGGCGTCGTCGAGCTTGATGCGGTAGTCGGTGATGCCCGCTGCGCGACCGAGGTCGATGTCCTCTTGTCGCGACAAGGACGTGAGCGCCAGCACCGGCAGCTTCGCCGTGCGGTCGTTGCGGCGGATGCGCTTCGTCAGTTCAAGTCCGTCGCAGTTCGGCATCTGGATGTCGGTGACGAGCAGGTCGAACCCCGTGGTGTCCTCCTGCAGCGTCTTCCATGCGATGTCCCCGTCTTCGCACGGAAC
Organism: uncultured candidatus Brocadiaceae bacterium; assembly: GCA_964538915.1. Taxonomy (GTDB): domain Bacteria; phylum Planctomycetota; class UBA1135; order UBA1135; family UBA2386; genus JAEUHQ01. The sequence goes on along the minus strand of CAZIFB010000007.1, from coordinate 93,003 downwards.
GACTTCGAAGCCCGCTTCCACGATGATGTTCGCCACGTGGCGGCGGAAGAAGTTCGAGTCCTCGGCGAAGAGGATCCGCATCTTGCGATCCGGCTTCTCCTTCTCCTGCGTCGTCGGGACGTCGACGAAGAGCTGCGGCAGCGCCTTGCTGGCGATCGTCGCGACGTCGAGCAGGCGCACCGTGTGGCCGTCGAGCTGGAAGCTGCCCATCACGCCCGGACGCACGAGTGTGCGGTCGTCGACGTGAACGGTCAGCGCCCGGATGTCCTCGACGCGCGGCGCGATGAGGCCGAACTCGTGCTCCTTCACGCGGAGCACCAGCACCGACGTGCGTTCACCCAGAGCCGGGCCCGCCATGGCCTCGACGTGCCGCTCGAGAGCGACGACCGGCATCGCACGTTCGCTGTTCTCGTGCACCATCTCGCCGCCGACCGACACCAGTTCCTTCTTGTCGAGGCGCTGGATGCGGCTGACCAGACCGAGGGGCACCGCGAAGATCTCGGTTTCGTGGTTGCGGAAGAGCACGAACTCGTTCGTCTCCTGATCGGCGTTCTCGGTGGCGTGCTGGCGCAGCACGTCCTCGTCCGACTGTTCCTGGGCGCGCAGGTTGGCGGTGTCGGAGAGGCCGACCACGTCCAGGATCAGTGCGACGCGGCCGTCGCCGAGGATCGTCGAACCGGAGTACTCCGCGCGGCCCTTCAGGTGCGTGCCGAGCGGCTTCACGACGATCTCCTCGGTGTCCGGCGGAGAGTCCACCACGAGGCCGTACTGCAGCGCGCCCGACTGCACGACCATGATGTTGTACGTGCGGGACGAGCGGTCGGCCGGATCGTCGGGCAGGGCCAGCGCGTCGCGCAGGTGCACGACGGGCAGCAGGCGCCCACGCAGGCGGAGAACTTCGCGACCGCTCACCTGCAGGATGCGGCGCTGGCGATCTGCGGCGCGGATGCGGACGAGTTCCGTGACGTTGTTCTGCGGGAGCACGTAGCGGCGCTCGTCGCAGCTCACCACCAGCGCCGGCATGATCGCCAGCGTCAGCGGGATCGTGATCGTCATCGTGGTGCCGACGCCGATGGCGGAGTGCACCTCGACGTGACCGCCGATCTTCTCGATGTTCGACCGGACGACGTCCATGCCGACGCCGCGGCCGCTGACGTCCGTGAGCTTCTCGGCCGTCGAGAAGCCGGGAGCGAAGATCAGCAGCGTCGCATCACGATCCGACAGGGAGCGCGCCTGTTCGGCCGTGATGACGTTCTTCTCGACCGCCTTGCGACGCAGGCGTTCGGGGTCGATGCCGGCGCCGTCGTCGCGGATCTCGATCTTGACGTTGCCGCCCTGGTGGAAGGCCTGCAGCGTGAGAGTGCCTTCGGGGGGCTTGCCCTTCGCCTGCCGCGCGTCCGGCCGCTCGATGCCGTGGTCGATCGCGTTGCGAACGAGGTGCGTGAGCGGGTCGCCGAGGGCTTCGAGGATCGAACGATCGAGCTCGACCTCCTTGCCCTCGAGGACGAGGCGGCAGCGCTTGGAGAGCTTGCTGCAGAGGTCGCGTACGACGCGAGGGAAGCGCTGCAGGACGTTGCCGACCGGCTGCAGGCGCGTCTGCATGATCGCCTCCTGCATCTCGCTCACGACCTGGCTCAGGTGCGTGGCGGCAGTGTGGAGCGGCTTCTCGCTCGTCGTGCCGATCGCCTGCAGGACCTGGTTGCGGCCGAGCACCATCTCGCCGGACAGATTCATCAGGCGGTTCAGCAGGTCGACGCTGACGCGGATCGAATCGGCGCCGGTTGCCGCACCCTCGCCTCCCTCGGGCTTCGCCGCAGGGCTCTTGTCGACGCCGTGTGGCGTGTCCTTGGTGCCCGCTTGTGGCGCGGCCGCCGGGTCCGCTGCGTGCGGCGCGTTCTCGGCGGTGTGCGGTTCGGCCGTGGAAGCCGCCGCAGCCGCTCCCGTCGCGGCGGTCGGCGCCTCGGGCGCGGCGGGCGCATCGAGGAACGGACGCAGAGCCTGCGTGTGCGGATCGATGTCGACCTTGTTCGACTCGCCGACGTTCTCGATCATGTCGCGGAGCCCGTCGATCGCACCCAGCAGTGCACCGACCAGCTCCGGCGTCGGCTGAAGGCGCTCCTTGCGCACGAGATCGAGAGTGCTCTCCAACGTGTGCGCCAGGCTCTGGATGCGTTCGAGGCCCAGGAAGCCCGCGACGCCCTTCACGCTGTGCACGCACCGGAAGACGTTGTTGACGGTCTCGGCGTCGCTGCCGCCCTCTTCGAGACGCAGGAGATCGGACTCCACCGTGCGAAGGTGTTCGCGCGACTCCGTCACGAAGTCGTTCACGAGTTCTTGCAGGTCGTCGCCTTCGTTGCTCATGGGAAGATCTCGCTGTGGTTCCGTTGGGGGCGGGGATCGGCTCAGACCTTGAACTGCTTGACGAGGCGCATCAGCTCGCTGGAAACGTCGGCGAGCGCCTTGCCGGTGACCGAGGACTCTTCTGCGGCGGCCGCCGTCGAGCCGGCCTGTCCATTGACGGCGCTGATGCTCTTCGTGATCTCGCTGCTCGCCTTCGCGCCCTCCTGGACGTTGTTGGCCACGACACCGATCGCCTGGCTGCTCTTGGCGAGGTTGCCGGCGATCTCCTGCGTCGCGGTCCGCTGTTCGCCGACGGCGACCGCGATCTGCTTGGAGTTGTGGCTCACCTTCGCGATGACGCTGTCGATCTTCGCGATCGCTTCGACCGACTCGCCCGTGCTGCTCTGGATGCGCTCGATGCGCCGGCGGATGTCCTGCGTGGCTTCGGCGGTCTGGCGTGCGAGGTCCTTGACCTCGTTGGCGACCACGGAGAAGCCCTTGCCGGCCTCACCGGCGCGCGCGGCTTCGATGGTGGCGTTGAGGGCGAGCAGGTTGGTCTGCTCTGCGATGTCCTGGATCGTCTCGATGACGCGGCCGATCTCGTTCGCGGCGGCGCCGAGGGTGCTGACCTTCTCGTTGCTCGCGCGAACGAGCGTTGCGGCGTCGTCGGCGATCGACGAGGCGCCTTCGGCGTTCTTCGCGACCTCGCCGATGCTCGCGGTCATCTGCTCGACGGCTGCTGCGACGGTGCGGAACGTGCCCGCCAGCGTGTCGCTCGACGAGCCCACGTTCGACATGTTCGCGGCCATCTCCTCGGCGGCGGCGGCCACTTGCGCGACCTGCGTCTTCGTCTGCTCCGCGGTCGAGGCCAGCATCGTGCCGGTGCTGGTCAGCTGCGTGGCCGCCGAACTGACCCCGGCAGCTCGCTGCGTCACGTCGCGCATCGTGGTCTGGAGCTTCGCGACGAACCGATTGAACCAGTGCGAGAGTACGCCGATCTCGTCGTGCACGGCGTCGTCCAGGCGCGTCGTGAGGTCACCCTCGCCGTCGGCGATGTCCTGCAGCCGGTTGCTGACCCGGCCGAGGGACTGCTGGATCGTGCGGCCGATCCACCAGCTCAAGAAGAGACCGAGGATCGAACCGACGAGAGTGACGACCAGGTTGGTGGTGAGCACGACGTGCTCGTCGCTCGCCATCGCGGCGAGGGACTCTTCGGCATCCCCGGCGAGTTCGGTGCGGAGGTCTTCGATCTTGGCTTCCAGCTGCTCCTCCAGACCGACCACCGACTGTGCGTCGGACGGGTCCGTCGTCCCGGCCACGACGCCGCGAGCCGCGGATTGAAAGCGACCGAACAGGTCGCCGACCGCCGACAGGGGCCCGGCCAGGTGGGCCGCCTGTTCGGCGTTCTCGCCGCCGTTGGCGGTCCGCAGGGCCGCGACGAGCTTGCCTGCAGTGTCGAGTGCCTCGCGGATCTCGGTGGTGAGGCGATCGAACTCCGCGGTTGCCTCACCGCCCTTCGCGCCGGCGAGTGCTCCCTCGACGATCAGGGACTGGCGAAGCTGGTTGACTTCACTCTCGTTGACCAGCGCGAGCAGTGGATTCGTGGTCGAAGCGAAGGTCTCGAGTTCGTTCGCGACCCGGGCCATGCCGCGCGTGCTCGTCCACAAGGCGACGAGGAACAGGCACACGATCGTGGCCGAGCCGGCGACCACACGAGCCCGCAGGGTCATGCCGAAGCTCGTGCCGCCGTTGGGGGAGATGCGGCGCGCCGACCGCCAGAACAGGAGTGCGGATGCCACGAAGGACAGACCGACGAGGATGGTCAGCCACGACACGGCGTTGCCCGCCCCTTCGCCCGACGTCGGGGCGTGCCGGGTCGCGGGGCCCTTGCCGTGCGTCTTGCCCGCGGAGTGCGTCCTGCGACCTGCCGAGTGGTGGGCGACTTCGCCGCCGGGAGCCGCCGGAGTCGCGGCGGCGTGAGCCGGCTGGTGGGTCGAGGCAGGCGCAGTCTGGTGCGACGCGACCTGTGCCGGCACCGACGCGAGCCACGACGCCGTGACCTTCGGGTCCCACACGACTTCGACCTGGCCGCTGGTCAGCGAATAGCAGGCTCCGGCGATGGCGAGCTTCTTCTCGCCGAGTGCATGGCGGATCACCTCGCTCGTCGACAGCACTTCGCGGATCTGGTGCGCGACATTCGTGCGAATGCACGCGTCGAGCACCTGTTCGGCGGGCAGGTTGCGGGCACGCGTCTCCAGCACGGAAGGACGGATGCGGTCGACGATGGCGCCGATGCCCCCGTGGGCCTGGCCACCGCTCGCTACGACGTCCATCGTCGCCTTCACGGCGCCGCACTTCTCGTGGCCCATGATCACGAGCAACGATGCACCGAGGTGCTCGACCGCGTACTCGATCGAGCCGACGTCGGCCGGCTCGACGACGTTGCCGGCCACGCGGACGACGAAGAGTTCGCCGAGGTCGCGGTCGAACACGATTTCGGGCGCGACTCGCGAGTCGGCGCAGGTCACCACGACGACGCGCGGCTTCTGGCCCGCGACGAGCGAGCGCCGACGTTCACCGTGCGGAACGGTCGTGCCGTCCGCTGCGAAGCGCGCATTGTCCGCGAGCAGGGTGCTCAGCAACGACGCCGGGTCCTCCTGGCAGAACGCAGGCGCGGCGAACACGGCGGCCAGGGTGACGGTCGCGCAACGAAGGTGCAGGGAGGAAGAGTGCATGGCGTTCATCGGGTGGTCGGTCGGCGGCATGTGGAGTCGAGTGTCGACGTGATCGGCAGGAGGCCGGCACGGCCTTCAGTCGGGAAGACCCGGTGCCGCGGTGCCCGCGCACTCGGCGGGCCGCGATCCGGATCGACGTGCCGCGGGCGGATCCCCGAACGGGTCTCCGCCGCGAGGTCGTTCGGAGTGTTCAGACCCGGAACTGGTGGACCAGGTCGTGCAGTTCCCGGGCGAGACCGCTCAGCCCCTTGCCCGACTGCTCGGTCTGGTCGGCGCCGGACGAGGTCGCGCGGGCGTAGTTGTCGACTTCCTGGATGCTCTTGCTGATCTCGCGGCTCGTCGTGACGCACTCGGCGACGTTGCGGTTCACGACCTCGACCGTGCGCGTGTTCTGCGCCAGGTTCTGGGCGATCTCCTGCGTGGCCGTGCGCTGCTCGCCGACCGCGGTCGCGATCGTCTGCGCCGCCGCGCTGACCTGCGCGATGACCTTGTCGATCTCGCCGATCGCGGCCACGGACTCCTGGGTCGAACCCTGGATGCGCTCGATGCGCTGGCGGATGTCCTGGGTCGCCTCGGCTGTCTGGCGCGCGAGGTCCTTGACCTCGTTGGCGACGACCGAGAAGCCCTTGCCGGCCTCGCCGGCGCGCGCAGCTTCGATGGTGGCGTTGAGTGCGAGCAGGTTCGTCTGTTCGGCGATGTCCTGGATCGTCTCGATGACGCGGCCGATCTCGTTGGCAGCGGCCCCGAGCGTGCTGACCTTCTGGTTGCTCGAGCGCGTGAGTTCGGCGGCCTGGCCGGCGACGCGAGCGGAGCTGTCGGCGTTCTTCGCGACTTCACCGATGCTCGCGGTCATCTGTTCGACCGCCGCTGCGACCGTGCGCAGCGTGCCGGCCATCGCCTCGCTGGACGTGCTGACGTTGTTCATGTTGGCGGTCATCTGCTCGGCCGCCGCGGCAACCTGCGTCGACTGCGCCTTCGTGCGTTCGGCACCGGTCGACAGCTCGGAAGCCGTGGTCATGAGCTGCGTCGACGCGGTCGTGACGCTCTGCGCCTTCACTCCCATGTCCTTCACCATCTCCTGGATGCGCGCCAGGAACTTGTTGCACCAGCGGCCGAGGTCGCCGAGTTCGTCGTTGCGGGACTCGTCGAGGCGGGTGCGCAGGTCGCCTTCGCCGGATTGCAGCGTCGCGATCGCACGCGAGATCGGCTGGGCAACGGACCGGCGCATCAGGAAGAACAGGGCTCCGAGCCCGACGAGACCGAGTGCCAGGCCGATCCCGGCGATCGTCATGGCTGCAGTGCGGGCTGCCGCGCGGACCGGACCGAGCGGCGTGCGCACTTCGAAGGCGCCGTGCACGTCGCCCGCGTGCCAGTTCTCCATCCGGAAGCCGAGCACGTCCTTGCCGTCACCCGTCTTCGACGTGGCCGGGTCGCCGTGGCAGACCATGCAGCTGCGTTCGAGCTCGATGGCGTGCTGGAACACCAGCGTGTCGTTGGCTTCGTCGACGCGATACAGGTCCTTCGCCCCGCCGGCCTTCACCTGAGCCGTGAGGTCGGTCAGCAGCTGGGAGCGGAAGGAGCCCGCTTTCGGGTCGTTCTTCGGGTCGTAGTCCTTGTTGCGGGCTTCGTGGGCGGTGACGGTGAAGTCGAGCCCCGCCGAGACGGCGGCACCCTTCGCGGCCTCGATGGCCACGACGATCGGGATCGCACTGAACGCCGCCGTGTCGTGGTAGTCGCCGCCCTTGGCGACCACCTCACGAGCCTGACCGAGCAGCTTGTCCATGTCGACCGCGCCCTGGTCGTGCATCTTGCCGACGTGGGCCCGGGCCTCGTCCGCGGCGCCGGCGACGGCCACGGCACGTTGCACCGCTTCGTGCTCCGCGGCGTCCTGCATGACGTGGTCGGTGACGATGCCGCTGGCGATCAGGATGAAGCCGATCGCCACGGCGGAACTGACGAGCAAGCGTGACTGGATGCGCATGGGAAGCTCTCTTTCGTGGAGTGGGGCTGCTGTTCAGACTCGGAACTGGTGCACCAGCTCGTGCAGTTCCTGGGCAAGGCCGCTCAGGCTCTTGCCGGACTGCTCGGTCTGGTCGGCGCCGGATGAAGTCGCGCGGGCGTGGCCGTCGACTTCCTGGATGCTCTTGCTGATCTCGCGGCTCGTCGTGACGCACTCGGCGACGTTGCGGTTCACGACCTCGACCGTGCGCGTGTTCTGCGCGAGGTTCTGGGCGATCTCCTGCGTGGCGGTGCGCTGCTCGGCGACCGCGGTCGCGATCGTCTGGGCCGCGGAGTTGACCTGCGCGATGACCCTGTCGATCTCGCCGATGGCGGCGACGGACTCCTGGGTCGAGCCCTGGATGCGCTCGATGCGCTGGCGGATGTCCTGGGTCGCTTCGGCGGTCTGGCGGGCGAGGTCCTTCACTTCGTTGGCGACGACGGAGAAGCCCTTGCCGGCCTCGCCGGCGCGCGCAGCTTCGATCGTGGCGTTCAGCGCCAGCAGGTTGGTCTGCTCCGCGATGTCCTGGATCGTCTCGATCACGCGGCCGATCTCGTTGGCAGCGGCCCCGAGCGTGCTGACCTTCTGGTTGCTCGAGCGCGTGAGTTCGGCGGCCTGGCCGGCGACGCGAGCGGAGCTGTCGGCGTTCTTCGCGACTTCGCCGATGCTCGCCGTCATCTGTTCGACCGCGGCAGCGACAGTGCGCAGCGTGGCGGCCATCGCCTCGCTCGACGTGCTGACGTTGTTCATGTTGGCCGTCATCTCTTCGGCGGCGGCTGCGACCTGCGTCGACTGCGCCTTCGTGCGTTCGGCACCGGTCGAGAGAGCCGTGGCGGTGCCCATCAGCTGCGTCGACGCGGTCGTGACGCTCTGCGCCTTCGCGCCCATGTCCTTGATGATGGTCTGCAGCTTGCCGAGGAAGCGGTTGAACCACTTGCCCATCTCGCCCAGCTCGTCGGCGCGGCTCTCGTCGAGCCGTCGCGTGAGATCGCCTTCGCCCTCGGCGATGTCCTTCAACGCCAGCACGGTCTTGTCGATTGGCGCGACGAGTCGTCGCGAGAACAGCCACGCGACAAACGCGATTGCTACCGAACACACCGCGGTCAGGACGACGTGCGAGTACAGGGACCTCTGCAGGGTCTCCTTGCCGCTTGCGATCATCTTCTCGGCGGGGGCGAAGGTCTCCTCCCTCTCGATCTTGCCGATCAACGCCCACCGTGTGCCGAAGACATCGAAGGGCGCATACGTGCAAAGCTCGGTGCCACCGTCCGTGTCCACGATCTCTTCGGTGCCGCGCTTGCCGTCCAAGGCGAGGCGGATCTGCGGCAGGTCGTACTTCCCGGTCTCGGGATGTTGGAACGACGCCACGACGCTGAGTGTCTTCGGCTGATGCCGCGAGTCGGACCTCATCTGTCGTTCCGGGCCGATGAGCAGGACTTCGCCGGTTTCGCCGAGGCCGGTCGTTTCCGTCATGATCGCGTTGATGCGATCGATGGGCATCTGGAACGCGATGTACCCTACGCGCTTCCCCTCGTGCGTCACCGGGCTGCCGATGAACGCGGCCGGCGCGTCGTAGGACGGCGCGTAGCTCTTGAAGTCGGCGAACACCGACGCGCCGTCCGCCGCGCTCTGCAGGCGACGGTACAGGTCCCCGAGGCCGGTGTCGGCCCACGGTCCGTTCACCAAGGAGGAGGCGAAATCGAGTTCTTTGAAGACCGTGTAGACGACGCGTCCGGTCGTATCGATCAGGAACACGTCGTAGTAGCCGAACTTCTGCTGGAAGGCGTGCAGCCACGGATGGAAGACGGCGTGGGCCTCGGTGTACTTCGAGGCATCCGCGGCCTTGTCGAGCATGTCCTTCTTGCCGAGCGGGTTCGGATTGTTCGCGATGTAGTAGTTCTGCGCCACGGCCATCGCGTCGTCGACGCGCGCGAGGATCGGGTCGACCTGCACCGAGCGGCCCGACTGCTTGACGAACTCCGCTGCGAACGCGCTGCGGTAGTAGTTCGCCGCGGACTGTTTCATGTCCTGGACCTGGGCGTCGGTCAGCTGGTTGTCGGCCGCGATGGCGGCGAAGCCGTCGTGGAATGCCGTGACCGCTTCGCCCGTGCCCCGGTCGAGCGCCATCGACTCCACGTGGAGGCGAATGCTTTCGAGGTACGTCTTCACATGGGCGCTGCGGCCGCTGACCTCGCCGACGAGCCGGTCTGTGGCGGCCTCATGCAAGGCTTCGTCTGCCATGTCGACGAGGTTCGACACCGCAGAACCCTCGCTCCGGTGAGCGATCGTCACCGACACCAGCATCGGCGCGATGCCGCAAGCGAGAAGCAGTGTGGTGAGGCGCGAGCGCAGTTTCATCGTTGCTTGGCTCTGGCGAAGTAGGCGACCGGCCCAGGTCACGGGGCCGTGTCTGCCTGTTTTCGGCAAGTTGCCTTCACGAATCGGAGTCGATTCGTGCGCCGCGGGTTCCCCGACCCGCTCAGGCCAGCATCGAGCGCGCGAGCGCGAGCGGCAGCAGCTGGTAGACCGTGTACGGCTGACCGGCGACCTTCACCGAGCAGGCGAGGCACGCGGTCTCGCCGTCGGGGATCTCCGCGATGTGCGGCTTCAGGTCCGGGATGCCGGAGCGCACCTTCAGGTGCGCGACACCCTGCGAGAGCCGAAGGCCGGGCTGCAGGCGTGCCAGCACGTTGTTCGACGAGCCGCAGAGCAGGTTGGCGAGCTCCTTGAAGGCTTCCACGTCGGCGTCGTCGAGGCCGGTCTTGGCCTTCTGCTCGACCACGCCCGGAGCCAGCATGACGAGCCCGCCGACCGCGGTCGCGGCGAGAGCGTTCGGGAAGACGAAGAAGTAGGGACCTTCGCAGCGCCCTTCGACCTTCGTCTCGACCAGCATCACCGGTCCGGTGATGGTGGTCTCGATCTGCGCGCGCTTGATGTTCTGGACCTTCGCATCGCCGGTCTCCACGGTGAGTCCGGTCATCTGGGCCCAGTCGGTGAGCGCCTGCTGCAGCATGGCGATCCCGATGGCCTTCAGCTTGCCGACGAGACCAACGGCGGGGGCGGCGGTCATCGACGTGTCCTCAGATCTTCAGCAGCAGCTTGAGCTTCTGCTGCAGGTCGTCGGGAGTGAACGGCTTCGTCAGGTAGGCATCCGCACCGGCGGCGAGGGCCTGCTGCGACTTCTCCGCCGTGCCTTCCGTGGTCAGCATGACGATCGGAGTCTTGTGCGTCTTGCGCGCCTCCGCGATGAACTCGAGGCCGTTCATCTCCGGCATGTTCCAGTCGCAGAAGACGAGGTCGATCTGCTGGGACGCGAGCATGCCGAGCGCCTCCTTGCCGTTGCCGGCTTCGGCTGCGACGTCGACTTCGAGGCCCGTCTGACGGATCGCACGAGCCACGAGCTTCCGCATCACGGCGGAGTCGTCGACGAGGAGGATTCGCTTGTTCATTGCGCGGGACCTATCGGCCGGGGCACCTGCCCGACTTGTGGCTCGCCGGGTTCCGGTGCCGGTTCTCAGCCGAGCATCAGCTGGTCGAGGCGATACAGGCGGTCGTAGACGCACTCGTAGATCGTGGCGTGGACCTCGAGCACGCGGCCGGTGGCACGGTCGCAGCGGGTGATCTCCCGTGCGTCGCGTCCCATGCCCGCCAGGTGCACGGACTGATCCCAGCCGTTCACGGCGAACGCGATCGCCTCCGCGGGTCGCCAGCCGAGCGCATCGATCTCGTGGTTCAGTTCGACGATGTCGCCGGCCTGTACGGCCGCGGTGCCGGTGCGGATGCCGCGCCGCCGTTTGCCGAACATGCAGAACGCGCCGTGGAACAGGCTCATTCCGCCGATGAGTCGGTAGAAGGCGCGAAGCTGCGGCGGCAGGACGGCGCCGGTCTCCTTCTCGAGGACATCCAGGCGCGCAGGCTCGAGGCCGGGGAAGAGGGCGTGCAGCCAGGACGGGTCGTCCTCGTCTCCTGCACGGCCGATCAGCTCGACGCCGTTGGCGAGCTTGGTGTGGCCTGCTTCGCGCCAGTGGTCGAACAGGTCCTGGATCTTGACGATGTTCTCGGTGATCAGCATCCGGGGTCTCCGACGCGGTGTTCGTCGCGGCGACGGCCCTTGGTCCATGAGGACTTCCCCTTGCGGGGTTTTCCCGTGGCAAGGGCATTTCGTGGCGCCCGGTGGCGCCGGATTTCGGCGGCTCGTGCTTCGATCGGCGAAGAACTCTCGGGCGCGGAACCGCTGGTGCACGGGCGCCTCCGGCGACGAACGCGCGCGCAGGCGGAGACGCGGGCGCCGATGGGGCTGGCGCGCGGAGGGGCGGCTCGCGGGGTCCTTTCGTATGCTCCCGCGGCCCTCGCGACCGGGACCCCGTGCTACCAGCCTCCACCCGCCTCGGCCCGTACGAGATCCTCGCGCCCCTCGGTGCCGGCGGCATGGGCGAGGTCTATCGCGCGCGCGATCCGCGGCTCGACCGCGACGTCGCGGTGAAGATCCTGCCGCCGACGCTCGCCGGGGACCCGGTGCGCGTCGTGCGTTTCGAACGTGAGGCGCGCGCCGTCGCATCGCTCGCGCATCCGTCGATCGTCGTGTTGCACGACGTCGGCACGCAGGGCGACCTGCGCTACGTAGTGACCGAGCTGCTCGAGGGACAGACGCTGCGGCAGCGCATGCAGTCCGCGCCGCTGCCGTGGCGTCGCGCCGCCGAGATCGGTCTCGCGCTCGCGGAAGGGCTCGCCGCCGCGCACGGCAAGGGCATCGTGCACCGCGACCTGAAGCCCGAGAACGTGTTCATCACCGCCGACGGGCGGCCGAAGATCCTCGACTTCGGGATCGCGCGCGTCGAGTGGGAGGCGGAGCCAGGGCTCGGCGTGACGCAGGCCGGCGCGATGCTCGGCACCATCGGCTACATGGCGCCGGAGCAGGTGCGCGGCGAGATGGCAGATGCCCGCAGCGACCTCTTCGCACTCGGTGTCGTGCTGCACGAAGCCGCCTCGGGCCGCCATCCGTTCGTGCGCGACATGATGGCGGCGACGCAGGTCGCGATCGTGCACGAGGAGGCGCCGCCGATCGTGGGCGTGCCGGTGCCGTTCGACCGCGTGGTCCGGCGCTGCCTCGAGAAGGAGCCTGCGTCGCGCTTCCAGACGGCGAACGACCTCGCGTTCGCGCTGCGTGCGGTACTCGCCGACACGGATGCGGCCGGTGCCGTGGCGACCGTCGTGCGTTCGGAGGAAAGGCGCGGTTCGCCTGCGGCGCGCCGCGGTGTGCTCGCGTTCGCCGCCGTGTTCGCGGTCGGCGCGGCGGCGTGGTTCGCGATGCGCGGCGGCGGGAGTGCTCCCGAGGCGCCGCTCCGCATCGGGTCGATCGCCGTGCTGCCGCTGATCGACCACGGGCATGACGCGAGCGCGAAAGTGCTCGGCGCCGGCTTGCCGCGCACGATCATCCGCAGTCTGCTCGAACTGCCCGACGTCGTGGTGCGGCCGTTCAGTTCGGTCGCGCACTACGCTGCCCTCGATGCGGTAGATGCGCACGGCGTGGGCCGCCAGCTCGACGTCGAAGCGGTGCTGACCGGCACCATCGGGGTCACCGAGAACGGGCCGGCCATCACGGTCGAACTCGTCGACGTGAAGCACAACCGTTCGTTGTGGCTGCAGAACTACGGTGTGCAGCAGGACCCCCTGTTCGTCCAGGACGACATCCTGAAGGAGATCGCGCAGAAGCTCGGCTGGCATCTGTCGCCCGCGCAGCGGGAGCGGCTCGCCCGCCGTCCCACTCAGGACACGAACGCCTACCTCGAGTACCTCGAGGGCCTGCACGCGATCCACGAGTGGACCGTCGACGACACGAAGCGTGGCATCGACCGTCTCGAGCGGGCGATCGCCCGCGATCCGGGCTTCGCGCTCGCGTACGCGTCCCTTGCCGACGCCTACATCGCGGCGGCCTACATCTTCATGGAGCCGCGCGTCGCCTTCGAGCGTGCGCGCAAGGCGGCGGTGCAGGCGATGGAGCGCGACCCGCTCCTCGCCGAGGCGCACGCGGCGATCGCGACCGTGCAGTTCCACCTCGATTGGGACTGGGCCAGCGCGGAGAAGGGCTTCCGCGAGGCCCTGCGCCTCAATCCGCGGTGCACGTTCGCGCTCGACTACTTCGCGTGGTTCTGGGTCGCGCGGGGCAACGGTGACGAGGCGATCGCGTGCCTCGAGAAGGCCGTCGAACTCGAGCCCCGGTCCAACCTCTTCAACGTCGACCTGGCGTTCGTCTACCAGCACGCGCGCCGCTTCGACGCAGCGGAGAAGCAGGCGCGGAAGACGCTCGAGCTGGATCGCAACAGCTCCATGGCGCCGTGGGCGATGTCGCTGGTGTGTGCGCACCGCGACCGGAACTACGAAGAGGCGCTGCGCTACGCGAAGGCGTTCCTCGAGCGCGACCGCCAGCGGCCGGACGCCTACGCGATGCTCGGCTGGGTGCTCGGCAGGCTCGGGCGCACCGACGAAGCGCGCGAGGTCCTCGCCCAGCTCGACCAGCTGCCGACCGGCGTCTACGTGCGCGGCGAGGTGCGGGCGTGGCTGTGCACTGGCATGGGGGACAAGGACGCCGCGTTCCGGCACCTGGACCAGGTGCTCGCCGAACGTTCGCCGGGCGTCATCTACATCAAGCTGGATCCGCTCTTCGACTCCCTGCGCGACGACCCTCGCTACGCCGCCCTGCTGAAGCGCATCGGCGTCGCGGACTGAACCGCGTCGGCTAGACTCCCGCGCCGCATGCGCGAACGCGACGCTTCGTCGGGATCGGATCGGACCGCGGCCTTCCTCGCCGATCTGCCGGGGATCTGCCGCCCGGCGCGCATCGCCGACGAGGCTTGGGCGTTCGTGCCCGAACTGTCGCGCCGTTTCGACGATCTCGTGCCGCACGACCGGATGTCGATCGAGTGGATCGCCGACGACGGGCGCTCGTACCGCACCGCAGCGGCGTGCGAGCGCGGTGCGGCGCTCGCAATGGGCGCCCGCGCGGAGCGCACGCCCCTCGCCGCGAGTGTGCTGCGCCGCGCGTTGTCCGGTGAGCCGATGGCGATCGGCGACGCCGCGCTCTCCGGGGCGCACCCGGCCGAGCGCGAACGCCTGCTGCACGGTGCGCGGTCGATCGCCGCGGCGCCGTTCGTGCTCGAGGGCAAGCCGCACGGCGCGCTGGTCGTCACGGGGTCCGGGACGAGTGCGGTCACCGACGAACACGCCGCGCTGCTCGGCGAGGTGGCGACGCGCATCGCGCCGTTCGTCGAGGGTGCGATGCTGCTCGCGCGGATGGCAGAACAGGAGCGTCGCCGGCGTTCGTTCCAGGCGATCCACCAGGCTCTCGCCGGCAGCCTCGACGTGCGCAAGATCTTCGACGGCATCGTCGACGCCGTGCGGCCGGTCTTCGGCTTCGACATCATGGGCGTCGAACTGATGAACCCGAGCGGCCGGACGTCCGAGCGGATCGTCGAAGTCGGCGGCGAAGGCCAGCTGCCGCGCATCCGCACCGTCGACGACTTCTCCGTGGCACCGCAGCTGCTCTCGGGCCAGCCGGTGCTCGTGCACGACGCCGCGACCGAGTGCGACGCCTCGCGTCCCGGCGATCGCATCATGCTCGACGCGGGCATCCGGTCGTTCGTGCTGGTGCCACTCGTGTTCCCGCTCTCCAACGTCGAGCGCGCCACCGGAGTCATCTACCTCGCGAAGCGCCGGCCGTTCTGGTTCGACCCGCTCGACGTCGAGACGCTGCGCAGCCTCGCCGATCCGATCACGCTGGCGATCCACCACCACCGCCGCGTCGAACAGAACCAGCGCATCGCCGCCGCCGAAGAGCGCACGCAGCTGCTGCAGCAGCGCCTCGCCGCGCTGCGCGAGGAACTCGGCAGCCGCTACGGCTTCGAGCACATCATCGGCCGGTCGCCGGCGCTGCGCGACGTGCTCGGCCGCGCCACGAAGGTCGCGCCGACCGAGACGACCGTGCTCGTGACGGGCGAGAGCGGGACCGGCAAGGAGCTGTTCGCTCACGCGATCCACCTCGCGAGCGCGCGGGCCGACGGCCCGTTCGTGGCGTTGAACTGCGCGGCGCTGCCCGAGGCGTTGCTCGAGTCCGAGCTGTTCGGGCACGAGAAGGGTGCGTTCACCGGCGCCGTGAAGCGCAAGCCCGGGCGATTCGAACTCGCCGCAGGCGGCACGCTGTTCCTCGACGAGGTCGGCGAACTCGCACTGACCGTGCAGGCGAAACTGCTCCGTGTGCTGCAGCAGCGCGAGTACGAGGCGGTCGGCGGCACCGAGACGCTGAAGGCCGACGTTCGCCTCGTCGCCGCGACGAACCGCGACCTCGGTGCGGAAGTCGCCAAAGGCCGGTTCCGCGAGGACCTGCTCTACCGCCTCAACGTGTTCCAGCTGCACCTGCCGCCGCTGCGCGAGCGCGGCGACGACGTGCTCGTGCTCGCCGAACACTTCGTCCGCGAACTCGAAGCCCGCATGGGCAAGAGTGCGCCCGGCATCAGCCAGGAAGCGCGCCGTGCGCTGCTCGACTACCCGTGGCCCGGCAACATCCGCGAACTGCAGAACGCGATCGAGCGCGCGATGATCCTCTCCGACGGCGGCCTCATCCAGTCCGCGCAGCTCGGCCTCGACGCCGCCAAGATCGCGGCCGCGAAGAGTGCGAACGTCGCGAACGCCAGGCCCGGCGACGGCGACGCGCTCGACGCGGGCCAGCTGCCGGATTGGGAACGCCGGCTCGTCGTCGAGGCGCTGCAGAAGGCCGCTGGCAACAAGTCGAAGGCGGCCGAGATCCTCGGTGTCACGCGTTCGCAGCTCTACACGCGCATGAAGCGCTTCGGGCTGTGAAGGCGCGCCGCGTCACGGTGCTTCTGCTCGCGGGTCTCGCTGTGTGTGCGACGCAGGAGACTGCGCAGGTCGTGCCAGTGCTTCAGCCGTTCCTGGCGGCGGGCCGCTTCGTGCCGAAGGGCATGACGAGCTTCGCGTGCGAGGCAGGCGCGTTCCGGTTCCCCGATGTCGACGGCACCGGGTTCCCCGCGAAGTGCGTCGTTTCCGCGGGCCGCGACTTCGGCCCCCCGGCGAAGGGCCTCGGCCTGGGCCCGTCGCGCACGATCTGGATCGTCGACACCGGCGGCATGGGGGCGGAGAGATCCCTGGGCGAGGCCTTGCACGACGCGCGCACGGAGACCGACACGGTCGGCTGGCTCCCTGCGACGCACGTCTTGCCGCGCGGGAAGTACGACTTGGATGTCTGGTGTACGGTCGTCGAGGATCGCTTCGTGCTCGTTGCCCTGCAGCGCGACCTGCTTCGCGACGCGTTGGCCCTTGCCACCGACCTCGGGTCCGAGTTGGCCTCGTTTGGCGATCTCGCCTTCTTGCCCGAAGACGCCACGGACCTGCTGTTCCGGAAGGAACTCCCTCTGCAGCAGAACATCGTGCGCCACGGCCCGTTGGACGGTCTGCTCGTCGGCGTGATTCGGCCAGGGCCGTGGCGGATCGATCTGTTCTCGCGCGTCCCGCCGACGGACACGTGGGACGTCGCGCTCGATCAACTGTGTTCGCCGGTCGAGGTCCCGGAACAAGCGATCGGCGGGTGGTGGCTCCGGGGTGGGGTGCTGCGCGAACAGATGCCGCTCGCCGAGTCCACCACGGCTCGACTCTGGTGGCTGACGCTGTTCGGCCATTGCATCTTCATCTGACCGGCGCCATCCGGCGGCGCTGTAGATCCTTCGACACTTGCACAGGGATCGACAGTCGATTGGCGATCGATCGCCAACCGTGAGCGCGCCTTCGCGACCCCGCGAATCGGCGTAACCCGCTTCGCCGACTTCGTTTCGAAGAATCCGTCGGGCCGCGGCACGCGGCTCGCCTTGTCCGTCGCATGTCCCAACGCGACGTGGAACGAGCCCTCGGCCGCCTGCTCACCGACGAGCAGTTCCGTCGGGCCTTCACGAACGACCCGGCGCGCGCCTGCCGCGAAGCCGGGTTCGACCTGTCGGCACTCGAACTCGACGCGTTGGCCGCCGTCCCGTCCCGCGCCCTCCCGCGCCTCGTCGCGCAGATCGACGAACGCATCCGGCGCCTCGAACTACCCGTCCCCGAGAAGGAGAACCCGTGACCCGTCCCGCTTCCCGTCTGCGCACCCTGCGCATCCCACTCTTCGTCGCGAGCGTGTTCGCTCCCGCGACCGGCTGCGGCAACGCTTCGGCCGCCACACCGCCAAAGCCGGCCGTCGCCATGGCGGCGGCTCCGATCCACGTCGCGTGGACGCTCGCCGAGGAACGGCTGCTGCCAAAGCAACTCGTCGTCACCGGCGAACTGCGCGCGTTCGCCGAGATCGACGTCTGCAGCGAAGCCGAAGGGCGCGTCGTGAAGGCGTCGCTCGAACGCGGCCAGCGTGTCGCCGCGGGCGCGCTGCTCGTCGAACTCGACCCCCGCGACGCGAACAACCGCCTGGCCGAAGCGGAAGCCGTGCAGGCGCAGATCGAGGCGCGTCTCGGCCTCGCGATCCGTGGCGACTTCGACCCCGAGGCGACGCCGGACGTCCGCCTCGCGCGGGCCAACATGGAGCGCGCACAGCGCGAAGCGTCGCGCTACGAGCGCCTCGTCGCCGACGGCGCCGTCGCGAAGTCGCTGCAGGACGTCGAGCGAACCAACTTCGAGGTCGCGCGGCAGAAGCACGCCGCCGAGGTCGACCGGATGCGCGAGCAGTTCCGTTCGCTGCAGGCCCAGGAGGCGCGCGTCGCGCTGGCGGCGAAGGCGCTCGACGACACGCGTGTCCGTGCCCCTTGGTGCGGCACCGTGCAGGAGACGTACGTCGATCCCGGCCAGTACGTGAAGAAGGGCGAGCGTCTCGCGCGCCTCGTCGACGCCGACACGCTGCGCGTCGTGCTCTCGGTGCCCGAGAGCGAGGCCGCCGCCGTTCGCGCCGGCCAGACGGTGCGCCTGTCGGTGCGCTCGCGGCCCGGCGAAGTGTTCGAAGGCCGCCTCGACCACGTCGGCGCCGGCCTCGACGCCGCGTCGCGCGCGCTGTCCGTCGAAGCGCTGGTGCCGAACGTCGTGCAGCGCGTGCAGCCCGGCTCGTTCGCGACGGCGCGCATCGACTCCGCGTCGACGCTGCCGAGCGTCGTGATCGGCTGGAACGCGATCGCGACGGCGGACGGAGTGCACCACGTGTTCGTGGTGGACGGCGAGCGGCTCGAGAAGCGGCTCGTGCAGCTGGGGCGCGAGGTCGACGGTGTCGTCGAGATCGTGCGTGGTCTCGCCGCCGGCGAGAAGGTCGCCATCCAGGGGGAAACGCGCCTCGTCGACGGCGCCGTCGTGGCCGCGGAAGCGGCCGGGGAGTGATGCGTCGTGCAATGGCTCGCCGAGATCTCCATCAAGCGGCCCGTGTTCGGGTCGGTCCTCGTGCTGACGCTCGTCGTCGTCGGCCTCTTCTCCTACTTCACGCTCGGCATCGACCGCTTCCCGAAGGTCGACATGCCGGTCGTCTCCATCACGACGCGGCACGACGGCGCGTCGGGTGAGGAGATGGAGACCGAAGTCACCGACGAGATCGAACGCGCGGTGAACACCATCTCCGGCATCGACGAGCTGCGTTCGGTGTCGAGCGAAGGTGTGTCGCAGGTGTTCGTGCAGTTCGTGCTCGAGAAGGACCTCGACACGGCCGCGCAGGAAGTGCGCGACAAGGTCAACCAGATCCTGACCGAGCTGCCGCCGGACTGCGATTCGCCCGTGATCGACAAGGTCGACCCCGACGCGGCGCCCGTGCTGCAGGTCGCCGTGTCCGCGGATCTGCCGATCCGCGACATCAGCGAGTTCGCCGACAAGAACCTGCGCCGCGAACTCGAGTCGCTGCCGGGCGTCGGCCAGGTGCTGCTGATCGGAGCGCGGCTGCGGGAGATCGAACTGTGGCTCGATCCGGTGCGTCTGCGCGCCTACGGCCTCACGGTCGCCGAGGTCGCCGACGTCGTCGCGAAGCAGAACCAGGAAGTGCCGGGCGGGCGCCTCGAGCAGTCGAGCCGGTCGCTGTCGGTGCGGCTCGAAGGCCGCGCGAACTCGGTCGCGGCCTTCGGTGATCTCGTCGTCGCCGACCGCGCGGGATCGCCCGTGCGCCTGTCCGACGTCGCCCGCGTCGAGGACGGCTGCGAAGAAGCCGAGACGTCGGGCCGTGTGAAGGGCGAGCCGACCGTCGTGCTCGCGATCCGGCGCCAGTCCGGCACGAACACCGTCGCCGTGGTGCGCGCGCTGAAGGAGCGGCTCGCCGACATCGGTACGCGCCTGCCGTCCGGCTACTCGCTCGAGATCGTGCGCGACCAGTCGGAGTACATCGAGGCGTCCGTGCACACGGTGCAGGAGCACCTGGTCGTCGGCGGCCTGCTCGCAGCCGCGGTCGTGTGGTTCTTCCTGCGCAGCTGGCGCTCGACGCTGATCTCCGCGATCGCGATCCCGACGTCGATCGTGAGCACGTTCGGCCTCATGAAGGCCCTCGGGCTCACGCTCGACATGATGACGCTGCTCGCGCTGACGCTGGCGGTCGGCATCGTGATCGACGACGCGATCGTCGTTCTCGAGAACATCCACCGCGTGATGAAGGAGAAGGGCCTGTCCGCGATGGAGGCCGCGCGGGAGGGAACGCGCGAGATCGGACTCGCGGTGCTGGCGACGACGCTGTCGCTGGTCGCGGTCTTCGTGCCGGTCGCCTTCATGGGCGGCATCGTCGGCCGCTTCCTCTTCTCGTTCGGCATGACCATGGCGTTCTCGATCATGGTCTCGCTGCTCGTCGCGTTCACGCTGACGCCGCTGCTCGCGAGCCGCTGGCTCGTCGCCGGTGAGCACGGCCACGACAAGCCGGGCCGCTTCGCCACGATGCTGGACGACGCCTACGTGCGTGTGCTGCGCTGGTCGATGGCGCACCGCTGGGCCATCGTCGGCCTGTGTGTGCTGTCGCTCGTGTCCGTCGTGCCGCTGGGCAAGGCGGTCGCGAAGGACTTCCTGCCGAAGAACGACGAGTCGCAGTTCGAGGTCAAGGTCCGTGCGCCGGAAGGAACGTCGCTGCAGCAGACCGAGCTGATCGCCGGTCGCATCGGAGAACGGATCGAGCGCATCCCCGGCGTCGCCTACGCGGTGGTCTTCGTCGGCGACGACGATGCGCACACGCAGAACCTCGCCAACCTGTTCGTCAAGCTCGAGCCGGTCGACCGCCGCGATGCGTCGCAGTTCGACGTGATGGCGGCCGTGCGCGAGCGCGTGCTGCCCGAGTTCGCGGGCGAAAGGCTGCGCGCCAGCGTGTCGCCGATCGCGGCCATCAGCGGCGGCGGCAAGGAGAACAAGGACGTGTCGTTCTTCGTCAGCGGCCCGGACACCGACAAGCTCGGGACGTACGCCGACCGGCTGGTCGCGGCGCTGCGCAAGGTCCCGGGCGCGATCGACATCGACACGACGCTGATCCTCGGCAAGCCAGAACTGCACGTGGCCTTCGACCGCGCGAAGGCGGCGGACCTCGGCGTCCGCATGGCCGACGTCGGCGGCACGCTGCGCGTCATGGTCGGCGGCGACAAGGTCACCGACTTCGACGAGGGCGGCGAGCGCTACGACGTGCGGGCACGGTCGGAGTCCGGCGACCGCACGGATGAAGCGGGCCTCGCCCGCATGGCTGTGCCGTCGAGCAAGCACGGTACGGTCTCCCTCGATCAGGTCGCGACGTTCACCGAGGCGTCGGGCGCGGCGCAGATCGACCGGCTGGGCCGCCGGCGACAGGTCACGATCACCGCGAACATCGCTCCCGGTCACTCGCAGCAGGCGGCGATCGTCGCGCTGCAGGAGGAGGCCGCGGCGATGCACCTCGAGGCGGGCTACCGCACGGGCGTCACGGGTGCGTCGAAGGAGATGGCGAACGCGGCGTTCAACTTCGTCATCGCGTTCGTGCTGTCCTTCGTCTTCATGTATCTGATCCTCGCCGCGCAGTTCGAGTCGTGGGTCCACCCGATCACGATCCTCATCGCACTGCCGCTGACGGTGCCGTTCGCGCTGCTGTCGCTGCTGCTGTTCGGCCAGTCGCTGAACATCTACACGGCGCTCGGGCTGCTCGTGCTCTTCGGCGTCGTGAAGAAGAACGCCATCCTGCAGGTCGACCACACGATCGCGCTGCGGGCGCAGGGCATGTCCCTGCTCGAGGCGACGCTGCAGGCGAACCGCGACCGCCTGCGTCCGATCCTGATGACGACCGTCGCGTTCGTCGCGGGCATGGTGCCGCTGCTCGTGTCCGAGGGAACGGGTTCCGGCGACAACCGCGCGATCGGGTCGGTCATCTTCGGCGGCCAGGTGCTGTCGCTGCTGCTGACGCTGCTCGCGACGCCGGTGTTCTTCTCGCTCTTCGAGGACGTGCGGACGAAGTTCGCGCCGATCGTGTGGCTGCGCCGCGCGATGTCGAGCGTGGTCCGTGCGACGGCGAAGTTGCGGGCGGCCGGCGCCGCGACCCAGGTCCTGCTGCTGCTCGCGGCGGCGACGTTCGGCGGTTGCGCTGCTCCCGAAGCGAAGCAGCCGGTGGTCACGGAGCCGGCGGCTTGGCGCGCGGACGCCGATGCGGGGCCGTCGTTCGCGGATCGTGGCTGGTGGGAGCTGTTCGGTGACGAACGGCTCTGCGAGCTGATCACGATCGCTCTCGAGGAGAACGACGACGTTGCGGTCGCAGCGGCGCGTGTCGCGGAGCAACGTGCGCTCGCCGAACAGGCGGGAGCCGCGCGGTGGCCGACGCTGGACGAGACGGACTCGTTCTCCGCGGTGCGCACTTCGACGAAGTCCGTCCCGGCGATGCCGCCGGGTGTCGACAACGAGGGCAACGTCTGGAAGTCCGACTTCACCGCCCGCTGGGACGTCGACCTGTGGGGGCGACTCGCCAGCGCCGACGCCGCGGCGCGTGCCGAACTGCTCGCCACCGAGTGGGCGCGGCGCGGTGTGATCACGAGCCTGATCGGCGACGTCGCGCAGGCCTGGTTCGATCTGCTCGAACTCGACGCCGAGATCACCGTCGCGAAGCGCACGCTCGCTTCCCGCGAGGGCTCGCTGTTCCTCGTGCGCCGTCGCAACGAGGAGGACGTCGCGTCGGCGCTCGACGTCGCGCGAGCCGCCGGCGAAGTCGAGTCCGCCGCAGCGCTGCTGCCGGACCTGGAGCGCCGTGCGGCGCAGACCGAGAACCGCATCTCGGTGCTGCTCGGCCGGAACCCCGGACCGATCCTGCGCGGCCGCGACCTCGCCAGCGTTCCCGTGCCGCCCGCAGTGCCGCCCGGCCTGCCGTCGGCGCTGCTCGCGCGCCGGCCGGACCTGCAGGAGGCGCGGCTCCGTCTCGACGCCGCGAACGCGCGCACGGACGAAGCGTGGGCCGCGTGCTTCCCCGACATCGCCCTGACGGCGTCCTACGGCAGCGAGAGTTCGCAGCTGTCGGACCTGTTCAGCGGTCCGGCCCGCGCGTGGCGCTTCGGACCGGCGATCTCGATCCCGTGGTTCGACGCCGGGCGCCGCGACGCGGCGTACGACGCGGCGGCCGCGCGTGCGCTGCAGGCCGTGCACAGGTTCGAGAAGGCGGTGCAGGTGGCCTTCCGCGAAGTGGAGGACGCGCTCGTCGATCACCGGCAGGTCGCCGCAGTCGGCGCGCACCAGACCGAGCTCGTGACGCATCTGCGCCGCGCCCACGAACTCGCCGACGAGCGCTTCCGCGAAGGGCTGACCGGCCAGATCGACGTCCTGGATGCGCAGCGGGCGCTGTTCGCGGCGGAACTCGATCTCGCGCGCACGCAGCGCAACCGTCTCACCGCGGTCGTGCGGCTCTACGCGGCGCTGGGTGGGGGATGGCAGGGCCAGCCGGCGCTCGTCGAGGAGGTGAAGTCGTGAGCGCGCTCGAACGAAACCAGGGCGCCGGCCCCGAACGGGTCGACGTCCTCGTCGTCGGAGCCGGCCCGACCGGGCTCGCTCTGACGACGTCGCTCCTCCGCGCAGGCGTGCGGACGACAGTCGTGGACAAACTCGCCGCGGGACAGAACACGTCCCGGGCCGCTGTGATCCACGCGCACACCCTGGAAGTGCTCGACCGGATCGGCGTCACGGACGCGCTCGTTGCACGCGGGCTGTGGCTCGACCGCTTCGCCGTGCGCGATCGGGATCGTGCGCTGCTGAAGATTCCGTTCGACGCGCTGCCGACGCGGCGCGCGGGGCTCCTGATGCTGCCGCAGGACGAGACGGAGACCGTTCTCGGCGACGCGCTCGTCGCTGCGGGCGGAGCGGTGCGGCGCGGCTGCACCGTGACGTCGCTCGTCGACACGTCCGAGGGTGTGCTCGCGACCGTGCACTCCGCCGAAGGGCACCGCGACGTGCTCGCGCGCTACGTGGTGGGGGCGGACGGGATGCACAGCGTTGCTCGCGCGGCGGCCGGGATCGGCTTCTCCGGCGAGGCCTACGAGGAGTCGTTCGTGCTCGCCGACGTGACGATGGACTGGCCCCAGGGACGCGACGAGGTGTCGTTGTTCTTCTCGCCCGCGGGCCTCGTGGTCGTCGCGCCCTTGCCGCACGGCCGCTTCCGCATCGTCGCGACGATGGCCGATGCGCCGCCGCAGCCGACCGTCGCCGACGTGCAGGCGCTGCTCGACGAACGCGGGCCGCGTGCGCTGCCGGGGCGTGTGCAGGAAGTGGTCTGGGGCTCGCGGTTCCGCGTGCACCACCGCGTGGCGGATCGTTACCGCAGCGGGCGCTTCCTCCTCGTCGGCGACGCCGCGCACGTGCACAGCCCGGCCGGTGGCCAGGGCATGAACACGGGCCTCGTCGACGCGATCGTGCTCGGCACGATGCTCGCCGACGTGATCGCGGGTCGTGCGTCCGACGCCGACCTCGATCGTTACGAGGAGATGCGCCGCCCGGCCGCGCTGAAGGTCCTGGCGCTGAGCGCCGGCCTCACACGGATGGCGCTGGCGAAGGGGCGCGTCGGCCGCGCGCTGCGGAACGCACGGCTCGCCGTGATGGGGCGGCTCCCGTTCGTGCGCCGCCGATTGGCGATGAACCTGTCCGGCCTCGCGCGCCGTGCCGCGGCGGAGGTCTGACGTGGTCGCCGTTGCCGCAGCACCGTCCGTCGACTTCTCGCTCGCGCTCGGCGGGCCGCTGTTCCAGCGGTTGCTGCGCTGGCGCGGCGTCAACCCGTCGTCGTCGGAGATGTCGCTGCGGCGCATGGTCGCGGTCCCGCTCCTCACGTGGTTGCCGCTCGTGCTCTTCGCGGCGTGTGCCGAGCCGATTGTCGGCGAGATGCCGTTCTTCGCCGACCTCGATGCCCACACGCGGCTCCTCGGCACGCTGCCGCTCCTCCTCGGGACCGAGATCCTCGTGCACCGTCGGATCCGCGGTGTGGTCCTGCGTTTCGTCGAGGACGGGATCGTGCCGGTTGCGGAGATGCCGCGTTTCGACTCGATCCTCGCGTCGGCGATGCGATGGCGGAACTCGCTCGCGGCGGAGGTCGCGCTGCTCGTGCTGGCGTGGACCTTCGGCCATTGGATGTGGAGCACCCAGCTGCGCTTCGACGCCGTCACGTGGTACGCGACGAACGTCGGCGGCACGGCGACGCTGACGACGGCCGGTACGTGGTACGCGTTCGTCAGCCTGCCGATCCTGCGCTTCCTCCTGTTCCGCTGGTACTACCGGCTCGGCATCTGGTACGTGGTGGCGTGGCGCGTGTCGCGGCTTCCGCTGCAGGTCTGTGCGCTGCATCCGGACCGCGCGGGCGGGCTCGCCTTCGTCGCACGCAGTGTGCATGCCTTCACGCCGTTCGCGCTGGCGCACACCGTTCCGCTCGGCGGCATGCTCGCCACACGCATCCTGCACGGTGGCGCGCAGCTCGTGCAGTTCCGCATCGAGATGGTGGCCACCGTCGCAGTGCTGCTGGCGATCGTTCTGCTGCCGACGCTCTTCTTCCGCGGCGCCCTCGTGGCCGCGAGGAGCCGCTCCGTCCGGGAGAACGGCGCCGTCGTCGTGCACGTCGCCGCGTCGTTGCGCGGCAGGCCGTTCGACGGTGCCGCGGACGCGGGGCGCGAACTGGTGTGGCTCGCCGATCTCGAGCGCGTCAACGCCGCGTCGGAGCGCATGCGCACCTTCGTGCTGAAGCGGAGCGACGTCGTGGCCACGGCCGCGATCCTCGCGCTGCCGCTAGCACCGCTTTCGCTGACCATGTTCCCCTTCGAGGAGATCCTTCGCCGTGTCGTCGACGTCTTCTTCTGATGCTTCCGGTCCGGGCCGCCTGTCGTTCGCCGGTGCGGCCCTCGTCGTGGCTGCGGTCGCGTTCCACGTCGCGTGGGTGCTGATGCCCGGCGTCGGCATCACCGACACGCACGAGATCTTCCGACGAGTCGCCGCGAACGGCGACGCCGTCCGCACCTCGGTCGTGCTGCAACTGGTGTCCGCCGCGTGCTACGCGCCCGCGGGGCTCGGCCTCGTGCGCCGGTTGCGCGGCCGCCTCGCGTCCGCGGGTGCGGCCATGCTTCTGATCGGCGCGATGGGGTCGGCGGCCGACGCGGTCCTGCACCTGCTCGCGGTCGAGATGGTGGCGCCCGGTGTCGACCGCGCGGCGATGGTCCCCGTGATGGAGCGCATGCAGGGGCCCGACCTCCGTCTGCTCGCACCGATGTTCGCGGCGTTCTTCGCCGGTTCGTTGGCGTTGGCGGTCGCGGCCGCGCGGCAGGCGGTCGTGTCACGCGGGAATCCGCTGCTCTTCGCCGCAGGTGTCGCCTGCGCCGTGGGCGCGGCCTGCGTGCACGAGGGTTCGCCGGGTGCTTCGCGCTGGTTGGCGCTCGCGTTCCTCGGTTTCGTCGCCGCGAGCCAGGCGTGGCTCGGCGTCATGCTCTGCCGCGTCGGCAGGCGCTGAACTGCGCGTTAGCGCGTCAGGAGGAAAACTGGTGGGCAGAGCCAGGGTTGAACTGGCGACCCCAGCATTTTCAGTGCTGTGCTCTACCAACTGAGCTATCTGCCCGACCAGGTCGCGCCGCGGGCGCGCGAGGGCGAGGAAGGTAGCGAGCGGGCGGGGACCGTGCAAGCGCGCTCTCCGCCGGCCGCCGCGGTCAGAGGCCCGCGATCGCGACGACGTGTTCCTGCTTCGACACGACGACGCCACCGCGCGGTTCGACGGTCACCACGAACGCCTTCGCAGCACCGATCGGCAGAGCGGCGCGGATCGGCACGATCGTGTCCACCGCGGCGTCGGCGACCGCGAACAGCCCGCCGTCGACGGGCGGCGCCCCGCTGCGATTTCCGTCGACGATCCACAACTGGAAGCGGTGGTCTTCATCGAGCGGCGGCAGGCCGCGGAATCGCAGGAAGCCCTGCTGCGCGTCGTGGCTCCACACCACGTCGCCTTCGACCTGCCCGCGCAGCGGACTCGGCCCCGCCTTCCACGGCATCCGAACGGCGCTCGGCGTCGCGAGCAGCGTGTCGCGGTGCCGTTCGATCGGCACCTCGGCGTCGGGGCGGAGAACGAACCACACCACGATGCCGGCGGCAACACCGAGCAGGAACGTCGGGATGCCGCGGCCGGATCCGCGCGGAGCGGTTCGCGGGGCATCGTGCGCCAGCTCCCTCCTGCGCTCGGCGCAGAAGGCGAGTCCGGCGGCGGCGAGGCGGCGCTGCAGTCGTTCGGGCACGGCAGCGGGACCGGCGAATGCCGCGGCGGCGAGCGCCGCGGTGCGTTCGAGCGCGAACACGCCGAGGCCCGGTCCGGGCCGCGGCGCGTCCGCTTCGTGCGCGAACACGATCGCTTCGGCGAGGGCCTCGAGGTGCGGGTCGGGTTCGCTCACGGCGCACCTCCTTCGCTCCGGTCCTCGACACCGAGCATCTCGCGCAGACGGATGAGGCCGCGGCGCGCGTGGCTCTTCACGGTCCCGAGCGGGATGCCGATCGCGGCGGAGATCTCGTGGTGCGTGCGGCCCATGCCCAGCGCCAGGTCGAGCACCTGGCGCTGCTCGGGCCGCAGCTGTTCGAGCGCCTCCTTCGCGAGGCGGACTTCTTCGTGCAGCTCGGCACGATCCGCACCGGGCTGCGCGGCGACCGTGCCCGCGTCCTCGAGGAGTTCGGTCGGCGGGCGGCGGCCCTGCCGGCGTGCACGATCGATCAGACGCCGCCGCGCGATCGTCATGAGGAACGTCGTCTCGCTGCCCGCCGTCGCGTCGAAGCGGCCGGCGCTCTTCCACGCCTCGACGAAGATCTCCTGCGTCGCGTCTTCCGCGTCTTCGGCCGAGCGGCAGAAGCGGCGTGCGAGCCCCCAGACCATGTTCTGATGGCGCTTCAGGAAGGCCTCGACGGCCGCGGGGTCGCCCGCGGCGATCTCTGGGAGAAGGGGCGACGGCATGCGCTTCCGATCGGGAGCGCGGATTACAGGGGCGGGACCGCGGTCGATCAAGACGCGCACCGGAGCCACCGCGGCGGACTCCGATGCGTCGAGCATGGTGGGTCAGGTCAGTTGGCGGGCAGGATGACCGCGTCGACGACGTGGATCACGCCGTTCTTCGCGGCGACGTCGGGCGTCACGACCTTCGCGCCGCCGACCGTCAGCGACGTGCCGTCGCTCTGCAGCGTGAGTGTGGTGTCGGCGATGGTCTTCGCCTGCTTCCGCTTCATCGCGTCCGCGGCCATCACCTTGCCGGCGACCACGTGGTGCTTCAGGATCGACGCCAGCTTCTCCTTGTTCTCCGGCTTCAGCAGGTCGGCGATCGTGTCCTTGCCCAGCCGGGCGAACGCGTCGTCCGACGGCGCGAAGACGGTGAACGGGCCGCCGGTCGCGAGCGTGTCGACGAGACCCGCGGCCTTGGCGGCGGCGAGCAGCGTCGTGAAGGTCCCGGCCTTCGTCGCGACCTCGACGAGGTTCGGTTCGGCCGGCGGCATCAGCACCGCGTCGACGACGTGGATCACGCCGTTGTCCGCGGCCACGTCGACCGCGGTCACGTTCGCGCCGCCCACCTTGACCTTGCCGCCGTCGACGACGACCGGCAGCGGCTGGCCCTGGACGGTGGTGAGCGTCTTCTGGCCCGCCACCTTCGCCGCCGGCAGGTTCGCACCGACGACGTGGTAGGTGAGCACGGCGACGAGCTTGTGTTTGTTCTCGGGCTTCAGCAGGTCCGCGATCGCGTCCTTGCCGAGCCTGGCGAACGCCTCGTCGGTCGGGGCGAAAACGGTGAACGGACCCTTGCCGGACAGAGTGTCGACGAGGCCGGCTGCTTTCACGGCGGCGACCAGCGTCGAGAAATGCCCGGCCTTGGCGGCGACCTCGACGAGGCTGCCCTTGGTCCCTTGGCCGTCCTGGGCCAGGGCGAGAGCGGCGGAACACGAGAGCGCGAGCAGCGGAACGATGGGCAGGCGGATCATGTGGGTGAGGTGGGTAGGTGTGTGGAGCGCCGCGGCCAGATCGTCGCGAGCGCGTGCATCGGTTCGCGGCTGCCGGGCGAACGGATGCACCGCGACGCCGCCTTGAGCGCGTTGCGTCCTCGCCCTTACAACGCTCACGTGAGTTCCATGCACGGTCTCGCTGCCGGTCTCCTGCGCGGCTCCTCCCGCGCCTACGCCGGCGCCGCGCTGCGGCACATGGAGCGCGTTCGCCCCGACCTGCTCGCGACCGGCCTGCCGCCGACCTTCGGCGACGCGACGAGCGACACCGAGGTGCGCATCCTGCACGTCGCCGAGTCGGTGGCGGTCGACCGGCCCGCCCTGCTCCAGCACTCGGTGGCCTGGTATGCGGTCGCGCTGCATCACCGCGGTGTCGCCGTGGACTGGCTGCCCGCGAACCTCGGCGCGATCCGCGCGGCACTCGCGGACGAGCTGCCCCCTGCTGCGGCGGCGGCGGCGCTTCCGCACCTCGATGCGGCGCAACGAAGCGTCGAGCGGGTTGTGCTGGAGATCCCGTCGTACCTGTCGCGTTCGGCGCCGCACGGCGACCTCGCGGGGCACTTCCTGCTCGCGATCCTCGAAGGTCGCGGCGACGACGCGGTAGGGCTCGTTCGCGGCGCACTCGATCGGGGTGTACCGATCGAGGCGATCCACGACGACGTGATCGTGCCGGCGCAGCGCGAAGCCGGGCGAATGTGGCTGATGGCGGAGATCCCGATCGCCGACGAGCACTACGGCTCGTCGATCGTCGACCGCACGTTGTGGCTGTTGCAGGACCGTCTGCCGCGGCCGCCCGCCGACGCGCGGCGTGTGCTGACGATGGGCGTCGGCGGCAACCTGCACGACTTCGGGGTCCGGCTCGTCGCACAACGGCTGCAGCTCGCCGGTTTCGCCGTGCACAACCTCGGCGGCAACATGCCCGCCGGCGACGTCGAGTGGCTCCTGCAGGATCGTGCGTTCGACCTGATCGCGATCTCGGCGACGCTGACGCTGCAGCTCGCATCGCTCGTGAGAACGATTGCACGCATCCGTTCGAGCGGTCCTTCGCGGCGCGTGCCGATCCTGGTGGGTGGAGAGCCGTTCAGGATCGTGGACGACCTGTGGTCGGTCGTCGGCGCGGACGCCGGGGCCACCGATGCCGCGGGTGCGGTTGCCGCTGCTCGCCGGCTCCTCCGCGGCTGATCGGGCTTCGCGTCCGGACGCTTCATCCGCCGCGGCGCGCGAGCCGGTAGTGCGACACGAACCACTCGCGTCCGCCGGCGAAGCCCCAGAGTTCGGCGCACGCGAGGAAGAAGACGCGCCAGAGGTTGCCCATCGCCGCGGCCCGTTCGCCGTACGCGGCGCTGAGGACGGGGTCGAGTTCCGAGCGATGCCGGTCGAAGTTCGCGAGCCATGCCTCGGCCGTGCGCCGGTAGTGCTCGCCGGAGACGCGCCAGTGCGCTTCGACGCGCAGATGGTCCTGGAAGCGCAGCATCTGCGCGTCCGCCGGCATCTGGCCGCCGGTGAAGAACCAGCGCGCCATCCAGTCGCCGTCGCCGTCCGCCGTGAACGGGTAACCGACCGAACGGTGCGTGAACACGTGCACGAACATGCGGCCCGCGGGTTCGAGCCACGACGCGGCGCGTTCGAGCAGTGTCCGCCAGTTGCGCGTGTGCTCCATCATCTCGATCGACACGATGCGGTCGAAACGGCCGGGTGGTTCGAACGTGTTGGCGTCGGCGGTCACGATCGCGACGTTCGTGAGACCGCGCCCGCGGGCGCGCGAGAGGATGTCTGCGCGCTGGCTCGCCGAATTGCCGACGCCGACGACTTCGCAGTTCGGGAAGCGCTGCGCGATCCACAACGACATGGCGCCCCAGCCGCAGCCGAGGTCGAGCACGCGCATCCCGTCGGCGATGCCCGCGCGTTCGCACGAGAGGCTCAGCATCGCCGCCTCCGCGGCGTCGAGGTCCGGTGTGTCCGCGGTCCACAGCCCGCTGCTGTACTTCCTGTGGACGCCCAGCACCCTCGCGTAGAACGCGGCGGGCACCTCGTAGTGCTGCGCGTTCGCGGCGTCGGTCGCGATCGCGATCGGCGAGCGGTCGCACTCGGCGATCCAGCGGTCCAGCCGTTCGGCGGCGCGCTCCGGGTCGTCGGCGCATTCGCGAACGAGTCGTGCGCGAAGGAGGCGCCGGATGCCGTGCCGGATCAGCCAGTCCGGGAGGAGGCCGCGCTCCAGCCAGCGCTCCGTGCGGGCGCTCATCGGCCGGCGTCCACCGGGCGCCGCTGCAGCCACGGGACGAAGGCGTTCGTCTCCCGCTGGTAGCGGCGGTAGTCGTCGCCGCGGCTCTTCAGCGCCTGCCGTTCGGCGAACGGCACGCCGCTGACGAAGCGCACCAGCACGAACATCACGACCGGATGCAGCGCCGCCCACCATCCGGCGAACGGTTGTGCGACCAGCGCGATGCCGCACCACGTGAGCCACTCGAAGAAGTAGTTGGGGTGGCGGCTCCATCGCCAGAGGCCGCGGCGGCACGCTCGGCCTCGCTGCGACGGATCGGCGCGGTGGGCCGCGAGCTGGCGGTCCGCCGCCGTCTCCGCGCAGGTCGCGGCGACCGCCAGCGCCGCGCCGGACCATTGCGCCGGCACCACGGCATGCGGTGTCGCGGCGATCCACGCGAACGGCAGCGCGAACACCAGCGCGGCGCCCGCCTGCGCGAGGTAGAACCAGAAGAACCGGGCGTTCGCCGCAGTGCCCCAGTGCGCCCGCATCGCCGCGTAGCGCCCGTCCTCGGCGTCGTTCCCGAGCACCCGATCGCGCAGCAGGTGGACCGACAGTCGTGCGCTCCACGCCACGGCGAGTGCGCTCGCGAGGACACGCTGCGCCGGGGCTCCGTCCGCGACGAGCGCGAACCAGGCGCCGCCGAGTCCGATCGCGATGGCCCACGCCGCGTCGACGGAGGTCGCGTTCCGGGTGCGCGCCTGTCGGCGATGGAGCAGCACGAAGGCGACGACGAGCGCCGTCGCCGCGATGCCGAGCGCGATGGGCGAAGGGGCTCCGGGCATGAGTCGGTCGTTCGTTCCGGGCGACGAAGTGGATGCACGGTCGTGCAT
Source organism: uncultured candidatus Brocadiaceae bacterium (assembly GCA_964538915.1). GTDB lineage: Bacteria > Planctomycetota > UBA1135 > UBA1135 > UBA2386 > JAEUHQ01. The sequence continues at coordinate 61,428 of CAZIFB010000007.1, read as the reverse complement.
CCGAACGCCGTCGTCGTGCGAACCCACCGGTCCCGCAGCGCCTCCAGATCCGCGTGACCGACCTCGCCACCGCCGAACCCGTCCGATCGCCTGCGGCGGCAGATCGAGCCATCCGCTGGGGGCGCGTCTGGCCGTTCGTGCTGATGCACCTCGCGTGCGGTCTCGTCTTCGTGGTCGGCTGGAGCCCCGTCGCTGTCGGAACCGCGGCGGTGCTCTACCTCGTGCGGATGTTCGGAATCACGGCCTTCTACCACCGCTGCTTCTCCCACCGCGCGTTCCGGGTCGGTCGTGTCGTGCAGTTCCTCGGCGCCGCGCTCGGTGCCTCGGCCGTGCAGCGCGGCCCGCTCTGGTGGGCCGCGCACCATCGCAACCACCATCGCCACGCCGACACGGAACGCGACGCGCATTCGCCCTGTGTCCACGGCGTCCTCTGGGCGCACTTCGGCTGGTTCGCGTCGGGGCATCACGTCGCGACCGACCTGGCTGCGGTGCGTGACCTCGCGGCGTTCCCCGAACTGCGATGGCTCGACCGGCACGACAGGGTGGTGCCGCTGGCGCTGCTCGCGGCACTCCTCGGCCTCGGTGCGTGGCTCGAGCGTGCGGCGCCCCATCTCGGCACGAACGCCATGCAGATGGGCGTCTGGGGCTTCTGCGTCTCGACGACCGTGCTCTTCCACGTGACGTCGTCCGTCAACAGCCTCGGCCACATGCTGGGTCGGCGCGTCTGGCCGACGCGCGACCAGAGCCGCAATTCGTTCGTGCTCGCCCTCCTGACGCTGGGCGAGGGCTGGCACAACAACCATCACTGGTCGCCGGGCGCCGCGCGGCAGGGCTTCCGGTGGTGGGAGGTCGATCTCTGCTACTACGGCCTCCGCGTCATGGCGGCGCTGGGCCTGGTCGACGGCCTGCGGCCCCTGCCGTCGCGTGCGCGCACCGGCGAACGGCGGCTGCGTCGATGAACCGTGCGGCGGCGCTGCTCGGCCCCGGCCGCAAACGGATCGCGGTCGTCGGCGCGGGCGTGGCCGGACTCGTCGCCGCGGAGCGGCTGTGCCGTGTGCACGACGTCGTCGTGCACGAGGCCGACACGCGCATCGGCGGGCACACGCACACCGTCGAAGTGCCGGGCGCCGGCGGGAGACCGCTCGCGGTCGACACCGGGTTCATCGTGTGCAACGACCGCACGTACCCGGGATTCCTCGCCTTGTTGCAGCGACTCGGCGTGGGGCTCCGGCCGTCGACGATGAGCTTCAGTGTTCGCGACGAAGCGACCGGACTCGAATACAACGGCAGTTCGTTCGGCCAGCTGTTCGCGCAGCGCAGCAACCTGCTGCGGCCGCGATTCTGGGGCATGCTGCGCGACATCCTGCGGTTCCACCGCCTCGCGCCATCGCTCCGCGACACCGACGCGACGCTCGGGGACCTCGTCGACAGCGGGCACTACGGCCGCTCGTTCACCGAGCACTACCTCGTGCCGATGATGGCGGCGATCTGGTCCGCGGAGCCGCGGCGACTGCGGGCGATGCCCGCGCGGTTCTTCGTCCGCTTCTTCGAGAACCACGGGATGCTGCAGGTGCGGGATCGACCGAAGTGGTTCACGGTCGCGGGCGGCTCGCGGTCGTACCTGGAGCCGCTGTCGCGGCCGTTCGCCGATCGCATCCGGAGCCGCGATCCGGTGCGCACGATCCATCGGACCACGAATGGCGTGCGCCTGCGCACCGAGAGCGGGCACACGGCGGAGTTCGACGCCCTGGTTCTCGCGACGCACAGCGACGAGTCGCTCCGTCTGCTCGCCGACGCGGATGCGCACGAACGCGACCTGCTGAGTGCGATCCCGTACCAGGCCAACGACGTCGTCCTGCACACCGACACGCGGCTCCTGCCGCGGCGCCGGCGAGCGTGGGCCGCGTGGAACTACCACCTCGGGGTTGGCGACGGGCGCGCGACGCTGACGTACTGCATGAACATCCTGCAGGGGCTGCCCGGGCCGACCGTTCACTGTGTCACGCTGAACCGTCCCGACGCGATCGATCCCGCGAAGGTGCTGCGCCGCTTCGTCTACCACCACCCCGTGTTCGACGCGCGCGGCGTCGCCGCGCAAGCCCGTGTCCACGCGGTCAGCGGCACGAACCGCGTCTGGCTCTGCGGCGCGTGGTGCGGTTTCGGGTTCCACGAGGATGCCGTGCAGTCGGCGCTGCGGGTCGCCGCGGACTTCGGTGCCCGTGCCGCCGACGGAGCGACGCCGTGACCGTGCAGCACTCGGCGATCTACGCGGGCGTCGTGGGGCATCGCCGTCACGACGCGGTTGCGCACCGCTTCCGCATGCCTCTGTACTTCGTCTACCTCGACCTCGACGAAGTGGATGCGGCGTTCGCCGGGCGGTGGTGGTGGTCGGCTCGGCGACCGGCGCCGCTGTGGTTCCGGCGCGGCGACTTCTTCGGCCCCGCGGACCGTCCGTTGGCCGATGCGGTGCGCGATGCGGTCGCCGCCCGGATCGGCGAGCGCCCCGACGGCCCCGTGCGCGTGCTGACGAACCTGCGCGCGTTCGGCTTCTCGTTCAATCCGGTCAGCGTCTACTACTGCTTCGACCGAGGCGAGCGACTCGTCGCGGCGCTCGCGGAGATCACCAACACGCCGTGGCGGCAGCGTCACCACTACGTCGTCGCCGCGGATCCGCGGCGGCGCGCGCTGCGGGCGCGTTTCGGCAAGGAGTTCCACGTGAGTCCGTTCCAGCCGATGGAACAGGACTACGAGTGGACCTTGTCGCCGCCCGGGGAAGCGCTCGGCGTGCACATGCGGAACGTGGTCGCGGGTCGCACGGTGTTCGACGCGACGCTGGCTCTGCGCCGTCGGCCCTGGACGACGGCGAACCTGCTGCTCGCGGCGCTGCGGTTCCCCGTCATGTCCGTCGCGGTGATCGTGCGCATCCACTTCGAGGCGCTGCGACTCTGGTGCAAGCGAGCGCCGTTCCACGTGCATCCCGAGAAGAGGAGATCCCATGGCTGATGCGATCCTGATCGCTGGTGCGGCGTCGCGCCCGAGCGAGTCCGCGGGTGTGAATCCGCGGTGGTGGCAACGTGCCCTGCGGCGGCGGGTACTCGATCGGCTCGCGACGCTGCGGTCGGGCGCGATCCGACTGCGCGAACGCGGGTCCGTGCTCGAACTCGGCGATGCGCGCGGTCGCCTCGGCGCGGTCGATCTCGACGTGGTGTCGCCGGAGTTCTGGACCAGCCTCGCATTCGCTGGCGGCGTGGGCGCGGGGGAGTCGTTCGTGGCGGGCCACTGGTCGTCACCGGAGGTCGTCCGGCTCCTGCGGCTCCTCGTCGCCGATCGCGACGTGCTGCTGGCCGTCGACCGCGGGCTCCTGTCGCTGCCCCGGCGCCTCCTGCTCCGCGCCGGTCACTGGCTGCGCGACAACACGCGCGCCGGCAGTGCGCGCAACATCGCCGGGCACTACGACCTCGGGGACGATCTGTTCGCGCAGTTCCTCGACCCGACGATGACCTACTCGTCGGCGTGGTTCGCGGAGCCCGACGCTTCGCTCGAGGACGCGCAACGCGAGAAGCTGCGGCGCCTGTGCCGACTCGTCGATCTCGCGCCAGGGGACCGCCTGCTCGAGATCGGCACGGGCTGGGGCAGTCTCGCGGTGTGTGCCGCCGGCGAGTTCGGAGCGCGGGTGACGACCACCACGATCTCGAAGAACCAGTTCGCGGCGGCGAAGGAGCGCGCCCGCGCGGCCGGCGTCGCGGAGTCCGTCGAGGTGCTGCAGCGCGACTATCGCGACCTCGATGGCACGTTCGACAAGGTGCTCTCGTGCGAGATGATCGAGGCAGTCGGTGCGAAGTGGCTGCCGACCTTCCTCCGGGTCGCCGCCGCGCGGCTCCGACCGGGCGGCCTCTTCGGGCTCCAGGCGATCACGATCCGCGACCAGCACTACGCGCGCGCGGTGCGAAGCGTCGACTACGTGAAGCGGCACGTCTTCCCCGGGAGCTTCATTCCGTCGGTCGCCGCGATCGTCGACGCGGCGGCGTCGCACACGGACTTCCGCCTCGTGCACATGACGGACTTCGGCGACCACTACGCGACCACCCTCTCCCGCTGGCGCGCCGCGATGCTCGCGCGCTCGGATGCGTTCGTCCGTCGCGGCGGCGAGGCGCTGCTCCGCGCCTGGGACTTCTACTTCGCGTACTGCGAAGCGGGCTTCCGCGAGCGGAACCTCGGGGTCTGCCACCTTCGCTTCGAACGCGCCGGCGGCGGCCGGTCGATCACGCCTTGAGGTGTTCGCGCGCCGCGGCCACGTCGCGTGCGATCTGTTCGCGCAGCGCCGCGGCGTCGGGGAAGCGCCGTTCTTCGCGCAGACGGTGGCGGAACGTGATCTCGAGTTCGCGGCCGTAGAGATCGCCGTCGAAGTCGAGCACGTGGACCTCGAGCACGACCGGGGCGCGGTCGCCCGCGAACGTCGGCCGCGTGCCCAGGTTGGCGACGGCGCGATGCGTGGTTCCGTCGACGATCGCTTCGACCGCGTAGACGCCGGGCGGTGGCACGACGGCGTCCTCGATCGCGACGTTCGCGGTCGGGAAGCCGAGTGTGCGGCCGCGCGCGGAGCCGTGCACCACCGTGCCCATCGCGCCGGGGTAGCGGCCGAGGTAGCGGTGGGCGAGAGTGAGGTCGCCGCGCGCGATCGCCGAGCGGATCGCGGTCGACGAGACCGGCTGGCCGTCGACTTCGAAGGGTGCGCCGGTGCGCACTTCGAAGCCGAGTTCGCCGCCGAGATCCCGGAAGCACTGCGGCGTGCCCGCGCGGTCCTTGCCGAGCGCCGAGTCGTAGCCGAGCAGGAGCCCGCGGGTCCGCAGCCGCTGCACGAGCACCCGCTCCGCGAACTCGCGCGGCGTCATGTTCTGCAGTCGCGGCTCGAATCGCAGGAGCACGAGGCGCTGCACACCCGCGCGCCGGAGCAGTCGCAACCGATGGGGGACGCTGACGAGCAGCGGCGGCGCCTCTCCGTGCAGCACCTGGTCGGGGTGGTTCGCGAAGGTGACGACCGTCGGCATCGCCTGCAGCGCCGACGACATCTCGAGCAGCTGGTGCAGTAGCCGCTGGTGGCCGAGGTGCACGCCGTCGAAGACCCCGACGGCGACCACGGAGCGTCCGGCCGGGGTTTCGCCGTGCAGCGCGACCAGGTCGAGATCCAGCAGCGCCGAGAGGCCTTCGATCAGTTGCATCCGGGCCTCACGCCCTCGCGCGGAACTCTTCCTCGAGCTTCTGCAGCTGCGGCTTCACGCGCAGCTTGTCCGCGGCGGTCAGACGGTCGGTGAACAGCACGCCGTCGAGGTGGTCGAGTTCGTGCTGCACGATCCGCGCGAGCCAGCCGTCGGTCTGCAGGACCTGCTCCTTGCCGTCGAGGTCCTGGTAGGTCACGGTGATCGCGATCCAGCGCTCGACGTCGGCGTGGATGCCCGGGAAGGACAGGCAGCCCTCTTCGCCGAACTCGCGTTCCTTCTTCCGGGTGATCTTCGGGTTGCACAGCACCCGCTCGCCCGAACGGTCGTTGCGGTCGCCGCTCGGGTTCAGGACCAGCAGCTTCTTCTCGATGCCGACCTGGGGCGCGGCGAGGCCGACGCCGCCCTCTTCGTACATCGCCTCCATCATGCGGCCCGCGAGATCGCGGAGCTCGGCGTCGAAGGTCGTGATGGCCTTGCCGCCGCGGCGCAGGACTGGGTCGGGATAGACGAGAACTTCCATGCGGAGCGGGTTGCGGGCCGTTGCGGCCTCCTCGGGGGGGAGGTAGATTCTTCGCCCCTTTCGCCGCCGTCAAGCATCCCGCCGCCGAGCGGCCCGCGCACCCGCCCCATGGACCTCAGCAAGTACCTCGAGAACGCGAACGACGCCCTGAAGCGGCGCAACTTCTCGTTGGCGGTCCAGATCTACCACCAGGTGCTGCAGATCCAGCCGGACTTCGGCGACGCGCGCCTCGCGCTGCATCGCGCGCTGTTCCAGAAGATCGCGCAGAAGCCGCCTTCGAAGGTCACCGCGCTGCTGGTCGGCGGCCCGAGCCTGTTGATCGGCAACGTCTGCCGGCTCTTCGGTCGTCATGCCGCGGCGGCGCGCGCGTTCGAGCGTTACCTCGTGCACGACCCGATGGCCGAGGGTGCGAACCTCAAGCTCGGCACGGCGCTGCAACGGGCCGGACTGCGGCGCTCCGCGCTCGCGGTCTACGAAGCGTACGCCACGGCGGAGCCGCGCTGCCTCGAGGCCTGCCGCTCGGCGGGGGCGTTGTTCTACGAGACGGGGCAGGTGAAGCAGGCTCTCGCGATGTACGAGGCGGCCCTGAAGGTCGACCCGCGCGACCAGGAGTCGCTGAAGGCGCGCAAGAACCTGGCCGCCGAGGGGGCGCTGCGCAGCACGGGCATCGAGAACGCCCAGAGTTCGCGCGAGCTCATCAAGGACAAGGAGCAGCAGCGCCAGCTCGAACGGCAGGAGCGCCTCCAGATGTCCCCCGAGGAGATCGGCCAGGAGCTCGACACGCTCGAGCCGAAGCTCCAGGAATCTCCCGACGACGTGAAGCTCCTGCGCCGCGTCGCGCGTCTGCGCGAGATGGCGAAGGACCTCACCGGCGCGCTCGATCTGCTGGAGCGAGTCGTCGCGCTGCAGCCCGCCGACAGCGAGGTGCAGTCGCTCGCCAGCGACCTGCGCATCCGTGTGCAGGAGCAGATGGTCCAGAAGGCCGAGAAGCGCGGCGACGAAGCCGCGGCGGCCCGCGCCCGCAAGGCGTTGAGCGAGATGCGGGTCGCCGAGGCGCGGCGCAAGGTCGAGCGGAACCCCGCCGACTTCGGCGCGCGCTTCGAACTCGGTTCGAGCCTGCTCGGCACGGGCGAGACCGACGCCGCGATCGCGGAACTGCAGCAGGCCGTCAAGGACCCTCGCAAGAAGGTCGAGGCGCAGTTCCTGCTGGGCAGGGCGTTCCAACAGAAGAGCATGCCCGAGCTGGCTCTCGGCCAGTTCGACAAGGCGCTGCAGGCCGCCGGATCCGGCGCCCTCGCCAAGGAAGCGCTCTACGAGATGGGCGTCATCTGCAGCGACCTCGGCAAGCGCGACGACGCGCTCCGCCACTTCACCCGCATTCTCGAGCAGGACATCGGTTTCCGCGACGTTGCGCGGAAGGTCGAGCAGATGAAGGCCTGACAGCCCGAGTGCCGCGACCGAGCCGACGTCCCTCCGAAACGACTTCCCAGAACCAACCAGAAGACCGAGACCCGAGATGGCCCACAGCAAGCAAGCACTGAAGCGCGCCCGTCAGAGCGAGCGCAACCGCCTCGCCAACAAGGCCCGCATGACCCGCCTGAAGTCCGCGATGAAGAGCCTGATGGCCCTCGTCGAGAGCGGCGACAAGGCGAAGGCGACGGCGATGCTGCCGTCCGTCTGCAAGACGATCGACAAGGCCGCGCAGACCCACGTGATCCACAAGAACACCGCCGCGCGGCGCAAGAGCCTCGCGACCCGGTCGGTCCACGCGATGAAGTGATCGATCGGCGCCGCGCGTTCGCGCGGGCGCCGCGCTCGTCACTGTTGCAGCAGCTGCAAAGCCGCCTGCGGTTGCGTGTTCGCCTGCGCGAGGATCGAGATCGCCGCCTGCTGCAGGATCGAGTTGCGCGTGAGCGCCGCCGTTTCGTTGGCGACGTCGACGTCGCGGATGCGCGACTCCGCCGCGCTCAGGTTCTCTGTCTGGATCTGCAGGTTCGCGATCGTCGTCGTGAGCCGGTTCTGGGCTGCACCGAACTGACCGCGCACACGGCTCACGGCGTTGACCGCGACGTCGAGCTGCGCGACCGCGAGCGTCGGGTTGCCCGCGGAGCCGATGTCCAGCGTCGAAAGGCCGAGCGTCGACGCGAGCGTGTCGGACGTGCTCAGCTGGATCGTGTCGATGTTGTTCGTCGTCCCGGTGCCGACCTGGAACGTCAGAGTCGATCCCGTGCCGTCGAGCAGCCGAACGCCGTTGAACGTCGTCGACTGCGCGATGCGGTCGATCTCGTTGATCAGGTTCGCGAACTCCTCGTTCAGCGTGATGCGGTCGGCGGAGCTCACGGTGCCGTTGCTGGCCTGGATCGCGAGTTCGCGCATGCGGATCAGGATGGAGCTCACCTCGTTGAGGGCGCCTTCGCCCGTCTGCGTGAGGGAGATGCCGTCCTGCGCGTTGCGGATCGCCTGGTTCGTCGAACGGATCTGGGCGCGGAACCGCTCGGAGATCGCGAGGCCGGCGGCGTCGTCCGCGGCGGTGGAGATGCGCAAGCCCGTGGACAGTCGGCGATAGTTCGCCTGCAGGCGCTCGGTCGTCGTCGACAGCGAGCGCTGCGCGTTCAGGGATGCGATGTTCGAATTGACCCGAAGGCCCATCTGTCCTCCTCGATTCCTTTGCCGTGGTGGCGCTCGACCGGAGCCGGGCGCCGTGTTGGAAACCCCATCGGCTGTCGCTTGAGTCCTTCTTCAGGAATTCCCTCGGCGGGACTCGGTTGGCAGCGCGGAGTCGTTGCCACGGGCGTGGGCAGGGCGAGGGGGGGGCGATGTGCGGAGGCAATCTCCGACAGCGGTGCTAGAGTCGGCGCAGGGCCGTGTCGGAACGAGACATGCGGTCGCCGCAGCGCTACGCGCCGCGCCCTCGCGGCCCGGCCTCAGTGCAGGATCTTCGAGTACCGGTACGTGGCCTGCAGCGTGAGGGCCAGAATCGCGGTCGAATAGACGCGACCGCCGTCTTCGCCCCAGCACCCGATCGGGTCCCACGAGCCGAAAAGGTGCTTCTTCGCCGGGTCGGTGTGCTGGTTCTTCACGACCGCCGGCGCGATCTTCTTCTTCCACGCCTCCCAGTGGCTGCCGCCCATCTGGAAGAGCGCGTAGGTCGCGTAGTACCAGTAGTACTCGTCGATCGTGCCGGCCTTCGGGTCCCAGATCGGCGGCTTCGCGACGAGCAGGTCCGCCGCGGCGCGCATCACGGGCTTCTCCTTCGGATCCTGGCCTAGGAAGAAGCGGCAGAACAGACCGACGGCGGTCATCGCCTCGCTCTTGTCCGCGGGGAAGCGGGTGCCGTGGTCGCCCGGCTTGCGCGAGCTGCGGTCGCCGGCCTTGGCATAACCGTGGCGGCCGGTCGTGTCGGCGACTTCGTCCAGCCACACCGCGCAGATCTTCAGTGCCTCCCGGTTCACCGTGAGACCGAAGTACGAGGCCGACTCGTAGGCCATGATGCACCAGCCGGTGATCGAGGTGTCGTTGTCGTTGTCGCGGGGCTGGTAGCGCCAAACGCGGTAGGGGTTGCGGTGCGATTCGAGGTAGTCGATGCCCTTCTGCGCCGTGTCCTTCAGCAACTGGTAGTTGGAAAGACCGTACGCCTCGCACATCGCATAGGCCGCGATCGCGTGGTCGTAGACGAAGTCGTGCGACGTCGCGTTGCCGAACAGCCCGGTCGACGGATCCTGCTGGTTCTTCAGCCAGATCACGCCCTTCTTGAGGGCGTCGCGATACCGGCCGCCGCGCAGCGTGCTGCCGTCGCCGAGGAATGCGAGCAGCGCGAGACCGGTGACGCCCACGTCGTGCACGGGGTTGCCGGCGCCGTCGCAGACCTCGCCGTCTCGGTCGTGCTTCATGAACTGGTCGCAGTCCCATTTCCCGTCGTCGTCCTGGTGGTCGCGCAGCCAGTCGAGGGCGGCGTTCGTCGTAGGAGCGAACGGCTTGTTCGAGCTGCCGCGCTGGCCGGGACCGCCAGGGCCGCCGCCGATCGGGCCGCCGGCGCCGCCGCTGATGCCGATCGCGGCGTTCCACTGGTCGTGGTCGAACGAGGACTCCTTCGCGTGGGATTCGCTCGGGACCTGGTCGAACGCCTGATCGGGTTCGTCGGCGATCGGGGTCTCGGTCACCTGGATCGGATCGACGATCTCCTCGGGCTCCGTCTCGGGCGGGGGCGGCGGTGGGGGCTCGATCGCGTCGGGCTGTGACGTGTCGACGATGCTCGCGAAGTTCTGGGCGGCGCGCTTCGCTTCGGGCGGGATCAGCAGCCAGAGCAGCAGCGCCATCAACACGTGCGCGGAGGCGGACAGCGCGAGCCACGGTGCGCGCCGCAGCTGTTCGGCCATCGTGTCCTGGAACGAGGCGTCGTGCTCCCACGCGGGCAGCGCGTGGGACTCGACGTGGATCTGCGACGGGTCGAGTCGGTACATGGTGGTTCCTCGGAGCGTGGGTGCGATGCCGGCCCGCGCCGCGCGCGGTTTCCTTCTGCCGGCCGAATGACGATCGCGTCGAGGGGGCCTGACGCGTTTGTCGTCGACATCAACGCGTGCGCTCGGCGAACGGATCAGTGCGCGTTTCGAAAACGCACGAAGCGTCGACGCAGTGTGTTCGGCGGTGCGCGGTACGCAGCGCGGCCCGCGTCACCGTGATCGGTGCCGCGGGCCGCGTGAAGGCGACGGTGAGCGTCGCCCGAGGATCAGCGCACGAGCTTCGTGTAGCGGTAGTTCGCTTCGAGGGTCAGGACCATGATCGCCGTCATGTAGACGCGACCACCGTCTTCGCCCCAGCACCCGATCGCGTCCCACGAGCCGTAGTAGTTCTTCTTCGCCTTGTCGCGGTGTTGGCTCTTGGTCAGCGCCGGCTCGAGCTTCTTCTTCCACGTCTCCCAGTGGCTGCCGCCCATCTGGAAGAGGGCGTAGGTCGCGTAGTACCAGTAGTACTCGTCGATCGTGCCGGCCTTCGTGTCCCACAGTGGCGGCTTGCTGAGGATCAGGTCGGCGGCCGCCTTCATGATCGGCTTCTCCTTCGGGTCCTGGCCCATGAAGAAGCGGGCGAAGAGACCGACGGCGGTCATCGCTTCGCCCTTCTCGATCGGGAAGCGCGTGCCGTGGTCGCCGGGCTTGCGCGAGCTGTGCTCGCCCTGCTTCGTGTAGCCGTGCAGACCGGTCGGGTCCGAGACCTGGTCGAGCCAGACCGCGGAGTACTTCAGCGCGTCCTTGTTGATCGTGAGGCCGAAGAACTCGCCCGACTCGTAGGCCATGATGCACCAGCCCGTGACCGACGTGTCGTTGTCGTTGTCGCGCGGCTGGTAGCGCCACACCGAGTACGGGTTGCGGTGCGACTCGAGGTAGTTGATGCCCTTCTGCGCGGTGTCCTTCAGCAGCTGGTAGTTGGACAGGCCGAACGCTTCGCACATCGCATACGCGGCGATCGCGTGGTTGTAGATGAAGTCGTGCGACGTCGCGGTGCCGAACAGGCCGGTCGACGGATCCTGCTGGTTCTTCAGCCAGATGACGCCCTTCTTGATGACGTCGCGGTAGGGGCCGGACCGCATCGTGCTGCCGTCGCCGAGGAAGGCGAGCAGCGCGAGACCGGTGACGCCGACGTCGTGCACCGCGTTGCCGGCGCCATCGCACGGCTCACCCTCGGTGTCGTGCTTCATGAACTGGTCGCAGTCCCACTTGCCGTCTTCGTCCTGGTGGTCCTTCAACCACTTGAGGCCGGCGTCGATCGCTTCCGCGTAGGACTTGCCGCCCTTGCCGCCGCCGCCCTTGCCGCCGCCACGGCCGCCGTAACGACCGCCGGCGCCGCCACCGAGGCCGACCGCGCTGTTCCACTGGTTGCTGTCGAACGCCGACTCCTTCGCCGTCGAGTCGCTCTCGACGTTGTCGAACGCCTGCTCGGTCTTCTCGGTGACCTCGGTCTCGGTGACCTCGAGCGTCTCGACCACCTCTTCGGTCTTCGTCTCCGGCGGCGGAGGCGGAGGCGGTTCGACGACGTCCTGCTGCGTCGTGTCGGTCATCTCGACCTTGTTCTCGATCTTCTTCTTCTCCTCCGGCGGGATCAGCACGAACAGGAGGAGGCCGATCACCACGTGGATCACGGCGGACAGAACGAGCCACGGCGCGTGCCGGAGCTGTTCGGCCATCATGTCCTGGAAGGTCTCCTCCGTCTCCCAGACTGGGAGCGCGTGGGATTCGACTTTGATCTTGGTCGGGTCGAGATGGGCCATGGTCGGAAGTGGTCCGGTCGGAGAGGCCGGTTCGGAGAGGGCTGTTCGAGAATCTGGCTGTTCGGCGGCGACGCTCGCAGTCGCGTCGGAACCCAACAGCACTTCGTGGGCAACGGCCCAGCCGGCGGCCGGGTTCAGGAGAGGGGGCGGAAAGTAGAGCGGGCGGAGGCGAGGGCCGCAACGTGCGGATCACCCGGAAGCAAGAGGGGGCAGGGCCGGTCGACCGGACGCCGGGTCGGTCACCGGGGCGGGCGCGCGTACCAGACCTGGGTGCGCTGCTTGGCCCGCTGCATCGCCTGCGACTCGAACTCGATGCGGACCTGCCGTTGGCACAGGTCGCGCAGCTGGTCCTGCACGTCCCGGTCCTCGAACTTGCCGTTCCTGGCCGGCACGAAGCGCACGACCTTCGCCACCTGGAACCCGCCGCCGTCCCGCGGCAGCGGGTCGGACACACGGTCGAGCGGACCCGCCAGCGCGAACGAGGCCAGCGCCGGGACCAGGTCGCTGGCGATGGTCTCGTCGAGGGCGATCGTGTCGGGGAAGCGCCGGGCCAGGGCCCGGCTGGTCACGTCCTCGGTCCGCCACGCGGCGGCGGCGGTCCTGGCGTTCGCTTCGGCGTCCTTGCCGACGAACATCACGATCGCGACGGCGGCCTTCGCGTCGTGGACGAACAGTTCCCGGTGCTTGCTGAACGTGTCGCGCAGCATGCGGGGGGTGACGTAGAGGTTGGCCTGGCGCTGCATGCGCATGCCGACCGAGATGTCCTGCGCGATGTCCGCCATCTTGTCGACGCGGAGTTCGCGCGCGTAGGTCGGCCACGTCTGGCCCTTGTTCTGCAGCGCGCGGCTCCACGCCTGGTAGCTGCCGAGGTCGCGCACCTGGTCCTGCTCGACCTGTTCGAGATCGCGCTGCACCTGGGACTCGACCAGTTCGGGCGCCACCACACCGAAGGTCTTCGCCGCCTGCGCCCAGGTGTACCACTCGACCCGGCGCTGCAGTTCGTCGTCGTACGCGGCTTCGTAGTCGGCGGGTGCCAGCCGGCGCCCGCTCGCCTGCAGCGAACGGATGCGACCTGCGGTCAGCGTCATCAGCTCGCTGTGCATGATCGCGCTGTCGTTCACGGTGGCGATGACCGTGTCGACGAGGATCGGCGGTGACGGCGGCGCCGGTCGTTCCTGGCCGCAAAGCGGCGACAGCAAGGCGAGAACGGCGAGCCCGCGGCGCATCGCGGGATGATGGTCGGCGGACCGGCCCGTTGCAATCGTCGGAGCCGCGTCGTTTCCTTGCCGCATGGCATCTCGTTCGGGCACCTGCATCGTCGTCGGCGCGTCGTCGGGCATCGGCCTCGCGATCGCGCGACGGCTCGCCATCGCGGGCCGCAAGGTCGCGCTCGTCGCCCGCCGCGAGAAGGAACTCCGCGCCGCCGCCGCGCTGATCGACGAGTCGCTCGGTCGGCCGGCTGCTTCCGCCTGGGTGCACGACGCCGCCGACCTCGACGGCGCCGAACCGCTCTTCGCGCGCATCGAACAGGAGCTCGGGCCGGTCGACGAACTGCACTACGTCGCGGGCGTGATGCCCGACGTCGCGATCGACGAGTTCGACCTCGGCAAGGACCGCACGCAGGTGCAGGTGAACATGCTCGGCTGCATCGCCTGGTGCAACGCGGCGGCGCGTCGCTTCCTTGCGCGCAAGGCCGGCTGCATCGTCGGTGTCAGCTCGGTCGCGCAGGACCGCGGCCGCCTCGGGCGCCCGGTCTACAACGCGTCGAAGGCGGGCATGGACACCTACCTCGAAGCGCTGCGCAACCGTCTCTGGCGCCACGGCGTGCGGGTCACCACGATCCGCCCGGGCTTCGTCGAGACGCCGATGACGGCGGGCCTGCCTCTGAAGGGCGCGATCTCCGCGGACAAGGCCGCCGGGCTCGTGCTGCGCGCGCGGGACGGGGAGAAGGCGATCGCCTACGTGCCCGGCAAGTGGCGGCTCATCATGTTCGTGATCCGCAACATCCCGTCGTTCGTCTTCCGGCGGCTCTCGATCTGAGGCGGCCCGCTTCACGCCACCGGGCGCGCAATTCCGATCCACACGGTTCCATTGGACAGCACGATGACAGGTCTCCTGTGGAAGGACGAGCACGTGGGCGGGTTCGGCATGGCCATGGGCGGCCGCGGCCGCGTGCTGCGGCCGACGGGGCCGGAGCAGGTCGCCGATGCGTTCGCCGAAGTGCGTCGCGCCGGCGGGTCGATCGCGCTGCGCGGCACCGGCAACAGCTACGGCGACGCGGCGGTGAGCACGAACGGCCACGTGCTCGACCTGTCGCGGATGAACCGCATCCACTCGTTCGACCCCGAGACCGGTGTCGCATCGGTCGAGCCGGGTGTCACGGTGCGCGATCTGTGGCGGTGCTCGATCGCCCACGGCTTCTGGCCGAAGGTCGTCAGCGGGACGATGGCCGTGTCGATGGGCGGCGCCGCCGCGATGAACATCCACGGCAAGAACAACTTCGCGGTCGGCTCGTTCGGCGAGTGCGTGAAGTCGTTCGACTTCATGTTGCCGAGCGGCGACGTCGTGCACTGCACGCGCGAATCGGATCCGCAGCTCTTCCACGCCGCGATCTCCGGTTTCGGCATGCTCGGGTGCTTCACGCGGCTCGAGATCCAGACGAAGCGGGTGCACTCGGGGCGACTGCGCGTGTGGGGCATCGTCGCGAAGGACCTCGAGCACAACCTGCAGATCCTCGAGGACATGCGCGGCCAGGCCGACTACCTCGTGTCGTGGCTCGACCTCCACGCGAAGGGCAAGGACCTCGGCCGCGGCCTGATGCACCGCGCCGACCAGCTCGCGGCCGGTGAAGACCCCGACGGGCTGCGCTTCTTCGATCCCTCGCTGCAGGACGTGCCCGCGAACCTGTTCGGCGTCGTGCCGAAGGGCTGGCTGTGGCCCGGCATGTGGTGCGCGGTGCACATGAAGCAGGTCGGGCTCGTGAACTGGCTGAAGTTCCGCGCCGGCGCCGGTGAGGAACGCAACTCGCCGTACCTGCAGACCCACGGCGCGTTCCACTTCCTGCTCGACTACGTTCCGCGCTGGCATTGGATGACGAAGCCGGGCGGCCTGATCCAGTTCCAGCCGTTCGTGCCGTTCCAGCACGGCGCGCGCGTGCTGCGGCAGATCGTCGAACGCTGCCACACTGCCGGGCACGTGCCGTACCTCGGCGTGCTGAAGCGCCACCGGCCCGATCCGTTCCTGATGACGCACGGCCTGGACGGCTACTCGCTCGCGATGGACTTCGCGGTGAGCAGCCGCAAGTCGAAGCGCGATGCTCTGTGGCGTCTGTGCCACGAACTGGCGGACCTCGTGCTCGACGCCGGTGGCCGCTTCTACTACGCGAAGGACGCGGTGCTGCTGGCCTCGTCGTTCGCGCGGGTACACGGCGATGCGGCGGTCGCGACGTTCCGCTCGCTGAAGGAGCGGCTCGATCCGGGCAACCTGCTCCAGACCGACCTGTCGCGCCGTCTCGGAGTGGTCGCCGGCTGATCGAGGGGGCCTTCGGCGAGTCGCCGATGCGACCGGTGCGTAGCGAGCGGTCTGCGCGTGCCGCAAAGCCTCCGGGCCACAAGGGTTTACCCGCCCCGCGGCGGCTCCAGGCGGGGGGTGCTCCGGGTCGATGTTCGAGGCGATGAAAGGGGTGGTCTTCACCGAGTTCGTGGACTGGATCGAGCTGCGTCACGGTGTGCCGATGCTCGACAAGATCCTGCTCGACGCGGAACTGCCCCACGGCGGCGCCTACACGTCCGCTGGCACCTACGACTGGAGCGAGATGGTCGCTCTGCTCGGCGCGGCCTCGGCCCGTCTGTCGACGACGCCAGGCGAACTGCTCCGCGACTACGGTCGCCACCTCTTCGGCGTGTTCGCGCAGATGCTCCCACAGCTGCTCGGCGGCGCGGATTCGCCCTTCGACTTCCTGGAGCGCATCGGCACGTACATCCACGACGAGGTCGCGAAGCTCGGCATCGACACCGACTTGCCGCGCTTCTCGCTCCGCCGCGGCGACAACACGTTCGCCTTCGAGTACCGGTCGCCCCGATCGACGGTGGAACTCGCCGCGGGTCTCGTCGAGGGATGCCTCCGCCACTTCGGCGTCGAGGGTTCGATCCGTGCTTCGAGCGACGGTGACGTGCACCGGGTGGCCGTGACCCTGCAGGAGGCCGCGTGCCCGAGCCGGTGAACATCTGGCAGCGCAAGGCCGCGCGCGAACGTCGTGCGCGCCGCCAGGCCGAGCAACTGCTCGAACAGAAGAGTCGCGCGCTGTACGCGGCCGATCGGCACCTCGCGGAGTCGAACCGGGCACTCGAGGAGCGTGTCGAGGCGCGCACGCGCGAGCTGCTCGCCGCGAAGGAGCAGGCGGAACAGGCGAGCCGGCGCAAGAGCGGCTTCCTCGCGAGTCTGAGCCACGAGATCCGCACCCCGCTGAACGGTGCGATCGGCGCTCTCGAACTGCTGCGCGAGACCCTGGTCGACCAGAGCCAGCGCGATCTCGCCGACACGGTCCTCCTGTGCACGGACACGCTGCTCGACCTGATCCAGTCGGTGCTCGACACCGCCAAGATCGAGTCGGGTCACGTCCTGCTGGCGAGCGAACCGTGCGACCTTCGGCGGCTCGTCGAGGAAGCGGCGACGATGTTCCGTGCGCGCGCCGCCCAGCACGACATCGAACTCTGCGCGCAGATCGGCGGCTCGGCGAACCAGCGGATCCTCGGCGACCCGGTGCGCATCCGGCAGATCCTGCACAACCTGATCGGCAACGCGGTGAAGTTCACACCGAAGGGACGCATCACGGTCCAACTCGCGGTGGAGCCGATGCCGGACGATCGCGTCGCGGTGACGCTGCAGGTGGTCGACACCGGCGTGGGGATCGCCCCGGCCGACCACGAACGGGTGTTCGAGGAGTTCGAGCAGGTGCTGACCGCGCAGGGTCGACCTGATCTCGGCACCGGTCTCGGCCTCTGCATCTCGCGCCGACTCGCACGGCTCATGGGCGGCGACATCACGCTCGAGAGCGAACTCGGGCAGGGATCGACGTTCACGTTCGCGCTGCTGGCCCTCGCCTGCGAATCCCCGGTCGCGCCCGATCCGACCGCGCATGGTGCTTCGCCGCTGGTGGGCCTGCGGGTCCTCGTCGTCGACGACAACGTGCAGAACCGCATGGTCGCCGGCCGCATGCTGACCAGGCTCGGTTGCCGCCCGACTGCGGCGGATGGCGGGGCGATGGCGCTCGCGCTGCTCGAGCAGCAGGACTTCGACCTCGTGCTCCTCGACGGCCAGATGCCCGGGATGAACGGGGACGAGGTCACGCGCCGCATCCGCATGCCGCGCTCGCCGGTGCGCAACCGCCGCGTGCCGATCCTCGGGCTCACCGCCGACGTCGTCGCCGAACGCGTCGACGCCTACGTCGATGCGGGCATGGATGCCGTGTTGCCGAAGCCGTTCCGGATGCAGCGGCTCGTCGAGGCGATCGAGGGCGTACTGCACAGCCGAGAGACGCACGAGCCGGGGTCCGCGCGCCGCAAGTGAGCGGTGCGGTCGGCGGGTGACGCGTCACGCGGGGTGGGTGAGTCGCGGCGGTGCCGCTACACTCGCCGCCAATCGGCCGGGTCGCGCTTGCTGCGCCTTTCGCCGTCTTGGAGCGGGTCCCATGGCACGACGGGAAGGAAGAGAGATTCGTAGCGGCCGCGTGTTCCTGATCACGACGGCGGGCGTGATCCCCGAAGCCACATGGGTGCTGGTGCGATGAACGCCATCCCGACTGCGTGCCTGCCGGCGATGCTCCTGTGGTTCGCGTCTGTACTGCCCTCGCAGCAGCTGCTGTGGCAGATTCCGTCTGGGCCGTCCTATGACTCCTACCTGTACGCGTACGAGTTCGGTGACTACGACCGCGATGGCGTCCGAGACATCCTGACGGGCCACACGCTGAACGATTGGGGATTGCAGGGGCCCCAGTCGGCCGGCTTCAAGATCGTTTCCGGCGCGACCGGTGCGATCCTCGAAGTGCTGGCCGATTTGCAGATGAGGGCTCCACTGGCCTGCGGCGGCGACCTCGACGGCGACGGGTCCCCCGACGTGCTGATGAAGTTCGACGGACTGTGGGGCTACCCCATCCGGGCTTGGTCGGCTCGAAACCCGGGCGTGATCTGGCAGGTCGGCGGGGTGATCGGCGCCAACCACGGCTATGCGATCCTCGGCGACCTCGACGTCAATGCGGACGGTCGGCCCGACATGATCACGATCACCAGCTCGACCACGGCGTCCGACGTCTACGTCTACGACAACTCCGGCGCACTGCTGTACACGGTTCCCTGCCTCGCGCTGGGAGCGGTTGCTGCCAGCCTCGACAAGATGGGCGACGTCGACGGCGACGGCTGCGACGACTTCGTGGTCGGCTGCGGCGAAGGAACCGGTCGCGGCATGCTGCTGCTCGTCTCCGGGCAGACCGGCACGATCATCCGGCAGAGCTTCGGCTTGTTGCCCGGCGATCGCATCGAGGCGCACGCGAGCAACATGGGCGACCTCGACGGCGATGGCGTGAACGACTACGCGGGCTTCCCGTGGTGGTCGGCGTGGCGCGCCATCATCACGGTGTTCTCCGGGCAGACCGGCGCCGTGATCCGCACCTGGGACGCCTACTCCAACTCCGCGGTCACCGGCGAGGACGTCGACCTGGACGGTGTACCCGATCTCGTGATCGGGTCGGACTACGCGATCTTCGCGCCGCAGGTCTACGGCCGCACGCGCGCCTTCTCGGGCCGCGACGGCACCGAGCTGTGGCGCGTCGACAACTTCCTCGCCCCGCCGGGCAGCGGCTTCTCGAACGGCACCAGCGGCTGGATGGAGTACGCGGCGAGCCTGGGAACCCGACCGGGCAGTCCCTACCCCGTGATCGCCTGGCTCGATCTGCACTACTGGGCGACGAACACGGCCTTCGGCCGCGTTCGCGCCTACGACAGGATCCGCGCCGGCCAGGGCCCCGTGACCGGCACCGCGTGCACGAGCACCGGTGCGCTGCCGCAGATCGGCGTGCGCACGACGGCGCCCGGATCGCGCGTCACGATCGCGAAGTCCCACGCGAACGCACTCGGCGCGCTGTGGCTCGGCCTCAACGCCCTGCCCGCACCGGTCGACCTCGCGCCCCTCGGCGCCTCGGGCTGCGCGTTGTACGTGCCGGCCGACGCCGCGTTCCTCCGCCAGCTCGGCACCACGGGCATCGACCGCGGCTGCCGCCGTCGACCTCCCGTTCCAGCTGGCGCCCACCGGTCTCGGCCTCGGCGTCGTCGCGCAATGGCTCGTCTTCGATCCGACGACCGGCGATCACGCGGCCACCCAGATGCACGCGCTCCGGCTCCAGTAGGCGTGGTGGGGTGGCTGCGCGGCGCCGCGCTCCCCGTGAACAGCGGCGGTGGATCTCGGCACGCGGCCGAGGTGCGCCTTCCGTGAGAACGAGCCCCGCTTCGCGTGGGCGCCGCAGCCTCGCCGCGCCGGTTCGACGGCCCCTTTGCGCACGGGCCTTTCCGTCGACCGCGCGCCGCCGTAGCATCCTCGCCGCGAAAGGGTGCCAGAGTGCCCCGCCCCGGGCGCGGCGGTGAAGTCTCAAGTCGAGCCTTTGCCGAGCCGATGCCAGGGACAGGTTGTGCAGAAGCACGACACACTCGGAATGCCACGCCCGTTTCGGATCGTTCGCCGGCTGCGGCCCCACGTCGGGGCCCTCGCTCGTCGGGCGACACCGGTGGAGGTGTGGCACCCTTCGCCATGACCCACGGCCGTCCGGCTCGCCGGCGGCCCTTCGAGAACCCGACTACGTGAGTTTCGCTTCCCTAGGGCTCAAGGAGCCCATCCTCCGCGGCGTGCGCGCCGCGGGCTACGAGCGCCCGACCGACATCCAGGCCGGCGCCATTCCGAAGATCCTCGCCGGCGTCGAACTGATCGGCCTCGGCCAGACGGGCAGCGGCAAGACCGCTGCGTTCGGTCTCCCCATGCTCGACCGCCTCTGCGGCGGCGAGCCCGGTCTCCGCGGCCTCATCATCGTTCCGACGCGCGAACTCTGCGTGCAGGTCGCCGAGAACCTGCGCACCTACGCATCGCACGCCGGCCTCCACGTCTGCACCGCGTTCGGCGGCGTCGACATGTCGATCCAGGAGAGCGCGTTCAAGCGCGGTCTCGACGTGCTGGTCGCGTGCCCCGGTCGCCTCATCGACCACCTCGAGCGGCGCAACCTCTCGCTCGAGAAGGTCGAGATGGTCGTGCTCGACGAAGCCGATCGCATGCTGGACATGGGCTTCATGCCCCAGATCCGGCGCATCTTCCTCCGGCTGCCGCAGGAGCGGCAGAACCTGCTCTTCTCCGCGACGATGCCGAAGGAGGTCGAAGGCCTCGTCAACGACTTCCTGCCGAACGCCGAGCGTGTGCAGATCGGTTCGCGCAGCCAGACGGCGAAGACGATCACGCATCGCTTCGCGGCGGTGAACGCGCACGACAAGCAGCACGCCCTCGAGCGGCTCCTGCAGCGCGAGAGCGGACGCGTGCTGATCTTCGTCAACAAGAAGATCGGCTGCGAGCGCCTCGGCAACGCGTTGAAACGCACCGGGCTGCCGGCCGACGCGATCCACGGCGACAAGAGCGCCGAAGCGCGCCACGGCTGTCTGCAGGCGTTCGCGCGCGGCAAGACGCGATTCCTCGTCGCGACCGACGTCGCGGCGCGCGGCATCGACGTCGACGACATCGAACTCGTCGTGAACTACGACTTCCCGCTCGCCCTCGAGGACTACGTGCACCGCAGCGGTCGCACGGGCCGTGCCGGCAAGACCGGGCGCTGCCTGTCGCTCGTGGCGCCGATGGAGAAGCGCCTGCACGCGGTCGTCGCGGCGCACCTGCAGGGCAAGGAAGTGACGAACGCCCCGAAGTCGCCCGGTCGTGGCTACGGCATGCCGAAGCCGCGCGACGGCGGCGGTCGCGGCAAACGCCGCAGTGGTGGTGGCGGACGTTCGCGCGGCCGTCACGCGGCCGCCGCGAACTGACCGGAGCGCACCGGGTCCCTCAGCCGAGGATCGCGCGCGCCGCAGCGACCGGGTCGCTCGCGCGCACCAGCGTGCGGAACACGACGTCGAGGTGCGTGGACGCGGCAGCGCCGGCCCGGGATCGCAGCTCCGCGGCGGTGCCGCACGCGAGCAACTCGCCCTTGTCGAGGACCGCGATCCGGTGTGCGGTCGTCTCGACGACGTCGAGCAGGTGGCTGCAGTGCAGGACCGCGCCGCCGCGCGCGGCGAACTCGCGCATCAGTTCCTTCACGACGAGCGTGCTGGTGACGTCGAGACCGGACAGCGGCTCGTCGAACACCAGCAGTTTCGGCTCGGTGAGCAGTGCCGCCGAGATAGACACCTTCTGCAGCATGCCCTTGCTGAAGCCGACCATCGGTTCGTCGCCGCGCTGCAGCAGGTCGAAGCCGGCGAGCAGGCGTTCGCCGTTGCGGCGGATCTTCGTGTCGTCGAGGTCGAACAGCCGGCCCTTCAGCAACAGGTACTCCCAGGGCGTGAGCGCCTCGTGCAGCCGCGCGACCTCGGGCAGATAGCCGATGCGGCGCCGCGCTTCCGCCGGCCGCTGCAGCGCGTCCTCGCCGTCGACATGGATCGTGCCGGCATCCGGACGCATCAGCCCGGTGATGCACTTCACCGTCGTCGACTTGCCGGCGCCGTTCGGGCCGAGCAGGGCCAGGATCTCGCCGGGTGCGATCGCGAGGTCGAGCCCGCGCAACGCCACCAGGTCGCCGTAGGCCTTCTGCAGTCCTTGGAGGCGCAGCATCGCCGCATCTTGTCACGCCGCCCGGGGCGCGGCCAGCGTGAGGTGCTGCCGGCGAACGGTGCGCGTCGTCTTGTGCGGCGAGCCGCCCTGCGTCGTAATGCCGGCCCCATGCCGCGCCTCGCCGCGTTCCTCCCCGTCGTCTTCTCCGTCGCCGTCACCGCGCAGGACGACGGCGACGCCCGCCCGCTGCCGGCGGGGCCCGCGATCGCGTGGGTGCCGGCGTTCCCCGCGCAGGCCGAATTCGAGCGGCCGCTGTTCGTCGCGTTCACCGCGGCGGACCCGACGCACGCGTACGTCGTGTGCCAGCCCGGTGAGGTGCTCGTCGTCGCGCGCGACGGCGGCGACGGCGCGCGGTGTACGTTCCTCGACCTGTCCGACGCAGTGCTGCTCGAACACATGGAGGAGGGCCTGCTGGGCTTCGCGTTCGACCCCGCCTACGCGGACAACGGCTTCGTCTACGCGTACTGGTCGGAGAAGACCGAGATCCGGCAGCAGCAGATGGCGAACGGCCGCAAGGTGAAGAGCAACCGCCAGTCGGTGATCGCGCGGTTCGGGACGAAGGTCGCGGACGGCGTGCGTGTCGTCGATCCCGCGACCGAACTGCGGTTGCTCGAGATCTTCCAGCCGTTCCCGAACCACAACGGCGGCACGATCCTCTTCGGCCCCGACGGCATGCTGTACGTCGCGCTCGGCGACGGCGGCGCTGCGAACGACCCGTTCACGAACGCGCAGTCGAGAACGAACCTGCTCGGCAAGGTGCTGCGCATCGACGTGCGCGGCGCGAGCAAGGAGAAGCCCTACGCGATCCCGCCGGACAACCCGTTCGTCGGCGAAGAAGGGGCGCGCGGCGAGGTCTGGTGCCACGGTTTGCGCAATCCGTGGCGCATCTCGTTCGACCGGGCGACGGGTGCCCTTTGGTGCGGCGACGTCGGGCAGGACCGCATCGAGGAGGTGGACCGCCTCGTGAAGGGCGGCAACTACGGCTGGAACCTGATGGAGGCGAGCGAGGTCTTCCGCAAGCGGCGCGACGGCGAGAAGCTGCCGGACACGCTCGTCGCCCCGATCGCCGAGTACCCGCATCGCGACGGCCTGTCGGTCACGGGTGGGCACGTCTACCGCGGCGCCCGCATCGCGCCGCTGGCGGGGTTCTTCGTCTACGGCGACTTCCTCACGATGCGGATGTGGGCGGTGCGCGAGGACCGCGACAAGGGTGCGCACGAGGTCGTCCGCCTCGAACGGGCGCCGGGTCAGATCGCGAGCTTCGCCGAAGAGCCCGACGGCGAGTTGTTGCTCATGGTCTGGACCGGACAGAAGGGCCGGGTCGTGCGCATGGTGCCGGCGGAACCGAAGTAGTGCGGATGGCAGTCCCGGCGGGCGGGGTAGGATCGGCGCGCCCTCCCATGCATCACGTCGTCTTCCTCGCGCCGTACTTCGGCGAGAACATGCGGCACTGCCTGTGGTGCTTCTCCGAGCTGCCCGACGTGAAGCTCGGCGTCGTGACGCAGGAGCCCGCGGATCGCATCCCGCCGCAGTTGCGCGACCGCATCACCGGTCACTACCGCATCCAGAACGCGGAGGACCCGCGTCAGATCGTGGAGGGCGCGCGCGGCATCGAGAAGCAGTGGGGGCGCATCGACCGCATCGAGTCGTACCTGGAACTGCTGCAGGTTCCCCTCGCCGAAGCGCGCGACGAGCTTCGCCTTCCCGGCATCGGCGCCGAGGTTGCGCGCAACTTCCGGGACAAGAACCGCATGAAGGACGTGTTGCGCAAGGCCGGCATCCCGGTCGCGCGGCAAGCCTTGGTGAAGAGCGCGGACGATGCGCGCCGCTTCGTCGCCGAGGTCGGCTACCCGATCGTGCTGAAGCCGATCGCCGGCTTCGGTGCGCGCAACACGCAGCGGGCGTCCGACGACGTGTCGCTGTCGACGGCGTTGAACGCGTTGCTGCCGTCGCCGGACAATCCGGTCCAGGCCGAGGAGTTCGTGCGCGGCGAGGAGCACACGTTCGAGACCGTGATGATCGACGGCCAGCCCGTCTGGTGGTCGTCGGTGCAGTACCTCCCGAGCCCGCTGCAGGTGCTCGAGAATGCGTGGATGCAGTACTGCCTCGTGATGCCGCGCGAGACCGACGCGGCGCACGTGAAGGCCTTCCAGCCGATCAACGCGAAGGCGCTGACCGCGCTCGGCCTTCGCGACGGCATATCACACATGGAGTGGTTCCTCCGTGCGGACGGTTCGCCCGTCGTCTCGGAGGTCGGCGCACGGCCGCCGGGCGCCAACATCATGCCGCTGCTGTCGGCGGCGCACGGCGCCGATCCGTGGGCCGCGTGGGCGAAGCTCGTCGTGCAGAAGAAGTGGGACCTGCCGCCGCGCAAGTTCGCGGCCGGCTGCGTGTTCCTGCGTTCCATGGGCGGCGCGCCGGAGATCCGCTCCGTGCAGGGCGTCGCGCACATGCGGCAACTCGTCGGCAACCTGATCGTCGCGGAGAAGCTGCCGACCCCCGGCCAGCCGCGCTCGGCGCACTACGAAGGCGATGGCTGGATCGTCGTGCACCACCCGGAGACGAAGGGCGTGGTCGCCGCCATGAAGGCGATCCTCGAGAACGTCCGGATCACCTGACGGGACTGATGCATCGCGTGGATCAGCCCGGAAATCGTCGTAACCCAAGCCCCCGTCGAGACACATTGTCCTCGGCCGGCCCCCACGGGCCGGCAGGAGGAGGTGTTCACCGCCTGGTTTCTCGCGGTCGCCGGCCTGCGTGCCCGGTCGGCGAGTCGGGCATTGGCCATTCCAACGCTTCGAACGTCCTGAACCGTCTCGACCGCTGACCGGAGGGAGCGGGCGCTTCGGGGTGCCGAGTGGGCTGATCCACTCAATGCATCAGCTCTCAGTGGGGCTTCTTCGGGGCCTGGAAGATGTGCACGGCCATGCTGTGCACGCTCTCCGCGGCTTCCATGATCGCTTCGGGCAGGGTCGGGTGCGCGTGGATCGTGTTCGCGATGTCGGACACCGTGGCGCCCATCTCGATGGCGAGCGCCGCTTCGGCGACGAGTTCCGTCACTTCCGGGCCGACCATGTGCACACCGAGCAGCTTGTCGGTCTTCTTGTCGCCGATCACCTTGACCCAGCCTTCGGTCTCGTTGAGCGACATCGCGCGACCGGACGCCCCGAACGGGAAGCGGCCTTCGACCGGCTCGAAGCCGGCCTTCTTCGCCTCGTCGGCCGTGAGGCCGACCGAAGCGATCTCGGGATCCGTGAAGATGACGGCAGGAATGCACGCCGGGTCGTACGCCGCGCCCTTGTCGCCCGCGATCGCCGCAGCCGCGACCAGGCCTTCGTGCGAACCCTTGTGCGCGAGCATCGGCTGGCCGGCGACGTCGCCGATCGCGTAGACGCCGGGCACGTTGGTCATGCGGCGATGATCGACCGGCACGAAGCCGCGCTCGTCGACCTTCACGCCGATGGCTTCGAGGCCGAGGTTCTTGCCGTTCGGCTTCCTGCCGACGCAGGAGAGGACGACGTCGCACTCGAACGTCTGGGCCTTGCCCTCGACCTCCGCCGTGACCTCGAGGCCGTTCTTGCCCTTCTTGAAGCCGGTGGCCTTCGTCTTCAGGAAGACCTCGATCTTCTTCTTCTTGAGCGAGCGCCCCATCTCCTTGGACAGCTCCTCCTCCATGCCGGGGAGAACACGATCCATGAACTCGAGCACCGTGACCTGTGTGCCGAGCTTGTGGTAGACGAGGCCGAGTTCGAGGCCGATGTAGCCGCCGCCGATGACGATCATGCGCTTCGGCAGCTTCTTCGGCGCCAGCGCGTGCGTCGACGACCACACGGACTCGCCGTCGAACGCGAAGCCGGGCACTTCGATCGGCGTGCTGCCGACCGCGATGACGAGGTTCTTCGCCTCGACCGACTTGGTGCCGTCCTTGGCCTTCACTTCGACCTTGTTCTTGGACACGACCTTCGCGTCGCCCATGAACACGTCGATCTTGTGGTTCTTCAGCAGGCCGCCGACACCGGACGTCAGCTTGTTGACGATGCCGGCCTTCCACGCGACGAGGGCGGCGACGTCGAGGCCTTCGAACTTCGCCTTGATACCCATCAGGTCCGCGTGCTGGATCTTGTCGACCAGCTTGCTCGCGGCGATCAGCGCCTTGCTGGGGATGCAGCCGACGTTGAGGCAGACGCCGCCCAGGTTCTCCTTCTCCACGACCGCCGTCTTGAGGCCGAGCTGCGCGCAGCGGATCGCGGAGACGTAGCCAGCGGGGCCGGCACCGATCACGAGGACATCGTAGGTCATGGTAGGGGGCAAGGAGGATACGGACCGGCGGCGCCCAATCCAGGCGACGCCCTGCGCGGCGCGGCTCAGCGGAGCCGATAGTCGGTCGCGCGCAGCGACAGATGCGGGTTGTAGAACGGATCGTTCTGCAGCAAAGGGCCCCAGCGCTGCTGCATCAGGGCGATCTCGCGTTCGAAGCGGTGCTGACCGCGCGAGTCGTCGCCGCGGCTCCGCCCTTCGAAGTGGTACAGCTCGGCGAACGGGGTCACGAGCACACGCTGGCCGTCGCGGCGGACCCGGAGGCAGTAGTCCACGTCGTTGTACGCCACGCGCAGGTCGCGGTCGAAGCCGCCGAGCCGCGTGAAGAGGTCGCGCCGGGTGAGCAGGCACGCGCCGGTCGCGGCACTCACGTCGCGCACGCAGTGCAGGATGCCGTGGTAGCCGGGGGCCTCGCGCGGGGCACCCTTGTGGCCGTGGGTCGCGACTCCGCCGATGCCCAGCACGACGCCGGCGTGCTGCACCGTGCCGTTCTCGTAGTAGAGCTTGGCACCGACCGCGCCGATCCCCGGGCGTTCGATCCACCCGACCATCTCGTCGAGCCATCGCTCGGCGATCACTTCGGTGTCGTTGTTGAGGAAGAGCACGAGCGGCGTCGTCACCGCGGCGACCGCGTCGTTCATGAGTGCGGCGTAGTCGAACGGCCGGTCGTCGCGGCGGATCACGACGCGCGGATCGCGCCGCCACGCGTCGAACTGCGCGATCGTCGCCGGTTCGACGCTGCCGTTGTCGACGACCTGCACGACGAAGTGCGGGTACTTCGTCCGCGCGAGCACACTGTCGACGCAGCGGCGCACGAGATCGAGCCGGTCGCGCGTCGGCACGACGATCGTCACCGGGGGGCGTTCCTGCGGCTCGACGGACAGCGCGAACACCGGCGCGTGCGGGCACCGTGCCACTGTGGCGCGGAGGCCGCGCCGGATGGCCGCTTCCGTCACCACGCGCCGTGCGTCGTCGTCGATTCTGCGCGGCCTCACGCCGCGGCACAGCAAATCGGCGACGTGCTCGACGCGGCGCGCACGCTCGGTGACACGCAGCAGAAGGTCCCATTCCGCCGCCGTGTCCGCAGGTGCGCGCAGGCCGCCCGCCGCGGTGACGAGTTCGCGCCGCATCGCCGCGAGGCGGAGCGCGTACGGTTGCGCAAGCAGCAATTCGGGCGACCAGTCCGGCTTGTGGAAGCGATCGCCGTCGCCGCCGACCTCGTCCGAGTACAGGACATCCGCGTCCGGCGCGGTCTCGATGCGTTCTGCGAACACGACCAGGGCGTCGGGAGCGACCGACTCGCCGGGCGACACGAACACCACGAACTCGGCGGTCGCGCGTGCGAGGTCGTCGACGACCTCCATCGCCGGGTAGGCGACGTCGCGCACGGCCGCACGATCGCTCGTGACGAAGGCGAAGGTCGGGGTGCGCGGCAGCCGCTCGAGGCGTGCACGCAGGTCGGCGGACGCGCGGGCTCGGCGATGGAACAGGCGCCCCAGCACGTCAGCTCCACTTCCGCAGCGCGGCGCGCACCGGGGCCATGAGCATCTGTCCGACTCGGTATGTGGCCGACAGCTCGAGGTTCGCGAGTTCGCGCGCGAGTCGGCGCGCTTCGGTCGCCTTCGCATCGGCACCGGGCGCGGGCACCGGGGGCGGCAGGCGCAGCAGTACCTGGGACGCTTCGCCGCGACGCACCGCGCGGCGCACGAGCGCCGTGGGCACTACACCCGCGTGCACCGCTTCTGCGAACAGATCGAGCCACCGTTCCGCGAGCGGGCCCTGCACCGTGTGCCACGGGCGTGCGCCGCCGACGTCGACGACCCAGTCCGGCTGCGGACCGGTGTGGTCGCGGAGTGCGGCGACGTCGCCGTCGACGAAGCTCGCGGCGCTCATGCGGATCGCGGGCGACGTCGGCGGCGTGAGGCCGAACACCACGTCGACGGGCACCGACGCGTGCTTCTGGATCGAGTACTCGAGCACACGCGCTGGCAGTTCGAGCGCGGCGTCGCCGCTCACGTGCACGACGAGCGGCGGGACGAGCGGCGACCAGTCGATTCGGTGCTTCGCGACGATCTCGCGCAGGTGTTCGAACTGGCGGTCGAACAGCGGCTTGCCGTTCGCGAGCAGGGTGCTCGACGCGAGGTCCGCGAAGCGCCCGCTGTAGGTGCGGCCGCCGTCGATGCCGAGCGAACGAACGGTGCGTGCACCGAGGAGGGCGAGGATCTGCATCGCGGCCTCCGAACTGAAGTGCCGCACTTCGATCGACGGGCTGCCGGGACGCGCCTTGCCGGTCGACAGGTTGTACCAGACGAGCCGACCGTCGCGATCCAGCTCGTCCAGCACGGGAATGTCCGCGAACCAGTCCTCGAGCGGCCGGTCCCCGGCCGCCGAGCGCACGTGCGGCACGCGCGGCATCAGGAGCCAGCGGCAGTTCGTGCGAAGTGCGTCGGCGCACGTCGCGGCGACGTCGACGTCGATCGCGTGCGCGATCGTGAGAGGCACTTCGCGGACGACGTGGTTGAGACCGAGCAGGTGGAACGGCTCGTGATGCTGCGCCGTGAGGTGTGCGAACGACGGCCCCTTGCCGAGCAGCAGCCACGGCCGGTCGCCGAACCTGCGTTCGGCGGCGCAGTCGCGCAGGAATCGCTCGAGGCCCAGCGACGGCTCGCGCCGGGCGGTACGCTGCGGATGGTCCTTCCACTGCGGATGGGAGACGTGCCGGAACGGCCGGTCGCCGACTTCGCAGATCCGCAGTCCGCGCGCCTGCACCTTCTTCGAGATCGCGATCTCGGCCGCGATCGCTTCGCCGTAGTCGCGACCGACGGGGAATCCGCCGATCGCTTCGAGCGTCGCGCGCGTCGCGAACAGTACGAGCGTCTGCAGGTGGTCACCGCGTGCGCCGCGATCGATGCCGTTCCGCGCGAAGAAGTGTGCGTACGTCGGCAGCCGTTCGGTGGGGCGTCCATCGATCTGGTGACCGGGGAGCGAGTGCCCCGCGAACCGCTTCTCGATGTCGGACCATGGTGCGTCCCACGCCGGGTTGAGCCGTTCGCCGACGAGCCCGACACCGGGCTCGGCCGCCCGATGCACGAACGGCGCGAGCCAGCCTTCGCCCGCGAGGGTGCACTCGTGCTGCAGGAACAGATAGCTGTCCCAGGCCGTTGCCGTGCGCCACCCGTGCTCCCACGCGCCGATGTTGTAGCCCGTGTTCGGCCGCTCGAGGAACTCGACCCCCGGATGACGCTCCGCCAGTCCGAGCGGGCCATCGCCGTCGCGGTTCACGACGACGCGCACGTCGAACGGCCAGCCCGCCTCGGTCGTGCGGAGCGCGACCAGCAGGCGGTCGAGGTCGTCGACGGGTCGTGCGTCGTAGAACGACACGACGACGAGGACTCGACTGCCCGGCATGCACGCGGATTCTGGCTGTCGCCGGAGGGTGTTGCAACGCGGGGCGGGGCGTGGGGGAGCGCTGTTTCCCGCGAACCGGGGGCTCGGGCGTTGACACTGGTCGGGCGGTTCGCCACGTTGACGCGGTGATGCAGGATCCTCGCTCCTCGCAAACCGACCACGCGGCCGAGCGCGAGCTCCACGAACGCGTGGGCTACGTGCGGTGCGAGGTGGATGCGGCGCGAGGTCGCCTCCGCGAACTCGAACGCACGCGCGACGACCTCCTCCGCAAGAAGCAGGAACTCGTGCGCCAGGTCGAGTTCGTGCAGCGCGACGTCGACGAGCGGCGGCGCGAACTCGCCGAACGGCTCGGCTCGTGGTGCGCGCTCGACGACCTGGACCAGCGCACCATCGCGTCCGACTTCATCCGCAAGGTCGACGCGGTGCGCACGTCGCGCACCTACCGCATCACGGCCGGCGTGCTGCACATCGTGAACCGCGTGCGCTACTGGGTCACGTTCCGCTGGCTGCGCGGTCCGTCGCCGCGCTGACGGCCCGCCGGGCCGTCAGCGGTTCGTCGGGATCGCCGCTGCGCGCTGCGCCACCACGCCGCGGATGTAGTGTTCGTAGCGGTCCGCGATCGACTCGAGCGTGTAGTCCTTCCGTGCGACCAGGAACGAGCGGTGCACGTGCATCCGCGTGTCGTACGGCAGCAGCTCTTCGAGCCTCGCCTCGAGTTCTTCGGGCGTCGTGAAGAAGCGCACTTCGCCGTTGTCGGTCTCGCGGTAGGACTCCTCCGCGGAGTTGACGACGCACGGGATCGCCGCGCCGTAGAGGTTGG
This sequence comes from uncultured candidatus Brocadiaceae bacterium, assembly GCA_964538915.1. GTDB lineage: Bacteria > Planctomycetota > UBA1135 > UBA1135 > UBA2386 > JAEUHQ01. The sequence goes on along the minus strand of CAZIFB010000007.1, from coordinate 31,039 downwards.
CGAGCTTGACGTTCGACTTGTAGCGGTGCGACATGAGGCACGCGTGGTCGCCGCCGCGGGCCGCGATGCCGATGTCGAGTGAGCGCAGGTCGCCGGGGTTCGCGACGAACTCGAGTCCGAACCGCTCGCACGCGCGCTCGAGCACGCGGCGCCAAGGGCCGAGGTACTCCGCTTCGCCCTGGTAACCGACGACCCTCGCCTCGCGACGGATCTCGATCGGCTCCATGCCGGGCCAGAAGTGGTGGTAGAGGCAGACCGGGTTCGGCACGAGGTGACCGAGGTCCTCCATCATCGTGCGGTTCGGGAAGATCACGCCGTCGACCGCCATGTCGGCGAACCACTCCTCGAACCAGCGCAGCACCTTGTCCATGTCGGTGCAGGCGAGGCCGTCTTCGGGCTGCTGCCAGCAGTCGAGCACGTCGTACAACACGACCTTGCCGAGGCCCCGCAGAAGGCGCATGCGCGAACGGAACGGCCGCTTGATCGCGCAGAAGACCTCGTTGTCCAGGATCGTCTCGGGCGTCAGCTTCTCCGCGCTGCTCCACGTGGGCCGCGCCTCCGCGATCTGGCCGGCGCGGATCTTCCAGCTGCCCATCCTGGGCAGACCGAAGAAACAAGTGCGTGGGGCGGCGGCGGTCACGAGCGGCACAGGCTACCCGACGACGCGATCGCGTCCACGCGCCGTCGTCGGTGGAAACCGCAGCGTCCGCCGGCACACTGGCCGCGAATGGCGCGCGCGTCCGTGACCTTCGCGATCCCGTGCCGGAACGCGGGGCCGTATCTCGAGCCGCTCCTGTCGTCCCTCCTGCGGCAGACGCGGAAGGACTTCGACATCCTGCTCGTCGACGACGCGTCGACCGACGACTCGGTGGCGAAGGCGCGCGCGGTGTGTGGTTCGCGGATCCGCATCGTGGAGAACGTCGAGCCGCTCGGCCTCGGCGGCAACTGGAACCGCGCGGCAGAGCTCGTCGAGACGCCCTTCTTCTGCCTCGCGCACGTCGACGACGTGTACCACGATGCATTCCTCGAGGGCATGCTGCGCACCCTCGAGGCGGTGCCGACCGCCGCGTTCGCCCACTGCCGCGCCCACGCACTCGACGAGAGCGGCCGCGTGATCGATTCGCCGGTCGAACGCTTCAAGGACGGCTTCTGGAGCGAGTGCCTCGATCCGGACCCGCGTGTGCAGTTCCTCCTGCTGCGGCGGGGCAACTTCGTCATGTGCCCGTCCGCGGTGTATCGCACGGACCGCTTCCGCGCCGTCGGTCCGTTCGACCCGAAGCTGCGCGCAACGCTCGACTGGGAGCGCAACGTGCGCACCGCGCTCGCCGGACACGCGATCGCAGCCGTGCCGGACGCGTTGTTCGGCTACCGCCGCCACCTGCAGAGCGTCACCGCCGCGAACGTGCGCACGCTCGAGCGCTACCGCGAGGAGGCGGCGCTGCTGTCGTGGATGGACCGCGAAGGTCGGGCGCGCGGCTGGCTCGCCGAGAGTGCACGCCCGAGCCGTGCGCTCCGCAACAATCTCCTCTACGACGTGTTCGTGGACCTGCGCGGCCGGCAGTACGAGAGCGCGGCCCTGCGGCTCGCGTTCGCGCGCGACGAACACCCCGAACTGGCCTGGGACGTCGTGGCCCGGATCGTCGCGGCGGCGGCCGCCGCCGGTCTGCCCGGACGCCTTGCGCTGGCGGGCGCGCTCCGTCTGGTCGTGTGGCGCGCGGAACTCGCCTACTTCATGGGCTCGCGCCGACGGAACAGCACGACGTCCCGCAGGAAGCGCGCGTAGGCGGCGACCGAAGACCCGTGCATCCGGAAGAGGCGCCACCACGACGCGCGTCGCAGCGGCCGCAGCGCGCGCCGGTCGCGGAGGAGACCGCGCCACTCGCTCAGCGTGCGGAGTCGACCGAGAAGCAGCACTTTCGCGAACGAAGGACGCCCGACGAGTGCAGCGGCGACGGGTGCCACGATCCAGCTCAGCACCTGCCAGGGCACGACGAGCAGGAGCACCTGCCACGGCATGTTCACGAAGTACGCGACGCTCATGTTCCGGATCGAGCGGATCCGGAACGCGTCGTCGCGGACCTTGTCGATGCTCTGGTTCAGGCCGTGGCGGACGATCGCCGTCGGCACGTAGCGGCAGCGCCAGCCCGTCGCGACGAGACGGAGCGACAGGTCGACGTCCTCGAAGTTGAGGAAGAACTCGTCGCGGAACACGCCGACCTGCCGCAGCGCCGCTGAGCGAGCGAGCATGGCGCCACCGCACACCCCCGCCACGTCCACGGCGGACGCGAACTCGCGCGCGGGCCGGCCGCGCCCGCGCGGGATCGCTTCGCCGGTGCGCAGCATCACGATGCCGGCGTTCTCCACCGTGCCCGGGTTTTCGCGGAAGACCATGAGGCTCGCACACGCGCCGATCGTCGCGTCCGATTCGATCGCGCCGACCAGCCGTTCGATCCAGTCCGGCGCTGCGACCGCATCGTTGTTCAGCAGCGCGACGTGGTCGACGTCGCCGCGCGCGATCAGTTCGCGCAGGAGTCCGTTGTGGCCGCCGGTGAAGCCGAGGTTGCGGTCGTGGCGCCGCAGCACGATGCGCTCGCCGAACTCGCTCGCGAGCGCATCCGCATCGCCGCCGGACGAAGCGTTGTCGACGACGTGCACCTCGAGCCGGCGCCACGTCTGCGCGAGCAGACTCGTCACCGCGGCGCGGGTGTCGGCGAGGCCGTTCCAGTTCAGCACGATGGCCGCGACGAGCGGTGACCGCGCGCCGACGGGGGCGGGTGTCAGAGGTGCAGCACCCAGGCGAAGTCCTTGTTGTTCGGCGTGCTGCGGACGTCGAAGGCGCGGAACCCCAGGCGCTGCACGGCGACCGTGAGCAGCTGGCCGAACGTGACCGGCGTGTAGAAGTGCACGTGGACGGAGTAGTCGCGCTGCTTCAGGCTCTGCGGCGTCGTGCGCGGCTCGGTGTAGCGGACCCAGCGTTCGTAGTGGCGGTCCTCGACGTCGAACGTGCCCGCCGCGAACTCGGCCAGCCACTCGTCGGGAGTCGACAGCGGCTGCCGCAGGTCGAAGCAGTTGGCCGCGTCCGGCGTGACGCCGAGCACGCGCCCGCCGGCGCGCAGCTTCGTGCGCCAGGCCGCGAGAGTCCCGAGCGGGTTGACGAGATGCTCGAACACGTGGCTGCTGAAGACGAAGTCGAGGCTCGCGTCGTCGACCGTCTCGAGCCGCTGCGCGTTGCCCGTGACGTAGTCCTTCCACAGCGCGCGCACCTGCTGCGACACCGCGTCGAGTTCCTGCTTCGGGTAGATGCGCGCCCACCCCTCGACGGAGTGTTTCTCGAGATAGCGGACTTCGACGCCGGGCGCCGGCCGGATCTGAGGGTTCATGCCCGGTCCGATCTCGATGCCCCGGCCCTTCGCATGCGCGAGTATCGGCGCGCGAAGGTCGACGACGTCGCCGACGCCGAGCACGACGGAGTCGCCCGCGTCGCCCTTCGTTTCGATCACGAGATGCGCGTCCGCGACGTCGCCGAGCAGCGGCCAGTTGCAGCGGATCGGCGTCCAGCGTGCCGCGTCGGCGGCGTCGAGCCGGAGCATCGCGACCTCTTCCGTGCGAAGGCCGGGGCCGATGTCGACGGCGATGCGGAGCACGGCGGCGCCCTTTCCCGGAGCGATCGACGCGGCCCAGCCGGGCCAGCGCGGTGGAACGTGCATCTCGGGGAACGCCGTCAGCTCGGCGACGCGCACCGTGCGGCCGGCCGGGATGCGGAGGGAGTGCATCGGCTGGTCGCCCGCCCGGTGCACGACTGCTTCGACGTCCGCCGGGGCGTCGCGCAGCGCTCGGTCCTTGCGCTTCCACAGGTCGACCAGGTTCATCGCCGCGGCATTCAAGGGGCTCGCGCGCCCTGTCGCCAGTCGGCGCCTACGCAGTTCGCCGAGGTTCCTCGGCGGCGGACGCGCGGCTACGCTCCGTCCGATGATCGAACTGGCGAATTGGATCGCAGGCACCCCGTTCGCGGACGCGCCCTGGCTCCTGCTCGGCAAGGGGCCGACGTTCGCGCGGCGCGGCGAGTTCGACATCTCGGGCTTCCGGAAGCTCGGCCTCAACCACGTCGTCCGCGAGATGGCCGTCGACGTCGCGCACGTGATCGACATGGACGTGGTCGAGGCGTGCGGCGATCGGCTGCTCGAGAACGCGCAGTGGGTGGTGATGCCCCGGTTCCCGCACGTGCAGTGCAAGCCCGATCCGGCGCGGCCGCTCGAGTCGTTCTTCGCGAGCCATCCGGTGTTGAAGCGGCTCGACGAGAAGGGTCGCCTCGTCTGGTACGACCTGCGCAGCAAGACGTGCGCGCCGAAGGGTTCCGCGCCGCCGATCAAGGTGCGCTTCTTCAGCTCCGAAGCGGCGCTGCGGATCCTCGCGCGGCTCGGTGCGAAGACGATCCGCTCGCTCGGCGTCGACGGCGGCCGTTCGTACAGCAAGTCGTTCGCCGACGTGCAGCAGTCGACGCTGCTCGCGAATCAGCAGCCGTCGTTCGACCTGCAGTTCCGCGAGATCGCCAAGATCGTTGCCGAAGAGAGGATCGACTACGAAACGCTGATTCCGCCGATGCGCGTCTTCGTGGGCGGCGACGAGACGGAAGACGTCGCGGCGCGGGTGCTCGAGCATTCGATCCGGAAGCACGCGAGCGGGCCCGTCGAGGTCACGATCATGCGCGACTACGTGATCCCGGTGCCGAAGCACCGGCACAACCGTTCGCGCACGAAGTTCTCGTTCTACCGGTTCCGCATCCCCGAGCTGTGCAACTGGCGCGGTCGCGCGCTGTACGTCGACTCGGACATGCTCGTCTTCCGCGATCTCGCCGAGCTCTGGCGGATCCCGTTCGGCGAGCAGAAGATCCTCTGCACGTTCCAGAAGGACCCGCCGCCCGCCTGGAAGGACTACTCGTGGTTCCATCCGGGGCGCCAGTTCAGCGTGATGCTGCTCGACTGCGACCGGTTGCCCTGGAAGGTCGAGGACGTGATCCGCGGGCTCGACGAAGAGCGTTATCGCTACGAACAGCTCCTGTTCGAGATGTGTCTCGTACGCCCCGACGAGATCGGCGATCGCGTTCCGACCGAGTGGAACCACCTCGAGCAGTACGTGCCGGGCAAGACCGCGCTCACGCACTTCACGGTCGTGCCGACGCAGCCGTGGAAGACCGACGACACCCCGCTGAACGCGCTCTGGATGGAGGCGTACGAGGACGCCGTCGCGGCAGGCGCCGTCGACCCGAAGCTGGTGCGCGCCGGCATCGAGGGGCGCTACTACAAGAAGTCGCTCGAAGCGGCGCTCGCGAAGGCCCCGGCGTTCTGGTCGTGGACCGACCCCGACGCGGTCGTCGTGCCGCAGAAGGCGCCGGCGGGCACGGACGGGCAGCGCCTGCAGCAGGCGGAGGAGACCGTCCTGCGCCTGCAGCGCGACATCGCCGCGCTGCGCGGGTCGTGGACCTGGCGCGTCGGGCGCCTCGTCACGGCGCCGCTGCGTCTGTTCGCGGGCGACCGCTGATCGCGACCAGGGCGGCGCAGCCGAGCAGCACGGCCGGCCCGAGCCAGTGCAGCAGCAGGCGCGGCAGGCTCGACTTCAGGTGGTGGTCCACGTCGGCTTCCGGCGACAGCACGAACGCCGCCCCGGCAATCGTGAGACCGCCGGCTACGAACGCGAGCATCGGCGCCGACTCGCCGAGAACGCGGCGGCGCGCGGCGGCGGCCACGGCGATCGCGACGAACCAGAAGACGAGGCCGAAGTCGCCGCGCAGCAGTCCGTAGTTCACGAAGCCCCACGCGATCGCCGGCACACGATCGAGCTGCTGCAGGGCACGCTCGGCGGAGCCGAGGTAGGCGCGGAGCGTGCCGCCGGTCGCGGGGAGGACGACGAGTGCCGCGATCGCGGCGATTGCCGCGAGTGCGGCGCCCGCAGCCAGACGGCGGTGCCTGCTCCACACCCGCCGCCGCGCGATCGCGTCGAACGCGAGCAGCGTTGCACACACGACTGCGAGGGCAAGGAGCACGGGCAGCGCTGCGGCGGGATCGGCGCCGACGAGCCGCTGCTGCAGAGGCAGCCAGAGCGCCGCGGCGAGCACGAGGCCGAGGGCGGCGCCGCGGGCGACCGCGCGTTCGCCGAGGGTCGCCGCGGCCGCGGTGGCGAGAGCTGCGTGGAGGAGTCCTTCGGGCTTCACGAGCACCGCGAGGAACGCGCCGAGGAACACGAACCGTGCGTCGCGGCGCACGAAGCCGGCCCCGATCGCCGTCGTGCAGATCAGCAGCAACGTGTCGCCGTAGCCGGAGTCGGCGCTGCCGCTGCTCGGTTTCACGAGCATCGGAGTGCACACGACCGCGGCGGCGGCGAGCCACGAGAGCGTCGGGGTCGCAGCGCGTCGGACCGTCGTGCCGACGAGGAGCGCGAGCGCGACCAGGAGTGCCGGGAAGAGCGCTCGGCCGGCGTCGCCAGAGAGCAGCGTGTTGCCCGCGGCGATCACGAGCGGTTGCAGCAGCGGATAGTCGCGCGCCGGGGACAGTACCGCCGGGTCGGCGAAGAACGGCTGCGCCAGCGTCGCGTGTTCGGTGAGCGCGCGTGTTCGTGCATCCCACGCGGCGGCGCCGTCCCAATGGCGCGACGTCGTGGCGAGGGCGCCGTACGCGACGGCTCCCGTCAGGATGGCGACGAGCGCGAGCACGAGCCACGGCAGCCAGCGTGGTGCTGCCGGTGCGGCAGCGGGCGGCGGGAAGTGCACCTTCGCGGCAGCGGTGCCGGCGACGGCGATCGCGACCGGCAGCGTGAAGGCCGGCACGGCGGCGTTCGTCAGCAGCAGGACGTGGGCGACCGCCCCGAACAGTGCGAGGCCGCCGAGCGCGCTGATCACGACGCGTTCGCCGACGGTCGCGCCGATCATCGGTCCTCGAGCCGCAGATCGTCCCCTAGGGCCGCGACGACGAGCACCTTGCCGCCATCCCGGGACGAGCGCCGGGCGAGAGGGCGGCCGTGGTACCCGTCGTCGGCGGGGCACGCGTCGGCCCGGACCAGGAGTCGCGGGGCGATCAGCCCCGGGACGAACTCGATCGAGCCCTTGCTGTCGCCGCGGTAGAGCACGACCGCGTCGGCGGGCACGTTCGCGAGGATCCACTCGACCGCCGCGGCGCCGCGCTGGCGGGGTGAGTCGAGAAAGAAACGCGGCGCGCCGCGGCGCTCGAACTCGGCGACGTCGTCCAGCCGCCGGGCGATCACGACGCCCGGCACGCGTGCCGTTCCGAGCAGCACGTGCAGCACGAGCAGCGCCAGCACGAGGGTCTTCACGACGTGCGGCGCGCGAAGATCAACGTGCGGGGCCCGTTGCGTTCTTCACGCATCTCCGCGACGTCGACCTCGCCGAAGCCCTGCTCGCGCAGGAGAGCGGTCAGCACGTCGATCGGGAGCCACTTCGCGTGGTCGTACATGCCCGAGAACGCGTCGGCGCGGCCGCCTTCGGTGAAGTGGCGGTACGGATACGTGCGTCCGCCGACCTGGTAGCTCTTCGTCGCCGTGCCGGGTGCGGCGACGTGGGTGTCGAGCATCAGCGCGTGCTTCGTGCGACGCAGCAGCTTGGCGAGGTGGCCGACCGGATCGGTCAGGTGGTAGAGCACGCCGACGTGGTGCGTGATGTCGACTTCGGGCACGAGCGCGAAGTCCTCGTCGCGCTCGACGTCGCATTTGAAGCACGTGACGTGCAGCCCGAAGCTCCACGTGCGGACGACGGTCTTCACGACGTTCTCGATCCGGCTGTCGATCGCGACCACTTCGCGCGCCTTCTGGGCGAGCGCGATCGTGTGGATGCCTTCGAAGCAGCCGATCTCGAGCACGCTTCGTCCGGTCAGCGGGAAGCGGCGGTGCAGTTCGACGATGCGCCGGTCGGGGATCTGCTGCGGCACGTTGCGCTTCGTCTCCGATGCGCGCACGCCGAACTCACGACCGTGCGCATCGAGGGTGAACGCTCGCCACGGCAGGAGGCCGTTCAGGACGCGCAAATCGTCGTCGCCGAGGTGGTCGACGAAGCGGGTCGGGATGCGACTCGAGGGTTCGTTCGCCGGCTGCGCACCTGGTTGCATGGGGGCGGAGGATCGTCGCTCGGGCCGGAGGAGTCCACGGTTTCGTGCGTCCCCGCCGCCGCGTCGTCAGTCGACGCGGATGCCGTCGCGCGCGAGTTCTTCCGGCAAGGCGACGTTGGCGAGCGTGCCGGCCGGCGCGGTGTAGAAGCCGGGGTCGCCGTAGCCGGTGATGCCGTCGCGGACCTTCAGCACCGTCACCATGCCGCCCATCGTGATGTAGCCGTGGCCGCCGAGGCCGCCGACCATCGGCAGGCTGTTCTTCGGCATCGTCGTGTCCTCGGCGGCGGGATCCTGTTCGTCGCCGCGCCCCATCTGGAGGAACGCCGGCAGCACCTTCGCGAGCTGCTCGTCGAACAGGCTCGGATCGACGCCGACGAGGTTCGGTACGTCGTGGCCCATCTGCGTCATCACGTGGTGCGTCATGTGGCAGTGGAAGGCCCAGTCGCCCGGCGCGTCCGCGACGAACTCGATCGTGCGCGTCTGTCCCGCGGCCACGAGCACGGTCGTCTCCGGGTAGCGCGCCGACGGTGGGATGTCGCCGCCGTCCGTCGCGGTGACGGTGAACGCGTGCCCGTGTAGGTGCATGGGGTGGTGGTCCATCGCGCTCAGGTTGCCGATGCGGATGCGCACGCGCTGGCCGGTCTTCACGACCATCGGCGCGGTCGCGGGGAAGACCTTGCCGTTCAACGTGAGCACGTTGAAGTCCTTCATCTCGTTCGGGTCGGGCCGTTCGGTGCCGACCTTCAGCGCCCACTCGCCGAGCATGTAGACGAAGTCGCGATCGGGCAGCGGCCCCGCGGCGGTCCTCGGATGCACGACGAACATCCCGACGAGGCCCATCGCCATCTGCACCATCTCGTCGTGGTGGCTGTGGAACATGAACGTGCCGGGCTTCGCGAGATCGAACTCGTAGCGGAACGTTTCGCCCGGCTCGATCGAGCGCTGCGTGAGTCCGCCGACGCCGTCCATGCCGTTCGGCACCAGCATGCCGTGCCAGTGAACGGTGGTCGGTACGTCGAGGCGGTTCGTCACGTAGATGCGCACCCGGTCGCCTTCGACCGCTTCGATCGTCGGGCCGTGCACCTGGCCGTTGTAGCCGTAGCAGTTGCCTTCGAGACCGGGCGCGAATTCGTGCCGCACCGGCGCCACGACGAGGTGGCCGATCTTCACTCCGTCCTGCACGCGCCACGGGAGCGTGCTGCCGTTCGGCGTTTCGACGGCGCCGGGCTCGGTGCGCGGAGCGGTCGGTCGCGGCGACCCGGCGCGCGCGGGCAGTGCGCCGCCGAGTCCGGCGGCGGTGCTCACGAACAGGAACTGGCGGCGGTCGTGGTTCATGTCAGTGTCCTCGGGTCGGCTCCGCGTCGCGAACGTCGGGCGCGGTGCGTGTCGGCGGTTCGGCGGGGCCGCGGTCCTTCGGCATCGCGCCGGCGAGCAGCTGCTGAAGGTCGAGACGAGCGCGCAGCGTGTCGCGGAGAACGGTGGTGTGTTCCAGCTCGTCGGCGAGTTCGAGGCGGCGCTGGCGCAGCACGTCGAAGACCCCGATCTGCATCGCGTTGTAGGTCTGCAGCGTCGTGCGCAGCACTTCGGCGCGCTGCGGCAGGTGCACGTCGCGCAGGAAGCGTTCGCGGGCGGCGAGGTGCACGAACCTCGTGCGGAGGTTGCGCGCGATCGAGCGGATCTCGACCGCGATCGCCGCGTGGTCGTGCAGTGCGGCTCGCAGGGCGGCGCCGGCGCGTGCGCGTCCGGCCGCGCCCGTGTCGAAGAGCGGCAGCTCCATGCCGAACCGCGGACCGAGGCCCCAGTCGCCGCCCGGCTCGCGGATGGCGCTCGCGCCGATCTGCCCTTCGGGGAGCCAGCTGCGCCAGGTGGCGAGGTCGGCGTGCCCCGCGAGTGCGTCGATGCCAGCCCGCGCCGCGGCGAGGTCGAGCGACGCGTCGACGGCGCGCGACTCGACGTCGCCGATGTCGACGCCGGCCATCGGATCGGGAGAAGGCGAGTCGGCGGGAGTCCACGCCGTGTCCGGGCCCCACAGACCGAGAAGCATCTGCAATCGTTCGCGCGCCTCTTCGGCTGTGAGTTCGGCCGCGGCGAGGTCGAGACGTGCGCGCGTTTCGCCGAGGCGTTCCAGGGCCAGCGCCTGATCGGTGAGGTTGCCGGCGGCGTGCAGCTCGACGGCGAGCTGGTGCGCGGATCCCGCCGCGTCGACGTCGGCGCGGTGCAGCTCCACGGCCCTGTTCGCGGCGCGCAGGTCGACGAACGCGCCGCGCACCGTGAAGACGGCGTGCAGGAGCGAGTCCGTGAACACGAGCTTCGCGGCGGCGAACTCGTGCTCGGCGACGTGCGTGCGCAGCGGCCGCCAGAACAGGTCGACGAACGGCGCGGCGAGGCCGAGTTCGACCTCCGTGCCACCGTCGAACAGGAAGCGCGCATCGAGGTCGAAGACCGGATTGCGCAGCAGTCCCGCCTGCACCAGATCGGCGCGGGCGATGCCGAGGCGTTCGTAGCCCGCTCGCACCCGATGGTTGGCGAGGAACATCACGCGAACGGCGCCCTCTTCGTCGAGGGGGCGCGTGAGCAGGTCGCGCACGGCGTTGGCCGCCGCGTCGTCGTCTTCGCGCGGCGCGTCGGCGTCGGTGGCCGCGCGCTGCTGTACCGCCGCGTGTACGACTGCGCGGTCCGCGGCCGGGTCGACGGACGTGCACGCGGCGAACAGCGCGAGGGGGCCGAGCCAGCGCGTCGGCGGACGGACGGTGCGCACGTCAGTGCCCTCGCCCGCCGGTCGAAGGCGGCGTCGCGCTGCGTTTCGGCATCGACAACGCGTCGGACATCGGGCGCTCCGGTGCCGCGGCGGCGGCGGGGGAGGCCGGGTGCGACGCGGGCGGGTCCGGCATCGGCGGCGGTGCTGTGCATGCCGCGGTCGCGAGCGACAACGCGAGGCAGCGCCGCATCCGGGCCGCCTTCACTTGCCGCCCTCCGTACCCGGGGCCGGCGCCGTCTTCGGAGCGGGCTCCGCCTTCTTCGTGTGAACGTGCGGCGCCGGCGCGGGCTGCTTCTTCCGGATCTCCTGCGCCTTCGCGAGGACCCCCGCGGGGTCCTTCTCGACGTCCTCGACGACCAGCGGCGTCGCGAGGCGCACGATGTGATCGCCGATCGTCACGACGACGTTCTCCGCGACCGGCTGGCCGGTGACCGGGCACGTCGTGTTGCCGACGTCGACGAGCTTCGGCTGCAAGACCTTGGCGAGGGTGCGCTGCGACTGTTTCTGCGCGTCGGCGGAGCACGCGCTGCAGCACACGCGGAAACGGTGGCCTTGCAGCGTGACCTCGACGGCGTGTTCGCCGATCGGCTCGCCGGACACGGGGCACGTCGTGTTCGCGTGCGCCTCGACGGTCGGATAGGCGGTCTTGTGCGCCGCTGCGACGTCGCGGAGCACCTTCTTGTAGCACGGCTTGCAGCACACCCAGATGCGGCCGAGCTCGGTGTCCACCGACAGCGGCATCGACACCTTCTTGCCCATGATCGGGCACGTCGCGTTCGGGAACGCGGGCACTTCGACGCGGGGGGACTGCGGAGCGGTTTCGGCGGGTTTCGCCGCCGGGCTCTCCTGCGCGGGCAGGACGAGTGTCAGGAACAACGGGATCGAACAACGGAACATGAGAACCTCGCGACCGGAACGGACAGCCCTCGGAACGGGCGGATCGAAACGACGACGCGACATCACGGGAGGAGGCGAAGCAGCGGGGCCGCCGCGACGCTCGCTCCGTGACGCTGCCCCGCGTGGCACGGTCCGGCCGAGAACGCCGAAACCGCGCCGTCCGCGGGGCGGGTTCTTCAGAGCAGCAGCGGCAGGCAGCGCGCGCGATCCGGCGGTGCGCGACAGGCGGCGGTGACCGCGAGATCGCACGGCGCCGATGCGGGCGGTGCAGGCGAAGGGATCGCCGCGACCAGCGGGGCCGGCAGCGCGACCGGGTCGGCGTCGGGCGGCGGCGTCGGGTCGGGCCGATCGTCGGGCGCCTTGATCCACACGCAACGGCACTTGCCCTGCTCGACTCGCGCGACGGCACCTTCGTCGCTGCCGTCCGTGGGCCGCGTGTTGCGGCGGGCACAGCAGGCCTTCACCGGTGCCGGCTTCGCCGCGCAGCACGACGCGGTGCGCGAAGCCGTCATCGGGTGTTCGCACCGGCACCAGCGCAGCGCGATGCCGGCGGGAACCAGGAGTCCCGGCAGCAACAGCAACAGCAACAGGGCAGGAACGAGGCGCATACGCGAGCGCAGCATCATCGCGCAGCGCCGGGGTTCCCGCCATCCCCGACGGTCGGCGCGGCGCGAGTCCGCGCGATCTACCCCTTCGCAGCGAGGTCGACCGTCACCTGGTCGGCGCGGTCGGCGTCGGCGAGGGCGCGCAGCCACTCGCCGAAGCGATTCGCCGGGAACGAGCCCGGCAGCACCCGCGTGCGGCGCGAGAAACGCAGCTTGTCGCCGACCCGGACGACCTGCAGGTCGTGTTCGAACTGCCGGCAACGGATCGAGACGGGCGCCGGGCAGTCGACGAAGCGGTGAGCCGCGCCAGCGTCGACGTCGATCTGCCACTCGTTGAGGACGTCGCCGGGGAACAGGAAGGGCAGAGTGCGCTCGGCTCGATCGCCAAAGTTCGCGACGAACTTCATCGGCGGTACGGGGAGCTGCATCACGAAGCCGTCGCCCTCGCTCTGCACGCCGGCACGGCCGACCGTGGCCTGGATGCGCAGCGGCTTGCCGGGCGTCGCATCGGCGATCTGCGCGTTGCGCACGCGGAAGCCGGAGAAGATCTGTTGCGCGATCTGGCGCGCCGCGAGCTTCTGCTGGTTCTCCTTCAGCTCGCGCAGGCGGTCGGCGAGGCCGAAACCGGCGAGGTCGCCGATCTCGGCGATCGCGTCGATCCGGATCTCCGAACCCTCGATCGTCGCGTCGCCGCGGATGCGCAGCGTCTGCATCGCCGCGTCGCTGCTCGGCAGGACGATGGTCTCGTTCCCGTCGTCGCGCAGCACCATCGCCGAAGTGCCGGCGCGGCCCGCCGGCACGGCGCCGAGCGGCCAGTGACGCGGGGTGTCGACGAACAGGTGGATGCGCTCGCCGTTCGCGAGCGTCACGAGGGCGCCCGTGACGTCGAACGGGTCCTGCGCTGCGAACAGCGAGGAGTCGTCGCTCGCCTCGTTTCGGAAGCCGTGGCACGCCGTGGGTGCGACGTCGAGCCCCGCCGCGCGCAGCAGCGCGGCGACGAGCAGGAAGCGGCTGCCCTTCTGGAGGAGCAGCGTGTCGAGCGCCGATTCCGCGGGCCCGCTCTCGATGGTCTCGTTGCACCACTTCCACGCCGCTTCGACGACCGAGCGACCGTCGAGGCCGGCGAACAGTTCCTTCGCCTTCGTCTGGATGGGCGCGGTCGGACGCGTGCGGCGCAGCAGGTCGATGCGCGTGCGGCGCAGCGACGCGAACGGCGTCGCGTCCTCACCGACTTCGACGAACGGCACGGTCTCGTGCAGCGGCGGGAGGAACTGCTCGCGCGGGAGAGCGGGCAGGTTCTCGCGCCGCCAGATCGTGGCCTTGCGTCCGCCGTCGAGATCGCGCGTCTCGGTCGGGTCACCGAAGCCCCGGCTCCTTGCCGAGGCGCGGCATACTGCCGGTGCGATCACGACGAACTCCGACAGCAGCAGCGGTTCGGACTCGGAGCCGAAGTAGAACGTACCCGCGTGCGCCGGGTCGGCGCCGGGAGCGGCGCCGCGTTCGCGGTAGCGCCACTCGACGAACACGCCGGGCTCGAGCCGCTGCAGCGCGTACTCGTTCTCGACCTGCGCCGGGACCCAGACGCGTCCGTCGGCGCCGATCGTACGAACCAGCAGCACCTCGTCGGCACCGTCGAGCGGCGCCGCCGTCCGGAACGCGTCGACACCGGCCTGGTCGTTGATGCGGCGCAGTTCGTGCGTCTCGGAGGTCCAGCTGCCGTCGACGTGCAGTTCGACGATGCGCTGGTCGATCAGGACCGTCGACGACGCGGTTTGTTCGCGTTCGCCGGCCGTGAACGCCTTCCGCACCGCGTCGCCGTCGCGCCGGAACGGCGCGAACGTCGCGGCTTCGGGCGGCAGTTCGCCGAGTTCGGCCAGCCAGGCGCGCACCTTCGGCTGGTCGGGATCGAGTTCGAGCGACCGCTGCAGGCACGCGATCGTGGTCGCCTTGCCGCCGGGCTGCCGCGCACACTGGCCGGCGAGGTCGAATAGGAAGTCCGTCGACGCGTCCGGGTGGTGGATCGCCTCCTGGAGCAGCGGGGTCAACGCCGCGTCGTCGCCGCTCGCGCGGAAGAGCCGGCCCTCGAGGGTCACGCGGCCGATGTCGCGCGGGTTCTCTGCCAGCGGGGCGATCGCGTCGATCCATGCGCGTGCGGTCGCGGCGTCGCCCACGTCGATCGCCGCTTCGACGGCCCGTGCGCCGTTCTGCAGATCCGGCGCGAATGCCGACGCACGCTTGCGCAGTTCCACCGCGCGGGCGCCGTCCGCCGCGGATGCCGCGGCGTCCGCCAGGAGGTTGAGCGGGCGCGGGTCGCGCGGGCACTTCGCGGCCCACTGCTCGAGCAACGGAACCTCCTCGGCGGCGAACTTCAATTCGCGCACGAGGGCGTGTCGCCGCTGGAACGTCGCGGGGCCGGGGGCCGGATGGTCGGCCAGGAGCCGCAAGGCCTTCTCCCGCTGGTCCTGTTCGGACAGAAGCGCGACGTTCGCCATGCGGGCCGCGTGATGCTCCGTCGGCAGTCCGGCGATCGCGGGCTCCTCGATCTTGCGCGCTTCGGCGCGGCGCAGCGCGTCGGGCATCGGCGCGTACCGCAGCACACGGGCGAACGCGAGTGCGGCGAGCGGATCGCTCGGCGGCGAGCGGCGGAGCGGTTCGCAGAGGCGTAGCGCGAGGTCGGTGTTGTTGTCGCGCTCCGCCACCAGGATGGCCGCGATGCGCAGTTCGGGCGCAGCGTCGGCCTGCTCGGCGGCACGCGCGAGGAGCGCGTCGGCGGTGACGAAGGCGTTCTCCGACGGTGTCGCGCGATCGCCGATCGGCGCCGCCGGATCCTCGATCGCGATCTGGCGGACGGCCGTGAGAGGAGCGGCGTCGGCGTCGAGCCAGCGCATCGTGAAACGATCCCTCTCGAACGAGCAAGCCTTCAGCAGCGTGGTGTGTTCGCCGGCCGGGAGGTGCACGGCGACGTAGTGGCGCCGCGGCGCGGTGCCCTTCCAGCGCTCGACGCGCAGCATCTCGCTGCCGTCGACGAAGAGCTGGAAGTCGCCGTCGAACTCGACTTCGAGGAACCCGTCGATCGGCGCGTCGACGGCGAAGCGCTGGAGCGCGTAGTAGCAGCCGGGCATCGCGTTCGCGCGCGAGAAGAACTCGACGTAGTCGCTGCCGACCCGTGTGTCGACCCGGCGCACCTTGGCCATGCGGCCGCGGCCGGGCATTTCTGCGCCGACAGCGGGGAAGCGGAACTCGGGCGCCAGCGGGATGCCGACGAAGTGTTCCCCTTCGTCGCCGAGCGGGCCGACGACGACGGCGTGTTTGCAGTAGCCGAGTGCCGGGATCGCGCCGGCGCGCAACGGACCGTCGCACGCACGGTCGAGCCACCACCGCAGCTCGGTCAGCTTCTGTTCGAGGCGACCGTGCAGGCGTTCGCCGGCCGTTGCCGGCTTCAGTTCCTCGCGCCGCGCGGCGGGATCCTGGAGCTGGTTCACCTGCCAGATCGCTTCCTGGACCAGCACCCACGCGGCTGGCGAGAGGCGTTGCGCCATCGCGGTCGTGACGAGGTCACGGAAGCCCGCGTCCGGGTCGTCGGTGGCGGGGACGAGCGACCGCACGATCGCCGCGGCGACCTCCTTCGTGTCGCTCTGCGCGACGAGAGCCGACGGTGCGAACGTGAGCAGCGCGGCGAACAGGTACTTCGTCGTAAGGCGGATCATCGGGCTCCCTCCTGCTCCAGCAGCACGAGCTGGTCGTCGGCGGCCTTCACGGCTGCGGCGAACTCGCGGAACGCGTCGTGTTCCGCGATCTCGATGCGCGACTTCGTGAACTCGAGGCGGCGGTCGACGACGACCTCCGAACCTTCGGTGCGCCACTCCATCGTGAACGTCGCGAACGGCGCCGTTCGCCGCACTGCCGTCGGCAGGTCCGTGGCTCGCCAGCCGGCGGGCAGCATGTACCGCAGTGTCCGTGCGTTGCCGTTCGGCACGCCGAGCAGCAGCGGCGTGTGGCGCTCCGGCTCGTTCGCGAGAGCGATCAGGCTGTCGGGGCTCCACGCGCTCGGGAGCTGCCAACGCTTGCCGGATCGCTGCCCCGCCTCGGCCATCGTCGCGGTCGCGTGCAGCTTCACCGGTGCCGCGAGGTCGAGCGGGTCGCTCGCGGTGACTTCGTCGAGGGTCAGTTTGCCGAACGTCTGCACGAGGTTGCGCTCGACGACCTCGCGGCGGCGCGCTGGCTCGGTCGCGAGCATCGCACGCAGCCCGACGGCTTCGTTGCCGAGCGGCGCGTGCTCGACTTCGAGCCGCGCACCGCCGTCGGCGTTGAGCGCCACCACGTAGCGGTCCTGCTGCCGGTTGGCGGCGGGCGTCGTCTCGTCGATCGTGCGCAGTTCGGCGCGACCCTCGTCGACCACCAGGACGCGAGCGCTCTGGTCCATGTCGGGAAGCGTGTCGGTGGGATGCCACACCGCGGTGCCGTCGAGGAAGCGCCCTGGGCGCCCGTCCGCTGGCGGCAGCCAGGCGATGCAGTGGTTGAAGTGTTCGACCATCGCGAGCTCGAGGTCGTCGCGGCTGTGCGGCGAGTCGGCGTGGATGATCACGGGGCGGGCCTTCACGCCGATCTCCCCGAGCATGGCGCAGAGGAGCAGCGCCTTGTCCTTGCAGTCGCCGTGGCGCCGTTCGTGGATGACGGCGGTGCTGTACGGCTTGTAGCCGTGCACGCCGAACTCCCACGCCTCGTAGCGGACCTCCGTCGTCACGAAGTGGTAGATCGCGGCGATCTTCGCTTCGGTGTCGGTCAGGCCTTCGGTGAGCCGCGCGATGGTCGCGCGCATCGACGGCGTGACCTCGAGCTGCTCCTTGATGAGGTTCCACCACCACGACGCGAAGTGGTCCCAGTCGCGGTACGTCGTCATCCGGACGATCGGCTCGTACTCCTTCGGCTGCGGCCGGCGGATCTCGGGCACGTCGCGCTTGGTGTCGTGCATGCGCCAGCGGAACTGCAGCGTGCCGTCGGGCAGCGCCGTGCGTTCGGGCTCCGGCGCGCCGTTCACGGCCTGGCAGCGGTACTCGCGGCCCGGGTCGGCGAGCACGACGAGTTCGCCGGTGCGCACCGGCGAGCCTTCGGGGCCCGCGAACGAGTGCACGTAGCCGAAGTAGTCGCCGAAGAACGACGGGCGGAGGTCGTCGACGCGGCCCTCGACCGCGACGACGTCGCCGGGTCGCAGGTCGGGCATGCGCACGCGCGCACCCTGCAGGGCGGGACGTTCGACGGCGCCGTTCTTGCGGAACACGGTGCACGACAGGAGCCGCGCCCGCTGCTCGTCGCCCCAGTAGCCGAGGCGGTAGTTGGCGAGGAAGCGTGCGCCGTCCTCGGTGAGGACCCGCGCGATCTCGTGCGTGTAGACGTTCTTCGTGCCGTTGCCGTTCGCGCGCACGATCTCCTGCCGCAGGATCCAGTGCAGCGTGTCCTTCGCGGCGCCGGAGTCCTCGGGCGGACCGGCGTCCGCCTTCACGATCGCGGCTGCGTCCTGCTGCAAGGCGGCGTAGAACGGCGTCGCTTCGCCGGTCGTCGCGTTCGCGGCCAGGTACTCGACGTAGCGTTCGTCGTCGCGCCGCGTCGGTTCGACCGCGAGCGCCGAACGCAGCAGGTCCTGCTGCTTCATCGACGCGTCGGCGACGTCGGTCCGCTGGCGCCAGCACTTCGCGGCGAGGGCCATCGCGTTTGCGTCGTCGGGAGCGATGGCGAGCCACTGGTCGAGCAGCGCGATCGCCGCGGCCTGTTCGCCGCGCACGAGGTGCAGGTTCGCGAGCTGCCACCGCGCCTGCGCCGAGTACGGTGAACGATCGACGGTCGCGCGGAGCAGCGCCTTGCCTTCGTCGGTGCGGCCGGTCCGCAGCAGCAGCGTCGTCACCGCGTTGACGTCCGAGTCGCTGTTGCTCTCCGCGAGCACGCGCTGGCGGAGCAGGAGGGCGTTCTTCGCTTCGCGTTCGTCGATGGCGTCGGCGGCCGCGCGCAGGATCGACGGAGCGGCGGTCGGTGCCGCGGCTGCGGCCAGCAGTTCTTCGGTCGCCCGCTGGGGCAGCCCTTCGTCGTGGAGCGTCGCGAAGCGCAGATGCAGGGCACCCGCGTGGTCCGGCCGCACGGCCAGCGCCCGGTCAGCGAGTTCCCGCGCCTGCCGCCACAACTTGCTGCTGCTGCGCAGCAGGTTGCCGAGCTGCACGAGCGCCTCGACGTGGTCCTTGGAACACTCGAGTGCGCGCTCGAGCGCGCGGCGCCGTTCGTTCTCGTCGCGGTCGGCGGCGCTGCGGGCGTGGCGTTCGTTCGCGTTCGCGACGAGCAGGTGCGCCTCCGCGACGTCGGGCAGCGCCGTCGCCGCCGCGGTCGCCGCCGCGAGATCGCGCCGCTTCTTGTCGCCGTCGGCCGAACGTGCGCGCCACAGCCACGCGAGGCGGAGGTTGTTCGCGCCCTCCGTCTCGCCGAGCTTCCAGTGCGAGCGCGCGCCGAGGTCGGCGCCGTCGGCCGCGTTGTCCGCCGGTGCTGCCGCCGTGGCCCCGGCCGCGACCATGTCCTGCCGCGCCACGGACGGGCGGACGCCGTGCAGCGGCGTGCCGTCGCGACTGCGCAGGCGCGCGGTCGCCCAGAAGTCGGCGCCCTCCTGGTGGCACAGCTTCAGCACGACGAGGTTCGGCCCCGCGGCGAGCGGCAGCACGATCGCGTCCTGGTCGTAGGCGAACGGTCGTTCGACTTCGCGCGCGGCGACTTCGACGCGGTTGCAGAACACGCGGAAGCTGCCGGTGCAGCCGAGCTCGAGAACGCTCGTGGTCGCCTGCTCGGCAACGAGGGTGAACGCCGCGTAGACGAGGGACTGTTCGTGCGGATCGACGATGCGCCCGAGGGGCAGAGCGGCGTGCGCCGGCAGCGGCGGCAGCTGGCGCCAGCGCACGGGGCGCTGCTTGCCGGGCAGTTCTGCGTCGAGGTCGAGCGCCGTCTCCGGCGGCTGCGCGGTCTTGTAGCCGCTTCCGCGTTCGTTCGCGAACGGACCCACGAGCCAGTACTCGCGGACGAAGCCGAGTTCGCCGGCCCGACGTTCGGCGTCGGCGGCCGGGTGTGTGTAGCTCGCGGCGAACGCGGCGAGCGCGATGCGGTCGGCGAGCAGCGGGTCCGCCTGCACGAGCGGCGTCTTCCGCAGCGCGTCGAAGCGCTGCAGCAGCTCGGGCGTCGGGCGCCGGCGCAGCATCGTGCCGGCTTCGGTCGCCCACGCCTCGACACAGGCGCGCGCGTCGCGGCTCGCGTCGGCGCGTGCGGCGGTGGACGTCGCGAGATCGAGCAGTTCGACGATCGCCGCATTCGAGTCGCCGACGGCCTTGGCACGCAGTGCCGCCGTCTCACCGGGCAGGAGCGCCGTGTCCTGCGCCGCGATCGCGACGATCAGGAACCACAGGACGAAGAACGGGCGGAGGAAGGCCGCGAGCGGTCTCTGGTACACGGGTCCGTCATAGCGGAGCGGGGCCCGTTCGGGCAATCACCGCCGCGTTCCCGCCGGTCAGCGGAGGGCGATGTACACCGCGTCGCGGAAGCGCGACAGGAACCGTTCGGGGTCGTGGGGCAGGTGCTGGCAGAACACCACACCGACGAGGTCCTCGTGCGGGTCGGCGAAGAACGCCGTCGTCGCCGCACCGCTCCAGAACAGCATGCCCTGGCTGCCGAAGTCGGACGCGGCCCCGGGATCGGTGCGGACGCCGCAGATCAGGTTCCAGCCGTCGCCCGGGCTCCGCATCGACTGCGCGCCGCGCAGCGAGTTCGTCGTGGCGAGCTCCATCGTCTTGCGCCCGAGGATCCGCACGCCCTTCCACGAACCGCCGTTGCCGAGCATGCCCGCGAACTTCGCGTAGTCGTCGAGCGTCGAGAACATCCCGGCCCCGCCCGCGGGGAAGCCGCGGCCCGGCTCCGCGTACGTGCCGAACGCGACGGGCACCGCTTCGAACGCACCGTCCTTCTTCGTGTGCACGGTCGCGAGCCGCGCACGCTTCTCTTCGGGCACGTCGAAGCCGGTGTCGGTCATGCCGAGCGGTCCGGTGACGCGGTCGCGCACGTAGTCGGGGAACGGGCGTCCGGCCGTGCGTTCGATCAACGCACCGAGCACGTCGTCGGCGATGCTGTAGTTCCACTGTTCGCCCGGCTGCGCGAGCAGCGGCAGCGCGGCCGCGCGCCGCACGAACTCGTCGAGCGACGCGGCGCTCCAGAGATCGGCCGCGCGATACATGTCGTGCAGCGGCGAGTCGCGGAAGAAGTCGTAGGTGAAGCCCGCGGTGTGGTTCAGCAGCATGCGCACCGTGATCGCTTTCTGCGCCGGTTCGAGGCGCGGCGCGTCGGCCGTGCCGCCGGCGAAGACCTTCGGCGCCGCGAGTTCGGGCAGCCAGTCCGCGACCTTCGTGTCGAGCCGCAGCCGTCCGTCTTCGACGAGGGCCAGTGCCGCGACTGCGGTGATCGCCTTCGACATCGAGAAGATGCGCACGATCGTGTCGCGGCGCATCGGCGTCGACGACGCGACGTCGGCGAGCCCGAACGCGCCGGCCGCCACTTCTTCGCCGTGGTGGAGCACGAGGAAACTGGTGGCCGCGTAGTGGCCCGACGCGACTTCGCGCTCGACGAGCGCACCGACGCGGGCCATGCGTTCGACGTCGTGGCCGGCGGACGGGGACTGCGCGGCGAGCGCGAGGCAGAGCACGAACGGCGAAGCGGCGGGCAGGAGGTGCTGCGGCATGCCGGCACCGTGCCCGCGGCGGCGCGCCGTGGCAAGACCGCGGGTCAGCCGCGCACGACGAGAGTGCGCGCGCGTTCGGCCCGGCCCGGGTTGATCTCGACGCCGATCGCGTGGAGGCCGAGCCTGTTGGCGACGGCGAGCGCCGTGCCGACGCCGCAGAACGGATCGACGATCGTGCGCGCGTTCGTGTGGTCGCGCAGCCACGTGACGGCGGCGAACGCGGCCTCGAGGCCGATCGCGCGCGGCCACGTCATCGCGCCGAGGCGGGGGATCACGTCGGCAGTCGCACGTTCGCTGTCGTCGCGCAGCTCGCGCGAGAACGCGAGCAGGTGCGCGTACCCGGGGCGGCCGTGTGTCGCGATGCCGGCCGGCGCGCGGCAGACGATCTTGTGGAAGACGAGGGGGACGCCGGCGGCGAGTGCGCCCTGCTGCACGAGGAACGCCTTGTCGACCCAGCGCCCGTCGCACTTCACGTCCGTCTGGTAGAAGACCGCGGCGGATGCAGGAGGCGTCGCGCGCACCACGGCGGTCGCCGCGTCGACGAACCACGCCTGCCACGCGTCGAACGACAGCCGCTTCACTTCGCTCGCGTCGGGCAGCGACGTCAGGATCGCGTGGTCCGCGGGCAGCGGGTTGTCACGCAGCCACGGGAGTGCGTCGGTGCAGTGCACCGTGCGCTGGGCGTCGGGCATCGGAGGATCGGTGCGCAGGAAGTGCCACGCTAGCGGAATCGCGATCGGCTGTCCGTCATGCGTCCGCGGCGGTTGGGCAGACCCAGGCGGAAGCGAGTGTCGCCTCGAACCCTTGCTGCAAGGCGCCGACGCGCCGCCGCACGGGCTCCTTCTGCTCCGCCAGATTCACCGTGCCCATGCCGCCTTCCCCGAGCGTCTCGAGGATGCGGTACGGGCCGATCTGCGTCGGCATCGGCCCGGGCGGTGGAGTCCATTGTCCCGGCCGCGCGATGCAACGTGGGACGGGTCGCCACGGCCAATGCGCTCGTCAGCCCGGCGGCTGCTCCGTCCCTTCGTTCAGGATCGTCAGGTAGCGGTCGTAGTAGAAGACGCGGTTCCGCTGCTTGCCGGTGATCTCGCGCGCGATGCGCAAAGGTTCGCGTTCGAGTAGAGCGATCGATGCTGCAGCGGTGGGGAAGGTCAGTCCGGACCGTCTCGCGATGTCCTGGATGCTCTGCAGCGGCCGGGCCTTCATGGCTTCGTGCACACGCAGCGCGGAGCTCGCCCTGCGCCCGAGTTTCTGGATGCGTTCGCGGTCCTCCGCGAACAGCGCAGCGAGACGTCGGGCGGTAGTCACGGCACCATCCGCGGTCCGGGCGACTCCCTCGAGGAAGAACTGCAGCCACGCTTCCCAGTCGCCTTCCTGCCGCACCACGTCGAGCAGGCGGTAGTACTCGGCGCGATGTTCCTTCAGCCACAGACTCAGGTAGAGCAGCGGCTCCTTCAGCATCCCGGCATGGCACAGGAGGAACGTGATCAGGATGCGGCCGACGCGACCGTTGCCGTCGAGGAACGGATGGATCGTCTCGAACTGCACGTGCGCGAGCGCCGCCTTCACGAGCACGGGCGTCTTGGCGTCGTGCAGGAACGTCTCGAGCGCCGCCATGCACGCTTCGACTTCGCCAGGCGGCGCCGGCACGACGAGGGCGTTGCCGGGTCGCGAACCGCCGATCCAGTTCTGCGTGCGGCGGAACTCGCCCGGATCCTTGTCGCTGCCGCGACCGCGTGCGAGCAGCTTGCCGTGGATCTCGCGGATCAGCCGGTTGCTGAGCGGGAAGCCATCACGCAAGCGCGCGAGGCCGTGTTCGAGCGCGGCGACGTAGTTGACGACTTCGCCGACATCG
Organism: uncultured candidatus Brocadiaceae bacterium; assembly: GCA_964538915.1. Classification (GTDB taxonomy): domain Bacteria; phylum Planctomycetota; class UBA1135; order UBA1135; family UBA2386; genus JAEUHQ01. The sequence continues at coordinate 8,061 of CAZIFB010000007.1, read as the reverse complement.
TCACCGGGCACGCCCGGCGCCTCGGCGACTTCGAACAGGAGCAGCTCGGACAGCGAGGACTGCATGCCCTCGATCTGCGACGACAGCAGGGCCTCCTTGCGCACGTAGCTGTAGAGGAAGAGGCTCGGGTCGGGCAGGAGCGAGGAGATGCTGTCGAGCCGGCCGATGGCGAGCAGGGCACGTTCGAGCTGCTGATGCAGCGGTCCATGCAGGTCGAGTGGCGGGTTCGGCGGCAGCGGCAGGGGTACGAAGGCGCGCACCGTCTCGCCGCCGGCAGTCTTGCTGTGGTGTGTGCCCGTGATGCCCCGCCGCATGGTGAACGAAGTTTGAATAGCGACGGACGCTATTCAAAGTTCGGCCCGAGTTTTTGACAGCGGGACCGTGTCGTCGTCAGTCGCTCGGTTGGGAACACTGCTGCTGCGGGAGCGCGCCTTCGTCGCCGCGCTTGCCCTCGAGGGATCACCACACCGACGAACCGTTCGCACAGCCACGGCCGGGCCCGCGTGTGGACGTCGGACAGGAGTGTCTCGTCGACGGGTTCGGCGCCTTCTTCTCCGCAGCAACCGGGGTCCCTACCGTCTTGTCGCCATGCGCAACGTCCTCGTCGTGCTGTCGGCCTCGGTTACCGCGGGCCTCGCCGTGTTCTTCCTGTTCGACGCGCTGAACGCGATCGGCACCCTGTCCGACAGCATCATGGTCCGGATGGACGTGTTCGTCGCGTTCATCGCGGCGCTGACGCTGGCCGCCGCGGCCCTCGCGCTGGTGTTCCGGCGAGCGTCGATGCGCGCGGAGGCGCGGGACATCCAGGATCTTCGCGAACGCGTCGCGCGACTCGAAGCGGGCCGGTGAGGGGCCCGCAGGCCGGCGCTACAGCGGGAACGCGCCTTCGTTGACGCTGCGGCCCTCGAGGGCGAGCACTTCGGCGAGCTGTTCGCGCAGCTGAGCCGGCACCTGCGCGTAGACGTCGGTGACGAGCGTCTCGTCGGCGGGAGGGCCGTTCTTCTCGGCGGCGGCGATCGCATCGTTCACGCGCTGCGCGATCTGCTCCTTGAAGGCGGTCTCCTTGGCGTCGTTCCACAGGCCACGCTTCGTCAGGTAGGCGCGGAAGCGGTCGACGGGATCCTTCTTCTCCCACGCCTTCACCTCCGCTTCGTCGCGGTAGCGCGTGGGGTCGTCGCTGCTGCTGTGGCCGAGGCGACGGTACGTGACCGCTTCGAGGAACGTCGGGCCGTCGCCCTTGCGCGCGCGCTCGACGGCGGCCTTCGTGACCGAATAGACGGCAAGCACGTCGTTGCCGTCGACGCGAACGTAGGGCATGCCGTAGGCCTTGCCCTTCTGCGCCAGCGTCTCCGACGCGCTCTGCTTGCTGATCGGCACCGAGATCGCCCACTGGTTGTTCTGGCAGAACAGCACGCACGGGCTGCGATAGACCGCCGCGAAGTTCATCCCGCAGTGGAAGTCGTTCGCACTCGTCGCGCCGTCGCCCATGTAGCCGAGCACGACGACGTCGTCGCCCTTGATGCGCGCGGCCATCGCCGCCGCGACGGTAGCGGAAGTCCGCCGCTGGTCGCGGGCCCGCAGGTGCGTCGGGCGGCGTTTCCGCCCGTCCGGCCCGGCGGCGCAGCGTGCCGCGGCGAGGGCGGTTTCGTGGACGCTCCTCAGCGGATTCCGGCGAGAACCGTCGATCCGACTTGCTTTCGGGGGCCGGCGCCGCCCTCATCCGCTGAATGGCCGATCGGGTCGAAGGACACAATGGGTCCGCGGTGTCGCCGCATCGGTCCCGGGCGTGAGCCTCCCGGCGTCTCGAACGGATCTCTCGGTCGTCGTCATCGGCGCGTCGGCGGGCGGGCTCGCGGTGCTTCAGGAGTTCTTCGGAGCGCTTCCTTCGTCGACCGGCTTCGCGTTCGTGGTCGTGCAGCACCTGGATGCACAGCATCCGAGCCTGCTCACGGAGATCCTGGCGCGGAGCACGACCATGGCCGTGCACGAGGCCGTCGACGGCCGGCGTCTCGTTGGCGATCAGGTCTACGTGATGCCGGCTCACGCGGACCTGTTGTTCGTCGGCGAGAACCTTCGGCTCGTGACGCGGAGCACCGCGGCCGACGGGCCGCACTTGCCGATCGATGCGTCCCTCGTGTCGCTGGCTGGCGAGTTCGGCACTCGGGCGATCGCCGTGGTCCTGAGCGGCACGGGCTCGGACGGCGCCGCCGGCATCGTCGCCGTGCACGACCGCGGCGGAACCACGTTTGCCCAGGACCCGTCCTCGGCGAGCAGTCCAAGCATGCCGGAGGCGGCGATCGCGACGGGTTGTGTGGACGTCGTGTCGACACCGGCAGGGATTGCTGCCGAAATCCGGCGAAGGGCCAGTTCCTCCGCGCCCGACGCCCGATCGGGCGACGCGGCGGGGAGCCCCGAGATGCCGGCGATCCTCGACGTGGTGAAGCGCGTCTCTGGGATCGATTTCTCGGAGTACCGTCAGACCATGGTGCATCGGCGCATTGCGAGGCGTGCGGCGCTGCGGAACGTGCCCGACCTCGCGGCCTATGCCGCGCTGCTCGAGACCGACGCCGAAGAGGCGCATCGGCTCCGACAGGACCTCCTGATCGGCGTGACGAGCTTCTTCCGCGATCCGGGAGTGTTCGACGTGTTGAAGGCGAGCGTGCTGCCCGGCCTCCTGCGCGACCGCGATGCCGAGGATCCGGTGCGCATCTGGGTGCCCGGCTGCGCCACGGGGGAAGAGGCGTATTCGATCGCAATCTGTCTCGACGAGTACCTCACGTCCATCGGCGCCTCCGCGCCGGTGCAGGTCTACGCGTCCGACCTCAACGTCGAGGCTGTGGCGGCGGCGCGCGCCGGCCGCTATGCGACGGAGCAGGTCGTTGCCGAGGCCGGCACGGCGCGCTGGAACGCGTACTTCACTCCCGTCGACGACACACGGTGCCAGGTGGTGAAACGTGTTCGGGAGATGTGCGTGTTCACCGTGCACAACCTCCTCGCCGACCCGCCCTTCTCGAGACTCGATCTGATCAGCTGTCGCAATGTACTGATGTACCTGCCGCGGGTGCAGCAGCAGGTGCTCCGCCTGTTCCACTTCGCACTGCGACAGAAGGGTGTCCTGGTCGTCGGTGCCGCCGAGACCGCTGTCGCGGGAGAGATGTTCGCGATTCTGGACCGTCCGCACGGGATCCACGGCAAGCGGTCGGTTCTGCGTCGGCCGCTGCCGGCCTTGCCCACGGGCGGCCGATCTCGGACCGCTCCGCCGGTGGTTGTCGGCGGAGCCGTGCACGCTCTGCCGCCGGGGTCGGAGTCCGAATCCCTGCGCCGCCGCGTCGACCGCTTCCTGCTTGGCAGGTTCGCACCGGCTGCGATCGTCGTGGGGGAGGATCTCGAGGTCCTGCAGACTCGCGGCGACGCAAAGAGCTACCTCGCGCTCCCGGACGGCGAGTTGAGCTTCGACCTGATGAGGCTCGTCCCGGCGACCGGTCTGTTCCTCCACCTCGAACGCATCGTCGGCGAGGTGCTGCGTGGCGGAGCGACCGTGCGCACCGAGCGCGTTCTCTACGCGAGCGAAGGAGGCATGCGCGAGGTCTCGGTCGAGGCCGTTCCCCTGGTCGCCGGCGGCGCCACGACGGTCCTGGTGATGTTCCAGCCGGTGCAGGAGGCGGCGGGCTCCGAACCAGGTCGCGACGGGGTCGCCGATTCGATCGGTGACGCTGGCGGTCACGATGCGCGGATCGCGAGGCTGACCCACGACATCGACGAGTCCCGGCGCCGGTTCCTCGGCCTCATCGAAGAGCACCAGGCTGCGAAGGCGGAGCTGCAGCATGCAGCGGAAGAGGCTCTCTCCGCGAACGAAGAGATGCGGAGCGTGAACGAGGAACTCGAGACCGCGAAGGAAGAGTTGCAGTGCACGAACGAGGAACTCGCCACGCTCAACGCCGAACTGCACGTGAAGAACGAAGCGCTCGGGCGGGCCCGCGATCGGTCGTTGTCGATCGTGGCGGCCGTCCGGCAGCCGATGCTTGTCCTGGACCGGGGACTTCGCGTCGTCGTCACGAACGACGCGTATTCGCGCACGTTCGGCGAGTCGGCGGCCGCGTGCGAGCACAGACCGGTGTTCGAACTTTCGATGGGACTCTGGGATGTGCCCGAGATGCGTGCACTCCTGGAGGCACTGGCGGGCAGTGGCGTGCCGCCGGCCCTCTTCGAGATCGAGCGGCACGTCCCTGGTGTGGGCGCGAAGTACCTGGCCATCTCGGGCGGCCGTATCGACGGATTCGACCTGCTGCTCGTCTCGATCGAGGACCTGACACAGCGCCGCCGGGACGAGATCGCCCTCGCACGGGCGGCGGAGCGTCTGCGCGAAACGGAGAAGATGGAGGCTCTCGGGCGGCTCGCCGGGGGCGTCGCACACGACTTCAACAACCTGCTCACTGCGATCCACGGCTACAGCAGCCTGCTGCGCGCCCAGTTCGCCGGTGATGCGCCCGTGCTCGAGATGGTCGGCCTGATCCAGTCCGCGAGCAATCGCGCCGCGGCGCTCACGCGGCAGCTGCTCGCGTTCGGTCGGCGCCAGGTGCTGCAGCCCAGGGTCGTGAACCTCAACGCGATCGTCGCCGACCTCGAGCGCCTGCTGCGCCGCGTCGGCGACACGGCAATCGAGTTCCGGACCGACGTCGCGACCGATCTTTGGTGCGTGCAGATCGACCCCGGCGAGGTCGGCCGTGTGATCATGAACCTCGCGCTCAATGCGAAGGACGCGATGCCGCGAGGAGGGTCGCTGACGATGCGGACCACGAACGTAGAGCTCTGGGCGACCGAAGCCGCGGACCTTGGCCTGCGGGCCGGTCGCCACGTGCTGCTCGTGATGCAGGACACGGGGGCGGGCATGGAGTCGGCCACCCTCGCGCACATCTTCGAACCGTTCTTCACCACGAAGGAGCTGGGCAGGGGCAGCGGGCTTGGGCTCTCGACCGCACTCGGCATCATCGAGCAGAGCGCGGGCACGATCCGCTGCGAGTCGGAGGTCGGCGTCGGCACGACCTTCCGCGTCTGGTTGCCCGCCGTGGCGGGTCTTCCATCGCCCGCGCCACCGCCGCAACGCGATCAGGAGGCGCGGGCACGGGGCGATCAGGTGGTGCTGCTTGTCGAGGATGAAGAGGCGGTGCGCAAGCTGATCCGTGTGGTCCTGATCGGCAGCGGGTTCACCGTACTCGAGGCTGGCAGTGGCTCCGAGGCGCTCGCGGTCGGTCGGTCGCGCAACGGCCCGATCCATCTGCTGCTGACGGACGTGATGATGCCGCCGCCGGGTGGGCCGGAACTGGCCGAGACGTTGTGTCGCGAGCGGCCCGAGCTGCGCGTGCTCTTCATGTCGGGCTATGCCCCTGACGATCGACTGGAGGCCGCGATCAGCAGCGGGGCGCGTTTCCTACAGAAACCGTTCACCCCGCACGAACTGGCGGATGCGGCTTGCCGCGTGCTCGGGAACCGCGGCAGCACGACGGGATGAGGGGAGCCCTGGCGGAGTGCGCCCGATGCCGCGTCACCGCGCGATGGCGGCGGCGCCTTGGCCGGTGGCGCAGCGGAGGTCCTTGCGGGCAGTCGTGGTCTTTGTGGTCCTGTTGCCATGCGGAACGTCGTCGTGCTGTCGGCCGCAGTCACTGCTGGATGCGCTGAACGCGATCGGCACCCTGTCCGACAGCATCATGGTCCGGATGGACGTGTTCGTCGCGTTCATCGCGGCGCTGACGCTGGCCGCCGCGGCCCTCGCGCTGGTGTTCCGGCGAGCGTCGATGCGCGCGGAGGCGCGGGACATCCAGGATCTTCGCGAACGCGTCGCGCGACTCGAAGCGGGCCGGTGAGGGGCCCGCAGGCCGGCGCTACAGCGGGAACGCGCCTTCGTTGACGCTGCGGCCCTCGAGGGCGAGCACTTCGGCGAGCTGTTCGCGCAGCTGAGCCGGCACCTGCGCGTAGACGTCGGTGACGAGCGTCTCGTCGGCGGGAGGGCCGTTCTTCTCGGCGGCGGCGATCGCATCGTTCACGCGCTGCGCGATCTGCTCCTTGAAGGCGGTCTCCTTGGCGTCGTTCCACAGGCCACGCTTCGTCAGGTAGGCGCGGAAGCGGTCGACGGGATCCTTCTTCTCCCACGCCTTCACCTCCGCTTCGTCGCGGTAGCGCGTGGGGTCGTCGCTGCTGCTGTGGCCGAGGCGACGGTACGTGACCGCTTCGAGGAACGTCGGGCCGTCGCCCTTGCGCGCGCGCTCGACGGCGGCCTTCGTGACCGAATAGACGGCAAGCACGTCGTTGCCGTCGACGCGAACGTAGGGCATGCCGTAGGCCTTGCCCTTCTGCGCCAGCGTCTCCGACGCGCTCTGCTTGCTGATCGGCACCGAGATCGCCCACTGGTTGTTCTGGCAGAACAGCACGCACGGGCTGCGATAGACCGCCGCGAAGTTCATCCCGCAGTGGAAGTCGTTCGCACTCGTCGCGCCGTCGCCCATGTAGCCGAGCACGACGACGTCGTCGCCCTTGATGCGCGCGGCCATCGCCGCGCCGACAGCGTGGCTGATCTGCGTGCCGATCACGGAGGACATGCCGTAGTAGTTGCCTTCCTTGAAGGTGTAGTGGCAAGGCATCTGGCGGCCCTTGCAGCGGTCGCCGCCGTTGCCGATCAGCTGGTTGATCGCCTCCGTCAACGACAGGCCGCGCATCATCGCGGCGGCACCTTCGCGCAGAGCCGGGAAGATCCAGTCGCGCGGTTCGAGTGCGGCGATCGAGCCGATCGTCGCGGCTTCCTGGCCGAGGATCGGCCCGTAGAAGCCGATGCGGCCCTGCCGCTGCAGCATCAGCATGCGGCGGTCGAACTCGCGCACCTGAACCATCTGCTCGTACAGGAACAGCAGCGTCTCCACCGGCAGGTTGGGGTCCTTGCCCTTCTGGACCGTGCCGTCGTCTTCGAGCAGGCGGATCAGTCCCTGCGACGACGGCGCGGCCGCGCTCGTGGTTGCCGGGGCGCGCGGCGCCACAGCCTTCGCCGCGCCGGCCTTCGCCGGCCTCTTCGCCGTCGCCGCCGCCTTCACGACCTTGCCCTTCTTCATCGTCTTCGCCGTGCGCATCAGGCCAGGAGCAGGCGGTAGGGCTGCTCGAGGTGGTCCTTCACGACGTTCATCCAGCGGGCGCCGGTGGCGCCGTCGACGAGGCGGTGGTCGATCGACACCGACAGGTACATCTTCTTGCCCGGCACACACTGGCCGTCGCGGATCACCGGCGTGTCCTTGATGGCGTGCACGCCCATGATCGCGACCTCGGGGAAGTTGATGACCGGCGTCGCGAAGAGACCGCCGATGTTGCCCGCGTTCGTGATCGTGAACGTGCCGCCCGTCAGGTCGTCGACGGTGACCTTGCCGTCGCGCGTGCGCGCCGCGAGGTCCTGGATGTCCTTCGCGAGTTCACCGACCGACTTGCGATCGACGTCCTTCACGACGGGGACGATGAGGCCGTTGTCGGTGTCCGTCGCGATGCCGAAGTTGTAGTACTTCTTGATGACGAGCTCGTTGGTCACTTCGTCGAGCGAGCTGTTCATCGCCGGGAACTCGCGCATCGCCTGCACGATCGCCTTCATGATGAAGGGCAGGTACGTGATGTTGATGCCCTTGTCGGCGAACGCCTTCTTCGCTTCGCCGCGGATCTTCACCAGCTCGGTGACGTCGATGTCGTCGACGTAGGTGAAGTGCGTCGCGGTGAACTTCGACCGCGTCATCGCCTCGGCGATCTTCCGGCGCAGACCGCGGAACGGCACACGCTCCTCGGTGCGGCCCGCGGGGGCGGGTGCGATCGCGACGGGCGTGAACCGCGGGGCGGAGCCGCCGGCAGCCGGGGCGCCGGTGCGGGCGGCGGGCGCAGCACCGCCGCCGTTGAACGCGGCGAGGTCGTCGTTCGTCACGCGGCCGCGCGGGCCCGTCGCGGCGACGGCGGCGAGGTCGATGCCGAGTTCGCGGGCGCGGCGGCGCGTCGCGGGAGCCGCGAGCACCTTGCCCGGCGAACTCTGCACGAACGCGCGCG
>CAZIFB010000006.1:0-164766 GCA_964538915.1 uncultured candidatus Brocadiaceae bacterium | reverse complement strand
CGGCCCGGGTGGCGGCCCCGGCGGCCAGGCCCCCTGGCGCGTGCGACGCGACGGCGGCCCGGAGGGACCGCCGCGCGGTCCGGGTGGTCGGCGTCCCGGCGGCGGCCCCGGCTCGACCGCGGCGACGCCCCTCGAAATGGCGAACCGCGCCGACCGGCCGCTGATGCGGCGTCTGCTCGAAGTGCCGGCGTGGCGCCAACGCTACCTCGCCAACCTGCGCGTCCTCGCGAAGGACGTGTTCACCGCGGAAGACCTCGGTGCACGGATCGAGCGCCGGCGAGCGGCGATCGACGACCTGGTGAAGCACGACGTACACGCGCTCTACGGCTACGAGGCGTTCGTCCAGGCGTTCGCGAAGGGCGACAGCGCGCCCGCGTCGCGTTCGCTGATGGCGGTCGTGGCGCAGCGCCGCAAGGCGATCCTCGACGACGCGGCGATGCAGGGTCCGTGGCCGGAGACCGGCGACCTCACGACCCGCGTGCAGACGAACCCCGACGGCACACGCACCATCGCCGTGGCGTGCCGCGTGGGCGGCGCGGAACTCGCGGCGGTGCGGGTGCACGTCGACCGCGGCACGTTCGGGGCGTTCACGCCCGAACCGATGCTCGACGACGGCCGTCACGGCGACGGCGCGGCGAACGACGGCGTGTTCGGCGCGACGATCGGCGGGCTCGACGCCACGACCACGGTGCGGCTCTGGGTCGAAGCGGAGGCAGCCCAGTCCCACCACGTCGCGTGCTCACCCGCCGGCGGCGGCGCCCTGCCGCGCGTCCTGCCGGGTGAGGAGAAGAAGAAGGAGAAGGGATGACGTCCCGCGCCGGCCTCACTCGCGGAGCACGAACGCGGCGTTCGCGACGACCTTGCCGTTGACCAGCAGGTCGACGGCGTGACGACCCGGGCGGAGGCGGCGCGTCGTCACCTGACGCAACGAGTGCTTCTTCGCCAGTTCGCGCACCTCCCGCGGGGCGAGCTCGACGCGCCAGCCTTTCCAAACCTTCGCGCCGGTGGCGCCGGAGGCGAGCACGTGGTGCACGCGGTAGTCGACGACCAGCGACTGTGGCGTGCGCGACGAGGAGCGGAGCGACGCGACGACGTCCACCGCCGCACCGATGCGCACCGTCGAAGGGCGCAGTTCGAGGCTCGCACTGCCGCGCAACGGCTGCCCGAGGCCGAAGGCCCGCAGCACCCGAGCGTCGCCGCGCTTCACCAGCGTCCGGCTCGCGTGCCCGAGCAGCGATCGCCGCTCCGGTGACGCTCCCGGCAGATGGCGTTCGAGCCACGCGCCCACGACGCCGGGATGGTCCTTCGCGACGTCGTTCAGGTGGTTCGCGACGCTGCGCCGCACGTAGTCGCTCGGGTCGTCCTGCAGCGCTTCGAGCAACGGCAGCGTCGGCGACGGATCGGCGATCAGGGACTTCAGCTGCAGCCCCCACGGCAGACGCGGCCGGCTCCCTTCGCTCACGAGCCGCCGCACGTGCGCACTCGGGTCGTCGACCCATTCGCGCAGCGTCGCGAGCACGAGGGCCCGGTGTGCGACGAAGAACGGGCGCACGTCGTACTCGGCGGTGAAACGCTGCGTCATCGCGTGCAATGCGCGGAGCGCGCGGCGCGGATCGCCGAGTCCGTTCGTCGCGACGAAGTCCGTCATCGGCCAGACGATCCAGCCCGCGAGGCCGTCGTCCCCCACGCGCAGTGCGCCGAGATCCGTGTCCGTGCGAGCCGGGGCGAGGCTCGCTTCGAGCACGTCGGCCGCGTCTCCGAACGCGGTCGGCAACGTCGCCGCGAACGCAGCCGCGACGTGCTGCACGCGTGCCTTCAGTTCCAGCGCGCCGAGACCGTCGGTCGCGAGGCGGACGAAGCGATCGTGCGGAAATGCCCGGTGCACGCGCCGCACGTGACTCGCGGCCGCGCGCACGAGCGCAGCGTCGATGCGGTTCTTGAATGGTTCCACGACCACCGCCTTGTAGCGGAGAAGACGCGCCGTGCCGACACGCGTATGTTCCCGCGGTCATGTCCATCCTCCGCTCCACTCTCGCAACGGTGTTCCTGGCGACCGTCGTCACGGCCCAGACGGCGGCGACCACGACGTCGCCCCACATCCTCGTCGAAACCGTCGGCCCCGAAGGATGGCGCGTTCGGCTCGGCCCCACCAACCTCGGCAGCCTGCTCGCTTCGGAGAAGGGGCGCGAGCTGTGGGAGCCGCACGTCGGCGGACTCTTCGCGCAGTGGCGCCACTTCCTGCCCGACGACGCCGCGCTCACCACCGCGAAGACCGAAGTGCTGTCGTTCGGCGGGCGCATCCGGATCGCCGCGTGGTTCCGCGAAGGACGCGCGTTCTCGCGCGACGTGGATCGCCTCGTCATGGTGATCGAGAGCGACGGGCGCAGCGACCTCGCCCCGCTCGCCACCGAAGTACGCCGACTGCAGGAGGGTCTGCGCGGCGCATGGGAGAACCTCGACGCCGCCGGTGCGACGATCGAGGCGCGGGTGTCCGGCGACGAAGCGGTGACGTCGCCGATCGTCGAGAACGGGTGCATCCTCGTCGCGATGGCCGACAAGGCGTCGCTCGGCGCATCGCTCGCCGAGGCGCGCGACCTCGCGAAGGGCGCCACGGGCAAGGCTCCGGCGCCGAACACACCGGCACTCCAGGTCCGCATCGACACGGCGGCCATCGTCGCGAGCGATCGCGAACTCGGGGGCAACCGGGCCGGTGCGCAGGCGAAGGCCGCGGGCCTGTTCAGCCTCGGCGCCACGACGTTCACCGTCGGCACGGCGGGCCCGCGCGTACAGGTCGAACTGGCGCAGTCGTTCACCTCGGACGAGCGAGGTCTCTTCGCCGCGCTCTTCCCGGCGACGCAGGGCGTGCCCACGGTGCGGCGCTTCGTCGACGCGAGCGGATCGTGGAAGGTCGGCCGGTTCGACCTGAGCGCGGCATGGCGCACCGCGATGGCCGTGATCGAAGCCGACGAGCCGCAGCGCGAGGGTCGGCAGTCGATGCGCGAAGAGCTGAAGCAGGATCTCGGCATCGACGTGCAGGACGACCTGCTCGTGCACACGACCGACGAGACGCTTCTCGTCGTCGCGCCGCCCGAGGACGCCGAACGCGCCGAACGCACGCCGTGGTCGTTCACGGTCGGACTCCGCGACGGCGCGGCGTTCGCGAGCGCACTCGACACGTTGCTCGCGAACAGCAAGCCGACGCTGACGAAGTCGGCCACGATCGACGTCGAGGGCGGGCAGATCCGGCGGTACGGCAACTTCCTCCGCTACGACCTCTGGTTCGCGACCGGGCGGGACGTCTTCGTCCTCGCGGGGGGCGACGACGCCGAACGCCGGCTCACCGAACGGCTCGCGGCGGCGGCCAAGCCCGCGCCGACCGAACTGCCTGCGGCCGCCGGCTTCGACGACCTCGGCCGCGCGTTCCCGCCGGGCCTCAACGGTCTCGGGCGCGGGGACATCGACTCGGTGATCGCGCAGCCGGCGATCTGGTGGTTCTTCGGCGCCCGCGACGTCCCGGGCGCAATGGCGCCCGAAGCGAGCGAAGAAGAGCACGAACGGATGCTCGCGCTCGTGCGCGAACACGGACTCGGATCGGTCCGGACGGCGACCGGCTACGCCGACCGACGCTGGTGCTGGCGGCTCTACTGGTGACCGGCGCGCGCCTCGGAGCGCGGTCTCAGCGAGGCGCTGGAGCGCTGCCGCGCGGCATCGGCCGCAGCGACGAGAAGAACTCGACGATCGCGCGCGACGCGTCGAAGGGGAACGGCTGGTCGGCGATCGCTCGCGTCCTCTCCGCGGAGCCGGGCCATGCGTGCCCCCCGCCTTCGAGGCGGATAAGGCGCACGGGCACACCTGCCCCGCCTTCCCGTGCGGTCGCGTATGTGTCGGTGCGGACCTTGCCGTCCACCTTCGTCTCGGGGTAACCGAGCACGCCGTTGCGCGCGACGTAGTAGTCGATCGCCGCCTGCACCGACGCGTCGCTGCGCTCGCCCGCGCGGCCTATCGCGGATCGCGGTGCGCCGCCCTGGAAGAGCACGTGTTCGTCGGCGGTGCCGTGGATCAGGAGCACGGCGATCGGCGACGCGGCGTCCTTCGCCGTGAAGTTCATCGCGCCCGAGACCACCGCGATGCCGCGGAAGACGTCTCCGGCCTCGCGCGCGAGGCGGTGGCACATCATGCCGCCGTTGCTGTGTCCGGCCGCGAACACCCGATCCGGGTCGATCGCGACCCGCTTCGCCACGTCGACGACCAGCGCGCGCACGAACCCGACGTCGTCGACGTCGCGCTCGCTCGCGTAGACGGGGAGGCCGCCGTAGTTCCAGGTCAGCAGGCGCCCGCGGAGCGGGCCCGTGCCGTCGGGGAACGCCACGACGAACCCGGCACGAGTGCCGAGTTCCGCGAGCCCGGTCGCGCCTCGCGCCTGCTCGCCGTTGCCGCCGCCGCCGTGCAGCACGACGAGCAGGGGCAGCCCGGCGGCGCCTTGCGCATCGGGCGGAACGTGCAGCGAGTAGTGCCGCTCGCGGCCCCCGTGTTCGAGGGTCACGTCGCTCGACGTGCCCGCCACCGCCGGGGAGAGCACGGCCTGCCGGACGACGTCCTGCACCGAGCGAACGTGTGGCATGACGCGGCCGACCCGATCGCGAACCGCGAACACGCCGCCTGTGCCGAGATCGAGGTCGATCCACGGAGTGAAGCCGAACGCACCCGGATCGCTGACTCGAATGCCGCCGTCGGCGAGCCGTTCGATCCACGTGCCGAGGCCGTAGCGCACCTCCGCCGCGTCGAAACCGACGGCGCGCACTTCGATGCGCTCGGGCACCTGGTCGCGGAACATCGCCTGCACACTCGCTTCGGACAACACGCGGCGACCGCCGTACTCACCCTTGCCGACCAGCATGCGCACGAAGCGTTCGTAGTCGGCGAGCGTCGACACCGCACCGCCCGCGACCCACGGCAACGCCGCGGTCCCCGCTTCGCCGCCGACGGGCAAGAGTGTGCCGAAGCGCGTGTTCTCGAGGCCGAGCGGGACCGCGATGCGCTCCGCGAAGAGTTCGTGCCACGACTTCCCGGCGACCCGTTCGCACGCGACCGCGGCGACCTGGAAGCCCGTGCCGCCGTAGCGGAACGACACACCCGGGTTGTCGCGCAGCCCGGCGTCCGCGGCAGCCGCCGCGAACTTCGCCATGTCGAAGCCGCGCATTCGCTCCTCGAGCCGCGCCGGCAGTCCGCCGGTGTGGGCGAGGCATTGACGCAGCGTGAGGGCCTCCTTGTCCGCGCGATCGAACTCCTTCACGTAGCGTGACACCGGCACGTCGAGGTCCAGCTTGCCTTCGTCGACGAATGTCAGCACCACGGCGACGGCGAGCCACTTGCTCGCCGAGGCGATCGGCAGGACCTCGTCCGTCGTCATGCCGCCGTGCACGCTGCGATGCAGCTCTCCTTCCTCGCGGACGACCACGAGCCCGGCGCCGGTCTTCAGGTCCAGCGCGGCGTGCCGCATCGCCGCGGTGGCGGCGGGCAGTTCGGGCGGAGCACCGTCGCCCTGCGCGGTCGAACCGCGGCCGAGGCAGAGCGAGAGAACGACGGCGACGAGAGTACGCATGACCCGTGTTATCGGCTCGAGCCGCCTCCGGGACGAAGCCCCTCCCGCAGCGACAACGCCGGGACACGCCCCGCGCTCTGCGCCCCCCGTTACGGAGACCATCCATGAACCAGTTCGCACGTCGCTCCCTACGCCTCCTGATCGCCGCCGTGGTCTGCGCATCCCTCGGCGCCTGCCACTTCCACCGCCACTGCTGGGACGGCCCGCGGTGCCACCCCATCCGCCACTGTCGCTGACGCCGGCCCGAGCGCCCCGGTACCATCCCGCGGATGACGGCATCCGGTTCCGTGCGCCTCGGGGCGCTCTTCGCGGGCCTCGGCGTGGCCCTCGGTGCGTTCGGCGCCCACGCGATGAAGACCCGCTTCCCCGCCGACGCCCTGCAGACCTTCGAAACCGGTGTGCGCTGGCAGATGTACCACGCGCTGGCCCTGCTCGCGTGCGGCGCCCTCGAGGTCCAGGGCTTCCGGACCCGCACCGCGGCGGCACTCTTCGTCGCCGGCATCGTGCTCTTCTCGGGTTCGCTCTACGCCTTCGTGTTCACCGGCCTGCACCCGCTCGTCTTCGTTACGCCGGTCGGCGGCGGCGCGTTCCTCCTGGGCTGGATCGCACTGGTCGTGCGCGGCACGACACGATCACGGTGACGAAGGTCGGCGCCGCCGATGAGCCCGCGAGGTCTGCGTAGTCGAGCCCATCGCGTCCAGGTTCGCGGTCGACTCCACTTGCGGCCGCTTCGAGGCCCGAATGCGACGGGACGGGCCCGAAGCGCGGGCCCGCACGGCGCTACCACGACGTGCGGGCCCATCTCTTCCGCCCGCCGGCGGTCCGCAGCCTTGGCACCCGGCCCCCGTGGCCTAGACTCGCCGCCATGGACGTGACGATCGAGTACTGCGTCGTTTGAAACTACCTGCCGAAGGCGGTCGGTCTGGCCGCCGCGATCCGGAGCGCCCGCCCGGACGTACACGTCGACAAGGTGCCCGGTGGCCGCGGCGATTTCCTCGTGAAGGTGGACGGCAAGATCGTGTGGGACAAACGCGGGCGCGAACATCGCTTCCCGGAGCACGACGAGATCCTCGCGGCGCTGCGCGATCGCTGAGCCGCCCGCGGAATCGGTCATCCACCAGACGATGGTGGGCACGAACGCGACCCCACAGCCGCTCGCACCGCGGCGTCACGACTCGACGGATCGCCGGGCAAAGCGGGCAGGCCGGCGGCAGCAGGCTTGCCCCCGGATCCCGCACCTTCTCCGTGCCGCCGCACGCGATCGTGTCGAGACCGCGGCGCGCGGTCGCCCCCATGAACCGAAACCTCCCCGACCCTGCCGCTCGCGCGTCGCTGCGGCGCCTCACGACTCCCCACGCTCTGCACTTCGGAAGCCAGCTGCTCCGGCGCGGCCGCGAAGAAGTGATCCCTTTCCGCGACTTCGTCGCCGTCGCGCGCGAGCTGGTCTCGCAATGGCCCGAGCAATCGGCGGTCTACCTCGCCGCCCTCGTCGCCCTCGACATGGGAGCCGAGGATCGGAGCGAGGCTCCCGCCCTTCCCTCGCGCAACTGATCTCCGGCCGCCGCAGGCGTGCCGCGGTCGACGAACCCGAGCGGGTCAGGGCTTCGGAGCGGCGGCCGCCTGGACGGCCTCCGTCACGAGACGGTCCAGGGCCACGATGCGCGGATTGCGCGCGTCGACGCCGGCCGCCAGCGCCTTCGCCAGAGTCAGCTTCGCCGCGTCGGCATGCCCGCTCGACACCTCGGCGAACGCGAGGTTCGCGAACAGCTCGGGCGGCGCCCCCTCGACGGCGAGCGGCTGCAGCAGATCGATCGCCGCCCGGTGTTCGCCGAGCGACACGAGCGCGGCGCCGAGATTGGCCGCCGTCAGACTGGTCTGGCCGATCTCGTGCGCCCGTTCGAGGTAGCGCTTCGCGGCGAACGGCGATCCATCGTCGAGTTCGAGAACACCGCGACCGGTGAGGCCGACCACGTCGCCGGGGTTCGTCGCGAGCGCACGATCGAACAGGGCACGCGCCCGCCCACGCTCGCCGCGGCGCTCCAGCAGCACCGCCGCGGCGACCGCGGCGTCCGCACGCGACGGCTCGAGCGACAGCGCGCGTTCGATCACCGCGAGCGCACCCGACACGTCGCCGTGCGCGAGCTGGTCGTCGACACCGGCGAGCATGTGATCCGCGAGACCCTTCCTGGTCACGGTCGTGCCGCGATCCGGGGGCAGCGCTCGTGGCGCGGCGACCGGCATGCGCGCCTCCGGCGCGACCGCCGCCTGCGCCAGCCCCTGCAGCGAACCGCCGGACCAGTCCTCCGGTCGACAGCCCTCGAGCGTGATCGAGTTCCACTGGAAGCCGCGGCGCAGCTGCACGAGGCGATGCGACCCGCGCCCGACTTCCTCGGCGATCCAGGTGTCGTCGAGAACGCGCGGCACCAGCACGATCATCAGTTCGACCTCGGTTCGCTCCTGCACGGTGCTCGAGAAGAGCTGGCCGACCCACGGCACGTTCATCAGGAACGGGATGCCTTGACGCGTTTCGCTCTTGCGCGTGCTGCGCAGACCGCCGAGCGCGATCGCCTGGCCGTCGGCGACGCGCACCGTCGTCGTGGCCTCACGCTCGCTGATGACGGGAACGACGACGAGGCCGTCGGGCGTCACCACGGTGCCGGTCTGCTCGCGCACCTGCGGCGTGATGGAACACGAGATCATCCCGTCCTGGCCGATCATCGGACGGACGTTCAGGACGACGCCGGCCTGCGCGAACTCGACGCCGAACTCCGTGCGCGCCACGCCCTGGTCGTCGATCACCTCACGCGTGATGTACGGGATCTGGTCCGTGACGGAAATCGTCGCGGACTGGTTGTTCATCGCGGACACGCGCGGGCTGCTGAGCACCCGCACCTGGCCCTGTTGCTCAAGTGCGTCGACGAAGAGCGAGAAGTCGCCGCCGTCGAGGATGCCGAACGTCAGCGCCGTGCCGCCGGACGCCGCCGCCTGCTGCATCACGGAGCCGCCGCCGGCGAGGCCCGTCTTGTTGCTGTTGAACAGTCCTGGCAGCAGCGACCAGTTCACCCCGAGGCTGTAGTTGTCGGCGAGGCGGACTTCGAGGATACGCGCCTCGAGCGAGACCTGCTGGTTGGCCTGCCGCGTCGTCGCTCCCACGACCTCGCGCAGGCGCGCGATGCCGCTCGGACGCGCTTCGACGTGGATCGTCGACGCGGTGCGATTCACCACGAACGACGCGTTCTCGCCCAGGAGCGTCGGCAGGTTCGACTCGATCTCGTCCCAGAAGCTCTCCTGCCGATTGCCCGTGTTCGCCGCCGACGACGAGGACGAACTGGACGAACCCGACGAACCCGACCCGGACGACTGCGAGCCGCCCGCACCGGTCTCCATCAGGTCGACGTGGATCGTCTCGCGGGCGACGCTCCGGACGCGCAGGAAGCCGCCGTCCCACTCGTACGCGAGATCCTGGCTGCGCAACAGCGCGTCGAACGCCTCTTCGATCGTCGAGCGCTTGATGTCGAAGGTGCAGTCGGTCGCCTGCACGGACGGATCGATCAGCAGGTTGATGTCCGAGTCGCGGAACAGCGTGAGCAGCACGTCGCCGATCGGAGTCTTGCGCGCCTGGAGCGCCTCGACCGCACGCCCCGTCGCGACCTGCGCCTGCAGCGGCGGCATCGGCACGACCAGCATCGGCTCGAAGCGGGGTGCCCCGACGCCCTGTTCGTGGTCGAGGCGAGGCGGCGAACCACCCCCGGTCGTGGCGCACGCCGCGAGGATCGCCGAGGCGGCGAGCAGGGACTTGGAGGGAAGCGTCTTCATCGATTCTCCTGAGGTTGCGCCGCGGGGTTCGTGATCTCCGCGTTCGCCGTTCCGCGTCGCTTCAGTTCCCCTCGGAACTCGCGCGGATAGCCGTTGTCGAAGTCGTAGGTGAGGCGCCGGTTGGCCTGCACGACACCGATGGTGTCGCGTTCGATCGACACGACCGTCGCGTCGGCGATGCGGTCGCCGACTCCTACGACCACGCCGTTCACGACCGCCCGTCGCACTGCTTCGCCGACCATCACGACGCCGATCTGCAACACCGGCGGGTCCGCACCGACCCAGCGGCGACCAGCCGCGGTTTCGGCGGCCGGCGCCGCGGCGATGGCCACGTCGAGAAGCGTCGCGAAGGCCATGCGCACGCGTGTGCCGGCCGCGCACGAGCCGTACTCCGCGAGCAGGTCCTGTCGCATCAAGTGTGCGGACTCGTCTGCCGCGGGCGACCCCGCCGCGTCGGCGTCGTCGGCAACCTGTTCGATGGTCGCCGATCCGCTGTCGGGAGCCGCGTTCGGGCTCGCGGAACCGATCATCGACCAGAGAGCCCCCGCGGCGCTCGCCGCGAGCAGCATCAGCGCCTGGCCGACGCCGAGACGCCGCTTCGTTCGCCGCGCGGTCATCGCACACCCCCGGCGTGGTGCGTCGAGAGCGCGACCTCGAAGCTCACGTCGTCCCCGGTGCCCGGAGACACCTTGCCCGACTCGATCACCATGAGACGTTCGTGATGTTCGATGCCCGCCAGGAACGCGCACAGCTGCGTCGGCGAGCCGCGGCCGGTGATCGAGAAGGGCTGCCGGCCAGGCGTCGTGGCCGGCATCGCCTTCACCGACGCCAAGGTGACCGTGTACTGGTCGCCGAGGTTCTGCAGCACACGCAGCGTGCCCGCGACGTCGGCGCTCGGCAGCAACTCGGCGTGCGGCCCGACCGCAGCGACGGAGGTCTGCGCGCGCCCGCCGTGGCCGAGTTGCGCCGTGTAGGTCGCGGTCAGCCCGGACTCGCGCTCGAGCTCACGCTCTGCCGCACGCCGCGAGAACGTCGCCGCGCCGGCGAGCACGGCCTGGCCGACGACCGCGACGATCGCCACGGCCGGAACGAGCGAAACTCCTCGGAGACTCTTCACGCGCGCCTCCATGCCATGCTCAGGCGGAAGCGGAACTGGTTGGTCTGTCCGACCACCTCGCCGACGTCCTCCTGCGCATCCGGGTCGAGGTAGGGCAGGCTGCGCACGAACGTCGCGAAGTCCGCGAGCGTCGAGAGCGCCGCGGAGCGCGTAGCGCCGGTCACGACGCCCGTGACGACGACGCGCTCGTCGCTGTCGAACTGGAGACCGTCGAGCAGCACGTTCGTGGACGCACCGTTCGCGACCTCGGCGACGAGTCGACTGGCGGGACGACGCATGCCGAGCGCCATCGCCAGCTGGTTGATGCGCGCATCGGACTGGAACGGTGTGCGGATGAGCACGTTCGCCTCGGCCAGCCGTTCGCGAACGGACTCGCGCTCTTCGAGCGTCTCCGCGATCCGGCTGCGCGTCGCGATCGTGAGGCGGTGCTGGTCGATCGCGACCAGCGAGAAGAGCCCCCCCGCCGCGACCGTCACCGGCAGCCACATCGTGCGCATCCATGCCGTGCGCGGCCGGAAACGCGGCGTCGCCAGGAGCGACGGCAAGTGCGACCCGGAAGCGGTCTCGCGCAACAGCGCGACGCTCGCGAGACTCGGGACGACGGAGCCGGTCATCGCCACGGCCGGTGCCCTGACGACGCGCTCGAGGTCGCCGCGAATCGTGTCGAGCGAATCGTCGGGGACTCCGACACGATTGCCGAGCACGAGTGTCGTCGGTACCTGGTGCCCCGACTCCCGCAGCCACTCGACGGTGCGCGGCAGTTCCATGGCCAGCTGCGTCGCGAGTGCGTCGGGGTTGTTCTCGGCGGTCCCCACCATGAAACGGCGCACCTGCACCGCCGAGCGTCCGTCGCAGAGCACGAAGCGCGCGCGACCGCCGCCGCACTCGACCACGGCGAACCGTTCCCCCGTCTTCGCCTCGGAACGCAGCGCGCCGGTGCGACGCAGCGTCGCGAATCCGCCGGCGGCGAGACAGGCTTCGCTCGAGTGCAGACCGAGTACGTCGATGCCGCTCGCGACGAAGGCCTCACGCATCGGCTCCCAGACGTTGCGTGGCAGCGCCGTCGCGCCGACGACGAGCTTGCCGCCCTTCGTCCGACGCACGAGGCGCGGCGCGACGAGCAGTTCCGCGGCGCTCGGCATGCTCGTCGTGCGCATGCCCTCGCGAACCGTGAACTCGACGGCCTCCGCGTTCGGCATCCTCGGCAGGGCCGCGACGAAGTGCTGCGTGCGCCGATCGCCGAGGATCACGTGCACGCCGTCGACGTCCTGCAGGAACTCGCCTGCGAGCGGCCTCAACGCGTTGACGAGGGCCTCGCGCCCGGTGTCCGGCAGCTGGACGCGATGGCACCGAGTGACGTGCGCATCGTTGCCCACCCGCACGCCGAACGTGAGCGACAGGGATCCTTCTTCGATCTCGATGACGGCCAGGGTTCGCATCTCTGCCTCACATGGTGATGTCGTCCGCGGTCCCGAACGTGCGATCGGGTCCCGCACTGCTGAGTGCGTGGGTCGGCTCGTCCCACTGCATCGTGGTGCCGAATCCATCCGCGTCGTACGCCGCCGGCAATCCGAGGTTCGCACGCAGCGCCGGCCACGGACCGGCGACGGATCCCCCGGCCTCGATGTGATTCGCGAGCACCTCGACGATCAGGCGGAAGCGCTGCCAGGTCTTCGCGAGACCGGGCACCGACGCGTACACCACGACGACGATGTCGTCGCCGGTGCCGTTGTTGTTGCGCCCGTTCTCGCCGACGCTCGTCACGGTCGCGGTGCCGGCCGTCGCGTTCAGCCGATAACGATAGTTCGCCCCGGCCGCGAACGGATCGACGGTCGCCGTGCGATCGACGCCCGGCTGCAGGTGCACGCCCACGAAGTCGGTGGCCGTCAGCGTCGCGGGGAACGCCTGGTGGTCGGTCCAGTACGACTCGAGCGCGGCGGCGATGTCCGCGAGCTCGCGGCGCACTTCCTGCCGGCGATCGGCCTGCACGACACCGCTCACGAGCGGGACCGCGGTGCCGAGCAGGAGGCCGAGGATGCCGAGCACGATGATCATCTCGAGCAGCGTGAAGCCGCGCTGCCGTTCACATGTCGTCATCGGTGTTCCTCCTCCGGTCGTAGCCCAGAGCGACGACGCCGAGCGAGACATCGCGCACGAGGCGACGACCGATGCCGTCGACGGCGCGGGAGTCCGGCATGCCGAGCGCCCCCATCAGGCCGCTCGCGCCGACGACGCGCGTCGGCAGCGCCGCGCACCCGTACGCAGAACGCAGGCTCGCGATCGTCGCCGCCGTGTCGTCGAGTGTGGTGCGGAGCACGACCCGCGCCGCGGTGTCCGCCGTCGCCCACGAACGGCGCGCGATCGCGTTCTGTCGCATCGCGGTGCGCATCGCCGCGGTCTCCGTGGGTCCCATGCCCGCGGCGAAGAAGTACGGACTGCGGAGCAGCACGGCTCGCAGCACGCGCAGGCGCCCGCGCTGCCGCACGCGCACGAGGTCCTCCGCGAGGATCGCGGCCGCGACGTCGTCGGCGGTCCCGAGGCGCCGATCGGGTCCGCGACTGCGCACGGTCGCACCGTTCGACGGGCGCCGCCAGTCGAGATCGTTCGGCGGCAGCCACGGATCGGTGCGCCAGCGCGCGCTGGAGTCGAGACCGGACGCTGTCGCGAGTGCGGCGAGGTTCGCGGGGAACCCGCCGTTGCGCCGGAACGCGACTCGCGCGGCGCGTTCGACGGTGACGACGTTGTCCTCCGCGTCGTCGGCGAACTGCGACGACGTCGGCACGAGCCGCTGGGCCACGAGCAGTGCCCCGACGCCGAACATGCCCACGAGAGCGAGCAGCGCGAGCAGGGCGAAGCCACGCTGGCCCGATCGACGCTCGCATGGCTGCGCGGCGGTCATCGGCCGATCCCCTTCATCGCGGAGTAGATCGTCGTCACGACGAGAACCGCGACACCGCCGACGACGAGGCCCAGCGCGACGGTGACGGCCGGCTCGAGCAGGCCGAGGGCGCGCTTGACGGAGGCCTTCACTTCGCGGTCGTACAGGCGACCGAGCCGCTCGAATGTCGCCGGCAGACGCCCGGCTTCTTCGCCGACCTTCACCATGCTGAGGGCGACCGGTGGGAGCAGTTCGGCCTCCACGGTCGCGTCGGTCAGGCGCGTGCCGCCGAGGATGCGTTCTCTCGCCTTCAGCACCCGCTCGCGGAACGCAGGCGACGCCACCGATGCCGCGCCGAGTTCGAGCGCGTGCGTCATCGTCAGACCCGCCTGCAGCAGGACGCCGAACGTGCGGCAGAACTGCGCGATCGCGAGCACGGAAACGACGCCGCGCGCAACGGGTATCGAGGCCAGCACCGAAGCCGCCGCGGTGCGCACACGATGCGTCCGCATCGCGAAGACCACACCGACGACGGCGAGGATCGTCCCGGCAACGATGGCGAGGACGTGGTTGGCGACGACGGAGGAGAAGTCGATCAGGATCCGGCTCGCGCGGGGCAGATCCCCGCCCATCGTCGTGAGCACCGAGCCGAGGCGCGGCACGACGAACGACAGCATGAACAGCACGAGTCCGTAGCCCGCCGCGCCGACGACCAGCGGGTAGATCATCGCCTGGCGGATCGTGCTGCCGACGTCCATGCGCCATTCGAGGTAGTCGAGGATCGAACTCAGGACGCGCGGCAGGCTGCCCGACTGTTCTCCGGCGCGGACGAGCGCGCAGTAGACCGGCGGGAACGTGCGCGGGTATGCATCGAGTGCGTCGGAGAGCTGCTGCCCCGCTTCGACGCGCTGTCCCATGTCCGCGAGCAGGTCGACGATGCGCTCGTCGGTCTCCTGTTCGGCGACGGCTCGCAGCGTCGTCAGCAACGGCACGCCGGCGTCGAGTGCTTCGTACAAGGCCTGGGTCAGCAGGAGCAGCTGCCGCTGCGAGAGCGACACCTGCTCCGCAGCCGCGCTCTCGGCCTTGGACTCGAGCGCCTTGACGCGAAGCAGGGTCCGTCCCTGCCGGTGCAACTGCACGTGCAGCGACTGCTCGTCCGCGGACTCCAGGTCCTGCTGGATCGTCGAGCCGTCGTTCTCGAGAACCGTGGTCCGAAAGCGCATGGAACTTCGGGGGAAGCCCGTCCCCGCGACGCGCAAGGGGGATGCGCGTCACGGCGCGGCGATCACGGCCGCTGGCCGATCAGCACGCCGATGTCGTCGCCGGTGAGGTCGGTGGTCGCGGTCGACGTCTGCGGCGTGTCGATGCGGCCGTTCGGGCCGGCCGACATCACCCAGAGGCGCTTGTAGTTCGTGGCGCTCGTCGAATGCCCCGAGACGACGTTGACCACGTACGGACGGCCCCACGGATCGAGCGGCGAGGTCCCGGCGAAGTAGGGTCCGCGCCACCGCACGCTGCCGGTGGTCGTGTAGGCACCGCCCGACTGGCCCTGCGGCGTGTTCCGGATCAGGTGGTTGTCGAGCAGGTCGCCGCGGGTCGCGTTCATGCCCCACGTGATCCACTGGTGGTTCGCGGCGAACGGGTTCGCCGTCGGCATGCTCGACCCCGTGAGCAGCACGTAGACCTGGTTGTTGACGCCCGCACCGTTGCGGGCCGGGTAGGTGCCGACGTCCTTGTAGAAGGACGCAACGCTCGCCGCGACGACCTTCACTTCGGCCTCGGCCCGGGCGCGACGCCCGTCCTCCATGTAGCCGCTGAGCATCGGCACGGCGATGCCGGTGAGCAGGAGGATGACCGACAGCACGACGATGACTTCCACGAGCGTGAAGCCGCGCTGCATGGAGACGAGATTCCGATCAGGACGGGCGTTCGAACACATGGCGTGAGGATCGACACCGCACGGAAGCGCCCTTGAGGCGACTTGGGCGTTGCCACGGCCGGGTCGCCTCAGGCTGCCCCCCCGCGGCGGCCGATTCGTTTCCGTGGTCGAAACGAAGGCGGACTTGATCGGGGCGCTCGCCCTCAGCCTCGACGAGGACCGTCTCGTCATCGAGGCGACCCTACGGGACTGTCCGAGCGGTGAGAGTGCGCAGATCGAGAGACTGGTGTCGCTCGGCGTCATCACCCAGGAGCGGGGCTACCGCATCTGGGCGGAACTGCTCGGGATGCCGTTCCATCCGCTCGACGACCGCAGCCTCGACCCGAAGCACCTGCACCGCCTCCCGCTCGACATGGCGCTGCGCCACCAGGCGGTCGTCGTCGACGAGGACGGCGAGGTGCTGTCGGTCGCGATGAAGAACCCGTTCGACCTGCTCGCTGTGGACGAGATCCAGGAGGTGACGGGGCAGTCCGTGCAGGTGGTGCTGACCACACCGCAGGCGATCGCCGCGACCCTCGAGCGCATGGAGCGCGGTTCGTCGGGCATCGAGGGCCTCATCCAGAGGCTGCTCAAGGCCGAGATCGACGTTCGCAGCGTCAGTGACGCGGACAAGCTCCGCCGCATGGTCGGTGACGACGCCGTCATCCAGCTCGTCGACCACCTCGTCGCGGAAGCGATGCGCGCGAAGGCGAGCGACATCCACGTCGAGCCGATGCGCGCCGGTCTGCGTGTCCGTATCCGCGTCGACGGCGAACTCGACCTGATGTACGAGCTGCCCGCCGGCCTGCACCGCGCGGTGGTCGCCCGCGTCAAGGTCATGGCGAAGATGGACATCGGCGAGAGCCGAAAGCCTCAGGACGGCCGCATCGCCGTGACGGAGGACGTCGAACTCCGCGTCTCCGTCCTGCCGAGCGTGCTCGGCGAGAAGGCCGTTCTCCGCGTGCTCGACCGCAGCGGCGTGAAGCTCGACCCGGCGAAGCTCGAGATGAGCGACGACAACCTCGCGATGTTCCGTCGCGGGTACACGGCGCCGAACGGGATCGTGCTGCTCACGGGACCGACGGGGTCGGGCAAGACCACGACGCTCTACGCGGCGATGGGCGAACTCAACAAGCCCTCGAGCAACCTCGTCACCGTCGAGGACCCGGTCGAATACGAACTCGCCGGCGCGACGCAGGTGCAGGTCGACGTGAAGGCGGATCGCACGTTCGCGAACGCGCTGCGCTCGATCCTCCGCCAGGACCCGGACGTCGTGATGATCGGCGAGATCCGCGACGCGGAGACGGCGGCGATCGCTATCCAGGCGGCGCTGACGGGCCACATGGTGCTGAGCACGCTGCACACGAATAGTGCGCTCGCCGCGGTCCATCGCCTCTGCGACATGGGCGTCGCCCCGTACCTGCTCGGCCCGGCGCTGCGATGCATCGTCGGACAACGGCTGGTGCCGCGCGTGTGCGCGGATTGCGCGGTGTCGGTGACGCCCGACGACGACGTGCTGGCCGAGTTCGGCGACGACGCGCGCGACGCCGGCGGCGACTTCGTGCAGGGCAAGGGCTGCCAGACCTGTCGCAACCGCGGCAAGCGCGGGCGCATCGCGATCCACGAAGTGCTGTACGTGTCCCCGGAGCTCGCTTCCGCGATCTCGCGACGCCTCGACGATGCCGAGATCGCCAGGCTCGCGACCGCCGCCGGCTACAGGCGACTGCTCGAGGACGGCTTCGCGAAGGCGCAGCAGGGCCTCGTCACGCTCGAGGACGTGCTCGCGGCTGCGCGGGCGGAGTGACGGAGTGCGCGGCGCGCCTCAGTGCCGGTCCGCGGCCATCGCGTCGTTGAAGACCTTGAAGAACCCGTCGTAGTCGCCGCGCGCGGCGAAGCGCAGCGGCTTCACGCGCTCGACGAGAACCTCGTGCGGCGTCTTCGATGCGAAGAGGAGGCGCATCGACTCCTCCACGAACTCGTGAAGCGGCATCGCGCGGGGATCGCTGGACTGGTGCGCGCCGGTCAGTTCGGTCTGCACGTACGGCGGCGGCAGCTCGATCACTGCGACCCTCGTGTCCTTCAACTGGTAGCGCAGCGACTCGGTCCAGGAATGCAGCGCCGCCTTCGTCGCGCTGTACGTCGGCGCGCCGGCGAGAGGCACGAACCCGAGCCCCGAGGTCACCGTGACGATCGCCCCGCTCGGCCTCTTCAGCAGGTGCGGCAGCAGTTCCGCGGTGAGGCGGATCGGTCCGAGCAGGTTGGTCGTCACCATCGCCTCGGCGTCCGCGACGTGCGCGGTGCCCTTCCTGAGGTCTTCGCTCCGCATGATGCCGGCGTTGTGCACGACGACGTCCAGGTCCGGGAAGCGCGCCAGGAGCTGCCGCGCGAAGTCTCGGATCGCAGCCGGGTCCTCGACGTCGACCGTCATCGCACTCATGCCCGGGTTGTCGCGCACGACGCGTTCGAGCACCTCGTGCCGCCGGCCGGCGACGACGACGCGGTTCTTCTTCCGGTGCAGCGCTTCGGCGAGTCCGCGACCGATGCCGCTGCCGCCGCCGGTGACGAGGATGGTGTTGCCTTCGGGTTTCATGGCCGGGAACGTAGGCAGTCACTTCCCGATCGGAAGAAGGCACCTTTCGCCGCCATACTCACCTTTCGGTAACCATGGGCACTACGGGCAAGCTCTCGAAGAAGCAGATCGCCGACGCGAAGGAGTACTGCACGGGCGACGGTGAGGGCTGCGACCCACGCATCGCGGCGCTTGTCGACGAACTGATAGGCCGCGTCGCCGACAAGTGGACGATGCTCGTGATCGAGGCGCTGACCGCGGGCGGCACGATGCGCTTCACGCGCATCGTCGACGCGCTGCCCGGCATCAGCCAGAAGATGCTGACACAGACGCTGCGGGCGATGGAGCGCGACGGCCTCGTCGTGCGCACGGTCCACCCGGTCGTTCCGCCGCACGTCGACTACGAGCTGACGCCGATGGGCGACAGTCTGGGCGAGGCGTTCTGCGGCGTGTGGAAGTGGGCCGGCGCGCATCTCGAGGCGATCGAGACCGCGCGGCGCGCCTTCGACGCGAAACGAGCGAAGTGAACTCGCGCCCGCGGAACGGTTCGGGTCGGCGGCCGCGGCGAACGACCTACTTCACCACGAAGTTGACGAGCTTCTTCGGCACAACGATCTCCTTCACGACCGTCTTGCCCTCGAGGTAGCTCGCCACGACCGCCCGCGCCGCCGCGAGGACGACGTCGTTGCCGGCGTTCGTCGGCACCTTCGCGTGGCCTCGCACCTTGCCGAGCACCTGCACCGCGATCTCGATCTCGTCGTCGACGAGCAGCGCCGGGTCGACCTTCGGCCAGGGCGCGCGAGCGAGCAGGCCGTCGCCGGCGAGCCGTTCCCAGAGTTCCTCGGCGAGGTGCGGCGCGAAGGGCTGCAGCACCTGAGCGTACCGCAGCAGCTGGTTCCGGCTCAGCCGGTCCATCGCCTTCGTCGCTTCGTTCACGAAGATCATCATCGCGGCGATCGCCGTGTTGAACGCCATGCGCTCGATGTCGCCGTCGACCTTGTGGATGGTGCGGTGCAGCGCCTTCTCGATCTCCGGGTCGTCGGGGCGATCGCTGCGCAGGTGCGCATGGATCGTGCCGTTCTCCGCGAACTCGGGTACCACGAGGCGCCAGCTCCGCTGCAGGAAGCGGTGCACACCGGGCACGTCCTTCGGGTTCCACGGCTTGCTGTCCGCGAGCGGGCCCATGTACATCTCGTACAGCCGCAGAGTGTCGGCGCCGTACTCCGCGACCACGTCGTCGGGGTTGACGACGTTGCCGTAGCGCTTGCTCATCTTGGTGACGATGCGGGTCAGCTTCTCGCCCGTCGTCGCGTGCACCACGTCGTCGCCCTGCTCCTTCGTCTCCCTGACCGGGACGACCGCGCCGCGCGCGTCCTGGTACGCGAACGACTGTATCATCCCCTGGTTGTAGAGCTTCTGGAACGGCTCGCCGTCGCGCACGAAGCCCGCGTCCTGCAGCACCTTCGTCCAGAAGCGCGAGTAGAGCAGGTGGCCGACCGCGTGCTCGGTGCCGCCGACGTAGAGGTCGACCGGCATCCAGTAGTCGCTCGCCGCGCGGCTGCAGAACTCGCGCGCGTTCGTCGGATCGCAGAAGCGGAGGAAGTACCAGCTCGAGCCGGCGGCGCCGGGCATCGTGTTGATCTCGCGCTGCGCGGCGCGGCCCGCGTGATCCTTCGTCGCGACCCACTCCTTCGCGCGCAGCAGCGGCGACTCCGGCGTGCCGCCCGGCTTGAAGTCGTCCATGTGCGGCAGCTCGACCGGCAGCTGCTCGTCGGGCACGAGTTCGACGCCGCCCTGCGTGTGCAGCACTGGAAACGGCTCGCCCCAGTAGCGCTGCCGGCTGAAGAGCCAGTCGCGGAGCTTGTAGGTGACCTTCGCTTCGCCGCGGCCCTTCTCCACGAGCCACGCGATGACCGCCTTCTTCGCGGCGGCCATGCCGAGGCCCGCGATCGACAGGTCGCCGTTCGTGTTGTGCGGCCCGAACGGCACGTCGTCGGTGCAGCACTCCTCCCCCGCCGCGATCTTCGCCGCGCGCGCCGCGTCGCCGCCGACCTGCTCGGGGCTCGGCGCGAAGATGCCGGGGATCGGCAGGGCAAACTTCTTCGCGAACGCGAAGTCGCGTTCGTCGCCGGCGGGCACCGCCATGATCGCGCCGGTGCCGTACGTGACGATCACGTAGTCGGCGATCCAGATCGGGATGCGCCCGCGCATCGAGGCGAGGGCCCGCTCGCGGTCGGTAGCGGGCGCGCCAGGGAACAGGGGGTTCTGTGCGTACGCCCCGGTCCAGACGCCGGTCTTGTCCTTCTGCAGCTCGGTGCGCTCGAGTTCGCTCTTGCTCGAAGCAGCCTTCACGTAGGCATCGACGGCCGCTCGCTGCGCCGGCGTCGTGATCTTCGCCACGAGAGGGTGCTCGGGCGACAGCACCATGAACGACGCGCCGAACAGAGTGTCGGGCCGCGTCGTGAAGACACGCACCTTCGTGCCGGCGTGGCCGTGCACGTCGAAGTCGACCTCGGCTCCCTCGCTCTTGCCGATCCACTCGCGCTGCATCGTCTTCAGCGACTCGGACCAGTCGACGCGATCGACGTCACCGAGCAGGCGCTCGGCGTACTCGGTGATCTTCAGCACCCACTGGCGCAGCGGGCGCCGTTCGCACGGGTGGTCGCCGCGCTCGCTGCGGCCGTTGATGACCTCGTCGTTGCTCAGCACGGTGCCGAGCGCCTCGCACCACCACACCGGCGCGTTCGACTCGTAGGCGAGGCCGCGCTCGTACAGCTTCTTCCAGATCCACTGCGTCCACCGGAAGAACTTCGGGTCGGCGGTGCTGATCTCGCGATCCCAGTCGTACGAGAAGCCGAGCCGCATCAGCTGCCGCTTGAACGTCGTGATGCTGTCGGCGGTCGTCTGCGCCGGGTGCGCGTTCGTCTTGATCGCCCACTGTTCGGCGGGCAGGCCGAACGCGTCCCACCCCATCGGGTGCAGCACGTTGAAGCCCTTGGCCCGCTTCCAGCGCGAGACGATGTCCGTCGCCGTGTAACCCTCCGGATGGCCGACGTGCAGGCCGGCCGCCGACGGATAGGGGAACATGTCGAGCGCGTAGAACTTCGGCTGCTTCGGATCGAAGCCGGGGTCGCCGGGGTTCTTCGCCTGGAAGACCTTCCGCTCGCTCCAGAACCGCTGCCACTTCGGTTCGATCGCCGCGGGGTCGTACGTCTGCTTCTGCTCGGACATGGAGGGCTCGCGCTTCGGGCGGAGGAGTATGCCGAGGCGCGGCGGCGGGCTCTACGAGCAAACGGGCGGTGGGCGAAAGTGCGGCAAGACTGAATCCTGGGACTTCGAAGCAATCAGCCGATGGAACTGCGGAGACAGAGTGTCGATGCCACACGACGCGATAGCCACAGCGTCGATGTCACCTGGCAAGTCAGGGTGCATCCACGGGATGCCGAGTTCGTCCTGCCGGCGCGCGCTGAGTTGATAGCCGTCGAGCAGGACATTCACGGCAACGACGTTCGGACGACAGGTCGCCAACTGGTTTCGGCCCTGCTTGGCTCTGACGACCTCCCGCAACACCGCCAACAGGTGTTGCTCAGGATCACCGAAGCGCGTTCGATCTGAGTAGTGGACCTGTGTCGGATCGCTGGGAGGCACAACGATGCGGAGCCTTCCGGCGCCTGCAACCTCGGAAAGTACACGATCTCCGCCCCCTGACCAGGAACCCGGAGGTTCCGATGAGTGGAGATCCAGTAGCGGTCGACACAACGCATCGAGAGCGTCTTCGACATCCTCGCTCCCAAGTTCGAGGGGTAATGCCAAGTCGTACTTGACGCGCAAGGAGGCGTGCACGAACCGACAGAGGTCTCTGAGGAACTCGATGGGTCCGGACTTCTTCTGGTAGCTGTAGCACTCGACGTACGTCGTAGAGCCAGCGTATGTGACCCTCAGGTCGGGACCCGCACCACCCACCCACTCAGCGGTGGCATCTCCTCCCACCAGTTTCGCGGCGACCTGCAGTTGCCAGATCAGGCTCCAGTACTGCCCGAAGTCGGCGCTGCTGAGCAAGGGGCCAGACTCGTCTGCCCACCCAGACAAGCGGCTCGCCACCGCGAGCAAGCGATCTAGCAAGCCGAAGTTCGCCTCGGTCTTCCACGTCCCGAGGCGCCATGCCATGTAGTGAACGTGGTAGGGGGGCACCTGCCTCGCCAGGATGGGCATCGTGAAGTGCTCGGCGATTGCTGGGTACCTCGCCAACCGCTCCCTGATGCGCGCCCATCCGTCGACTCGCTGCATCACTCGATCGACGAGAATCCGTTGTGACGGCGGGCTGTTCGCGTCTCGACGCATCGTGTCCATTGACCCATCATCCGCGATCCGCGATTCGCGCCGCCGGCTCGGAGGCCTCTTCCTTGCGAATCTCGGTTGACCATTCCAGTTGCGCTCGCGCCTGGACCGTGACCGAGTCACACTGCGCCGATGCGGTTCCCGAACGACACGGCGTTCCACCTGCGCATGGCCGCGCTGCTGATCGGCGCGATGTTCCTCGAGCAGCTCGCGACGAAGTACCTGCCGCACTGGTCGTCGCCGACGATCGGCGTCCTCGCGTTCGTGCTCGGGCTGTCGTGGGTGGCACTCGCGGCGTTCCAGCATGCCCGCGCGATGCAGGACCGGATGCGCGTGCTCGAGGACAAACTCGACCGCCTCGCCGCCCGCGCCGATGCACTCGAAGACGAACGGCGCGCGCGACGTTCGCTGCCGC
Source organism: uncultured candidatus Brocadiaceae bacterium (assembly GCA_964538915.1). Lineage (GTDB taxonomy): Bacteria > Planctomycetota > UBA1135 > UBA1135 > UBA2386 > JAEUHQ01. The sequence continues at coordinate 142,113 of CAZIFB010000006.1, read as the reverse complement.
CGATGTAGCATCGCGTCGCCATGGACGTCCTCCCGTCGATCCGCACCGAGTACCAGCGCTACCGACGCCTCGTCGAACTCGCGATCGCACAGGTCCCCGACGCCGACCTCGACACGCGCCCGTCGCCCGAGAGCAACTCGATCGCGATCACGATGGCGCACCTGATCGGCAACCTGCGTTCGCGCTTCACCGACTTCCTGACCACCGACGGCGAGAAGCCGTGGCGGGACCGCGAAGGTGAGTTCGACGAACCGCGCATGGAACGCTCGCTCCTGCTGTCCGAATGGCACTCCGCGTGGGCGATCGTCGACCGTGCGCTCGCCGACGTCGACGACGCCGGCGACGGCGCGATGACGAAGACCGTGACGATCCGCAACCAGCCGCTCACGGTGCTGGACGCGCTGCTGCGTTCGGTCGCGCACGTCGCCTACCACACCGGCCAGATCGTGCAGCTCGCGCGCACGTTCGCAGGCGACCGATGGCAGAGCCTGTCGATCCCGCGCGGCCAGTCGTCCTCCTACGCGCAGAACCCCACGCGCGAACGTTCGCCCGACGGCGGCCGCTCGTGACCCCCGCCACCGCCCCCCGTCCGAGGCGACGACTCGTGCTGCTGCTCAAGGTCCTGATCGCGGTCGTGCTGCTCGCGGTCGCCGGCCTCTTCGCGGTCGTCTGGGCCTTCCAGAACTGGGGCATCTACAAGTTCGACCAGACGCGCGCCGAGCCGGCGCAGTTCGGCTTCTCGACGGTGCGCGTCGTGCGCTTCCGTTCGGAGGACGGCTTCGAAGCGGGCGCGTGGATCGCACCACCGCGCGACGACCGCCCCGTGCTGCTCGCGTTCCACGGCAACTTCGCGAGCGTCGGCGCGTCGGCCGCGCGCCTGAAGCCGCTCGTCGACGGCGGCTGCGGGCTCGCGATGCTGGTCTACCGCGGCTCGTCCGGTGAAGGCGGCGAGCCGATGGAGGTCGCGTTCGCACGTGACGCGCGGGCCCTCTACGACCAGCTCGACACGCTGCTCGGCACCACGATCCCCGCGAACCGCCGTGTGCTGCACGGCTTCAGCCTCGGCTCCTCCGTCGCGTCGGGGCTCGCAGCGGACAGGCCGGCCGCCGGTCTCGTGCTCGAGGCGTCGTTCGATCGCTGCTGCCGCTGGTACACGAAGCGCCTGCGCGGGCTGCCGATGTGCGCGCTGATGTGGCGCGAGCGGCACGACGTGATCGACAAGCTGGCGAACGTCGCGATTCCGAAGCTGTTCATCCACGGCGAACTCGACGACACGATCGCCATCGCATGGGCGCGGCTGCTCTACGACGCCGTTCCGGGCGAGAAGCGCTTCGTGTCGTTCCCGAAGGGCGGTCACAGCGACCTGCACGAACACGGCGCGATCGAGGAGGTCGCGAAGTTCGTCGACTCGCTGCATCGCTGATCCCACGACCGCGGGCAGCCCTTGGCGATGCACGCCGGCCCCGCTACCGTTCGCCGCGCGCACGAGGGCGCATCCGGGTTGGCGGGCAGGACCGAGTCCACCTCGACGTCTTCCGCGAACCCGTCGCCTCGTGACGACGCCTTCCGCCGGCTCGCCAACCGCCGGCACGAAAGGACTCGTCATGCCCGCACTGCCTCCCCGCGCCGACATCGAACAGCTCCGGCGAATCGCCAAGGACCGACTGCGCGACGCGCGCGCCGGCGACCCGGACGCCCTCCGCCGGATCCGCGAAGTCGGCCCCGACCTGCGCCTCGCGACCGCGCAACTCACCGTCGCGCGCGACCACGGCTTCACCAGCTGGCCTGCGCTCTGCCTCGAAGTCGCCCGCCGCCGCGTCTTCGACCTGCGTTCGCCGGCGGCGCTCGACGCGTTCCTGCGCGAACACCCCGAGGCGACGCGCGAGCCGCTGCACAACTGGAGTGATCACCCGAAGGGAGCCTCCCCGCTCGGCTACCTCGCGATGGCGCGCTACGACACCGCGACGCGCCGGTGGCGCACGGTGAGCGGCACGGCGGCCGCCGCCCACGCCCTGATCGCGCGCGGCGCCCCCGTGAACGGCGCGCCCGGTGACCCCGAGACGCCGCTCATCACCGCCGCGAGCTACGGCGACGCCGATGTCGCGGCGGTGCTCGTCGCGGCCGGTGCCGACATCGACGCCGTCGCTGCCGCCGGTTCTGGCGGCGTTCCGGGCGGCTCGGCGCTGCTGCACGCCGCGGTCTTCGGCGCCACGGACGTGATCGACGTACTTGCCGCGGCCGGCGCGAGGGTGCGTTCGCTCGAAGAAGCCGCCGCCGTCGGCGACGTCGACGGCTGGCTCACCCCCTCCACCGACCTCCAGACGAAGCTGCGCGGTCTCGTGATGGCGGCCGACCACCAGCGCATCGCGGTGATCGAGCGCCTCGTCGCATCGGGCACGCCCGTCGACGAAGCCGACGCGCGCTTCGGCCGCCATCCGCTTCGCCTCGCCGCGGCGAACGGCCGCCCCGCGAGCGTCGCGGCCCTGCTCGCACACGGCGCCGCTCCCGCGGGACGCGACGAACGCGGCATGACGCCGTTCGATCACTGCCGTCAAGGCCGATCGCACGCCGCGCAGACCGACGGGCACGACGAGGTCGAGGCGATCCTGAAGCAGTGGGCGCGGCGCTGACGCGTTGTGCCGACGTCAACTGCTGGCGCCGGCCGGCACACGCGACGGCGGCGCCGAACCGAGTTCGCGCAGACGCTCTTCGATGACGGCCACGACCGCGAGCACGTTCTGCCCGTGCAGCATGCGCAGGTGGTCGCCCGGCACGTGCGCGCGCCGGAGATTGCCCTTCGCGAGGAGCGAAGCCCAGCCGAGCGTCGGATCGAGGTCGTAGGCGAGCCGCACACGCAGCGCGCGCTGCTCGGTCTGCAGCAGCGTCACCGTTCCGGCGTACGGACCGCCCGTGTATCGAGCGGCTGCGGCGCGCCACGCGCGTTCGACCTCGATCGTGCGCGCACGCTCGGGACGGAACTTCTGCGCGAGCTTCAGCACCGGTCCGCGCATCAGCTTGTTCGACAGGAACGCGGCCGTGCGCTCGAACAGGAGCCCGACACCTTCGTCCCGCAGCAGATCCACTTCGCTGTGGATCCGCTGGCCGAGCGTCTGCCTCACCTTCGGCCGGAAGTCCTGGGCGAAGTTCGGCGCGAACGTGTCGAAGATGAAGAGCTCGCTGACCTCCTCACCCGCCGCCACGAGCTGGCGCGCCATCTCGTACGCCGTCAGCGCACCGCCCGAGTAGCCGGCGAGCAGGTACGGCCCGCGCGACTGGTGGCGACGCATGTAGCGGATGTGCTCCGTCGCCATCTCCTCGATCGTCGCCCGCGGCGCGTGGCCGAGGATGCCGCGCGTCTGGAAGCCGATCAGCGGCCGCCGTTCCGCGAGCGTCTGGCCGAGCTCGTACAGGTTGTTCACGTTGCCGCCGACGCCGCCCACGACGAAGAGGGCGCGGTGGTCGCCGACCGCACTCGGCACGACGCGCCCGGGGTTGATGACGACCGACGTGTCCCAGTCCTGCTCCGCACGGAACGTCGTCGCCGGCACCGTCGTCGCGGCGTCGATCGTCGCGGCGAGCGTGCGGACGGTCGGGTTCTTGAACAACGTCGAGATCGGCATCTCGACGCCGAACTGCTTGTGCACCGCGTCGAACAGCCGGACCGCGAGCAGCGAGTGGCCGCCGAGCTCGAAGAAGTTCGCTTCCGCGCCGACCGACTTCACACCGAGCAGTGTGCACCAGATCGCCGCGACCTTCGTCTCCGTCGGCCCCTCGGGCGCGGTGTCGCCGGTCGCGAGGTCGTCGCTGCCGAACGGCGGCAGGGCGCGGCGGTCGACCTTGCCGTTGTGGTTCAGCGGGATCGAGGCCAGCGACTTGTAGAGCAGGGGCCGCGCGTAGTCGGGCAGCCGCTCCTTCAACCAGACGTCGAGCGCGCGCCGTTCCGGCGCCTGGCCCTCCGGCACGATGTAGGCGCCGAGCACCTTGTCGGTCTGACCCGGCGGAACGACCGCGATCACGACCGCCTGACGGATCGCGTCGTGGCTCTCGAGCACGGCCTCGACCTCGCCGAGTTCGATGCGGAACCCGCGGATCTTCACCTGGCCGTCCATGCGCCCGAAGAAGCGGATCACGCCGTCGCCCGGGTCCATCGCGAGGTCGCCCGAACGGTAGATCTTCAGCGTCGGATCCCACGGCGCCTGCACGAACTTCTCCGCCGTCAGCTCCGTGCGGTTGAAGTAGCCGAGTGCGAGGCCGCGGCCGCTGATGCAGAGTTCTCCCTGCACGCCCGCTTCGACCGGGTTCAGCTTGTCGTCGACGATCCAGATCTGCGTGCCGGGGATCGCGCGCCCGATCGGCAGCGCCTGGCCCGAGGCGATGTCGGCGCGCGTGATGACGTGGGAGTTCGTGACGTTGCTCTCGGTCGGGCCGTAACCGTTGATCACGGTCACGTTCGGGCACGCGTTCATCACCTTCTCGCACTGCACGGGCGACACGATGTCGCCGCCGACGATCACCTGATCGACCTTCGCGAACACGTTCGGTCGCATGTCGGCGATCGCGTGGAACAGGCCCGACGTGAGCCACAGCGTGTTGACGCCGTGGCTCTGGATCGCATCGGCGAGCTGGTGCAGCGACAGCGCACCGTCCGGCGGGATCACGACCGTGCCGCCGTGCAGCAGCGCGGCGAAGATGTCGATGATCGACGTGTCGAACGCGAACGACGACGAGTGCAGCGTGATGGTGTCCGGCGACAGACGCAGCCAGTCGGTGTCGACGAGCATGCGGATCACCGACCGGTGCGGCAGCACGACGCCCTTCGGCCGGCCGGTCGTGCCCGACGTGAACATCACGTAGCACATCGATTCACCGGTGATCGTCGCCGCCGGCGCCGCGCGGCGATCGCGCGGGAACCCGGCGAACGGAACCGTCGGCACACCCGCGTCGGTGACGGGCCGGCACTCGCCGAGCAACACCTTCACCGCGGTGTCCTTCGCCATGAACGTCAGGCGGTCGGGCGGCAGGGTCGTGTCGAACGGCACGTAGCCGGCACCGGCCTTCAGCGCGCCGAGCACGGCGACGATCAGCTCCAGCGCGCGGCGCGAGGAGATGCCGACCAGGTCGCCCGAGCGCACACCCTTCTCGGCCAGCAGCGCGGCCAGCGCGTCGGAGCGCGCGTCGAGCGTCGCGTAGTCCATCGTCTCGTCACCGAAGCGCAGTGCGGTGCGCGCGCCGAACTTCGTCGCGGCGCGACGGAACAGGTCCGTGACGAGCTGCGACCCCTTCGCGCCCGGATCGTCGAACGTGCCGCTCGCGGGCCGCAGCGCGCCGCCCGAGAACAGCCTGCCGACGTTGCCGATACGCGTGTCGGGTGCCGCCGCGAGCCCCTGCAGCAGCCGGCGGAACCGGTCGGCGTGCCCGCGGATCGTCGCCGACTCGTAGAGGTCGGCGTTGTGGTTCCACGACAGCAGCACGTTGCCCGGCTCGTCGAGCAGGTTCACGAACAGTTCGAAGTGCTCGTGTGGCCGCGGGTTCATCGTGAACTTCGCGGCGACTCCCTCCCACCGGAGCGCGTTGATGTCGGTGAGGTTGTCGATGTTGAAGATCACCGGCACGAGCGCGATGCGCGACGGATCGCGGCGGAGCCGAAGATCGCGGACGAGCGAGCCGTACGAGTAGTTCTGGTGGTCCAGCGCCTGCGCGAGGTTGTTGCGGACGTCCCGCACGAGATCGGCGAACGCGCCCTCGGCCGCGACGCGCGAACGGATCGGAAGGAAGTTCACGCAGTGGCCGACGACGCTGTCGAGGTCGTACGACAGCTGGCCGGACGACGGCAGGCCGACGACGACGTCGCGGTTGCCGGTCGCGCGCGCCAGCCACACCTGGAACGCCGCGAACACGAAGTTCGGCAGTGACGATCCGAGCGCCTTCGCCGCAGCGCGAACCGCCGCCTCGGTCGCGGGATCCAGCACGTCGTCGACGCGCTGCGCGCGCGTCGTGCGCACCTGCGGCCGCGCGTGGTCGGTCGGCAGGTCCATCGCTGGCGCGCCATCGGCGAACTTCTGCAGCCAGAAGTCGCGGTGCCCGGCTGCTTCGGGTCCCTCGCGCCACGCCTTCTCGGCGGTGACGAAGTCGGCGATGCTCGCCGCCGGCGGCAGCTTCGGCGCGGCCTTCCTGCGCGCGGCCCCGTAGAGCGCGACGAGGTCGCGCATCAGCACGCCGATCGACCAGCCGTCGGTGACGACGTGGTGCGAACCGAGCACGAGCTCGTACCGGTCCTTGCCCTTCCGCAGCAGCGTGGCGCGGAACACCGGGCCCTTCGCGAGGTCGAACGGCGTCTCGACGAGCTTCTTGTGCTCTTCGGCAATGCGCTGCTCCCGTGCGGCGTCGTCGACGTCCGCGAGATCCACGAACACCATCGACCACGGCACGTCGCGCCGGATCAGCAGCGAAAGGCCGTCCGGCGAGAACCCGCAGCGCAGGCTGTCGTGGCGCGCGACCAGCTGGCTGCAGGCGAGCGCCATCGCGTCGCGATCGACTTCGCCGGTGAAGTGGAAGCTGTAGGAGAGGTTGTAGGCGCGGCTCGCATCCGGATCGATCAGGATGGCGGCGTAGATCTCGCGCTGCGCCTCCGTGGTCTCGATCGTGCGCGAAGCCGGCGCGTTCGACACCGGAGCCGCCATCGCGGCCGCGGGCGCAGCCGCGGCGACCGGTGCGGGCGCCGCCAGCTCGGGCTTCTGCTCGACGACGTGCGCCGCGATCGCGCGCACGGTCGGACCTTCGAACAGCGTCGCGAGCGGCAGGTCGACGCCGAGTTCCTTGCGAACGCGGGCCAGCATGCGCACGGCGTTCAGCGAGTGGCCGCCGAGGGCGAAGAAGTCGTCGTCGCGGCCGATCGCGGACGCACCGAGCAGCTCGCTCCAGACCGCGGCGATGCGCGTCTCGACGGGTCCCTGCGGCGGGTCGGCGACCGCGGCGGCGCCGCTGTCGGCCTTCGCCTTCTTCGCGGCCGTCGGCCGCGCTTCGGTCATCGCGAGGCGCACCCGGTCGAGCGGCACGGTCGACACGACGACGTGCGCGGCCTTGCTGTCCAGCACGCGCGCGAACACGGTCGCAGCCTCCTGTGCGCGGATGCCGTGCGAGAGCAGCACGTCGCCGGTGCGTGCGTCGCTCGTGGCGCCGCCGAGAGCCTGCGCTTCGACCGCGCGCATCGCGAAGCGTTCGAGGATCGCGACCACGTTTCCGGCGGTGTCGCGCAGCACGACGTCGAACGCGACGAGGCGACCGGGCGTGTCGGCGACGATCACACCGCGGCTCGTCACTTCGCGCGGCAGCGGTGCGAGCAGCCGGACGCGATCGACGGAGATCGGCGCGTGCACGAGGCGGTCGCCGCGGTCGGCGAGCAGGTGCAGTCCGACCGTCGCGGCCATGTCGAGCAGCGCCGGGTGCACGCTCCACGCCGCGAGGTCGCCGTTGAACTCGGCGGGCAGCGCGAAGCGGCCCTCGGCCACGCCGGCCCCGGTGCGCAGGTCGCCGACGTTGTGCCAACGCGGACCGAACTTCACGCGGTCGGCCTGGTGCGGCTTGCCGCCTCGCGGCGACGACGCGAGTTCCGCGCCGGCGCTCTTCGTGTGCGACGGCGGGAGGTCCTTCGTGATGGCGGTCGTGCGGACGAGCCGCGCACGCGCGTGTTCGACCACCGGTGCACCCTGGCCGGCGCGGCTCTCGACGACGAGGTCGAAGCCGTGCGCGGCGGGCTTCAGGCGGACGGTGACGAGGCGCGACAGCTCGTCGACGAAGATCATCGGCTGCGCGAGCGAGAGCGCGTGCACTTCGCACGGGGTCCCCGCCGCGACGACGCGCGCGGCAGCGGCCGCGAGTTCGACGTAGGCGGTGCCCGGCAGCACGGGGTGACCCGCGACCTGGTGCTCCGCCATGACCCAGTCCGTCGCCGGGTCGTAGCGCCGCGTGAACGTGATCTCGCCGCCGGCGTCGACCCGCGGGCCGAGCAGCGGGTGCGGGCCGTCGCCGCCGGCGCCGCTGCCGTACGTGCGTTCGGCCATGCCGATGTCGCGCCACACGCCCCACGCGATCACGAGCCCGTCGCGGCGCGATCCAGCGAGCGCTTCGAGGAACGCGTTCGCGGCGACGTAGTCGGTCTGGCCCGGCGGCGCGATCGTGACGGACGTCGACGAGAACACCGCGAACAGATCGATCGATCCCTCCGGCAGCAGTGCCGCGAGGTTGGTGCCGCCCTGCACCTTCGGCAGCAGCACACGGTGCGCGGCGTCGAGCGACTTCGCCGCGAGCGGGGCGTCGTCGACGACGCCGGCGGCGTGGAAGACGCCGTGGATCGCGTGCCAGCGCGAACGGACGGTGTCGAGTGCCTTCTCCAGCGCCGCACGATCGGCGACGTCGCCGGCGACGAACACGACCTCCCCGCCCGCCGCCGTGATCGCGGCCTGAAGGGCGCCGTCCTGCGCGGCGCGCCGCGACACGATGGCGACGCGCGCCTTGCAGACCTTGCCGAGGAACAGCGCGAGTTCGCGGCCGATGCCCGTCATGCCGCCGGTGATCACGTAGACGCCGCGATCGCGCAGCCGCGACGGCGCGGCCTTCGGCTCCTCGAACGGCGTGTGCGAACGCTTCGGCACGAAGCGCCGGCCGCTGCGCCAGGCGACGCGCGATGCAGCGGTGCCGGTCGCGGCCGCTTCGTCGACGAGGTGGCGCGCCATCGCGCGCAGATCGCCGTCGCGCCCGACGTCGACGAGCGCGGCTTCGAGGCCGGGGATCTCGCGCGGTGCGACCGCGACGATGCCGAGCGCCAGCGCCGCCTCGGGATCCGTGACCGGCGCATCGCCCGCGGCCGTGCAGCCGGCCGCGGCGAACACGACGCGCGTCCCGTCGTCCGGGTCGAGCGTCTGCAGCGTGCGCGCGAGCACGAACGCCGCATCGAAGGTCGCGGGCCGGCCGGAGCGCTCGGCGAGCGGCCACAGGCTCACGATGCGGGCGGGCACCGTGCCGAGCGCCGCGAACAATGCGTCGAGATCGGACGGGGCATCCGGGCGTACGACGAAACGTTCCCCGTCGCGGGCGAACGCCGGACCGGCGTGCACGACGACGGGCTTGCCGCCGCGGTGCTGCAGTTCGGCGAGCACGGCGCGCGACGCTTCGTCGTCCTGCGCGAACACGAGCCAGGCACCCTTCGCCGGATCCGACGCGACCGCCGGGGTCTCCGTCCATTCGACGGCTTCGCCCCACTGCGCGACGTCCGTGACGCGCCGCAGTTCGACCTTGCCGTCGTCCGCTTCGGGTGCGGCCGTCACCGCACCGCGGCCCGGCTCGATCCAGTGGCGCTGCTTCTCGAACGCGTACGTCGGCAGCGACACGCGGCGGCCGCCGGCGACGGGCACGCGCGTCCAGTCGATCTCGACACCGTGCGTCCACAGGCCGCCGAACGCGGCGAGCGCGACCGCGGCATCGTTGGCCTTGTCGGTCGGCTTCTTCGCCGACGAAACGATCGCTCGCGGCGGATGCGCGGCCTTCGCCATCGCGACGAGCGGCGCCAGCGTCTGGCCGGGGCCCATTTCGAGCACGAGGCGGTCGGCCTGCTCGAAGACCTTCGACGCGGCCTGCGTGAACCGCACCGTGTTGCGCAGGTGCCGCACCCAGTAGTCCGCGGTGACGAAGTCGTCGCCCTGACCCATGTCGCCGCGCAGGGACGACACCATCGGCACCTTCGGCGCGGAGAACGACACGCCGGCGAACGCGGCGCGGAACCGTTCGAGCTGACCGTCGAGCAGACGGCTGTGCCCCGCGCTGGCGACGCGGATGCGCTTGCACTCGTGCTCGGTGCCGAGAAGGCGCGCCTCGAGTGCTTCGATCGCGGCGAGGCCGCCCGTGACGACGCTGACTTCCGGCGCGTTCAGCGCGGCGACGTCGAGCGAGTCGCCGATCAGTTCGCGCACCTTCGCTTCGGGCAGCGGCACGGTCGTCATCGCGCCGGCCGGCGCGTCGTCGATCACGCGGCCGCGCACGGCGACGATGCGCAGCGCGTCGGCGAGCTGCATCGCTCCCGCGATCACGGCGCCGGCGTACTCGCCGACGCTGTGCGCGAAGATCAGCGCGGGGCGAATGCCCTGCGCCTCCCACCACTTCGCCCACGCGTACTGCAGCACGAACAGCGCCGGGATCGCGTACGTCGAGCGCGACAGCTTGTCGCGCGCATCCGCGTCTTCGAACGGCCGCTCGAACATCACGGCGCGCAGGTCGGACGGCGCGTCCTTCGGCATCGCGGCGAAGCACGCTTCGACCGCCGCCGCGAACGCCGGTTGCTCGCGCAGGAGATCGGCGCCTGCACCAGGGTGCTGACCGCCGGCGCCTGGGAACAGGAACACGATCTCCGGCGGCTTCGTGCCGGCGCTGCCTTCGTGCACGAGCACGGGCGCCTTGCCCTCGAAGCAGAGCCGCAGATCCGCCGCGCTGCGCGCGACCACCGCGAGGCGTTCGTCGAACGTGCGGCGGCCGTGGCGGAGCGTGTGCACGACGTCGGCGATTGCCGGAGATTCCTCCGCGAGGAACTCCTTCCACTTCGTCTTCGCCCCGGCCAACGACGCGCGGGTGCGGGCCGAGAACGGCAGGAGCCGCCACGGGCCGTCGGCGACCGCGGGAGCGCGCTGCGGCGCCTCTTCGACGATGGCGTGCGCGTTCGTGCCGCCGACGCCGAGCGAGTTGATGCCGGCGCGCCGCGGCGAAGCGCCGCGCGGCCACGGCCTCGCCTTGTCGACGACGAAGAACGGGCTGTTGCGCAGGTCGAAGCGGCTGTTCGGCGTCTTGTAGTTGAGGCTCGGCGGGATCTGTTCGCGACGCAGCGCCTCGACGACCTTGATGAGGCTCGCTGCACCCGCGGCGGTGTCGAGATGGCCGATGTTCGTCTTCACCGAGCCGATGCCGCAGAACTGCTTCTTGCCGGCGCCGTACACCTGCGTCATCGCGGTCAGCTCGATCGGGTCGCCGATCGGCGTGCCGGTGCCGTGCGCTTCGAGGTAGGTGACCGACTCCGCGGGCACACCGGAGAGCGTCAGCGCCTCCGCCGCCGCCGCGGCCTGTCCGTCGACGGACGGCGCGAGATAGCCCGCCTTGCTGGTGCCGTCGTTGTTGATCGCGGAGCCGATGATGACGGCTTTGATGTCGTCGCCGTCGGCGATCGCGTCCTGGAGCCGGCGCAGCACGACGAGCCCGACACCCGACCCGAACACCGTGCCCTGGCTCTGGTCGTCGAACGCGCGGCAGTAGCCGTCGGGCGACAGGATCTCGCCCGGCGTGTAGTGGTAGCCGACGCCGTGCGGCAGCTCGATGGTCACGCCGCCGGCGATCGCCATGTCGCACTCCATCGCGAGCAGCGAGCTGACCGCCGAGTGCACCGCGACGAGGCCGGTCGAACACGCCGTCTGGATGGCGACCGACGGACCGGTCAGGTTGAGCAGGTACGACAGCCGGGTCGGCAGGAAGTCCTTGTCGTTGCCCGTGTGCCGCAGCAGGAAGAGACCGACCTCCTCGACGAGCTGCGGGTTCGACAGCAGGTTGAAGATGAAGTACGCCCCCATGCCGCAGCCGGCGAAGACTCCGACCCGGCCCGGGAAGTCCTGAGGCACGTAGCCCGCGTCCTCGAACGCCTCCCACGCGCACTCGAGGAAGTGGCGGTGCTGCGGGTCGAGGATCGCCGCCTCGCGGGGCGAGAAGCCGAAGAACCCGGCATCGAACCGGTCGAGGTCCGGCAACACGTTCGCCGACCGCACGTAGTTCGGGTCCGCCAACGCCTTGCGACTCACGCCGCGGGCCAGCAGTTCCTCGTCCGTGAGACGTGTCGCGGCGACACGCCCGTCGGCGAGCATGGACCAGAATTGCCGCACGTCGCGCACGCCGGAGAAGCGACCGGCGCGGCCGACGATGGCGATCTTGCCCCAGCCTTGAACCTCGTCTGTCATGTAGAAGTCGCGAACCAACGGCTGTCGCACACGGGCACAGCCGCCCCGGGGCGGGCCCGGCGACGATATCGGACGGACCTGGGTTGCGCACGCGAGTCGAATGCGGGGAAGCCCTTGCACGCTCGCCCTCGCCGATGCGCATGTGCCGATCCCATGGGACCGACGCTCGAAGGCGGCCGACCGCACGCGCGCGGAGCACGGCACGTGCCGCCGCGTCGCGACGCGGGGCTACTTCGCGCCCCAGTAGCGCAGCACGTACGCCGGCGGCACGTTGCGCATGATCGGCCCGATCCGTTCGAAGCCGGTGAAGCGCTCCTGCATCAGGCGTCGGAACCGCCTCGCCGCGCGCATTCCGTACGCATGCACGTACTGGAAGGTGCGGAAGTCGCCGTCGTGCCCGCGCAGCGCCCAGACGATCCCGTCGATCACCGAGTCCTGGACGGCGGGCGGCAGTGTCGCGAAGGGCAGACCGGACATCACGCGACGCGGCTGCGGGAGGCCGCGTTCGGCCAGGATCTCGCGCACGTCCGCCGCCGAGCCGCGGTGGAACATGAACCGCGGAAAGCGTCGCGTCAGGAGGCCGTGGAACCGTTCGTCGAGTTCGATGCCGAGGTACTTCGCGTGCGGCGGCAGCCTCTCGTCGACGATCGCGGTCGCTGGTCCTGTGCCCGGCCCGAACTCGACGATCAGTTCGCCCGGAGCGAGATCGAGATGCCCTACGAGTGCGCGCGAGAGGTAGCGCGAACTCGGCAGAACGGCGCCCACGGACGCCGGGTTGCGCAGGAAGCGGCCGAAGAACCCGAGACCCTCGCGCAGGGGGCTGCTGCGTCCACGGCCTTCGTTGCCAGGCAGAGTGGCGTCCACGGCGCGAACAGTGCCGGCGCCGGCGCGACGGCACAAGCGGCAAGTGGGCGGAGTTTCAGCCGATCGCGTCGCCTTGCACCGCGACCGCCCCGCGACGAACGCGCGCCGAACAGAGCAGGCGGCAACCGGCCGGCAGGCCCATGCGATCGAGCGTCCCGCGTTCGGGTTCGGAGGGCGCGTCGAGCGAGTCCGTCGCCGACGTCACGACGGTCGCCGCGTCCGTCCCGCACATGCCGCGCGTGCAGCCGGTGGGCCAGTCGACGCCGGCGAGCGTGGCCGCGGCGAGCAGCGTCGTGCCGGGCTGCACGAACACCGTCTTCTGCGCCGCCGCGAACGTCACCTCGACGAGGTCCATCGCCGTTTGGATAGCGGGACGGGCTGGCGGCGGTCAAGCGCGTCGAAACGAACCGTACGGCGCAGTCCTCGGGCCCCGGTCGGAGCCCCCACGGAACGTGCTGTGCACGGAGGCCGAATCCGCGTCGCACGGTGGCGCGCTCCCACGGCTCGGTCCAACATCGCGGCCGCATGCAGCTCTCGTGGCTCGACTGGACGCTGATCGCTGCGTACTTCCTGCTGTCGCTCGGCATCGGCCTCCACTACCGCCGCCGCGCCGGGACGAGCGTGGCCGAGTTCTTCGCGTCGGGGCGCTCGATGCCGTGGCTGCTCGCAGGCACGTCGATGGTCGCGACGACGTTCGCCGCGGACACGCCGCTCGCCGTGACGGGCCTCGTCGCGAAGCACGGGCTCGCGGGCAACTGGTTCTGGTGGGCCTGGGCGTTCGGCGGGATGCTGACCGTGTTCGTCTTCGCGAAGATGTGGCGCCGCGCCGAGGTGCTCACCGACGTCGAACTGATCGAACTGCGCTACGCCGGCCGGCCAGCCGCATTCCTGCGCGGCTTCCGTGCGATCTACGTCGCCGTCGTCGTCAACTCGTTCGTGATCGGGTGGGTGACGTTCGCGATGGTCACGGTGCTGCGCGAGACGGTGCTGCACGGCACATCCGCCGACGCCGGCACCGACCTGCTGCTCGTCGCGGTGCTGCTCGCGGTCACCGGCGTCTACTCGGCGCTGTCGGGCATGTGGGGCGTCGCCGTCACCGACGCCGTGCAGTTCGTGCTCGCGATGATCGGCTGCATCGCGCTCGCGGTGATCGCGGTGTCCGCCGTCGGCGGCATCGACGCGCTGCAGCAGCGCGCTGCGACGAACTTCGGCGGCACTCAGTTGTTGGACTTCGTCCCCGCCTTCGACGACTCCGCGGCCTGGATGCCGATCGGCGTCTTCGCGGCCCTCGTCTTCGGCCAGTGGTGGGCCACGTGGTACCCGGGCGCCGAACCGGGCGGCGGCGGCTACATCGTGCAGCGCATGGCTGCCTGCCGGAACGAACGCGACGCCGTGAAGGCGACACTGCTCTTCCAGGTCGCGCACTACTGCGTGCGGCCGTGGCCGTGGATCCTCGTCGCATTCGCCGCACTCGCGCTGCACCCCGAACTGCGCGATCCAGCGCAGATCGAACAGGCGGGCCGGGGGTTCCCGATGCTGATCCGCGAGCTCGCGCCGAACGGACTGCGCGGGCTGCTGCTCGTCACGTTCGCGGCTGCGTACATGTCGACGATCAGCACCCAGACGAACTGGGGCGCGTCGTACCTCGTCAACGACGTCTACCGCCGCTTCGTCGCACCTTCGGCCGGCGAACAGGACCTCGTGCGGGTCGCTCGGCGCGCGTCGCTCGTCGTCGCCGCGCTCGGCGGCGCCACCGCGTGGTGGATGCTGCGGTTCGGGATCACGCCCGAAGCTGCCTGGGCCTACCTCGCCGCGCTCGGCGGCGGCCTCGGCGCCGTGCTGATCCTGCGCTGGTTCTGGTGGCGGGTGAACGCGTGGAGCGAGATCACCGCGATGGTCGGTTCCCTCGCGGCGTTCTTCGCCGTGTCGCTGTGGCAGGGTTCCCTCGCGGAGAGCGACCGGATGCCCGGTCAATACACGAGCCTGATCGTCGCGACCTCGACGCTCGTGCTGTGGCTCGCGGCGACGTTCGTCACGGCGCCGGAACCGATGGCGAAGCTGCTCGCGTTCTACCGCAAGGTGCGCCCGGACGGCCCCGGCTGGGCCCCGGTCGCCGCCGCCGCGACGGACGTCCACCCCGACCGCACGCTCGGCCGCGGCATCCTGTGTGCTGTACTCGGTACCACGGTCGTCTGGCTCGTGCTGCCGGGCATCGGCGCCCTTATCTTCGGCGAACACCTGCGCTCGGCTCTGTGCTTCGGCGGCGCAATCGCCGCCGCAACGATCCTGTTCGTGGCCATGCCACGAACGGCTGCGACTCCGGATTCCACCGGGTAGTATGACCGGCTCACTCCCGCTCGCGATGGTCGACACAGGTGACACCGACTTCAGCCGCACGGTCTACTCCGCGCCCGGCCAGAACAGCTCGCAGAAGGTGCAGCGGCTGCCGGTGCTCGTCGTGCTGCGCGGCGCGCAGGTCGGCCGCCGCTACCTGCTGAACGAGAGTTCGCTGGTGCTCGGCCGGCGCCCGGACCGCGCCGACCTCGTCGTGCCCGGCGATCCGCAGATCTCGAGCGTGCACTGCCGCGTCGAACGCGGTCCGCAGCCGGACACCTGGCAGGTCGTCGATCTCTCGTCGACCAACGGCACGATGATCGGCGGTGAACGGATCACGACGATGCCGCTGCGCGACGGGGACCGCGTGCACGTCGGTGAAACCGTGCTGAAGTTCTGCTTCCACGACGAGCTCGAAGAGGAGTTCCACAAGGCCGTCGACCACCTGATGAACGTCGACGACCTCACCGGACTGCCGGTGCAGCGCGTGTTCCAGACACGCTTCTTCGACACGCTCCTCCTGTGCTCGCGCCAGCGACGCCCGCTCGCCGTCTACATGATGGACATGGACGGGCTGAAGCGGATCAACGACACGCACGGCCACCTGCTCGGAGCCCACACCATCGCCACCGTCGGCAAGCGTCTCGGCGCGATCGTGCACGCCGCCAAGGGTGTCGTGAGTCGCTTCGGCGGCGA
The DNA here is from genome assembly GCA_964538915.1 of uncultured candidatus Brocadiaceae bacterium. Taxonomy (GTDB): domain Bacteria; phylum Planctomycetota; class UBA1135; order UBA1135; family UBA2386; genus JAEUHQ01. Next base: position 126,235 of record CAZIFB010000006.1, on the reverse strand, counting down.
CGAGTTCTCGGCGTTCGTGCCCGACCTCGATCGCCAGAAGGCCCTCGCACTCGGCGAGACGATGCGCGCCTGTGTCGCCGACGAAGCGATCACGCGCGGCACCGTGATGGCCCAGCCGACGATCTCGATCGGCGTCGCGTCCTTCCCCGACGACGGGCACCTGGCGGAGCAGCTGACGCGCCAGGCCGACGAAGCGCTCTACCGCGCGAAGGCCGCGGGCCGCAACCGCGTCAGCATCTGACACACTCGCACGGGCCGGCGCGGCGCGATCAGAGGAACAGGCGGTGCTGCCGGAACCGGGCTTCGATGCCCTGGTCGCCCGCCACTTCGCGCGCGACGAAACCTCCGACCGACATCTCGAGCCGTTCCAACAGGGCTCGCAGGCACACCGACGTCGGCGCATCCGGTTCGGTGGCGACGAGCGGCAGCTGGCCCAGACGGTGCTGCGTCACCGCGTTGTCGTCGGTGATCTCGCCGAGGTAGTGCAGCTGCACCCCCACGTGCTGGCGCGCGACTTCGGTGAGGCGCTGGAAGGCGAGTTCGCCGCGACCCTTCGACGGAACGCGGTTCACGACCACGAGGAAGCGCGCCCGTTCGTTGAGCTGCGCGATGCTCTTCACGACGGCGTAGGCATCGACGAGCGCCGCGATCTCGGGCTGCGTCACGAGCACGATCCAGTCGGCGGCGAGCATCGTCAGCACCGTCGACGGCGCGATCCCGGCGCCGAGATCCAGCAGCAGCACGTCCTCGCGCGCAGCGAGTACGCCGAGTTCGCGGGCGAACGCGAGCAGTTCCTTGTCGCTCGGGTTCGCCATGCGGCGGACACCCGAAGCACCCGGCAGCAGGCGCAGCCCGGCAGGCGACGTGCAGAGCACCTGATCGACGGTCGCCTGACCGGCGAGCAGCTGCTGCAGGGTCAACGTGGGCCGGACGCCGAGCAGAAGGTGGTCGCACGCGAGACCGAAGTCGCAATCGACGAGCACGGTGCGCTTGTTCGCGCCGTGCAGCAGGACGCCGAGCGACGTCGACAGGAACGACTTGCCCGTTCCGCCCTTGCCGCTCGCGATGGCGATGGTCACCGCCTCGCGGCGCACCGTGGGTGCAGCGCGCAGACCGTCGAGCAGGCGGCCGAACAGGCCGCGCCCGCGGGGACCGAGTCCTCCGCGATCGACCTTCTCTGCCTGCCGCCCCGGCGCCGTTCCGTCCATGGTGCTGCGGCCGCAGCCGCGGCCGGATGCCGCGGCTGACCGGCCGCGGATCGCCGGAGTTTCCCACATCCCCCGCCGATTGCTCGGCCTTTTTCTACTTGGGCAGCAGTTCCAGGGCGAACCGGATCGGCACACCGAGGTTCGCGCCGCCGAAGTTCTGCATGATCGCCGCGTTCACCGCGATCACTTCGCCCGTCCCGCCGAACACGGGCCCGCCCGAGCCGCCGAAGGTCGTCGCGGCGTCGTAGACGATCGCGAAGTCCTTCTGGTCGCTGACGATCCCCTGCGTGATCAACGGACTCACCTGCGACGCGGCAGCGAGTTCGGCGATGGCATCGGTGAGACTGGCCGAGCGCTGCTGCAACCCCTCGACGAGTTGCGGATCGGCGCGGGCGAGCAGCGCCGCGAGGCCGAGGGGATAGCCGACGACGATCGCACGCTGGTCGTCCGAGTCGGTCGCACCGTGATGCAGCGGCAGCACGGGAACTCCGTCCAGCTGCGCCGGATCCAGCTTCACGACCGCGACGTCGAGGTCGTCGGTGCGGCGCTGGATGGTGGTCGCGGACACGTCGATCGGCGCACGTCCGGGGAAGGTCGCCGTGAAGTGCACGAACTCGGGCGTGGCGCCCCGCGCGACGAGCGGACCGAGATCCTCGACCTCCAGCCACGGCAGCGCCACGTGCCGGTTCGTGACGACGTGACCATCCTTCGTCGCGAGGAAACCCGACCCCGTGTACTCGTACTCGAGCGGACGCCCGCGCTGCTCGACCCAGCTGCCGTCGGAGTGCCGGACGCGGAAGACGCCGTGCATGAGGCACACGCCGCGGCTCCACTCCTTCTGGATGCGGCGCACGCTCGCGTTCGCCTCGGCCATCGAACGCAGTTGGTCCTGCTGCTTCCGCGCCTCTTGCCGCAGATCCTCGAGTTCGGCGTGCGTCACCATGTCCGCACTGCGTGCGCGCTCGCTCTCCGTCGGTCGACTGCCGACCCAGCCGCCGAGCCAGCCGGCCAGGAACGCGCTCGCGACCACCACCGCGGGCACGCCGACCTTCAGCGTCGGAGTGGCCTGCGTCAGCAGATCTCGCGTCAGCGTCTGCGTCGCCGCGGCTCCGCCGCTCATACGCGCGACGTCGCGCGCGTCGGCCAGCATGCGACGCACCGGTTTGCAGACAGCGCCGATCGGCACGTAGATGCGAAAGCGCGCCGTCGGCCCGTCCGCGCCGAACTCGATCTGGTCGTCGTCCTGCAGGATGACTTCTTCGACTTCGTTGCCGTTCACGAAGACCTGCCCGTCGATGCGCCGCAGGTGGAACTGGCATTCGCTCTCGACCCAGTCGATGCGCGCGTGCTGCGGCGCGACGCCCGGCGCGGTGAGCCGCGCATCGCTCGCGGCGTCCGAACCGATCCGCACGACAGGACCTTCGTACGTGACCGTGCGACCGCGCTCCGGCCCGGAAAGGTGCAGCAATTGCGGTCGCATGCCCGCACCATAGGGAGCGTGCACGCTTCCGCCAATGCACGGGTCGCCGTCGAGGTCGCTGTCGACTCGCTCGCTGGCGCCCGCGTCGCGGCGACGGCCGGGGCGGACCGCCTCGAGCTGTGTGCAAGCCTCGGCGAAGGCGGCGTGACCCCCAGCCGCGGACTGCTCGACGCGGTGCGCGCCGCGGTGCGCATCCCGGTGTTCGCGATGATCCGTCCGCGGCGCGGTGACTTCCTCTATTCGCCGGACGAGTTCGCCGTGATGTTGCGCGACGTCCGCCACGCCCGCGATGCCGGCGCCGACGGCATCGTCGGCGGCGTACTGCGCGCCGACGGCCAGCTCGACGAAGAACGCATGCGCGAACTCATCGCCGCGGCGACGCCACTGCCGTTCACCTGCCACCGCGCGTTCGACCTCTGCGCCGATCCGGATCGCGCCCTCGATGCGCTGCGGCGCCTCGGTGCAGCGCGCGTGCTCACGTCCGGCCAGGCGGCGTCCGCCCCCGCGGGCGCGATCGCGATCGCACGGCACGTCGCCAACGCGGGTACGGACCTGGTCGTGATGGCTGGCGCCGGCGTACGGCCCGACAACGTGCAGGCGCTCATCGCCGCGACCGGCGTGCGCGAAGTGCACCTGTCCGCCGTCGTCGATGCCGCCAGCGCGATGACGTTCCGTCGCGACGGCGTTCCGATGGGCTCCCGCCCGCCGGCGGACGAATACGGCCACCGCGCGACGGACGGACACGTCATCGGGGCGGTGGTGCGCGCCCTCATCCCGCCGCACGAGAGCGGCTAGCATCCGCGCACCATGAATCCCGAACCGCACGCCCTCGTCCGCGCCGTGGACGAACTGCTCGTTCGCGGCAAGCCGCCGCAGTGGGACGCGCTGCTCGATCGCCTGCTGCGTCACTTCGACTGCGTCGTCGGCACCGTGCACCTGCTGCGCACCGACGACGACATGCTCCATCTCGCCGCGCAGCGCGGGCTGCCGCCGCCGCTGCTCGACAAGGTGAACGTGATCCCGATCGGCAAGGGCATGGCAGGCATCGCCGCGCAGCGCAAGGAACCGGTGCAGGTCTGCAACCTCCAGACGGACACGAGCGGAGTCGCGCGACCGAACGCGAAGACGACCAAGATGGAGGGCTCGCTCGCCGCACCGATGCTCCTCCGCGGCGAGCTGCGCGGCGTGCTCGGCGTCGCGAAGCCGGTGCCGTACGACTTCACCGCGGCGGAGACGCAACTCCTGATGGACGTCGGCGCGCGGGTCGCGAGCCTGATGGCCTGAGCCGCGTTTCCAATCACTCCTTCACGACGTCATCATCCGAACGATGGAACAGAGCCTGCAGGATCGCTACGCCCCGAAGAACGCGTGCTTCGGCTGCGGCCCGGCCAACGCCGACGGCCTGCGCATCAAGAGCTTCGTGCAGGGCGACGAGGTCGTCTGCACGTGGCAACCGAAGACGATGCACGAGGCGTTCCCCGGCATGCTGAACGGCGGCATCGTCGGCTCGCTGCTCGACTGCCACTGCAACTGGACCGCCGCGTACTTCCTGATGAAGGCCGCCGGCCAGGACCACCCGCCGTGCACGGTGACCGCGGAGTACACGATCAAGCTGCGGCGGCCGACGCCGACGAACGGCCCGGTGACCCTGCGCGCGAAGGTCGCGGAGATCCAGGGAGACCGCGCGAAGATCACCGGCACGCTCGAAGCGGGCGGTCGCGTGTGCGCTTCGTGCGACGGCCTCTTCGTGGCGGTGCGCGAAGGACACCCGGCGTTCCATCGATGGTAGTTCCGCGGTCGGCGGTGCGACCAGGAGACGAGATTCCGGCTCGCCCGGCGCACAAACTCGCTACCGTTCGGCCTCCCGACGTTTCCGGCACCGCGACCGCAAGGTCGTAGAGCCGCGGTCATCCCTTGCATCGCGGCGAATGGGACTGAGGTGAATAGGTGGCCGGCGGTGTGTGCCGCCGGCAAGTGTGTTGCAACCCAGGTGACGGGGGCGTCGGGTCTCTCCTCCGCCAACCGATGAGTTCCGTCGCGAACGACGTCCCGATCCCCGGGCTCGAGACGATCCAGCGCGCGCGCGTCGAGTTCGACGGCCATGTGCGCGAGACCCCCGCCTGGCAGTGGAGCGGCCACCGCATCGACGCGAAGAAGCCCGCGGGCGCTTCGCTCTGGCTCAAGCTCGAGCTGTTCCAGCACGCCGGCTCGTTCAAGACGCGGGGCGTCGTGCTCGCGATGAGGCGCCTCGACGACGCGGCGCGGCAGCGCGGCGTCACGGCGGTCAGCGCCGGCAACCACGCATTCGCAGTCGCGTGGGCCGGCCGCGCACTGTCGGTGCACGCGAAAGTCGTCATGCCGTCGAACGCGAACCCGGCGCGCGTCGCCGCCTGCCGCGAACTCGGCGCGGAGGTCGTTCTGGTCGCCGACATCGCGACGGCGTTCGCGACCGCGGAGCGCATCGAACGCGACGAGGGCCGTACGTTCCTGCACCCGTTCGAGAGCGACGCGATGGTGCTCGGCGCGGCGACGCTCGGGCTCGAGTTCCTGCGGCAGACCGGCCAGCTCGACGCGCTGTTCGTGCCGATCGGCGGCGGCGGACTGGCCGCGGGCGTCGCCGCCGCGGTGAAGCAGCTCCAGCCGCGCTGCCGTGTGATCGGCGTCGAACCGCGCGGCGCCGACTCGATGCATCGCAGTTTCACGGCCGGAAGCCCGCAGCGCATCGAGCGTGTGCAGACGATCGCCGACAGTCTCGGCGCGCCGACGGCGATGCCGCGCACGTTCGCGCTGTGCCGCCGCTTCGTCGACGAGATCGTGCTCGTCGACGACGACGAACTGTGCCGGGCGCTGTGGCTCCTGTTCGCCGACGGCAAACTCGCCGTCGAACCGGCGGGCGCCGCCACCACCGCCGCGATGATCCAGAAGCGCGACCAGCTCGCCGGCAAACGCATCGGCCTCGTCGTATGCGGCGCGAACGTCGACGCGGAGACGTTCGCCGCGCTGCTGCGCCGCGGAGCGCCCGCGCCGTGACGCAGGTCGACGGCAAGCGCGCGCGCCGCAAGCGACGACGCCGGCTCGCCGTCGCCGCGGCCGTGGCCACGGGCATCCTGCTCTGGGCCTCCTGCACGTCGACGATCACTCCGCCGCACGACGTGGCGAACCCGGCGACCGTGTTCCTGCTGCACGAGGCGATGCACACCGGCATCGTGCTGCCGCCGCAGGGGCCCGACGGCGAGTTCGTCGAGTTCGGCTTCGGCGACTGGGGCTGGTTCGCGCTCGGTGAAGACGCGTGGTACCACGTGTTCGGAACGGTGCTCTGGCCGACGCAGGGAACCCTCGGCCGCCGCACGTTCGGCGCCCGGACCGCCGACGAGCTGCGCACGAACGCGTGGTGGGCCGAGCTGTCGCCCGTCGTCGTCGAAGCGGAGAAAGCGAGCGCACTGCGCGCCCGGCTCGAACACGAACATGCCGCGGCGATCGCGCAGGCGGTGCGGCGACCCGGGTACCGCTGGGTCTTCGTGCCGTACGACTCTTCCTACTGGTTCCCCAACACGTGTGCCGACGTCGCCGCGGCCTGGTTCGAGGAACTCGGCTGCAGCGTGGGCTGGGCGCCGATCCGCGCCGGCCTCTGCGTCGCCGAGCCCTGACTCAGGACTTCGACGCGCTCACGGAGAGATCGTCGAACGACGTGCACGCGTCGGCCTTCGTCCAGAGCCCGACGCCGCCGCGGGCCTGGATCGTGTCGTCGTCGGCAGTGAGCAGCGGGTTGCCGTCGAACGAGCAGACGATCTTCCTGCCGACGTGATGGACCTCGATGCGGTGCCACGCACCGCCGTTCGTCTCGACGAGCGCACTCGCGAGCTGGCGCCGCACGCCGTCCTTCACGACGTAGAGGCGGAAGTTCGACTCGAGCGGGTTGTAGCGGCAGACGTAGTAGTTGTTCGCGTCCTGCACGCGCCACATCGGCCCCCCGCCGCGGTCCACGACGCCGCCGTCGGCGCGCATGCACACACGAAGGTCGCCGTGGCTGATCCCGATCGCGTCGGTCCAGCACAGGTTGAAGCGGTCCTCCGACTCGTGGTTCGTCTTCACCAACGACATCACCGACGGCGGCGAGATCGCGGTCGCGTCGGCGTGTGCCTGCCACGTCGCGTGCGGCCCGGTGCCGCCGGTGCTCTCGAACCGCCACGTGGACACCGAAGTCGCGTCGTCGAAGCCGACGGCGCCGGGCGTCGGCAGCAGCTCCGAGGTCGAACCGCATGCGGCGAGCAGAACGAGCAGGAACTGACTGATCGCAGGAAGGATACGCATGTCGCCCATTCTGCTTGGTCGCCCCGCCCTTGTCTTGACCGACGACGCTGCGGACTACTTCTTCATTCGAGCGAGAAGAGTTGTGCGATCGACGAACGGAACATCAAGGAGGTGCTTGGCCAAATTGTCGACCGCCTCCTGGTGTTCCATGGAAGTCCCTCCCAACGCAGAGATCGCGGCACGAGCACGAATATGCTCTTGGAGTTTCCCACTCCGCTGTTCGAACGACAGCGCATTGAATGCGTCGATCCGCTCCTGCGTAGCGGCGATCTCAAGATTCCGTCGATACGCCAAGGCCGCATCCAAGACCGGATGCTTGGACAAGTCGATCGGAACAAGCACCGGCAGCCTTCGCGAAACAACGGATGCCTTGTCGCCCTGAAACTGGGCTGGCTCAGCAATGGGGTTTCCGTCTCCGTCAACGACCAGAGTCTGATTCTGCTCAGCCAAGACTCGCCATCCGGGCCAAGACGGGAGGGTCTCGTACTCGACGAAGAACGCCCCGTCCGCCAAGACCACAGCCTGCTTGGCCCGGAACTCCTCGAGGAGCGCCAAGTCGGACGCTTCGGCCAGCACGTCGGCAACAGTCCCGCTCTCGCGGGGAGCCTGAGATCTCGCGACGAGGCTGTCGATCCCCTCTTGGTACACACCAAGGAGTCGCCTCCTTGCATAGGACGGCAGGGGCCCGAACCCTCGAAGCCGGTTCATGGTCCCTGGCCCAGTTGCGGCCTCGGAGCCATCCGAGCCCTTGCCATCCGCAGGCGACCGCACAATTCGGACCTCTTTGCCCTCATGAAGGTCCCCTAGCAGGGTCGGAATCTCGGAAATCGAGAAGGCTCTGACAGACTCGGGCGCAGGCGACCGTGTCGACGTGCCGAGAGCCAGCACACATACAATCGCAAGCCCGCCGGCCAAGCCAAAAAGCAAGACTCTGACTTGGTTCAACGTCATGGCAATGGGCACTTGCACTTCACCTTCATGCCTATCGCAGCGATCGCGGTATATTGTGGCCACGCTGCTACGGAGCACTTGATCCCGAAATCCAGCACCTGGCTGGTGTCTGACTTCATGCAGAGTGCAAACAATCGCTTGCGAAACACGTGGGCCCCCGGGCCACCCACGCCAGCCTTCCCGCCCCCGACGCCAGAGCAGTCGGAGTCATTGGGCACCTCAACTGTGTTGCCCCAGCAGCAGTAGATTGGCTCCATGTGTGCTCCCTGATTGCATGGAGCAACCGTGCAGCACGAGCTAACGACCAGAGATCCATTGACGGAGAAGCAACAGTCCTTCCAAGGCTCAACAGTTTCTCCGCAACATTCCCCAGGCTCCCTGTCGACACTCGCTATCGTCACTTCGACGCAATTGCGTTCATCGCCAAGGGCCACTGGTATGGAGTCCAGCACTGGGGTGGGAGACCAAACTGCAGTCCAATACTCGCCCGGTCGCATGGACACTTCTCCTGCGCAAAGGCGCCTGGACCGGCGCTGATCGACGGGTCACAGCTGACAACGGGGCTGCACTGCGAAGTCGAAGAAACAACGTATACGACTACGAGTGGTGGTTCGAACACGGGCCGTGAGACAGGCCCGGAAGCCGAGCGGGCCCACACGTCTACGGGCGCCTCCCCAGCCAGAAAAGCGATAGCTGCAACAACACAAGACAGCGCTTTCAATGTCGGATCCTCGTTGGCGAGAGCCTCTCCGACCGTCAACGCTACCGGCAGGGTCCTGACAGCGTCAAGTCCCGGCCGTGCCGCCTCTAACTGGGCCACCGGCGGATACTCACTCGCTGCAGCTCGCGATCGCCGGAACCACCGCGTCCTCGGGGCGCAGTTCGCGGCGCGGGCCGTCGTCGAAGCGATCGGCGAAGACCTCCTCGACGAGCCGCGGCAGGTCCTCGGGCCCGCGCATCGTGACGAGCCGGTCGCGGGCGAACAGCGGATCGCGGTGGTACTGGCCGTACTTGATCGCGTGCATGCGCACGTGCGGCAGCGCGTTCCGTTCGCCGCCGTGGAACGGGACCGCGACCTGCCAGTGGCGCAGGAGCGCCGCGCGCTGCATCGCGTGCGTCGGGCGCAGCGCCGGGCGGCCTTCGAGCAGATCCGCGACCTGGCCGAACACGAACGGATTGCCGATGCAGCCGCGCGCGACGGTGACCGCGTTCACCCCCGTCTCGCGCAACATCGCGACGACGTCGAACGCCGAGAACAGGTCGCCGCTGCCGAGGATGGGGAACGCGCCGACGTGCCGCTTCACGCGGGCGAGGAACGGCCAGCGGCTCGGACCGACGTACTTCTGCTGCACGGTGCGCGGATGCACCGTCGCCGCGGTGATCCCGCGTGCGATCGCGCCGTCGAGGATCCGCCAGAAGCGCGCCTCCGCATCGGGCGAGTCGTCCGAGCCGCGCCGCATCTTGACCGTGACCGGCGCGTCGCCGGCGACCGCCTGCACCACCGCGTCGACGATCGCGAGCGCCGTGTCCGGATCCTGCAGCAGCCAGCCGCCGCGGTGACGGCCGAGCACCTTGCTCACGGGGCAGCCGAAGTTGACGTCGATCACGTCGTAGCCGGCGCGCACGAGTTCGCGCGCCGCCGCGCCGAAGTTCGCGGGATCCGATCCCATCAACTGCCCGCCGACCGGATGGTCGTGCTCGGGAACGGACAGGATGCGCCGCTGCAGTTTCCCCTTCCGCAGCACGTGTTCGTCGAGCACGACTTCGTTCAGCGCGTAGGGCGCCCCGAGTTCGCGCGCGACGGTGCGCATCGCGAGATCCGAGTATCCCGACAGCGCCGCCTGCACGGCCGGGCCGCCGATGCGCACGGACCCGAGGCGCAGTTCGGCCGGCAGCGCAGCGGTCGTGGTCGGGTCCGGGGTCATCGGGGGGCGGCGTTGTAGCCGAAACGGGCGCTGCCCTGCACGGGGTCGCGACTTCGGGTAAGAGCAGCCGCCATGTGCCGGTTCACGATGTACCTCGGCCCGAGCATCCGCCTCTCGTCGCTCGTCGTCGAACCGAAGCACTCGATCATCGACCAGAGCTTCCACAGCAGCAGCCAGGAGGAGCCGCTGAACGGCGACGGGTTCGGCATCGCCTGGTACGCGCCGGAGATGGCCCAGGAGCCCGCGCTGTTCCGTTCCGTGACGCCGGCGTGGAACAACAACAACCTGCTCGAACTCGCCCGCGTCGTGCAGAGCCACCTGATCTTCGCGCACGTGCGCGCAGCCACGAAGCACGGCGGCCAGAGCGAAGCGAACTGCCACCCGTTCCGCAGCGGTCGCTACGCGTTCATGCACAACGGCGACGTCGGCGACTTCCCGGTGCTGCGGCGGCCGTTGCTCAACTCCGTCGGCGACCGCGCGTTCGCCAGCGTGCAGGGCAACACCGACTCGGAACACCTGTTCGCCCTCGTCATCGACGAACTCGAGAAGACGAGCGCCACGGGCATCGAGAAACTGGCGGCCGCGCTGCAGGGAGCCGTCGCGCGCGTCGTCGACCTCGGCAGGCGGCACGGCAACGGGGCGTTCTCCTACCTCAACCTCGCCCTCACCGACGGCGAGTGCGCCGTCGCGTGCCGCTACACGACGGAGCCCGACTACGACGGAGAGAGCCTCTTCGTGCACACGGGGCGCCTCTACGTCTGCCACGACGGTGCGTGCCGCATGCTGGCACCGGCACACGGGCACGGCTGTGTGCTCGTCAGCTCCGAACCGCTCAGCGAGGACTACGGCTGGCAGCCGCTGTCGCGCAACTCGATGGTGCTGGTCGGCAAGGACGGCCAGACCTCGGTGCGCACGATGACGGCGTGATGCGCGCCGGGCACTAGGCGACGACGTCGACGAGGCTGCCCTTGCCCGGCTCGGCCGCGCCGCGCGCCGGTGCGACTTCGGCGCCTTCGATCAACTGCACGGCGGCCTGCCCCTCGCGCTTCTGCTGCTGCAGCAGCTTGCCGAGCATCGCGACGTCCGCGCCGCGGATCACGATCGCGGTGGCAGAAGCGGAACACGGGGCGCACGAACTCATGCGGGCCGTTTCGGCGGCGCGCGGCGAGCCGCTGCACGGTGATCCCGACGCCACGATGGCATCGACCCCTTGCGCGGCACCGGCGAGTGCGTCTCCTTCCGTCGATGGCCGTGGCGACGCTGCGCATCTCCGTCGAACCTCCGTTCGATCTCCGCCTCTGCCTGTTCGGCCACGGCTGGGTCGCGCTCGCGCCGCATCGCTTCGACGAGGCCTCGCGCACGTTCTCGACGGTGCTGCTCGTCGGCGACGACGCCGTGGACGCGACGCTGCGACAGGAAGGACGCGACCGGCTCGTGCTGCGCATCGCGAGCGAACGCCGCCTCGACACGGACGGCAAACGCGCGGCGAAGGCGCAGATCGTGCACATGCTGCGGCTCGACGACGACCTCGCGCCGTTCCACGGCATGTGCCGCGGCGAGCCGCGGCTCCGCTGGGCGGCGCGCCGCGGCGCGGGACGGCTCATGCGATCGGCGACGGTGTTCGAGGACCTGATGAAGCTCCTGTTCACCACGAACACGACGTGGTCGGGCACCGAGGCGATGACGAAGAACCTCGTCGCGGCCGCGGGCACGGCGGCGCCGAGCGGGGAACGTGCGTTCCCGACGCCGCGGCAGTGCCGACGCGACGAAGCGTTCTGGCGCGACGTGGTGCGCACGGGGTATCGGGCCCGCGCCGCCGACACGCTCGCGGGAGCGTTCGACGACGGCACGCTGCACGACGACCTCTTCCTCCGCGAGCCGTCGAAGGACGCCCTGTGGCGCCGCCTCGTCGGGCTGCACGGCTTCGGCCCGTACGCCGCGGGCCAGGCGATGCGGCTCTGCGGCCACTACGAACACCTCGCGCTCGACAGCTGGTGTCGCGCGCGCCTCGCCGAGATGGACGGCACGAAGAAGCCGCCGTCCGACCGCGCGGTCGAGAAGCGCTACGCGCGGTTCGCGCCGTTCCAGGGCCTCGCGATGTGGCTCGACCTCACCGCCGAGTGGCACGGCGAAGGTTGACGCGGTCAGCCGACGACGAGCTGTCCGCGCACGACCGTCACCGCCGAGCCGCGCAGCGCGACTCGATCCCCGTCGACGCGGACCGCGACCACACCGCCGCGTGCCGAGAGCTGCCTGCCCTTCATCGCGGTCTTGCCGAGGCGCTCGGCCCACCAGGGTGCGAGGGCGCAGTGCGCCGATCCGGTCACCGGGTCCTCGTCGATGCCGACGCGCGGCGCGAAGAACCGCGACACGAAGTGGAACCGCCGGTCCGAGGAGCGCGCCGTGACCGCGACCCCGCGCACGGGCAGAGCCGCCAGCAGCGTGAAGTCCGGCCGGAGCGCGCGCACCGCGCGTTCGCTCGCCAGTTCCACGACGAAGTCGTCCTGGTTGCGCGCGACGGCGCGCGGTGCGGCGCCGAGCGCATGGCCGAGGCCGGCGGGCCGTTCGCACGGACGCGCGGTGCGGGCGGGAAAGTCGAGTTCGATCGCGCCGTCCCTCGGCGACGCAGTCAGCACGCCGCTGCGAGTCGAGAACCGCAGCGCGGCGCCCTTCTTCGCGATCCGCTCGCTCCACAGCACGTGCGCCGCGGCGAGCGTCGCGTGGCCGCAGAGGTCGACCTCGACCTTCGGCGTGAACCACCGCAGGGAGAAGCCCTTCGCGATCGGGCGCACGAACGCGGTCTCGGACAGATTCATCTCGGCCGCCACCGCCTGCATCCACTTCGCAGGCCTGTTCCGGTCGAGCAGGCACACGACCGCGGGGTTGCCGGCGAACGCGCGGTCGGTGAACGCGTCGACGTGAAAGCATGGCACGTTGCTCATGCCATCCTTCTACCATGCGACCGTGCGCTGCTTCGTTGCCCTCGATCTGCCCGCTCCGGTCAGGAACCACCTCGCCAAGGTCGCGGACCGCGTCGGCAAGAAGGGCAACGTGAAGTGGGTGCCGCCGGACCAGATGCACCTGACGCTCGTGTTCGCGGGCGAACTCGATCCCGCCGCCGCCGACGGGCTGCGGGCCGTCGTGAGCGAACTCGAAGTCCCCCCGCTGTCACTGTCGCTCAAAGGCCTCGGCCACTTCCCGCCCCGCGGCGAACCGCGCGTCGTCTGGGCGGGCATCTCCGGCGACGTGGAGGCCGTGGCAGCGCTGCACGAACGCCTCGAAGCCGGCGCCGAGCGCCTCGGCGTGCCGCGCGAGAAGCGCGGCTTCGTGCCGCACGTCACGCTGGGTCGTGTGCGCAGCGCGTTCGGCGTGTTCGCCATGGTGAAGCAGTTCGAGGAGCTCGGCAAGGAACTGAATCCGAAGCCGTTCGCACCTACCGGCCTCGTGCTCTACCGCAGTGAACTCTTGCCGAGCGGCCCGATCCACACGCCGATGCTGCGCCGGCCCGTGCCGCCGGGCGCGCCCGCCTCGTGACGGCGACCGTCGACCTCGTGATCGTGCGCCACGGCCAGAGCGCCGCGAACGCCGCCGGCACGATCGCCGGATGGCGCGACGTGCCGCTCACGGCGCGCGGCGTCGAAGAGGCCGCCGCTGCCGGGCGCCTGCTGCGCCGGCTCGGGATCCCGTTCGCAGCGGTCTTCACGTCCATGTTGCAGCGGGCGACCGCGACCGCGGACCGGATCCTCGGCGAACTCGGCATCGCGCCGCCGCGCACCGCGCACTGGCGCCTCAACGAACGGCACTACGGCGCGCTGCAGGGCGGCACCCGCGCCGACGCGGACCTGGTGTACGGCCGCGACGCGTCGCGGGCGTTCCGGCGACAGTGGAACTCGGCGCCGCCCCCCGCCGACGCGAGCGGCACCGACGATCCGCGTTCGGATCCGCGTTACGCCCACGTCGCCGGCGACCTGCCGCGAACGGAGTCGCTCGCGGACATGACTGCGCGCGTCGATCCCGTGTGGGACGAACTGCGGCCGCTGCTCTCCGCCGGGCGGCCCGTGCTGATCGTCGCGCACAACCTGTCGCTGCGCGCCCTGATCCGCCCGCTCGAAGGCGTCACGGCAGAAGGCCTGCCCGACGGCAATCTGGGCAACGCGCTGCCGCGGCGCTACCGACTGGATGCGGCGCTGCGACCGCTGATCGTGGACGATGCGACCGCCGACGGGGCGTTCACTCGACTTCGAGGTTGACGAGCACCTTCTGCACGTCGAGCGTGCGCGGCGCCTCGAGAATGCGCGCCGAAACGCGGCGGCATTCGTCGATCGAGTAGCGGTGCATCACGCGCAACACGCTGCGCAGCCGGACCGGCGCGATCGAGAAACTGCGGTAGCCGACACCGAGGTAGAACGGCACGCGCGACGGATCGGCTGCACTCTCGCCGAACAGGATCAGCGGCTTGTTGCGCCGCTCGGCGTCCTTCGCGAGGCGGGCGAGCACTTCGAACACCGCCGGGTGCACCATCTCGTGGTATTCGCGAACCGACGCGTTGTCGCGGTCGGCGGCGAGCAGGTGCGCCTGCAGGTCGTCCACCGCGACGACGGCGAAATCGCTCTCCGTCAGCAGCGCACCGAGCGACATCGCGGCGGCGGGCACCTCGATGACGGGCGCGAGCTCGACGTCGCTGGCGGTCGCGACCCCGGCCTTCTTCAGCGCGACGCGCTCTTCGAGCAGTGCTGCCTTCACGCGCTGCAGTTCCCAGACACTCGTGACGAACGGAACGAGCACCGCGACCCCGGACGCACCGGCCGCTGCGCGCAGGATCGCGCGGAGTTGCAGCCGCAGCACGTCCTTCTGCGCGAGCAGGCCGCGCACGCCGCGCTGCCCCATCGCCGGGTTGCGTTCCTGATGGCGCTCCTCTAGGCCGAGCGTCGTCGGCGACGCGTCGAGCAGCCGGAACGACACGGGGCGCCCGTGCTGGCTCTCGATCACCTGGCGGTAACTGCTGACGAGTGCGTCCTCGCTCGGCCGCGACTTCGCGACCAGGAACTGCAGCTCGGTGCGGAAGAGACCGATGCCCTCCATCCCGAACGTGCGCACGAGGTCCGCTTCGCCGGCGCTGCCGCACGAACCCAGCACCCGCACGGGCGTGCCGTCGCGCGTCAGGTGCCGAGACAGGTCGGAGGCGACCGGCGCCTGCGCCTTGCTGGTCTTCCACCGCTGCGCGCCGATCGTCGCTTCGGCCAGTGTCGTGTCGTCGGGCGACGTCACCAGTTCTCCGGCCGACGCGTCGAGCACGACCAGGTCGCCGTCGCGGAGCAGCCGTGGCAGATCGCGAATGCCCGTCACGGTCGGAATGCCCATGCCGCGCGCGAGGATCGCCGCGTGCGAACTCATGCCGCCTTCCTCGGCGACGATGCCCTCGACCTTCTCGTTGTCGAGGTTGAACATGTCCGCGGTCGTGAGACGACGGGCCGCCAGGATGTAGGGACCGGTCGGCGCGGCGGCCCCGCGAACGGCGTCCGCCTCGAGATTGCGCAGGAGGCGCGTCGCGACGTCGCGAAGGTCGCTCGCGCGGCGGCGCAGCAGTTCGCTCTCGACCAGCTGGAAGATGCGGTCGTACTTCGCGAACACCGCCTGCACCGCTTCGCGCACCGACAACCGTTCCTGCAGCACCTGCGATTCGATCTCCGTCACGAACATCGCGTCGCCGAGGTAGGCGAGGTGTGCGTCGAAGATGTGCCGTTCGGCCTCGCCGAGGCTGTCGCTCTGCTTCTGCTTGATCTCCTCGATCTGGGCGCGGCTCTTCTGCAGCGCGTCGCGCAGGCGGTTGAGCTCCGTCTCGATCTCGTCGGCCGCGATCCGGCGCCCGGTCGCCTCCGGGGCGAACCCGCGCAGCACGACCTGTCCGACCGCGAGGCCAGGAGCGACCGACTCACCGCGAACCCGCGTCACGAAGCGCCTCCGACGGCGGTGGACATCCCGCGCGCGGGGACGGGACGAGGAGACTTCGACGTGCGCATCGCGAAAGGAGACCTTCTGTTCACGGCCGGTTGCAGAGGCGAGCGACCGGAACCTCCGACCGCAAGGACGAGTTCGGCGACGGCCGCGAAACCGCGACCAGCGCCGGGCGGGGCGAAGGGTAGCGCCGTCGTGCGGGCTCGGGTAGACATTGCGCGCCCGATGCGGGGGGTCCCGCACCGGACAGAATCACACCGAACCATCGATGGGCATCCACCCCACCGCGATCGTTGCACCGGGCGCCGAACTCGGCGCGGACGTCGAGATCGGTCCGTTCTGTACGGTGGGTCCGCGCGTCCGCCTCGGCGCGCGCACCCGGCTGCTCGCTCACGTCGTGGTCGATGGCGACACGTGGCTCGGCGAAGACAACGAACTCTTCCCGTTCTGCGTGATCGGCTGCCATCCGCAGGACAAGAAGCTGCGTTCCAACGATCCCGGCGGCCGGCTGCGCATCGGGAGCCACAACCGGATCCGCGAACACGTCACGATCCACGGCGGCACGCCGTTCGGCGGCGGCGAAACGGCGGTCGGCGACCACAACATGCTCCTCGTCGGCGCCCACATCGGCCACGACGCGAAGGTCGGCAGCCACGTCGTGTTCACGAACGGCGCCATGACCGCGGGCCACACGTCGATCGGCGACCGGGCGATCCTCGGCGCGATGGTCGGCATCCACCAATTCGCTCGTGTCGGCAAGCTCGCGATGGTCGGCGCCGGCGCGATGGTGTCGCACGATGCGCCGCCGTTCGCGATGATCCAGGGCGACCGCGCGAAACTCGTCGCGGTGAACCTCGTGGGCCTCCATCGCAACGGCTACACCGCCGAACAGAAGGCTCTCGTGAAGCGAGCGTTCCGTCTACTCTTCTGGCGTGCCGGAACACTGCACCAACGCCTCGAGCTCGTCCGCGGCTCGGCCATGTACCGCGACCCAATCTGCCGCGAGATCGTCGAGTTCGTCGAACAGAGCCGCCGCGGCGTGTGCAGTCCGCGCAGCGGCCAGAAGGCCCGTGCCGAGAGCGACCTGCGCGGGGATGTGGCCGGCGCCTGAGGTCCGCGCCGCGGCGTTCGCGTGCGTGATCGCCGCCGCCGCCGCCGCCCAGCAGACGGAGATCTTCGTGGCGCCCGACGGCACGACCTTCGTGCTGGCCCCCGATCCCGCGATGCCGCTCGTGCACTGGGCCGTGGCGACCCTCGTCGTCGACCCGCCGCGCTACGCCGGCCTCTCGCTCGCGACGATGCGCTCGTCCCTCGCGGGCACGTGGACGACGGGCAGCGTCGACGCGGGCAGGGAACGCACGGCGCTCGACGAACAGGATCGTGCGTGGCGGGCGTGGGCAGCGACTCCGGGTGACGCGAGTCTGACCGCGGATCTCGTCGATCGCACGCAGAACGCCGAACGCCTCGGCGATCGCGCGGCGTTCCGCCGCGTCCTCGCGGCGCTTCCCGTGCACCGACCCGAGATCGTCGACCGGTATCCGGCGTGCGTGATCGTGCTGTCGACCGTCGCCGAGGCGATCGCCGACGTCGGACGTGCGCTCGTCGATCGCCGCGAGCACGTGGCGCTGCGCGACCTGCACGTCGTCTGGCCCGAGATCGTCGTCGAACGCGGCCTCGCCCAGCTCGGCGATCCGGCGACACGGGTGCGCGCGGAAGTGCTGGCGCTGGCGATGCCCGAACACCCGTTCGGACGCATGCTCGACGTGCCCGAGACGGCGATGCCGCCGCGCGACCTCGCCTTCGCGACGTGGCAGACGACGCAGCGGCCCGAGCGCACCGTGCACGCACTCGTCGGCGACTTCGACGCGGAAGCCGCCAAGGCGGCGCTGCAGCAGACGTTCGCCGCCACGAGACTGCCGCCGTCCGAAGCGCCCCCGCCGTCCGTGCCGCGCCCGATCACCAGCCTGCGCCGCTCCGTCGTCGCGGGCGTACCGAAGCCGATGGTCGCGATCGCGTTCGTGCTGCCGCCCGACCTCGACCGGACACTGTTGACGGTGACCGCGCGCTGGCTGGCCGATGGCCCCGAGAGCCGCCTCGGCCAGGAGCTGCAACGCAAGGGACGCAGGACGGCGAGAGTGCGCGTCGAAGCGCCGTGGCCGCCGCCGCGCAACGGCTCCGACCTCCTGCTCCTCCAGGTCGAAGACGAAGCCGGAGTCGACAAACTCGCCGACCTGGTGCTGCAGACGTGCCAGCAAGTCGCCGCTGCGGAGCCCACGGCACCGGCCCTCGCCGCAGCGATCGCGGCAGAACAGCGCAACCGGACCGAGATAGCCAACGATCCGCGCGAACTCGCCGAAGCCCTGGCCACGGACAGGCTGGTCTCCCCGAAGTCGGCGGCGATGCCGTTCGAGCGCGTCGATCCGAAGGCGGTGCAACGCACGGCGACCCGCATCGTGTCGACGCAGCCGATCGTCGTGGAGGGACGCTCGTGATCGTACGACGACTCGCCGCGACAGCAGCGACGCTGATCGTGGCTTCGTGCGGCAGCGGACCGCGCCCGGAACCGCCGCCGCCCGTGCATGCACCGGCACCCGAGCCGGTCGCGCCGCCTCCGCCCCAGCCGGCCGAGCACGGCAAGGTGACACGACTCGACAATGGCCTCACGCTGTTCGTCACGGCGGCGCCGGACGGCGCCGACGCGCAGGTACAGATGACCTTCCGCATCGGGACGCTGGCGCCGCAGCCGGGTCTCGCGGAGTTCGCGATGGAAGCGCTGCGCACGGGCGCCGATGCGAGCCTCGGCCGATCGAGCCTCGAACGGACCGTCGCCGATCTCGGCGGCATCGTTCGCACGGACGTCGGCGCAAGCACCGCGTGGATCGGGATCCGCGTGCCCGCCGCACGGTGGCAGGATGCGCAGACGGCGCTCCTCACCGCGCTCGTCGCGCCGGCTCAGCCGCGCGGCCAGCTCGAACGGATCCGCGATCGCATGATCGAGGACCGCTGCGCGGCCGTGACGGCACGACCCGCCGCGAACATCGCGCGCGCGCGACTGCTCGGCCGCCCGGACAGCGCGGCGTGGATCGCCGCGCTCCTCGACCGCGACCCGAGCGAAGTCGGACTCTTCCAGAGCCGCGCGTTCCGCCCCGAAAACGCCGTGTGCGCGCTCCAGGTGCCCGGCGACCCGGCCACCGTCGCCGCGGCGATCTCGCGCCCCGGCGCCGGCGGTCTCGCACGCTGGACGCCGCCCGCCATCGCAGCGCCCACGGAAGTGCGCCGCGCGACGCCTCCGGCGACGAGCGAGACGCTGTGGGTTCCCGGCTCCGGTCCGAGCATCGCGTCGTTCATCCTGCCCGTGGCAGCGGAACGCGGCATCGATGCCGCGACGACGCGCATGCTGCAGGCGTGTCTGACTCTCGACGGCACCGGCGGGCGGCTGGAGCGGCTGCTCGCGGAACGCGGTCTCGGCCATCTGCAGTGGAGCAGCGAAGTGATCGGCACCGCCGATCGCCTCGCAGTGCTGCTGACCACGACCGCGACCCCCGCGGAGGCCGCGCGCCTGCTCGACGCGTTCACGACCGCGCGCGATTCGCTGCGCGACGTGCCACCCAGTGCTTCCGAGATCGCGCTCGCGGTGCGCCGCGCCCGACTCACCGCGAACCTCGGCCAGCTGGACGAACTCTCGCGCCTGCGCGAGCAGGCGCGCGCCGGGACGAGCGGCGCGAACGTCGCGGAGCCGCCGCCCGCGCGCCCCGGCAGCGCGGACTTCGACCGGGTGGTGACGACGTTCGCCGCCTCGCCCACCACGCTCGTCGTCGTCGGCGGCACGATCCCGAGCGACGCGACGGGAGTGCGCAAGACCGACCTGTTGCCGCCCGGCATGAAGGTCGCCGCCGTCGAGGCCGCGAGTCCGTCGGCGAGCGAGTCCTTGCCGTGGCTCGATCGCGCGGCCGAAGCGATCGGCGGCGCGAGCCTTCTCCGCCGGTTCGACGGCTTCGAAGGGAAGGGCCGCCTGCAGAGCGAAGGCGCTCCACCGGTCGAGGAGACGGCGTCCTGGCGCACGAACGGCTCACTGCGCCGCGTCCGTGACGTGCTCGGCAAGGAGATCGAGACGAAGCTCCTCGGCAACACGTGGACCGAGAGCCTCGGCGGCGACACGACGCAGCTGTCCGCGCACGACGCGGCCGCGCTGCGTCGCGAGTACGAGCGGCATCCGCTGGCGCTGCTCGCTGCGCACACGAAGAACACGCTGCGTTTCCGCCCCGTCGCGCAGCGGACCGTCGGAGACCGCGACCTGATGATCCTGCAGGCGGAAGGCGATCGCTTCGACCGGCTTCGCATCCACGTCGACGCCGGCTCCCACCTGATCCGCGTCGTCGAGGTCTGGGAGACGCTGGCGGACGGTACGACGGTGCACCTGCAGGACGCGTGGTCCGACTACCGCACCGTCGACGGCCTGCGCGTCCCGTTCCGCCGCCTGACGACGCAGGACGAAGGCCAGAACCGGGTCGAACTCGTGTGGAGCCGCTGGCAGCCGGTGCTCACGCGTCCGACCGCGAAGTGACGGCGCCACTCACGCGGGATCGATCGAGATCTCCGTCGCCTTGAGGGCGACCCACACCTCACCGCCCGCGGCGAGCGCGAGGTCCGCGACGGCCTGAGGCGTGACCTCCGCGACGAGCGGCACTTCGCCGTCGACCTGAACACGCATCCGGTCGCCGGCCGGAACGATGGCGACGATGCGCGCCGCGAAGACGTTCCGCGGCGTGCCGACCGGCCGCACGCGATAGAGCGCGACCGCGCGCGGATGCACGGTGGCGAACACTTCGCCCGCAGGCTCTGCCGGGACCACGAGCGAGCCGCCGTTCGCGAGGCGCAGCACACCGTCCGTCGCCTTGCCGCGAAACACGTTCGTGCCGACCAGGTCGCCGACGTAGCGCGACCGCGGACGGCCGCAGATCTCCGCAACCGAGCCCTGCTGCACCACTCGCCCTTCCTCGAGCACCACGATGCGCTGCGCCAGCGCGAACGCGTCGACGGCGTCGTGCGTGACGACGAGGCGCGGCCCCGCGAATGCGTCGAGATGGCGTCGGAGCTGGCTGCGCAGTTCGACCTTGGTTCGCGCGTCGATCGCGGACAGCGGTTCGTCGAGCAGCAGCACGGACGGTCGCGCCGCGAGCGCCCGTGCGAGCGCCACCCGCTGCGCCTGGCCGCCCGACAACTGCGCCGGCAGCCGCTCCGCCTGCTCCGCGATCCCTACGCGGTCGAGCCAGTGCCGCGCTTCCCGCTGCGCATCGCGCCGCGTTGCCCCCCGCGCGCGCAGGCCGAACGCCACGTTGTCGACGGCGCGCAGATGCGGGAAGAGCAGGTGGTCCTGGAACACCATTCCGACACCACGCTGCTCCGGCGGCACGAACGGTCCGGCCGGGCCGCCGTCGAGCACCCGGTCTCCGAGGCGCAGCGTGCCGCGGTCGATCCGGAGCAGGCCGGCGATGGCGAGCAGCAGGGTCGACTTCCCCGCGCCGTTCGGCCCGACGAGGGCCACGGTCTCGTTGGCGCCGACGTCGAGGTCGACGTCGAGCGTCAGAGGACCGCGAAGCACGGTCATCGCAGCGTGCAGCTTCATCGCGCAGCGAAGCGTCCGTGACGCAGGAAGCTCATCACCAGGATCGACACCGCGGCGAGCAGGAGACTCAGCGCGATCGCGACGTCTGGCTCGGTCTCCATCGCCACCGCACATGCGAGCGGCATGGTCCGCGTAACGCCCGCGAGGCTGCCCGCGAACATCTGCGTCGCGCAGAACTCGCCGAGCGCACGCGCCCAGCACAGGAGTGCACCGATCACCAGCGACGGCATCACCATCGGGATCGTCACGACGAAGAAGCGGCGCTGCGGCGAGGCGCCGAGGGTCGCCGCGGCATCGACGTAGCGTCGGTCGAAGGCGCGCAGCCCCGCTTCGGCGCTGAAGACGAAGAACGGCATGCCCATGTAGGCGGCGGCGAGCCCGGTCGCAGTGGTCGTGAACGGCAGCGCGACGCCGAACCAGCGGTCGAGCCAGGAGCCGACGATGCCGTTCCGGCCGAACGCGAGCAGCAGCGCGATGCCGCCGACGATCGGCGGCAGCACGATCGGCAGCATCACGGCGATCCGCACGACCGAGCGCAACGAAGACCGTCCGCTGGCGAGCCAGACCGAGAGCGGCAGGCCGCACCCCACCGCCATCAGCAGCGCGGCACCGGAACTCCAGAGCGAGAGCCCCATCGCGGCGCGGACCGGCGGTGAGGCGAGCAGGTCCGGCAGGCTCGACCAGGGCGTCCGCCACACGATCGCCAGCAGCGGCAGCGTGAACAGCGCGACGGCCACGAGTGCCGCCGGGACCAGCGCGACGCGGGCGAGGGACATGGGCGGGCTCTTCACGGCGCACGAAAGCCGTGGGACTGCAACACCTGCTGCCCGGGCGGCGACAGCACGAACTCCACGAACTCGGCGCCGACGTCGCCCACCTCGGCGCCCCGAACGAGCGCAATCGGGTACTTCACGACGACGTCGTGCTCGGGCGCGACGTCGACGATCGTCACCTTGCCTTCGAGCCCGTGGCCGTCGGTCCGGTACGCGACGGCGGCATCGAGTTCGCCGAGCTGCACCTTCGTGACGAGCGATCGCACGTTCGGCTCGTCGGAGACGGATTGCACGTGCACACCGGCCCTGGTGAGCGCCTGCCGCGCGTAACGGCCGGCCGGCACCTCGGGACCGCACAGCGCGACCTTGGTGCCCGGCTTCGCCAGATCCGCGAGCTGCCGGATGCCCGACGGGTTGCCCGCGCGGACGACGACCGCGAGGCCGTTCGTCGCGAAGACGCGCGGCGCGCCGACGAGCACGTTCGCGTCGACCAGCTTCTGCATGTTCGCCTCGTCGGCCGACGCGAACACCGCCGGACGCTCCCCCTGCTGCACCTGCATCACGAGGTTCGGTGTGCCGGCGAAGTGCAGCTCGATCCTCGCGCCGGGACTCTCCTTCTCGAACGCGGCGGCGAGCGCCGTGAACGCCGCGGTGAGCGATGCCGCCGCGAAGACGCGCGCGGGCTTCGCCGCCGGCGCAGCGGCCGGGCGGCCGCAGGCGGCGACGACCAGCGCGAAGACCACCGCGACGAAGCGCGCGTTCATTCCGCCTCGGCCTGCTTCGAAGCCACGTCGGTCGCGAGTTCGACGACGACGTTGGTCGCCTTCACGACCGCATACGCCAACACACCGGGCGCGAGCCCGAGCGCTTCGACCGACTCACGGGTCAGCAGCGACACCACACGGTACGGCCCGCACCGCAGTTCGACTTGCGCCGCAACACGGTCCTTCACGACGCGCGTCACGATGCCGAGCATGTGGTTGCGCGCGCTGGACACCTGCTCGCCGAACGCCTCGGGCTCGACCTTCTCGGCGAGCTTCGCCAGCCGAGCGCCGTCGATGAGCCGCTGCTGCCCCGCGGTGCGGGTGCTCTTCAACTCGCCGCGATCCGCGTAGCGACGGATGGTGTCGACACTGACTCCGAGGACACGCGCTGCCTGTCCGAGGCGATAGGAGGCCATGCGGCCGATCGTCCGTGGATACCTTGCACCCGCAAGGTATTCATCGCGTAAATGCTGGTCGCCGGACCGATGCCGGAGATCGGCGCGACTCGGGCCCTCGTCGTGTGGGGGAAGGACGGCAACACGATCCCGGCGCCGGAAGGCCCGCGGCGCCTGCTCGTGCCGACCGACCAAAAGGGCTCACGATCCCTCCGCTCCCTCGTGCGCGTTCGGTCGGCGCGGCACCGGAAGCACCCTGTCTCCGGGCTCGCCGCGGCGGCTCAGCGACGCTGTGAACCGAAGCGCACGACCATGCCCAGGTAGAACATGTGCTCGCCGTGCACGTCCTCGTCGATCCGGATCGACGGACGGCTGTCGTTGTCGAGGAACGAATACCAGCCGTGCAGCGACACGGCATCCCCGAGGTGAACGTAGGTCTCGACGCCGCCGCCGAAGAAGAAGTCCTTCGTCGCCGAACCGCCGTCCTCCTCGAGCACCCTGGAGAACTGCAACTGCCCGAAGGGAGTCAGCGTGATCCTCTGGCCCAGGTGGAGCCGCAGGCGCAGCTGCCCGTCGCCCCAGATGTTGCCGAGAGGACGCTGACCCTCGAAGTTCTGCACGCGGTCCTTCTCGTCCTGCCAGCCGCCGTAGCCGAAGATCTCCCACGTCGCGGAGTCCGACGCGGGGATGTACCACTCCAGGCGACCGCGAACACGCCACACGGCCGAAGGCAGTTCGGTGCTGAAGCCGCCGCCCGTCGCGCCGAACACTCCCCTGCTGTCGTTCCACTCGCGCTCGCCGATCGCCGTGAACACGAAGCCGTCGCGCGGCACGCCGCGGCGGCGATCCAGCTGCACCGTGCTCTGTTCGAGGTAGAGGCGTCCGCCGTACGCGGAGTAGCCGTCGGGAACCGTGAACGTCGGCGGTGTGACGTCACTGCGATCGAAGTCGAGACTGCGGTAGTAGGGCCCCAGTTCGACGTAGAGGCCCGGCTGGGCCTCGCGCCCGAAGCCGAGGTACCCCTCGTAGTCGCGGCCTTCGTAGAGTCCGTTCGCGACCAAGTCGCCGTCGCGATAGAAGCCGTCGCGGTAGAACATCCACGGTCGCGCGCGGAACTCGAGCCGCGTCACCGTGTCGTCGCCGACGAGCTTGCCGTCCGTGTACGACGCGAAGATGCCGTCGCGCCCCGCATACGCCTCGAGCGCGCCACGTCGTGAACCGACCGATTCGTCGAGGAAGTAGAGCTTCGCGTCCCAGCTGACGTCGTCGTCGGTACCGATCGAGGGCACCGAGTGGGAAGCCTGTGCACCGATCGCGCCGGCCTCGATCTGGAAGACCGACGAGTACGGCCGCGGAGAGTTGCGCTGGTCGGTCAGGTCCGGCATCGATTGCGCTGCGGCGACCGGGAGCAGGGCAGCGACGACCGCGATACGGAGCGACAGCTGGTTCATGGTGTTCACCGGACCTCGTCGCGCTTCTTCATGCGCTCGACCACCGCTGCGACCATGGGATTCGCCGTGTCGAGCACGATCACCGAATACGGGTGGTCCGCGTACTGGTTCGCGCGCTCTTCGATGTGGATCACGCCGCGGTGGCGCAGTTCGTTCACGAGCGCGCGACGCTCCGGATGCACGAGCCCGCTGAAGTGCTGGCTCATCGGCCCCTTGAGGAACGGCGACAGCCACACCTCGGAACTGCCGTGCCGGGCCTGTGCGCGCAGGATCAGCTCGATGCACTGCTGGAGCCGATCGGCCTGCTCGCCGTCGGAGGCGTGCTCCTCCACGGCGCGCCACGTCACGGGGATGTGGCCCACGATCGCGGCCCGACCGCGCGCCGCTCGCGCCGCATCCTCACCCCCGTTGGAAGCGGGCGGCGCCGTCGCGCCGTTCCCGTTCGTCGCGGAGTGCGGGTGTCCGTTGGTCGGCGCCGCGGGAACCGCGTCGGCGCGAACCGCGATGGCTTCGACCGAGGGCGGCGCCGTCTGCTTGTTCTGCAGGCGATCCGGCGTGATCAGGTCGAGCGCGTTCCAGAAGCGCTCCGCACCGACGCGCATGCGCAAGTCGCCGCTCGTGCTGTCCGGGATCGCGACGACCCGCAGTTCGCGGTTCTCCTCGAGCACCTGGCGGGCGATCGGGATGAAGTCGCGGTCGCCGGAGACGATCACGATCGCGTCGATGTCGGGCCGGCGGTAGAGCACGCGGCACACGTCGCACGCGAGCTGCACGTCGGCGGCATTCTTCCCCTGGTGACCGATCAGCACGTACTGCGGGTCGAAGCCCATCAGCGCGAGGTCGTGCGCGACCTCCATGCCGGGATACGCATCGAACGCCGCGTACGAGCGGCCGAGCACCATCGGGGACTTGTCGGCGCGCAGGCGCTCCTTCAGTTGCTCCAGGATGCCGAGGCAGAGATCGCGGGTGCGGTGTCCGGTGAGGTCGTCTCGGTTGTTGAGGGAGTGGAAGAGGTTCTCGAAGTCGACGAAGACTGCTGCGTGCATGAGGGGTCGGCGGACGTCGCGCACATTCGGACGGATCCGGACGACGGCGCGTCGTGCGACCGGACTGGGGCAGCGGAGAGGCGCCTGTCAGACGGGCGGCGCCGGAGAATCGTGCAGAGTGGGCGACTCGGCGACCGGCGTCGCGTGGTTGCCCGGCGCGGGCAGGACGATCTGGTCGTTGCCGGCCTCGAGGTCGTCGTCGGCGAGGTACGTGTAGGCAGCGAGCCCTTCTTCGTACCGGCGCAGGAGGAGCGCGGACTCCTTCATGTTGACCTTGCCCGCACGAACGGCCGCCTCGAGGCGTCCGCGCATCCGGCGCATCAGGTCCTGCTTGTCGTACTGGACGTAGCTCAGCACCTCGGTCACCGAGTCGCCCTCGATGACGCGCTCGATGCGATAGCCGTGTTGCTCGTCCATCGAGATGTGGATCGCGTTCGTGTCACCGAACAGGTTGTGCAGATCGCCGAGGATCTCCTGGTAGGCGCCGACCAGGAACATGCCCATGTAGTACGGCTTGCCCGGCGTGATCGGGTGCACCTCGAGGACGCTCTTCACGTCGCGCAGGTCGATGAACTTGTCGACCTTGCCGTCGCTGTCGCACGTGAGGTCGGCGAGGATCGCGCGGCGCGTCGGACGCTCGTTGAGCCGATGGATCGGCATCGTCGGGAAGAGCTGCTTCACCGCCCAGTGGTCCGGCGCGCTCTGGAACACCGAGAAGTTGCAGTAGTAGGTGTCGGCGAGCGCGCGCTCGAGACCCTGCAGCTCGTCGGGCACGTACTCGAGCGTGTTGACGATCAGGCGGATCTTGTCGCAGATCGCCCAGAACAGCGTCTCCGCGATCGCGCGACCCTTCAGGTCGAGGTAGCCGAGGTTGAAGAGGCTGATCGCCTCCTCCTTCAGCTGCAGCGCGTCGTGGTAGCTCTCCTGGAAGTTCTTCAGCGAGACGTCCTTCAGGATCTGCACCATGTTCGCGATGGTGTTGTCCTCGTGCTTGTCGGCACCCTGCGGCACCTCGGTGTTCTGCCGGCTCACGCCGAGAACGTCGAACACGAGGATCGCGTGGTGCGCCGTCAGCGCGCGGCCCGACTCGCTGATCACGTCGGGGTGCGCGATGCCCTTCTCGTCGCACGCTTGCTGGACGGCGAACACGACGTCGTTGGCGTACTCCTGCATCGAGTAGTTCGCCGAGCTGTGGAAGTTCGTCTGCGACCCGTCGTAGTCGACCGCAAGGCCGCCGCCGACGTCGATGAACCGGAGGCCGGCGCCCAGGTCGTGGACCTCCGCGTAGATGCGCGTCGCTTCCTTCAGCGCGTCCTTGATGGCGCGGATCGCGGTGATCTGGCTGCCGATGTGGAAGTGCAGCAGCTCGAGGCAGTCGAGCATGCCGCATTCCCGCAGTCGCTCGGTCACCTGCACGATCTCGCCCGCGGTGAGCCCGAACTTCGACTTCTCGCCGCCGGACTCCTGCCACTTGCCGGCGCCGCGGCTCGCGAGCTTCGCCCGGATGCCGATGTGCGGGCGCAGGTCGTAGCGCTTGCTGACCGACAGCACCGTCTCGAGCTCTTCGAAGCGATCGACGACGATGATGGTGTAGAGGCCCATCTTCTGGGCCAGCATCGCGGTCTCGATGAAGCTCGCGTCCTTGTAGCCGTTGCAGATGACGAGCCCTTCCGGGTTCGTCATGTGCGCGAGCACGACGAGCAGCTCCGGCTTGCTGCCGGCTTCGAGGCCCAGCGAGTGGTCCTTGCCGAAGTCGACGAGTTCTTCGACGACGTCACGCTGCTGGTTCACCTTGATCGGGAAGACCGGCCGGTAGCGACCCTTGTAGCCGCACTCCTCGATCGCCTTCTTGAAGGCCCCGCCGAGCGCCTGCACGCGCAGCTGCAGGATGTCCGAGATGCGGAGCAGCATGGGCAGTTCGATGCCGCGGCTCCGGAGGTCCTCGACGAGTTCGGGCAGCGAGAACTTGGGCCCGTTCTTGCCCATCGGCTGCACGACGAGTTCGCCGCGGTCGTTGATCGCGTAGGACTCACCCCCCCAAGCCGACAGCTGATACAGCTCGACGCTGTCGCGGATGGTCCAGGCACGAAGTTCGTTCTGCGGTGCGCTCAATTCAGGTGGCTCCGAGGCTCGCGAGGTCGAATCGGTGCACGACACCTGTGCCGCGAAACCGACCGCCTCCGACGAGGCGCGGATTGAACACCACGCGCGGGAAACATGCAGGCGGCAGACGCCACTTTTTTGAGCGCGCGACCGCGGCGCGACGCGGCGCCGCGCCGCGCAGCTGCACTGGTCGCGAGCCGAGCAAACTCGTAAGTTCCGGGCGTGAGCACCGCCACCACGCCGGACAGCGCCCTCTCGACCAAGGACCCCGAAGTCGCCGCGTGGCTACAGCGTGAAGATCGCCGGCAGCGCACGACACTGACCCTCATCGCGTCGGAGAACCACTGTTCCGCCGCCGTCCGCGAAGCGTGCAGCAGCCGGATCACCGACAAGTACGCGGAGGGCTACCCGAACCGACGCTACTACGGCGGCTGCGAAGTCGCCGACGGCATCGAGGACCTCGCTCGCCACCGGGCGATGCAGCTCTTCGCAGGCGCTGAAGATGCGAACGTGCAGCCGCACTCTGGCACGACAGCCAACCTGGCCGCACTGATCGCGCTGGCAGGACCGGGCGGACGCATCGTCGGCATGGCCTTGAAGGCGGGCGGGCACCTGAGCCACGGCCACGATCGCAGCCACACGGGGATGCTGTTCGCTGCGCGGCAGTACGGCGTCGATGCGAGCGGCCGCATCGACCTCGACGAGGTGCGGCGCGTCGTGAAGGAGCACCAGCCGAAGGTCGTGGTCGCCGGCGGCAGCAGCTACTGCCGCAACATCGACTACGCCGCGTTCGCCGCGATCGCTCACGAGGCGGGCGCGATGCTGCTCGCGGACATCGCGCACCCCGCCGGCCTCGTCGCCGCGGGCGTCGTGCCGAGCCCGGTCGGGATCGCGGACGTCGTGACCATGACGACGCACAAGACGCTGCGCGGCCCGCGCGGCGGCATGATCCTCGCGAAGAAGGACGTCGCGAAGCAGATCCAGAGCGCGGTCTTCCCCGGTTCGCAGGGCGGCCCCCTGATGCACCAGATCGCCGGCAAGGCGATCGCGTTCGGCGAAGCGTTGCGGCCGGAGTTCCGCGACTACCAGCGCCGCGTGAAGGAGAACGCCGCGTGGCTCGCCCAGTGCCTCGTCGAGCGAGGCCTCGACGTGGTGACCGGCGGCACGGACAACCACATCGTGCTGGTCGACCTGCGGAAGACCGACAGCACGGGCGCCGCCATCGAGGAGCGCGCCCTCGCCGCCGGCCTCGCAGTCAACAAGAACGCCGTGCCGGGCGACACCCGGCCCCCGATGGTGACGTCCGGTCTCCGGCTCGGCACGGCCGCCGTGACCACCCGCGGGTTCGGCCGGGACGAGATCGCCCAGGTGGCCGCGATCATCGACGGTCTGGTGAAAGGCCAGGATCCCGATCGCCATCGGGCCGCCGTCCAGGCGCTCTGCGAGCGCTTCCCCCTCCCGTGACCGCCCCAAGCCGGACGAACACGCCTCTGGCACGGACCGGTGCACGGGGGCGTACCGGTTTTCCGGTAAGGTCCCCGGGTACTTACCGTGAGTGACTCAGGCAAGAAGGCAACGAACCGCGGCGCAGAGCCTCGCGACGACGACACGGCAGCGAAGCTGCGTTCGCGTGACGAGGACGGTTTGCGCCAACTGTTCGAAGACCACGGTGGCATCGTGCGGGCGCGGTTGCGGCAGTCCTTCGGCAAGCTGCTCGACGCCTCCGACATCGAGGAGGTCCTGGAGATGACCTCGATCCGTGTGTGGTACGCGACCACGCCCTTCGACCCGAAGCTCGGAACGCTGCGCGCCTGGGTCTCGGTCCTCGCGAGGCGGTCCGCCCTGCGCCTGCTGGACGCACGCCGGCGGGTCCGCGGCCGCGAAGAAGCGCGCGACCTCGAGCAGATGAGCCAGCCCCCGAGTGCCGCATCCGCCCCGCTGTCGGCGCAGCGCGAGGAGCTGTTCCGCGACGCGATGATCTGCATGCGCGGACTACCACGCATGCAGCGAACCGTCCTGATGGCCGACCTGGCGGCTGGCCGCACGGCCGACGCCCGACCGCTGGCGCAACGGCTCAGCACCTCGGTCGAATCGATCTACGTCTCGCGCCACCGGGGCCGCCGTACGCTGCGTCAGGCCCTGATCGACCTCGGTCACGAACCCGGCGCGGTCGACCGGCGATTCGACGAAGACGACGGCGACAGCGAAAGGGAACTCGGCGCATGACCGCACGGTGGCCATTCGATGCGTTCCGAGGCGACGAAGACCGCCCGCCGACCGCGGCCGAACTTCGCGACGAAGAAGCCGAACTCGCGCGGGTCGACGTGTTCGACCCTCTGTCCCCGGCACAGGTCGACTCCCTCGTCCACCGCGCCCTGCGGGAGCAGCGCGTGCGCTGTTTCACGAAGCGCCGCCTGCTGGTCGCCGCGATGCTGCTCTGCACCCTCGCGTCGGTCGCCTGGATGGGTGCTCGCGTCGTGTGGGCAGAAGGGAAGCGAGCGCCCAAGTCGCTGGTCTACGCAACGGCGGTTCTCGCCGCGACCGATCCGACGAAGACCGAGATGCAGGTGGTGGGTGCTTTGACCCAGATCGACGAACGGTGCAGGCACGCGGCGAAGATTCTGCACTCGCTGGCCGCACAGTCGACGCCTGCCGTCTCGGCCCGTGCGCATGAACTCATCGCATTGGTCCAACACCGACTGTCGACGAAGCCCACAACGGCTCCAGAACCGGTGATGGCGGACCCCCGTGCGCTCTGGCAAGAGGCCGAGGATGCCACCTTACCCGATTCGGTACGCGTTGCCGCGCTCGCTCAACTCGAGGACGCGCTGCAAAGCGGCGTCACCGCGATCCTGGTCGCTCAGCAACTACGAATCCACGAACCGGCGCGCATTGCCAGCGCCAACGCCATCGTGGCGCGCCTTCAAGACGCCTGGCGCACGCGAGACTGAACGTCAGACGATGACGATGACGTGGTCCGGCACGTCGTCCGAAGTGAACGTGGCGTTCCCCCACGCCGGGTTTGCGACCCACGTCGCCGAGCCGTTGCCGTTCTCGTCGAGGGGGATGCGGATTTCGACCTCGGTCACCTCGGGGAAACCGCCCATCACCACGACCGTGATGACCTTCTTGGCCTTGCTCGGGTCGGAGTAGGAGACCTTGACCGTCTCGCCACCCTTGACCGTGCTGCCCGGATTGACGGTCATGGTCTGGGCGAAGGCGGCCGTGGAGAACAGGGAGGCGACGAGCAGCGACGAGAGCAGGCGATTCTGGAGCAAACGGGGTTCCGTCCTTGCCGGCGGGAATCGCCGGGCGCCGAACGAAACCGCGCACTCCGCACCCTTGGGGTCGTGTCGTTGCGAGCGCCCTACGCCGACCGCGCGCCGAGGGACGCGAACCGCCGTCCTCATCGGGCCGCACGAAGCGTCCCGATTCGGGACGAACTCGCGCACCGCGTGGATCGCCGGGCGCATTGCCTCCGCGGAGCGAAGCGGAAACCGGTGGACGTCGCGCGCACGACGTCGGCGGCACGGACGCGTGCCCTTGCCGGAGCCGAAGGGCGCGCCCCCGCGGGCCGCGCCGAGACTCGCGCTACCGCACGGTCTTCAACGCGGTGCGCACGCCCTCGACGCGCGCGGCGAAGATCTCCGCGTCGGCCGCGAACTCGACGACCTGGACCTCGCCGCCGTCGACCCAGACCGCGCACAGATAGCCGACGCGCCGACCCTCGACGTTGGTCGCGCACTCGAACCACGCGCCGTCTTCGCCGTCCCGGTTCTTGACGGCTCCCTTGCCGACGAGGTCGTAACCGCGCTGCTGGGTGAACTCGTGCTCGAGCGCCGTGGACCAGAACGCGAGCGACGCACTGTTCGGATCCTCGAACTCGCGCACCCAGACCCGCGCGTCGTCACCGGTCACTGCGCGGAAATCGCCCGACGACTTCAGTTCGAGAAAGTCCTTGGGCAGGCGGATCGGCGTCGTGCACCCGGAGGCGGCCAGGGCCGTCACGAGAAGCGCGACGACATGCGAGCAGCGGTTCATCAGAAGTCCTCCATCACGCGTTCGGCGCCGATCCGGTTGACGCCACGGGCGCCTCGGTCACGGCCTGGAACGTCGCTTCGAGCGTCGACAACGCGACCTGGTCGGCGAGCAGCTTGCGCCGCCCCTCCATCCGCTCGATCTCGTCGGTGAGCCGCCGCAGTTCCGCCTCGACCCTCAGCACGTCCTCGACCTTCTCGGCCCTCTTCAGCACGTCGAGCAGGCGGTCGCGCGCTTTCCGCGCCGTGTCGAGCCGGATGCCGAGATCGACGAACTCCTCCGTCACGTCTTCGGCCTGGCGCGCCTCCGCCAGCACGCGGCCCGCGGCACGCACCCACTGGAACGCTTCTTCGAAGCGGCTCGATGGGACGCGCACGACGAGAGTGCGGTCCACCTGTCGCTGCAGGTGACCGCCCCAGGCGGTGACCTGCGCGCGGAAGTTCGCCATCACCTCGTCGGGCTTGCCGACCTCGACGCGCACCTGGCCGCGGTAGATCAGCATCGGCTCGGCGGTCGGCTGGGACTCGAGCGGCGCCGACCGGTCCTCACCGCGCGCGACGTGCTTGTCGTCCCATCCCCCGCTGCCGAGGTCGAACGCGAGAGACGCCTTCTCCGCCGCGGGGCTGGACGCCGGCGCCTCCGCCGCGACGAAACCGTCGCGCGGGGCGCGACGAGGGACGTGCTCGTTCGCAGTACAGGCGGCGAACACGACGGCGAGCAAGGATGCCACGAAGGCGCGGATCTGACGCATGCACGAATCTCCTGACCGAGACCGGCCGAGCGTGGCTCTTCTACCACACGTTCGTAGGATCGCCATCGTCATGCTCGACCCGCGGCGTTGGCTCCCGGCGTTGCTCCCGATCCTCGTTCCCGCAGCGTCGCTGGCGCAAGACGGCGGCATCACGTGGCAGCGCAGCGCCGCGGACGCATTCGCGGTGCAGAAGGCGACCGGCCTGCCGCTCCTGATCGTCGTCAACATGGACGGCGAGGTGTTCAACGACCAGTTCGCGACGCAGGTCTACAAGGACCCCGCGTTCGTCGAACTGACCCGCGGCTACGTGTGCGTCGTGTGCTCGCCGGACGAGCACGGCGATCGCGACTACGACGCGTCGGGCAATCGCGTGGAGTGCCGGCGCTTCCCCGGCTGCACGTGCAGCGAGCACAAGCGGATCGAACCGATCCTCTACGAGAAGTTCTTCGCGGGGAAACGCGTGGCGCCGCGCCACATCGGCGTGGCTCCCGACGGCACGGTGCTGTTCGACCGTTTCCTCGACACCAGCAAGCAGACGGCGATCGAGGCGATCCGGAAACACCGCGGTACGCCGAAGGCGGACGCGACGGCGCCGGCGGCATCCGTCGCCGAGATGTTCGCGAGCCGCGACGCCGCGGCACGCCGCGCCCTCGAAACGCGGTTCCGCGCCGCCGATACCCCTGCGAAGAAGGCGATCCTCGAAGCGGCCGCGGCGGCGACGAACGAGCCGTTCGACCTGCTGCGCATCGCGCTGCGGTCCGACGACGACGGCGTCGTCACCGCCGCCGCGAACGCCCTGGCCAGGACGGCCACGGCGGACAGCACGATCGACGTCGAGGACGCCCTCGCGCGCGTCGCCGATCCGGCGACGACGGCTGCGCTGGTGGCGGCGCTGCGGCGCCTCGGCGCGACCGACTCCGCGCTTGGCCGCCTCGCTCTGCACCTCGAACCGCGCGAACGCAAGGCACCGGCGGCGGCGGCGTTCGCTGGCGAATGGCGCGAACGCTCGTTCGATCCCGACGATCGCGCGTCGATCGAGACCGAACTGGATCGCTGCGAAACGGCCTTGAAGGCGAGTGCGGACGACCAGGAGACGCGCCTGCGCCTCGCGACCGCTCAGGCCGCGTTCGCCGACATCCTGTTCCGAGAACGCGGCAAGGGTGTCGAGTTCTGGCTCGAGGACGCCGCCCGCAACGCGCTCCTGATCCGCTCGGCGCCCCTGCGCGCCGACGTTCACGGACTGCTCGCCCACGTGCACTGGATGCAGGGCGACTCGGGCGCCGCCGAGGCGGCGATGCGCGTCGCGGCGGCCGAGCGCGCCAGCGGCCGCCGGCCTGATCCCTGGCTCGCATCGCGCGCGCTGTCGGTGCAACTCGTGCTCGGCACGGCGTCCGTCTTCGCCGACCAGGATGCCGCGAAGACGAAGGACCTGCGCGCAGCCATCGACCTCGTCCTCGCGATCCTCGACGTGTTCGCGGCGCGCGGCGGCGGGACCGAGCCGGCCTTCGTCGCCGCGACGTACCTGCTCGACCTCGCCGGACTGCGGCGCGAAGCGCGGATGCGCCTCGCGCAGGCCGTACGCGCGTTCCCGGGATCGGAACGGCTGCACGGCGCATGGCGCAATCGCCTGCTCGTCGACCTCGGCGCGGATGCGATGCGGCGCGAGTACGCGAAGTTCGTCGAAGAGGCGAAGGACCGCCCAACCGCGGAGTGGTTCGCCGGCGCCGCCGCGATCGCCGCGGGTGAACGCCACACCGCCGACAAGCGCGCCGCACTCGCGCGCGCCGCGTACGACGAGGCGATCCTTCGCTTCGAGAAGAGCCGCGACGGCAATGCCGACTACACGGACTCCGCGAACCAGAGCATCGTCGTGGCGCTGGCCGGCCGCGCGCACCTGCGCTTCGCAGCAGGCGATGCGGAGGGCGCCGTTGCCGACCTCGTGCACGCCTTCGAACTGCGTCCCGAGAGCCTCGACGAAACCGACGGTCTACAGCGCAAGCCCCGCGGCATCGCGGGCCGGATCGAGCAAGCGCTACGGGACGGAGGCAAGCCCGAACTTGCCGACCGGCTGAAGCCGCTCCGGCCGTGACCCCCCCGAGAACGAGCCCCTACCCCTTGCTTCTCCATTCATTTTAGTTTTTACTGTTTTCGTGACCGACCTGCTGGCCGTCCTGAACAACCCGCGCCGCCGCGAGATCCTCCGGCTCTGCTGGGACGAATCGCGCTCGGCCGGGGCCATCCACGAAGCGCTCGACGACGTCACGTTCGGTGCGATCTCGCAGCACCTCGGGCGGCTGCGCGACGCCGGCCTGGTCGACGTGGAGCGCGACGGCAGGAGCCGGCTCTACCGCACCCGCCGCACGGCGCTCGGACCGTTCCGCCGCTGGCTCGAGAGCTCGTGGGACGACGCGCTCTACCGCCTGAGGCTCGAAGCCGAACTCGAGGCGTCGCGCCGCGGCCCTTCGCCTTCCTCCTCCTGACCCGCAAGTTCCCCATGAAGGACCTCCCCCATTCGCTGAACCGCTCCCTCGTCATCCGAGCCCCGCGCGACGTCGTGTTCCGCTTCTTCACCGACAGCGAACGTTTCGCGCGCTGGTGGGGCGCCGGATCGACGATCGACGGCCGCGTCGGCGGCGAGATGAAGATCGCCTACCCGAACGGCGTGATCGCGCGCGGCCAGGTGACGGCGTTCGAGCCGGATCGGCGCATCGTGTTCACCTACGGCTACGAGAAGGCACACCCTGAACTGCCGCCCGGCAGTTCCCTGGTCACGATCGAACTCGCCGACGACCCGAACGGCACGAGGCTGTCGATGCGGCACGACCTCCCCGAGGCGAAGTCGCGCGACCACCACGTCCCGGGCTGGCGATACCACTTCGCGGTGTTCGCGAACGTCGTCGCGAACGAACGGCACGCCGGCGCTGGTTCGATGGCCGACCGCTGGTTCGCCGCGTGGGCGGAGACGGACGCGCGGAAGCGCAGCGACGCGCTCGCGGCATGCGCCGCGGACGACGTGACGATGCAGGATCCGTGGTCGTGCCTCACGGGCCGCGACGAACTGCACGGGCACATCGCGAACACGCACGTGCACATGCCGGGTCTGCGCATGCGCCGCGACGGCGAAGTGCGCCAGTGCCAGGGCAACGCACTCGTCACCTGGGTGGCAGTCGACGCCAACGACACGCCGCGCGGCCGCGGCACCACGTGCTTCCGTTTCGCCCCCGACGGGCGAATTGCCGAGGTCGTCGGCTTCCCGGGCTGACCCCGGACTGATGCCTTGCGTGGATCAACGAAGGCCCAACCGCAGTCGAGGCCGAGGCTTGTGGCACACCCCGGGATCGAACCACCGGGATCGAACCAGAAGTCACCCAACGGCCGGCCAGGCAACCGTTTGCCGCCGCCCTACCCACGGCGTGATCCACGCGATGCACCAGCTTCAGCCGTGGGCGGTGGCGACTTCGCCAGCTTCACCAGTGACGGGCGGCATCTCCGCCGCGAGGGCCGTAGCGGCAGCAACCGCAGCCGCCTCGTCCGGCGCCTCCCACAGGAGCGCGGCGAGTCGCTGGTGGACTTCCGGCCTCGCGTCGCGCAGCAGGCGCTCGAGGACCGAGACCTCTTCGTCGTCGGGGAAGCGCGTCTGCATCAACGGGTGGCTCCGCGACGACTCGACCCAGCGCTCGGCCGACAGCGGACGGTAGCGGCAGAAAAACTCGAAGTGCCACGGCAGGAAGCGCATCGCGCGTTCGCGGCCCTTCTCGTCGTCGCGGAAGTGCTCCTTCATCTTCTTCGCGAGATCGAAGTAGATGCCGAGCCGCTGCTCGGCCCCGGGCTCGAACGCACGCTGCTCCGCGATCTCGCGGAAGATCCACGGCTTGATGAGCGCGCCGCGACCGATCATCACGGACGCCACGCCGCTCTGCTCCCATCGCTGCTTCGTCTCGTACCAGGTCAGGAGGTCGCCGTTGCCGATCACGGGAATCGATCGTTCCGATGCGATGCGCGCGATCGAGTCCCAGTCGGCAGCGCGCGAGTAGCGCTGCTCGCGCGTACGGCCGTGCACCGTGACCGCTGCGGCGCCGGCCTCTTCGATCGCCTTCGCCGTCTCGCTCGCATTCTGGTCGTCCTCCGACCAGCCCAAACGGATCTTCACGGTGACCGGAACGGGGAGGCCTTTCACCATCTCCGCGACCAGCTTGTGCAGGTGCGCCGGCCGCTGCAGCAGGACCGCGCCCATGCCGCGCCGCACGATGTCGTGGATCGGGCAGCCGCAGTTGAGGTCGACCCACGACGCGCCGCGTTCGACGGCCGCGAGACCGGCGGCGATCGCGTCGCCCGGCCGGTTCGCCGCGATCTGCGCGCCGAAGCACGCCTCCTCTGCGTGCTTGCGCAGTAGCGCGAGTTCGCTCTTGCTGCGGCGCACGACCTGGTACGCGTAGGCCATCTCCCCCATCGTGGTCGTGCACCCGTGCGCAAGGCACAGTCGGCGGAACGGGAGGTTGCCCCCCTTGGTCAACGGAGCAAGAAGGACGCGACCGCGGAAGTCCATGTGCCGCAATCCTGTCCGCGCGGTCGCGGCCTTTCCACCCTGGCTATACTCCCTGACCTCTCCCCACCCTCTCTCATGCACACGACCAACCTCCTCACGGCCGCCGCGGCGCTCGCCGCCGTCGGCTGGCTGTGCGCACCGCGCGCCACCGACGCGGCGAACGCCGCACCTCCTGCACCTCCCGCTGCGCCGACCCAGCCGCCGCTGCCGGTCGCACGCGGTCACTTCACGCTGATCGTCGAAGGCGATCGTGACCAGCTCACGATCAGCGGTGCGGTTGCGAAGGGCGACCCTTGGGCCGGCGTGCCGAAGGGGCTGACGAGCGCCTGGACGCTATCGATCCTGGCGCAGGACGGCTCCGTTCTCGCCGAGGTTCCGCTCGACCTGGTGCACTTCGACACCGCGGCAGATCGCAAGGGCGCACCGGTGCGCGTCGAAGGATGCGTGGTGCACGACCCGCGCGTCGCGATGCTCGTCAACGTGCCGCGCTTCGCCGAGGCCGCGACCTACCAGTTCTCGCGGCGCGAGGGAGGCGAACAGGTGCCCGTGGGCTTCACGACCGGCGCCAGGGTGAACGAGCTCGCCGGAGGTGGACGATGAAGCGCACGATCCACTTCCTTGCAGCGCTCGGCGCAGTGGCCGGTCTCCGCGCCCAGACGCCCGTCGTCACCACCGTGCTCAACAACGGCACGACGCAGTCGCGCTACGACATCGTGATCCTCGGCGACGGGTACCAGGCGAGCGAACAGGCGCTGTTCAACGCGAACGTGCAGACGTTCCTGACGGGCTTCTTCCAGACGCAGCCGTACCAGACGTTCGCAGCCTACTTCAACGTGCACACCGTGTTCCGCGCCAGCAACCAGAGCGGCGCCGACCAGCCGGACATCGTGCCGCCCATCTTCGTCGACACGGCGTACGACTCGACCTACAACGTCGGCGGCACGGATCGCTGCCTCTACATCGGTGACACCGCGCTCGCGCTCGCCGATGCCGCGCTCGCCCCGGCGAACGAAGGACGTGTGCTCGTCCTCGTGAACTCGAGCCGCTACGGCGGCTGCGCGGCCACGTTCGCGGTCAGCTACAACGGCTCCCAGATGGCCGACGTGCAGACGCACGAGGTCGGGCACAGCCTCGGCCTCCTGGCCGACGAGTACGACTATCCCAACAACACGTATTCCGGCTCCGAACCGGGCGAAGTGAACGTCACGACGTCGCCGACCGGCGCGAAGTGGTCGATCTGGCACGGCACGGACGGCATCAGCGCCTTCGAGGGCGCGCGCTACTACCTGCACGGCATCTGGCGCCCGCGGAACAACTGCATGATGCGCAGCCTCGGTCAGACCCTGTGCTCCGTCTGCCGCGAGCAGATCTCCAAGGTCACCAACAGCATCGTCGACACGATCGTGTCGACCGTGCCGTCCTCGACGAACGTCACCGTCAGCGTCCCCACTTCGCAGCTGTTCGCGATCTCCCACATCGTGCCGGGCAGCAACGCCCCGACGATCGTGTGGAAGCTCGACGGCAACGTCATCGCGGGCGCCACGGGCACCGCCTACACGCTGAACCCGAACACGGTGGCGCTCGGCGCGCACACGCTCGAGGTCGTCGTCACGGACCACACGACGATGGTGCGCAGCGACCCCGCGTCGACGCTCGTCGAGTCGCACACGTGGCAGGTGACCGTCGACGACCCGACCGCGTGCAACCTGCGCGTGCCGTCGTTCGGAACCAGCGCGTCGTTCGTCGTACCCGGTGCCACGATGACACTGACCCCGACGATCACCAACGACGGCCCCGCCGCCGCCGGACCGTTCGACGTCGAGTTCTTCCTGTCGTCGACGAACACGTGGACCACGCAGGACATCTACCTCGGCAAGGTGACGGTCGGCGGCCTCAACGCGGGGCAGACGACGGCTGCGCCGAAGACGGTCCAGGTGCCCTGGCGCACCAAGGCGCAGGTGTGGTTCCTGCACGCGGTCGTCGACCGCACGAACGTCGTGCACGAGAGCAACGACAACGACAACTCACGCCTCGCCGGCCTGCTGTGCAACACGGGCCCGTGCATCACGAAGATCGAGTTCGAGGACCCGCTGCTCTATCCACCGGACGCCACGTCGGTCTCCGTCACGACGGGCGGCACGGCGCAACCGATCGTGATCGCGCCGTGCGCGAACCCGGCGGTGTCCCTCTACCTGATCCTGTGGGGAGCTTCCGGCACGTCGCCCGGCCTGCAGCTGACGCCGTCCACGTTCCTGCCGCTCAACCTCGACAACTTCTCGAACCTCGGCCTCGCGCTCGCCAACTCGCCGATCTTCGGCGCCTTCCTCGGCGTGCTCGACGCCCAGGGGCGTGCTCACGCGAACTTCGCACTGCCGCCGGGCACGGGCCTGCCGAGCGTGCAGACGCACTTCGCGTTCCTGATCGCGAACGACGTCGATCTGTTCGCCGCGGCGAGCAACGCGATCAGCCTGACGCTGACCCCGTAGCGGGAGCGCCGACCCGCAGGAATCCGACCGGATCGCCGACGACCGCGGTGTCCACCAGGTCGTCGGCCGCCTCCACGGCAGCGCCGGCGAGGTCCGCCTGCTCGAGGAACCAAGCCGCCTCCTCGGCCGACGTCGTCACGACGCCCGGGCGCCGCAGCCGCGCGAACAACGCAGCCGCCAGCTCGCGCGCGGCCTGACGCTCCGCGACGAACCGGTCGACGTCGATCTGCACCGGAGCGATGCGGCCGTACGAGACGTCGCTCAGCACGGGCCACGACTCGGGATCGGTGAACACGCTGATGCAGCCGAGGTGGTCGAACGTCCGACCCGGCGCCGCGGCGCGCGCGTCCTCGGGCACGAACCGCAGCGAAACGTCCGGAGCGGCGGTGCGAAGGCCCGCGTCGAGCACACGACACTCCTCGGCGCGCAGGTTCGTGGCGACGACGGTCCGGCCGTGCAGCATCACTTCGCCGAGGAGAACGGGCAGTTCGGCCACGCCCGCGCCGACCCACAACGACGCGCCGCCGCGCGGCACTTCGCCGAGCAGGCGCCGGCCGAGTTCGCCGCCGAGTTCGAGCACTCGCGGGCGGCGCTCGGCCCAGAACGACTCACCGCCCCAGTGGAAGTACACGTCGCCGAGTACCCGCCAGTCGAGGTGCTGCAGCACGCGCCCGGCGATCCGGAGCACGTCGTTCCAGTCCGGCGACGCGGTCACTCCGGGTTCCCCGACGCACCGAGGTCGCGCAGGCGCGGCCACGCGAAGATCCCGGTGCGATGCCCGTCGCTCCACATGAACGACAAGCCGTAGCGGCCGACGAGTTCGCTGCCGAGGATCAGGATGTCCGGCGGCACGGTCGCGGGATCGAGCAGAGGACGGCCGGTGCCCTCTTCGATGCAGCTCGCGCACGGACAAGCGAGGCGGAGAGCGCGCGCGCCGAGGTCGGTGACGGCGCCGTCCTTCCACTCGATACGGAACGTGAACGGCGAGACGAGGTCGGCCTTCTTCGGCGTCGGCTGCAGCTGCATGCGGAGGAGTCACCGCTTGCGGGCTGCCGGGGAATGCCGGACAAGATCGCCATGCGGCTCGGGTCGCTCATTCTGGCAGGCGGACGCAGCACGCGCATGGGTCGTCCCAAGGAGTCGCTGCCGTTCGGTGCGGACACGATGCTCGGCCGGGCGGCAACCGCCGCGACGGCGTGCTGCGCACCGGTCGTCGTCGTCGCACAGGCGGGCCAGGACCTTCCCGCGCTTCCCACGACCGTCGAACGCACGCACGACGACCACCCGGGCGAAGGCCCGCTCGCAGCGATCGCGACAGGCATGCGCTTCCTCGTCGAGCACCACGGCTTCGGACCGCACGACGCGGTGTTCGTGACTGCCTGCGACACGCCGTTCGTCACTGCGACGGCGATCGTTTTCCTGCACGATCGGCTCGGCGCGGCGAACCTCGTGCTCCCACGAACCGCCGACGGACTCCATCCGCTCTGCGCGATCTGGCGCATCGGGACCGCGGCGACGATCGACTCGCTGCTGGCCACCGGAGTGCGCTCGCCGCGTCGCGTCGCCGAGTTCGTTCCCACGCGTTTCGTCGACGAAGACGAGTTGCGCGGGTTCGATCCCGACCTTCGCTTCCTCTGCAACGTGAACGCTCCCGCCGACTACGACCGCGCACGCGCGGACGACCGCTCGTGACGAACGATTCCGCGCCGAACCCTGGTCGCTGCTACCGCTGCCTACGCCCGCACCGCCTGTGCTACTGCAAGAGCCTGCCCGTCGTACCGACGCGCACCGATGTGGTGGTCCTGCAGCATCCGCACGAGCGCACCCATCCGTTCGGCACCGCGCGCCTCGTCGGCCTCTGCCTGCCGCGCGCACGGGTGCACGTCGCCTACGCCGGTGCTGCGGACGTGTTGCGGTGCGAACCGACCGTACCGCCGGACACGGTCGTCCTGTGGCCGCGACCGGATGCACCGCTCGTCGAGGATCTCCGCAGCACCGAACGACCATCGACACTGCTCGCCATCGACGGCACATGGGCGCATGCGAAGCGCCTCTATGCCGACAACCCGTGGCTCGCGCGCCTCCGCCACGTGCGCATCGACCCTGCGGAGCCGAGCCGCTATCGCATCCGCCGGGAGCCACGCGCCGACTACGTGTCGACGCTCGAAGCGATCGTCGCGGCGCTGCGCGCCTTCGAGCCCGACAACGACCGCCTCGGCGAGCTGGTCGACGCGTTCGATCGCATGATCGATCAGCAGGTGCATCTCATTGCCACGGTGCCGCGAGTCGGCCGCACGCACCGGCCCCGCCAGCGCGAGTCGCGCGCCCTGTCGCTGCTGCTGGCCGACCCGCGGCTCGTCGTCGCCTACGCCGAGGCATCGGCCGCGGGCGGTGATCCCGCCGTCGGACGCGAACTCGTGCAGTGGGCCGCCGTACGGCCGACGACGGGCGAAACGTTCGAAGCGATCCTGCGGCCCTCGGGCCGTGGCCCGACCGACACACACCTCGATCACATGGCTCTTTCGCGCGCCGATCTCACGAACGGCGACACGGCGACGGACGCGGGCGAGCGTTTCCGGCGCTTCCTCGGCGACGGCGCCCCGGTGACCGCATGGACGTCGACGTCGCTCGCGTGGGGCGCGCCGCTCCTCCCCGCGGGTACGCCGACCACGGTGCTGAAGACGAACTACTGCAACGCGACGAACCACCGCGCGGGCTACCTCGAGGACGTCGTCGCGCGCGAGCACCTGACCGTCGAACCCGTGCCGTGCCACGGCCGCGCCGCGATCCGACTCGGCCAGGCGCTCGCCATCGCACGGTGGCTCGAGTTCCGTATGCACGAGGGTCGGACACTCCCGTTCGCAACACCGCGTAGCACGCCGTAGAAGGCGGCCATGGTCCTTCGCCGTTCGGCACCGGTGCTCCTCGTCCTCGCAGCCTGCGCCGGTCTGCAAGGCACGTCGCGGCTCGAGTCCTCCGTCGTCCTTGCGCCGGCAGGCAAGTGCACCCTGCGTGTGTCGGGCGCCGACCGCGGCGACGTCGCGATCGACATGCACGGCGTCGGAGCGGGCGCGGTCACGTTCGACGTGAACACCGGGACGGGCGAGCAACTTGCTCACGGCGTGCTGACGGCGGAGTCGAAGGCGTCTGCCTTCTCCGAGTCCGGCGAGGTCGTCGTCACGTTCGCCGCCGGCGGCGAAGGCGGCACCGTCGTGTATGTCGTCCACTCTCGGACCGGCGGGGTCGCCGTCACTTCCCGGCAGTGAGTCCCGCGGCGCGGCCCGCGACGCCGACGCCATTGCGCCGGTGCTCTGCGACGTGCACGCTCCCCGTCGATGGCACGCGGCGCCCCATCCGTTCGCACGTCCGTTCCCACCGCCAACGGTGACGGCGCGCTCGCGCCCGTTGCCCTGATCGCCGCGACCGGACTCGTCGCATGGTGGGGTGTGTGGCGCGGCGCGTTCGTGTTCGACGATCAGCCGGCGATCGTGGCCAACGCCGCGCTGCAGGCGGGCGACATCTGGGGCGCCGCGTTCGGCGAGCCGCACCAGCCGCTGGCGAACCGGCCCGTCACCTGCCTCTCCCTGTGGCTCGACCTCGCCCTCTTCGGCGGCGGCCCGACCGGCCCGCGTCTCGCCTCGTTCCTGCTGCACGTCGTGAACGCGATCCTGCTCTTCTTCACGATGCGGCGGACGCTGCTGGCCCCGGCGTTCGCGGGGCGATTCGACGCGGCGACGTCGCGATGGACGGCATTGGCGGTCGCCGCGATCTGGGTCGCGCATCCCTTGGCGGCGGACACCGTCGCCTACGCGACGCAGCGCTCCACGCTGCTGGCCGCGCTCTTCCTGCAACTCGCGCTGTTCGCCGCGCTCGCCGAGAGCACTGCACCGGGCGCGCGCCGCTGGCGTGCGCTGGCCTTCGTCAGCATGGCGCTCGGTATGGCGACCAAGGAGGACTTCGTCGTCGCACCGCTCCTGTACGTGCTGTTCGAACGGGCATTCGTTTTCCCGTCGTGGTCCGCGATGCGGCCTCGACTGGGCTGGTATGGCGTTCTCGCGACGTCGTGGCTCGTGCTCGCCCTCTGCGTCGCGCTCGGGCCGTCGAACCCGACCGTCGGCTTCAACATCCGGCCGCGGATCACTCCGTGGGAGTGGTTGTTCACCCAGGCGGGCGTCGTCGCTCACTACGTCCGACTCGCGGCGTGGCCGTATCCGCTGCGCGGCGCCTACGGGACGCCGATCCTGCACGAACCGTGGCCCGCCGTGATCCCCGGTCTCTTCGTGCTCGCGCTGCTCGCCGTCACGCTCG
This sequence comes from uncultured candidatus Brocadiaceae bacterium, assembly GCA_964538915.1. Classification (GTDB taxonomy): domain Bacteria; phylum Planctomycetota; class UBA1135; order UBA1135; family UBA2386; genus JAEUHQ01. The sequence continues at coordinate 82,118 of CAZIFB010000006.1, read as the reverse complement.
CATGCTGGTGGCGACGCCCGCACCTGGGCTGGCTCGGCGCGCTGTTCTTCCTTCTGCTCGCGCCGACGTCGACCGTCCTGCCGACCCAGTGGGAGGTCGCAGCGGAACGGCGGATGTACCTGCCGATGCTCTTCGTGATCGTTCCCGCGGTCATGCTCGCCCGGCGCGGCCTCGCCGCCATCGGCACGTCGCGGTCGTTCGGTCGAGCACTCGTCGTCGCGGCGATCGTCGCCCTCACGTGGCGCACGCAGGAACGTGTCGGCGTCTACATGGACGACTTCGCGTTCTGGACCGACGCGTACGAGAAGCGGGACCGCGAGAGTCGCACACCCGGCGAAGGCCTGATCCTCACCAACTACGCTTCCCATCTGTGGCGACTCGGACGGCACGACGAGGCGGTCGCGGTGATCGAGGAGTCGATCGGCTGCCACGTCTCTGCGGCGACGGCGGTGAAGCAGGCGGCGGCGCTGTTCCAGCGGGGAAAGCGCGACCAGGCGCTCGGCATGATGCGCGGCGTGCTCGCGGAAGAGCCGGACAACGCCGACGCGCTCGGGACCCTCGGCGTGCTGCTGGTGAGTGCCGTCACCGCCGAGCGCTCGGCAGCGCGGGACCCGCGGCTCGGCGATGCCGAACGTGTGCTGCGGCGGAGCCTCGAGCTCGAACCCCGCAGGCCGGAGTACTGGAGCAGCCTCGGCGCGGTCCTGCAGACGACCGGACGCCTGTCAGAAGCAGAGGAAGCGTTCCGCCGCGCGACCGAACTGACGCACCAGCACCTGCAGCCATACCAGGCGCGCGGCGAAGCACTCGTTCGACTCGGTCGCCGCGCCGAGCTCGCGCCGATGGTCGAGGGCCTGCTCGGCAAACGCCCGGGCGACGTCGAAGTGCGGCTGAGGGTCGCCGAGTGGCTGATCGCGTGGCAGGAGCCCGCACTCGCGCAGAAGGCGCTTGCCGAGGCGCTCGCAATCGATCCGACCAACCAGCGCGCGACGGAACTGCTGCGGTCGGCCCGGCGCTGACCGCACCGCAAAAGGCTTCCCCGAAACGACGAACGGCCCGCGCGGCGAGTGCCGCACGAGCCGTTCTGTCAGGAGACGACGAGTTGCCTCGCGTCTCCGAGGATCAGTCGAGACCGATCGTGTAGTGGATCGTGTTGCTCGTCCACGGGACCAGCAGCGGCGTGCCGAAGTCCAGGCCCCAGACCTGCGCGGTCACGTCCAGGCCGAGCGTCGCCCAGCTGCCCGGGGCGTTGTGCTCCGGGATCGGGCCGATTCCGGGCGTGATCGGAATCGTTCCGCCAGCGACGTTCAGCGCCGAGGCGAAGTTGAGCACGACCGGCAGGATGTTCGGGAACGCCGTCGTGCAACCCGCGGGCGAGAGACCGGCAAAGGCCAGCGGGAACGAGACCAGCGGCTGGCCGACGTCGAAGCTCAGGATCGCGAGGCTGAGGCCGACGGGCGGCGGGACGTTCGACACCGTGTAGGTCAGCGTCTGACCGTTGAACATGCGACCGGTCTGCAGCGTGGAGCCGGCGATCGGTGCGGACACCGCCGTCAGCAGCACGTTGCCGAGGGAGCCCTCGACCGCGGTCGTGTAGGGCAAGAGAGCCAGGTCGGAGAGGTCGCGCGAACCCGGATCGACCGACGCGACGCCGGCGATGCGACCGCGGGTGAAGCCGACGATCGCGGCGCCCGTCTGGTTCGTGTAGACGCCACCGAGGGCGGAGAAGAACGGCTGGCAGGTGCCGTAGCGATACTCGACCTTGCCCGTGGCTTGGTCGATCATGCACTGCACGTTCCAGATCGAGTGACCGGCGACACCGCTGCCGCCCGGAATGCGGAACGTGCCCATGTCGCGCCACGTGACGTAGATGCGGGCATCGGCGGCGCCCGGAGCCGACTCGGGCTGTTCCTTGATGTGCAGGCCGGACAGCGTGCCGAGGTTGGTGTTCTTGGCGGCCGTCATGTCGAGCCACAGGGGCATCAGGCGCGGGCCGTTGTCACCAGCGACCACGGCGGTGCCCAGCATCAGCGTGCGGCTGACGGTGAAGTTCGCCGCCGTCATCGCGGTGTCGAGCCAGATGAAGCCGTTCGTGCTCGGCTCGATGGCCGTCGTCGAGCCACCCGGGTAGTTGAAGGTCCAGCCGCCCGTGCCCTGCGGCAGGGTGACCTGAACCGTCGCGTCGTCGATCGTGCTGTTCGGCGCCGCGTTCAGCTGCGTGACGTCGAACGCGCCGGCGCCCGGCGTGACGGTGTAGACCGTCGGCGCGGACACCGAGTCCGGCGTCAGCGTGAAGCCGCCGGCGATGTCGAACGCCTGGTGTTGCTGGAACTCCTGGTAGAACGTCGAGGGCGAACCACCGCAACCCGCGCCGATCAGGTCGGCCGTGGCCGGCACTTCGCCCGCGTAGCCGCCACCACCCGTGAACTCGAGCCCGACGATCGCCGGGGTCGTGTCCGACGTGCCCGTGAGAGCCGCGACCGTCGCGGTGGTCACTGCGCGGCCGCGGACGCCGGCGCCGTGCGCGATGGTGTCCTGCGTGCCGATCAGCGACAGCGGCAACGCGTTGGTCGGAGCCGTCGGCATCGTGACGTCGATCAGCAGGTTCGGCTGGGTCGCCGAGAACGGGTCGTAGGTGAACGCCGCGCCGGCTGCGACCAGGTCGATGTCGATGTAGTAGTTGTTCGGGCAGGCACCGGTCGACGGGGCCACCGTCACGGTGATGGGAGCGCTGACCGTGCCGAGAGTGGTGAGCAACGGATCACGGTTGCTGCCGGCAGTACCGGGACCGCCGCCGGTCGCAGAACCGAACGTCGTCACCATCGTGGTGTCGACCAACGAGGTCGAACCGAGCTGGACGAGCACGTTCGAGTAGACCTGACCACCGAGGTTGGCTTCGCCGTCCTCGCCGCGGAACCGCAGGTTCGTGATCGTGATCGGGCCCGTGATCCCCGTGCGCGATGCCGTGAAGTGCGACGCGTTGTAGATGATCTGGAAGCGACCGGCAGTCGTGCGCCAGTACGTCGTATCGGCGGTGCTGTTGCCGTACGTCGAGTTCTCCATGAAGTTGTGGTTGTCGGGCAGCACGATGCGCTGCGCAGTCGCGACGCTCGCGAGCGCAACGAGGGTCAAGGGAAGCGTGGCTCTCATGTCTTGGTCTCCAGCAGGGCTTGGGATACTGCGCGCCGCACAACGGGCACGGCGAGAAGCGGGGCAATGCCCCTGTAGGAATCCTACGACGCGTCGAACCGGCTGCGGGGTTCCATTCCGGCGCCTAGCGTTGTGCCGCGGCGTCGAGCCGTGGCGATCCGCGCACTCGCACTGCTCGACGCGTCGCATTTCGGAGACTCACTCGATCGGCGGAGCGAAATCGACGCCGAGCCGAACCTTGCTTGGCCAGGGAGCGACTCCGACGGTATGAGCCCGTGGTGCAGCATTCCTTCGCGCCGGATTCCGCCTCCCCGGCCAGCGCTTCGATCGTTCTCGGTTCGCCGAGTGTGCACGACTCGCGTCGCCCTCGCGTCCACTGGCTCGCAAGATCGCGGCACGGGGTAGCGGACCGCGCGGTTCGAGTCTGGGTGCCAGCGCCGAATGCAGCCGACGAGCATCGGCGCCTTCCGGTTCTCTACCTGATGGACGGCCAGAACGTCTTCACGCCGGACACCGCGTTCGCCGGCGTCTCCTGGAACGCCGGCACAACCGCACAACGACTGATCGACGCACGCCGCATCGAGCCCCTGATCCTCGTGGGCATCGACAACTCCGGCCGCCGCCGCACCGACGACTACACACCCGTGCCGTTCCACGGCCGCGGCGGACATGCGAACGACATGGCGCGGATGCTGATCGACGAGATCAAGCCGTTCGTCGACGCGCACTACCCCACGCTGCCCGGTCGCGAGACCACGGCGATCGCCGGCGCGTCGCTGGGCGGACTGTTCGCGCTGCACGCGGCGCTCGCGCATCCCGAGATCTTCGGTCTCGTCGCGGCCCTTTCGCCGACGGTGTGGTGGGGCCACGGCGAACTACTGCGGCGTGTCGCCGCACTGCGGGATCGCCCGGCCCTCCGGATCTGGGTCGACATCGGCAAGAGCGAAGCGCCGCCGCTGCGCCAACACGTCCGCATCCTGAGCGAACTGCTCGTCGCGAAGGGCTGGAAGAAGGGTCGGGTCGCGCGCCGCTCGACGCTGCGCCACGTCGAGGTCGCGCGCGCTCGTCACGACGAGGCTTCGTGGGGCAAACGCTTCGATCGCGTTCTGAAGTTCCTCTTCCCGCCGCCGCCAAAGCGCCGCGTGCGGACGCGGCGCCTCACGAAGGGGAAGTGAGCCGGATCACTGCACGAGCGGGCCGGCGCCACCGTGCGGCGCGCGGTTCGCATCGATCCAGCTGTTCAGCACGATGCCCGTGGCCGGATCGGCCAGTCGCGTGGACAGCGTCGTGCCGAGCGGGCCGGCCATGTTCGGATCCGTCGCGCCGTCGCGCCGGTTCGGGCCGACGATCGGCAGGTTCATGGGCTGGTTGCTTGAGCCGTTGCTGACGCCGTTGCTGTCGACGACGCGGTCGAGGTCGTAGTAGACCTGCGCCGGGTTGAAGTAGGTCGACGGCGCCTGCCCGTCGCTGCCGTAGCGGTTCGGGTTGGTGTCGAGCGGGTTCTGCGCCGCACCATTGCGATCGAACAGGAACAGACCCGTGCCGAAGCCCGCGACCATGTGCACGAAGAACGGCGAGTCGAGCTGGTTGCCCGGGTTCTTGCCGATGTGCGTCTTCAGCAGGTTGTAGTCGAGTGCGCCGAAGTTGTTCGCCGCGTAGGCCGCGCGGAACGTCGAGTACTGCGAGCCATACGTCGCAACCGAGTAGTCGGTCAGGTGGCAGGAAACGCAGTAGCGCGGGCCTTCGTTGGTCGCGGTCACGCGACCGCGGATGCTGTGCGCGAGGAACGCGTTGTGGCCGAGCGACGGGAAGCCGCTCGCCGGGTTGGCGCCGCCGCCGTTGCGGTCCGTGAACGCGAACACCGGCGTGCGATCGCCGTTGATGTCCGTGTAGCGGAAGAACACCTTCGTGTTCGTGGCGGACGTGCGGATCTTGTTGTCCATGCCGATGCCGAGCGTGAACGGCACCGGCGTCTGGTAGACGAACTCGGCGAACCGCTGACGGAAGACGATGCGGTCACCGGTGATGTTGCTGAAGTTGTTGCCCTCGTTGTATTCGCCCTCGAGGTGGCAGCCGATGCAGCTGTTGCTCCACGACGAGTGGCACGCCGCACAGTTCATGCTGTCGAGGTGGCTGAAGCCGGCGTGCGGCGCACTCGTCTGCTGCGGGCCGATGCCCGTCGCCGTGAGGCCGTCGTCGCGGCCCATCGCGTAGGAGCCCATCTTGGTGTAGATGGCCTCGCCCGTCGTCGGGTGCGTCTTGCCGCTGTCGACGATGACGTCGCGGACCTGGCGGATGTAGTGGCGGCGACCGTCCAGCTTGCTGGTGAGCCAGTAGTTGCCGGACCCGTCGATCTCGACGTGCTTCAGCGGGTTGCCCTCGCTGTCGACACCGAGCGTGACCGTCTGGCCCTGGTAGTTCTCACCGATCGTCGTGTTCGCGTAGGACGTCGCGCTGCCGTGGCAGTCCTCGCAGCGGATCGTGATCGCGTGGCCCATGCGGCTCACGATGTCGCCGCCGTTCGGCGCGTTGACGTTGCCGTGCAGGTCGATGCTGCCGTGGCAGTCGACGCAGCCGAGACCCGCTTCGTAGTGCACGTCCGCCGGCGTGTCGTCGCGACCGTCGCCGTCGTAGTCCTCGCGGAGCAGGTACTGGTTGTGGTTGCGGCCGTTGAACGTGTTGTTCCGTACCACCGGGTCGAACAGGCGCGTGTCGAAACGCGTCGTCTGGAACGTCACGGGGTTCGCCGGGTACTGGAAGCCGCGCACCACGTCCTGGTTCTGGTCGAGGCGGATGCCCCAGTACTGCATGACCATGCGGTTGCTGCCCTGGTGGCAGCCCGCGCACGTGTGGTCGTCGATGCCGGTGACCGTGTGCCCGTTCGACAGCGTGCGCGCGACACCGCGGACGCGGTGCGACCTGACGTGCGCGCGCTCCGGATCGTCGATCGCGTCCGGGTTGAACGGCTCGTTCTTCGGCACGTTCGGGTCCTGGCTGCGGCTGCGGCCGTCCTGGCTGTAAGGCATGTGGCAGGCGGAGCAGCCCGACGGACGGAAGTCGCCGTAGCGGTTGTTCGCACCGCTCGAGCCGAGGTGGCAGTCACCGCAGGTGAACGCGACCTGCTCCTGGTAGAGCTTCGCGAGACGCGACCCGGTGACGACCGAGCCGTCCGGGTTCACGTCGTTGACGAGGTTCGCGGCGGTGAACTGCTGGTTGCGGAAGATGTTCGCCGGGTTCTGGACGCGCTTGCTCCAGACCGGCGGTTCGATCAGCCGGCCGATCTTGCCGGCGTTGTTCGGATCGTGCGTGTGCGTCGGGTCCGTGACCGCGCGCCAGCCGTAGTCCGCCGCGTTGTCCTCGAAGAGCCCCTGGTTCTCGGCCAGCGCGTTCTCCATGCCGACCGCGTAGAAGGAACCCGAGAAGATGCCCATCGTGCTCGCGAGCGGCGTGCGCTGCACACCGACGCCGTGCGCGACGTGGCACTCACCACAGCCGCGCTGTTGGCTCGTGACGCGCAGGTCGCCGGGGTTCAGGAACTGCAGGTAGTCGATGCCCGTGTAGGTGACGCCGTCCACGGTGTAGTTCGCGACCTTGTCGATGCCGGCGAGCGTCAGCTTGTTGAACCACGCGTGCGCGTCGTTGTCCTGGAACTCGCGGTCACCGATCTCGGGCGGCGGCGGCACGTGCGCCGAGGCGACGTCGTTGCCCGCGGCGTTGCCGCCGTGACACTGCGTACAACGCAGGTTCTCGGCGGTGCCCGGGAACGGATGCGGGTTCTCGAGACCCGGACCCAAGTAGTCGTCGTGCGTCGAGCCGTTGTGGCACTTCATGCACGACTCAGCGGTCGCGACCGCGCCTTCGCGGCCGTTCTGGTCGACGCACGCGCCGGACAGAGAGGCCGCTGCGATCGCGGCAAGCGGAGCCAGGGCCAGCAGGAACGGACGGATCGCCGGATTACGCATCGTGGATCTCCCTGAACCTTCAGGTGTCGCATGCATCGACACGCGGACGTCATTCGAACACTCGCCGGTCCCGATCCGGGACGCGGAGCCGGACGCGCCGGCGGCATCAGCCTCGAAACGAGCCACGGGCGTCACCTCACCTGAGCTGGCCGCCAGCTGGTCGGCATGTGGCAGCGGTCGCAGCGATCGACCCAGCCGAGCCCGATGTGCGGCGGGTTCGTCGTCCTCGCCGCGGAGTCGTAGTGGCAGCTCACGCAGTCGGGGTCCGTCGGGCGGAAGTTCGTGACCGACGCACCGGCGTGGCAGCGGTGGCAGGCGACCTGCATGTGCGCGCCGGTGAGCGGGAAGCGGGTGTGCAGGTGCGCAACGCGCTGGTTCGGCACGCGCCAGGTCGATTCGTCGTGGCAGCGCGCACAGTCGCCCGGCAGTTCGCCGTAGTGCACGTCGACGTGGCAACCGACGCAGCCCTTCGCACGGAAGGTCGCGACGGGACCGCGGTCGTTGTGGCAGCGCAGGCAGTGAGCCTCTGCGTGGGCGCCGACCAGCGGCACACCGGTGCGGACGCCGTGGTCGAACACGAAGTTCGGCACGAGGTCGTTCCACGACGCCCCGACGTGGCAGAGGCTGCACTCGGAGGGGAACGACTCGTGCGAGACCACCTGACCGAAGCCCGCCCACCAGCGATGCAGTTCGCCCTGGCGCGGACTCGAGATCGAGCACGCGAGCACCGCGAGCGTCAGGCAGGCCGCGAGCAACATGCGAATCGTGGATCGGTTCTGCATGGGACTCAGAAGTGGCGTTGGAGGTAGACGCCGACGGCGAACGACGAGTCGTCGTCCCAGAGGGTCACGTCGGCGTGGAAGATGCCGTCCCACCCGCTGCCGAGGTCCGTCGTCGCGATCGCGCCGAATCGGTACTGCAGGAGGTCGTCGCGGTCGTCGGGGAAGCCTTGGTGGTGCACGAATCCCACTTCGCCGAGCAGGTCGAGGCGGCCCCACCCATACGTCGCCCCCTGTTCGATCCGGGCGCCGAAAACGTGGTTCGTGAGGCCCTGAACGTCGAAACCGGCGATCAGCGTGCGTGCACCCTTGCCGAACATGTCGTCGACCTCGAAGCCCGCCTCGACGCTCCCACCGTCACGTTCTTCGTCGGTCCAGCCGGTGAGCCGGGTGAACCAGCGCACCGAGCCCGTGGTCGTGAACGCATGGAACGACAACCGGTCCTGGTGCGCGTCGGCGAGCGTGATCGGCGTCAGTGTCTGCGGCAACTCGCGGCGGAGGATGTCCGGGTACTCCTCGTGATCCCACGAGAGATCGATTCCGCCGCTGCCCTGCCAGCGCCGCGACACGAATGCGTTGCCGCGCGTCAGGCCGACGTCGCGATCCTTCAGCTGGTCGCGCCCCGAGTAGAAGTCGATCCACACCGTCGACGCGAACGTCCAGCCCTCCGCGGGCAGGTAGCGCCACTTCACGACGACGAGATCGCGGTCCTGGTCGAAGCGGTGCCACGTCTTCTGGTACCCGAGCCCCCACGACACCCGCTCCGTGATGTCCGAATTCCACACGTACCATGCAGCGACCTGCAAGTCGCCGAACGACTCGAGGTCCTCGTCGAGTTCGGGCAGCCAGCCGAAGCTCGCACCGATCCGATCCCCGCCTTCGCGCCGGTACCCGATCGCGCCGCCGTCGAGCAGACCGAACTCGGGCATCTCGCGCGGCAGGAAACGACCGACCTGCCAGTGCAGTGGCGTGAAGCGTGTGCCGCCGTGTTCGTACCCGACTTCGTACAGGCGGATGTCGGTGCCGCTGCGCTCCGATGCCGCCTCGGTGCTCCAGTCGAACGCGCCATGGAAGAACAGCGTGCCGCCGTCGTTGCCGCGCGGATTGTTGACCTCGAAGTCGAGTCCCGTGTCGAGGTACGAGTGCGACCAGGAGTCGAGCGTGCGCACGACGTCGGCGCCGATGTAGACGCGTCCGGTCATCGTGCGCTTCCTCTCCTCGGGGCGCGGCGCCCGCGTGGTGCCTAGCAGCGGCATCCCGGGCTTCCATTCCTCTTCTTCCCCGGGATCCTTCGGCGGGGGCGCCGGCTCGGCGTTCGGCGGCGGCACGGTCGGCGTCTCGACCGGCTTCACGGCGCGGCGGGCGCGCGGCACCAGCACGTGGCCCTTCGTGCCGATCGGCAGAACCGCCGAACGATCCACCACCTCGACGACGGACGTTCGCTCACCGACCTCGATCACCGTGCCGGGCACGGTCGCGCCGTTGCGCGGCGTCAGCACGACGCGATCACCGACCTGGACGAAGTCGTTCTGTCCGCGGTCGATCACGAACGCGCCGTTCGGCCGCAGCGTCGAGATGCGCAGCGACAACTGCTCGAACGAATCGTCCTGCGCGATCGCGGCGATCGCGAGCGACGACGCGGCGAGCGCGGCGCGGAACGAGGTCGACCAGTTCATAGTCTGCGGCGTCTCCCGGTCGCCCCGCCGCCTTCCGTGCCGTGGCACGACACACACTCCATCGACAACGGGCGGTAGCGGACGACCTTCGTCCCGTTGATCGGCTCTTCCTTGTGGCAACCTGCACACGCGACCTTCTGATGGGCGTCGCTGAGCGGGAATCGCGAGTCGAGATTGTGCCGGAACGACAAGGTCCCGAACGAAGTCGTGCTCTTGTGGCACCGCGAGCAGTCGATCTTGCCGAGACGCTCGAACTGGCCCTGGTGCGGGTCCCGGTGGCAATCGGCGCAGTCGTGCCCGCGGGCCCGTTCCCACGAACGGCCGCTCGCGTCGGCTGTCGCCTTGCGGGCATGGCACGCCGTGCAGTGCAGCGCCCCGTGGGCGCCGTTCAGTGCGAATCCGGTGAACGCACCGTGGTCGTACCCGTGCGGCAGCACGCGAAACGACGCGGTGTCGTGGCACCGCTCGCACCCGACGCGTCCGTCGAGCGCGCCAGGCGCACCCGGGCGATCGAACAGCCCTTCGTGAGGATCGCGGTGGCACACGGCACAGCCGCCGAACTCGCCGCCGTTGCGATGGACGCGACCGAAGCGTCGGCCGTGCGTGTCCGGCGTGTCCGTTCGCGCATGGCAGTCCTCGCACTCGACCTGCGCGTGCGCGCCCCCGATGGCGAACCCGGTCCACCGCGCGTGGTCGAACTTCGTGTGGTCGATCTTCGCGAACGCGTCGGTCCCATGGCACTCCGCACAGGCGCCGCGCGGGTTGGCCGCGAGCTTGCCGCGATCGGGGCCGAACGCCCCTTCGTGCGCATCGGAGTGGCACTGTTCGCAGCGGCTCGGCGTCTCGGCGAAGTGGCGCGGTGTGCCCTCCGGCGGGTCGCGGTGGCAGCGTGAACACTCCGCTTTCGCGTGAACGCCGTCGAGCGGCAGCTTCGTGCGCGCGTGGTGCTCGAGATCGAACGCGTGGGGCTCGAAGTGCGTGCGGTCGTGGCAACCGACGCATCCCTGCTCGGCGAACGGGCCCTTGTCGAACTGGCCGCCGTGCGGGTCCTGGTGGCAGGATCGGCAGTTGTCGGGCGATCGCCCGGGATGGCGCTCCGCCCACGGCTTGCCGGGCAGGTGGCAGTTCGCACACGCCACGCCGTCGTGCGGCGCCGCGAGCGGGAACCCGCCGCGAGCGTGCTGCTCGGCCGTCACCGTGACGCGCAGGTCCGTGAACGTCTCGATCGCGACGGGATGGCACTGCGCGCACACCGCCTTCGCACCGACGCCGGCGGCGGCCGCGTTGCCAGCGAGGAACTTCGGTGCATGCGGGGACTCGTGGCAGTCGGCGCAGGATCGGCCGTTCTTGTGCGACCCTGGACGCAGCGTCTCGAGCGCGTGCGGCGTATCGGCACCATGGCAGTCGCGGCAGGCGACCTTGCCGTGCGCACCGTCGATCGACAGCCAGCGTTCGTGCTCGGGCACGATGCGCTCGGTGAAGTCCTGCTGCGAGTGGCACGCCGCGCACGACACCTGCATCTTCCCGCCGTGCGGGTCGGCGTGGCAGGTGGCGCAGTCCTGCGACAGTCCTACGAAGCGCTTCTGACCTTCGGGAACGAGCGCCGCATCGGCGTTCCGATGGCACTCCTTGCAGGCGAGCGCCAGGTGCGCGCCGCCCATCGCGAAGCCGACCTGCTGATGGTCGAACTTCGCACGGTCGGGGACTCCGGCCATCGAGAAGGCCAGCGCGTTCACCAGCTGGAAGTCGTCGCCGTGGTGTTCACCGTGGCACGACGCACAACTCGCGACGAGGTCGGGTGCCAACGATCCGTGCAGGCCCTTCTTCTCGGCGACCTGCGTCCTGACGTCGGCATGGCACTCCTGGCAGGCGCTCTGCATGTCGCCGAACCAGCCGCCGTGGCAGCTCGAACACTTCTCGCCGCCGCGCAGCTCGGCGATGCGGCCGTGCACGGTCGACACGCGGCCCGGCGACTTGCGTTCGGACGCGCCGATCGCGAGCAGCAGTACGCCGATCGCAGACAGCACACCGACGGCCAGACCCGCACGCAGGCCGATCACAGGATGCCTCCCGTGAAGAGGACACCGCGCATGATCGCGACGACGACGTGCACACCGAGGATCAGCACCATGAACAGCGCGATCCAGCGATGCACCCAGCGCCAGGTGCCGAGCAGCGCGCGGAGGTCCTCGAGATGCGCGAGGGCCAGCGCCGAACGATGCGCGGCCTTCGCGTCGGCGAGCACGGCGGCGACGACGTCCGGCGCGATGCCTTGCGCAACGGCGCCGCGACGGAGGCGACGCAGCACGAGCCACAGGTCCCACTGCAGGCCGAGCAGCGCGACCATGCGGCCACCCCACGTCGAGCCCCACTGGCGGCGATCGAGCAGCGACCGCACTTCGCGACGGCACTCCTCGCCGAACGCACCGCCCGCCGCTGCGGCCGACGACTCGGCGCGCTCCCGTAGTGCGGCGAGTTCGAGTTCGCGGCCGTTCGCGCTGCGCGGCAGCCACGCGTAGAACCAGCGTCCGATCGCGCCGGTCACGAGCAGCACCACGAGCGCCCAGAACGCGTAGCCGCCGCTGGTCTGCCGCGGCCCCATCGCAGCGTGCAGCATCGCGAGAGCGACCGCGAGCACGCCGGTCGCGACGTGCGCGGTCATCCACGCCGACAGCTGGCCGAAGCGGACGCCGAGCCACTGGTTGCGGCGCAGCAGGTAGGCGAGGTTGGCGACGATCGCCGCGGTCGCGCAGAGGCCGAACCACAGGCCCGCAGAGCGATCCGGGCGCAGCAGCGCGTGCTTCGGATGCGCGGCCCGCGCCGCGATCGACAGCCCGTAGTAGTCGAGGTGCCAGAGCACGAAGCCGAACGTGAGCGCGACCAGCGCGAGTCCGGCAGCGATCGCCGGGAGTGCGCCACCGCCGCCTTCGTCCGACGCGGCAGGAGCGGGTTCCGGATGGTCCGCCGGATCGAAGCTGATACCGCTCTTCTCGAGCTGCGCGAACGGCGCCGTGCCGCCAGCCATCACGAACACGTCGTCCGCGAGCAGCTGCAGCGCGACCTTGGCGCCGCCGCCGCCGTGCTGCACGAGTTCGACCGAATTCGCGCCGATCGAAACGACCTCGGTCGACAGCAGCGCCTCGATGCGGCCCTCGGCGATGCGGGCCTCGAGTCGTTCACGGTTCTTCGTGCGCAGGCGGAAGAAGGCGTCCTGCCGGTAGGCGATCGCGACACTGTTGCCCTGCTGCTCGGCGAGTGCGAGAGCGGTCTCCGCGGCGCTGTCGCCGCCGCCGACGACCAGGACGTTGCGGTTCTCGTACGAAGCGGCGTCGAGCAGCGCGTACGCGACGTGGGGCAGGTCCTCACCCGGGACTCCGAGCCGGCGCGGCGAACCGCGGCGGCCGACGGCCACCACGACGTGCCGCGCATGGAGCGTGCCGTGGTCCGTGTGCACGACGAACACGCCGTCCTCGCGCCGCTCCGCGCGATCGAAGGCGACGCCGCCGCGGAACGGCAGACGGTGTCGGGCCGCGAGGTCCTGCCACAGCGCGATGAGTTCTTCCTTCTCGAACTCGCGGTTCGGCACGCGCCCGTGCAGCGGCAGCTCGATCGGTTCCGTCAGCACGAGCTTGCGCCGCGGGTACTTCGCGACCGTGCCGCCGATCGCCTTCTCCTGGTCGAGGAGCAGGAAGTCGAGGCCGTGCTCGCGACAACCGAGGGCACACGCGAGACCGCCGGGACCGGCGCCGACGATCACGACGTCGTGAACACCCTTCTTCGCCGCTCCCGCAGCACGAACGCGCGCGGCGATCGTCGCGGCCGTGCGCGCACCCTGTTCCGTCGCGGTGCGGATCAGCGACCGCGCGGTGATCTCGCCGACGAGGAACAGCCCGTCCGTGCCGACCGCCTGCAGGTCGTCGTGCAGCGCGGGCACGTCGCGCCGCTTGTCGATCTCACCGCGCGAGAGCGTGACGGCGCCGACAGGGCACTCGGCGACACAGCGCGCATGACCGACGCAGGCGCCCGCATTCACCACGGCGGCCTGCCCGTGCACGAGCGCCAGCACACCGTCCTCGGGGCACGAAGCGACACACGTGCCGCAGCCCATGCACTTCGCGAGGTCGATCGTCGGAACCTCGATCGGCGCCGAGTCCGCGGTCCGGCGGGCCATCGCCGCGCGTTCCGCCACGACCTTGCGCTGGCGCCGCAGGTCGGCGCGCCGGTGCCACATCGCCGCCAGCGCCAGCGCCAGCACGACGAACATGGCTGCCAGCAGCATCCAGGTCATGGCGTCGTCCCGGCGAGGAGGAGATCAGCGGCCCGGCGCGGGCGGTGCCGACGGCAGCGCCGACTGCTCCACGTAGGCGCGCGCGGCGGCGAGGCACGACTCCATGTTGTGGTCGAGCTCGCGCGCGGTTCGTGCGACGACCTTCACTTCGTCCTGGATGTCGTCGATGGCGCCGGAGTTGAGGTCGTTCGCGAGGAACGCAGCGTGGTCACGCAGCGCCTTGACGTAGCCTTCGAACTGCTCGACTGACGGCACGGCGACCTTGGCGATCGCGTCGTAGCGCTCCTTCGCCACGGCGTAGCGCAGTTCGCTGCGCTGACGCAGGCGGTCGTTGCCGATCGTCGCGAGACTCTTCTGCCAGTGGTCGAACACGGGCTTCGCCGAGTCCTGCATGGGCTTCACCACGTCGCGGAAGCGCTTCGCCTGCTGGTCGGCGGCGTCGATCGACTGCACGAACTTCGCGTACGCCATCGCCGCGGGTTCCTTGCCGAACTTGCCGGCCGCGAGCGTGTTCAACCGCTCGAACGACTCGCCGATGGCGATGCGGCCGCGGTCGGCCTCGACGTGCACACGTTCGATCCACGTCACCATCTCCTCGACCTGGATCGGCGCGTCGTCCTGCCCCGGCCCGGATGCGCAGGCGGCGCAGAACAGGAGGAGCATGGAAGTCGCGGTGGTGTGGCCCTGATGCATTGGTTGGATTCTGTGGGAGCGACGGGACGTGTCGCCAGCCTTTCATCGGCAGTTCGGCCCGCGCGACCGTGATCTTGACCCGCCGGTTCCACGGCGAGACGACGCCGGGCAACCCCCGCGACGGTACGGACGCGACGGCGCGCCACGGCGAATGCGATCCGGGCACGGCGCGCGACCCGATCGTGCAGGCCAGCTACCGTGCACCGCATGCAGGTCACCGTTCTCGGTTCGGGCACCGCGATCCCGACACCGTCGCGTTTCCCGGCAGGGCACCTCGTCGTGTTCGAAGACCGTACGGTGATGGTCGACTGCGGACCCGGCACCCTGCGGCGGCTCGCAATGGCGGGTGTCGGACTCGAACGGCTCGATGCCGTGCTGCTGACGCACTACCACACCGACCATTGCGCCGACGTGGCGGCGCTCCTGTTCGCGCTGCGCTCGCCGCACTTCGCGGGGCGCGGACCGATGCACCTGATGGGCGCGCCCGGACTGCGCCGCCTCGTCGAGAAGCTCACCGAGGCGTGGCCGTGGCTCGTGCCGCGGGGCTACGAACTGCGCCTCTCGGAGATCCTGCCCGGCGCGTTCGACTTCGGCGCCACGAAGGTCACCGCCGTCGCGATCCGCCACACCGCGCAGAGCCTCGGGTACCGGATCGAGACCGCGAGTGGCAGCGCCGCGTTCTCGGGCGACGCCGACGAGTGCGACGAACTCGTCGAACTGGCGCGCGGCACCGATGTCTTCGTCTGCGACGCGGCGGCGCCCGACGGCGCCAAGATGGAGGGCCACCTGACTCCCGGTCTCGCGGGCCACTACGCGGCGCGCGCCGGCGCCAGGCGTCTCGTGCTCACCCACTTCTACCCCGAGTGCGACGGCCACGACCTCGCGGCCATGGCGCGCAAACGCTTCGACGGCGACGTCGTGCTCGCCGAGGACCTCATGACTCTGCACACGGACCGTCGATGAATGCGACGGTCGCGACGACCGCCCACGCCATGCACACCGCCCATCGCACCGCCTGCCACGCGCTTCCCCTCGCTGCCGCCAACGTGCTCACGATCGACGTCGGCGGCACGGGCCTGAAGGCGATGGTGTTCGCGGCCGACGGCACGCCCGCGTCCGACCGCGTACGCATCGACACGCCAACCGGCGAGTCGCCCGACACGATCGTGAAGCTGCTCGCCGGGCTCGTCGCCGACCTGCCGGCGCACGACCGCGTGTCGGTCGGCTTCCCGGGCATGGTGCGCGACGGCGTGGTGCTGACCGCGCCGAACCTCGGTCACGCCGGCTGGCACGGCTTCCCGCTCGCGCGCGCGTTGCAGCATGCGCTCGGCAAGCCCGTGCGCCTCGCCAACGATGCCGACGTGCAGGGCCTCGCGGTGATCGAAGGCACCGGGGTCGAGATGGTCATCACGCTCGGCACCGGCTTCGGCACGGGTCTGTACGAGAACGGCCGTGTGTGCCCGCACCTCGAAATCTCGCACCAGCCGTTCCGGAACGGCGAGACGTACGACCAGCAGCTCGGCAACGCGGCCCGCAAGGCCGTCGGCCAGAAGAAGTGGCAGAAGCGCGTGCTGCGGGCGATCGAAAACCTGCGCACACTCGTGCACTTCGACCGACTCTACGTCGGCGGCGGCAACGCGAAGAAGCTCGACTGCGACCTGCCCGACGACGTGCGCGTGGTCGACAACCAGGCCGGCCTCGCCGGCGGCGCGAAGCTCTGGAGGGACGGCGGGGTCTGACCCGCCACGGCGGGGCACCCCCGCCCGAACACTGGCGAACCCGCTTTTGCCACCGACTCTCGCTATCCTCTCCCCCGCTTTCCCACCCGAGGAATCCCCGATGAATCGTTCCACTGTCCTGACCACCCTGATGCTCGCGCTGCCTCTCGCCGCGCAGCAGTCCGCCAATGTCGGCGAGAAGGTGCCCGACTTCTCGTTCCCGCAGTTCCTGAACGGCGACGGCCGGCAGAGCCTGAAGGACTTCTTCGGGCAGCCTGTGATGATCGACATCTGGGGCACACATTGAGGCCCGTGTGTTGGCGGCTCCGTGCCGAGCGCCATCCGTCACGATCACGAACTCTCCAGCAAGGGCCTGGTGTCGATCCTCACCGAGGCGCAGGGCGCCGACGAGGCGACGCTCGAAGCCTTCTTGTGGAAGACCTTCCCTGACAACGACTGCTTCGCGTGCACCGGCACCCAGGTGCCGATCCCGCCGTCCGACGGCATCCCGCACGGCTGCGTCATCGGCGTCGATGGGACGCTGCTGTGGGCCGGCAACCCGCTGTCCGCGCCGAAGAAGATCGAGGAGCTGATCCAGGCCGAACTGACCAAGGTCAAGAAGGGCTGGGGTGACACGACCGAAGCCAAGAAGGTCCGCGTCGCGCTGTACGACAAGTTCGATCTCGCCGGTGCGTCCGCGATCGTCGCGGCGATGCCGGAAGGCGATGGTCGCACCGCACTGCAGACCGAGATCGACAATCGCTACGCGGTCGCCAAGAAGTCGATCGACGCACTGAAGCAGAACGGTCGCTGGGTCCAGGCCCAGGCCGCGGCCAAGGCGCTGCAGAAGGCGGTCGGCCAGAAGGCCGAATGGGTCGCCGAAGTCACGCCGATCGTCGCCGAGTTCGACGGCGAAGCCGGCAAGGCCGAGATCGCGTTCGAGAAGAAGCTCGAGAAGATCGTGAAGCAGCTCCGCGACAAGAAGGGCGACAACGCCCAAAAGCAGCTCGAGGCGCTGTTGAAGAGCGGCGGCGAGCTGAAGGTCGCGGCCCGCGCGGCCAAGACTCTGAAGGCGCTGCAGACGCCGCTGAAGGACTGAGCCAAGCCCGAGTGCGGCACTCTGCCCGACCGGCAGAGGCCGCGCGATCGGCGGCCTGTCCGTCAGGTAGCATCCCGGCCTCCCGTCGTGTGCCCGGAGTTCCCGGCGCCCACGACGGCCAACTCGTCGAGGGGCCGAGGCGGCCCCATGGAAACTCGGAGGCCCACGTGAATTCCCGCGCAGCGCTCGCATCCCTGCTTCTCGTCCTGCCCGCCGTCGCCCAGAAGGCGGCCGCCGTCGGCGAGAAGGTCCCGGACTTCTCGTTCCCCGCGTTCCTGAACGGCGACGGCCGGCAGAGCCTGAAGGACTTCTTCGGCTCCCCGATCATGATCGACTACTGGGGCACGCACTGCGGACCGTGCATCGGCTTCGCGGTCCCGACCGCGATCAAACACGACCACGAGCTGTCCTCGCGCGGCCTCGTGACCGTGCTGATGGAACGCCAGGGCGCCGACACCGCGACGCTGACCGCCTTCATGCAGCAGCGCTTCCCCGACAACGACGCGTTCGTCTGCGTGTCGGGCTCCGTGCCGACGCCCGAGTTCCAGGGCCTCCCCCACACGGCCGTGATCGGGGTTGACGGCACGCTGCTGTTCGACGGCTCGCCGTCCGACGGCATGAAGCCGATCGAAGAGGCCATCGAAGCCGAACTGACGAAGGTCAAGAAAGGCTGGGGCGACACCGCCGAGACGCGCAAGGTGCGCGCGGCCCTCTACGGCAAGGGCGACCTCGCCGGCGCCGCCGCGATGGTCGCGGCGCTGCCCGAAGGCGAGGAGCGCACGATGCTGCAGTCCGAGGTCGAGAACCGCTACGCACTCGCCAAGAAGGCGGTCCCCACGCTGCAGGAGCAGGGCCGCTTCCTCGCGGCACAGACCGCGGCGAAGTCGCTCCTCAAGGCCGTCGGCCAGAAAGCGGAGTGGGTTGCCGAGGTGACGCCGCTCGTCGCCGAGTTCGACAAGGACACCGCGAAGGCAGAACTCGCCGCGGAGAAGAAGCTCGAGAAGATCGACCGCGCGCTCCGCGACAAGAAGGAGGATGGCGCCGTGAAGGCGCTCCAGGCGCTGGCGAAGTCGGCCGGCAGCGGCAAGGTCGGCGAACGCGTCGGCAGCATCCTGAAGGCGCTCGAGACCAAGCTGGCCGAGTGACCTCCGTGCAGCGCGCTGCGGCGAGCAGCGCGCCGCCGCCCCCACGGCGCCTCGTCGCGCTGGGGGCGAGCAACCTCGCGCGGGTGGCGCTCGCCTTGCTCGATGCAGCACGCGCCGACGGACCGGTCGAAGCCCACATGGCGCTCGGACGCGGTCGCTCGTTCGGCCTCTGGAGCAGCCTGCTCGGCCGCCGGTTGCCAGGGATCGACGGTTGCGGCCTCTGGAACGCCCTCGCCGCGGCCCCGCCGGCCCGTTGCACGGCGATCGTCACCGATGTGGGCAACGACGTTCTCTACGGTGTCGAGGTCGACCGCGTCCTCGCATGGGTCGGAGCAGCGTTGGCGCGACTCTCGGCGACGGGTGCCCGCTGCGTCGTCGCCGGACTGCCGTTGGACAGCCTGCGCGATCTCGGGAACCTGCGCTTCGTGATCGTCCGTTCGGTGCTCGTGCCTTCCTGCCGACTGTCTCTCCGCGAAGTGCTCGCCCGGGCCGAACGTCTCGACACCGGTCTGCGCAGACTCGCCGCAGAACATGCGGCCGAGTTCGTCACGCCGAGGCGCGCCTGGTACGGCGCCGATCCCGTGCACGCCAAACGCAGACTCTGGCCGGAGGTCGCTGCATCGTGGCTCGGCAACCGCGGCGCACCGCCGCCCGTGCCCGTCGACGGCAGTGTCGCGCGTTGGCGCTTCCTGTTCGCGAGGCCCGCCGAACGCGTCCTGTTCGGGAGCAGGCAGACCCGGGAACAGCCGGTGCGGCGATGGCGCGACGGGACGACGCTGTCCTTGTGGTGACGAACGCGCGCGGTCAGACCGCGGTCCGCGCCGATTCGGCGAATGTCCGGCAGCGGAAGTGGAACGTGTCGTTCCAGCGATCGGCAACCTCGTAGCGGCAGCCGTCGCGCGCGCCTTCCCCGAGGTCGCGACAGGCCGGATCGAAGGTCATCGCATCCGCGCCGAACTGGGTCAGCTTCAGATCGCGGACACCCAGGAACTCGAGGACCACTTAGCGGGCGTTCGCGGCGGCGGCGCACGACAGCACGACGACCAGGGTGCAATCCGTGGCTGCGTCGGCGCGCAGTTCGAGCCGCCGCACGAACCGGAACTCGCGCCACCGGTGCAGAGGATCGGGCCCTCGTTCCACAGGCTGAAGGCCCCACTTGAGCAGGAACCATGTGCAGATCGCGATCCCGACGAACAGCCCCGCCCCGGTCCATCGGGAGAGATCGCCTCGAAACAGCGCAACCACGACGAAGCCCCAGGCGAGCAGCGCCACTCCGGCGATCAGGAGGGACAGGAACCTGGCCAGCGCTCCCGGACCGGCGCCCCCTCCCTCGCTCGTGCGCATGGCGCCCTTCTAGCCGACGGGTGAAGTGCCGTCCCGTCCGCACCTGGGTATCCACACTCCTCGTCTCGGCTTGCTTCGGCGCCCGCTTCGCGAGCGGGAATCGACCAAGGAACGACATGCGTGCAGCCCGCCGGAGCGTTGGCCGGCGAACGCGCCAACGCACCGCTTCCCGTGCACTGGCACGGAGAGCCGGCGGGTCCGGCAGCGCCGGCAAGGCGATGGCGCCGCCGCTCGTTTCCCAGCTATCGTCGCGACCGCGATGGGCAGACCGAACCTGAGCGAACAGCGCCGCGCCGAACTGCTCCCAGCCGTGGCCGCCACGTTCGCCGAGTTCGGATACCGCCGCACGACGACCGCGCAGCTCGCCGAACGCTGCGGCGTGCAGGAGACGATCCTCTACCGCCTGTGGCCCGACAAGCGGCGCATGTTCGTCGCCGCGATCGGTTACGTGGCGCAGAACAGCGAAGCGATCTGGGCGCGCGAACTGGCGCGCCGCGAGGACGCGAAGTCGACCGCGGAGGCCGTGCTCGACTACGAAGCCGACCACCTCGGCGAGTTCGGGCTCTACCGCATCCTGTTCGCGGGCTTGTCGGAGACCGACGACGACGAGATCCGGAACGCTCTCCGCGCCGCGTACCGCTCGTTCCACGCGTTCGTCGAGGCCCGGATCGACGAGCACCGCACCGCTCGCGCCACACGCGGGCTGCCGGCGCCGATGCTCGCGGCGTGGGGCATGCTCGGACTCGGCACAGCGGCGAACCTCGGCCGCGAACTCGGTCT
The DNA here is from genome assembly GCA_964538915.1 of uncultured candidatus Brocadiaceae bacterium. Taxonomy (GTDB): domain Bacteria; phylum Planctomycetota; class UBA1135; order UBA1135; family UBA2386; genus JAEUHQ01. The sequence continues at coordinate 61,487 of CAZIFB010000006.1, read as the reverse complement.
CCTGTCCGCGAAGGAACGCGCCGCGCTGATGCGTTCCGTCGGCGCCTGGCTGCTCGGCAGCTGAGCGAATGCACAGGGGCGGTGGCTCGCGCAACACGGCCGGGGCATCCTGCCGCGATGCCGTCGGTGCGCACGTACCTTTCCACGCTGTCCACGGGGCGGACGATCCTCTGGTGCTACGCGATTTGGTACGTCGTCAACGTCGCGCACCGGTTCGATGCGACGCCGCGCCTCTGGCTCACTTCGCTCGGCCTCGCGGCGATCATCGGCACCGCGCTGCTGATCAGCACTCGCACGTCGAGCACCGGCACCACGAAGCTCGACCGATGGCAGGTCTTCCGGCTCTTCCTGATGCCGTTCTGCGTCTCGAGCTTCGCGGCTCTCGTCAAGGACGCGGGCTACGTGCTCGTCTTCCCGCCGAGCCTGCGCGAGAACGCGATCGGCGCCGCGTCGATCGCCGCGTTCCTGATCGCGGTTCGGCTGCTGCGCACGGGAGCTCGCGCGTGAGTCACTTCGTGGCGACGAACGAACCGTGGGCGTTCATCCCCATCAGCTCGAAGATGCGATCGCGCGCGGCGAGGTAGCCCGGCGCGTCGAGATCGCGCGGCCGCGGCAGGTCGACCACGACTTCGGCCTGGATCGTCGCCGGACGCTTCGTCATCACGAGCACACGATCCGCGAGTTGCACGGCCTCCTCGATGTCGTGCGTGACGAAGAGGATCGTCTTCCTCTCCGCCTGCCAGATGCGCACCAGGTCGGCGCGCATCTTGAGCCGTGTGAGGAAGTCGAGCGCGCCGAACGGCTCGTCCATGAACAGCACCCGCGCATCCGCCGCGAGAGCGCGCGCGATCTCGACGCGCTGGCGCATGCCGCCGGACAGTTCGCGCGGGTAGGACTTCTCGAAGCCCGCGAGCCCGACCATGTCCACGTAGTGACGCACACGCTCGGCGCGCTCGCGCGAAGGCTTGCGCCAGAGACCGAAGCCGACGTTCTGCTCGACGGTGAGCCACGGGAAGACGCCGTTCTCCTGGAACACGAAGATGCGGCCGGGGTCGGGCCCCGTGACTCGATCGCCCTCGACGCGCACGTCGCCCTTCGTCTCCTTCAGGAAGCCGCCGAGCACGTTGAGCAGCGTCGACTTGCCGCAGCCGGACGGTCCGACGATGCAGACGAACTCGCCGGTGCGCACTTGGAAGCCGACTCGCTCCAGCACGTGCACGGGCTGGCCTTCCTTGCCGGGGAACGACATCCACGTGTCGCGGACGTCGATCAGGGGATCAGCGCTGGCCATAGCCCCACCGCACGGAGTCGAAACGTTCGAGGCGTCGCACCAGCAGATCGAGCACGAGCCCGACCAGGCCGATCAGCACCATGCCGGCGACGACGAGGTCGTAGCGCTTGCCGGCGTTGCGCGCGTCGTTGATCAGGTACCCGAGCCCCGACTGCACCGCGATCATCTCGGCCGCCACGACGACGAGCCACGCGACGCCGAGTGCGATGCGGATGCCGGTCAGGATCTGCGGCAGCGCCGCGGGAAGGATCACGCGCGCGAAGAGTGGCAGCCCCGTGAGCCCGAAGTTCTGTGCGGCGCGCAGGTAGACCTGCTGCATGTTCTGCACGGCAGCCATGGCGCTGACCGTGATCGGGAAGACGCTCGCGAGGAAGATCAGGAAGATCGGCGCGGTGTCCTCGATGCCGAACCAGAGGATCGCGACGGGGATCCAGGCGATCGGCGAGATCGGCCGCAGGACCTGGATCAGGGGATTCAGCGCGAGGTACGCGGGCCGGAACCAGCCGAGCACGAGCCCGAGGGGGACACCGACCAGCACCGCGAGCGAGAAGCCCCACGTGACGCGGAACAGCGACGCCACGACGTACTTCACGAGGAGGCCGCGCTCGGCGAGTTCGACGATCCCGTTCACGACTTCGTACGGCTTCGGGAACAGGTCGCTGCCCGACGCAACGACGGCGGCGTGCCAGCCGGCGATCAGCAACGCCGCGGTGAGCAGCGGCAGCGCGAGCGCCAGCGCCGTCCGGCCGACCGGCCGCGAGGTGGGGATCGCAGTCATGGGCGGCCCCTCACCTGTTCGACCCCGGCCAGGCGTGCGGTGGAATCGCGGCTTCGTCGGGCACGAACGAACAGTCCGTGTAGTCCTCGAAGTGCGCGGTGCCCTTCAGGATCCCCGACTGCAGCCCGAGCTTCTCGATCTCTTCGAAGTCGCCGCGACGCAGCGACAGGTTGGTGTACTTCACGCGGTCGGGCGGCTTGCTGAGCACGAACTCGAGCAGCCGCGGATGCTGGTTGTAGTAGTTCTTCGCGACGAACTGCGCCGCGTCCATGCGGTGGTCCATCGTCTGGTCGAGCCACTTGCCGCTCTTCGCGATGCCGGTGACGAGCTCCTGCACGACGTCGCGGTGGTCCCGGATCATGTCCTCGTGCACCGCGAGCACGCACGAGATGAAGTTGGGCCACACGTCCTTGGTCAGCCACAGCACGCGCCCGTACCCGTCCAGTTCGGTCTGCGCCATGAACGGCTCGCCGCTCGAGACCGCGTCGACCGCCTTCGCGAACAGTGCGGCCGGCATGTCCGGCGGCGGCATCTCGATCAGCTGCACGTCCTCGATCCGCATGCCGGCGTCGTTGAGCGCGCGGAAGATGAGCAGACGCTGGTTGCTGTAGCGGTTCGGCACCGCGATGCGCTTGCCGCGGAGGTCCTGCATCCGGCGGATGTCGGAGTCCTTGTGCACCATGACCGCCGACCCGTCGCGGTGCCCCAGGTAGACGACCTTGATCGGCACACCCTGTTCGCGCAGCGCGATCGCCATCGGTGCGAGCAGGAAGGTCGCCGGGGTGCGGCCCGCGAGGAACGCCTCCTTCAGCTCGGGCCAGCCGTTGAATCGCATCGGCTCGAACAGGTTCTCGCCGACCAGCTGCTTGTTGATGAAGTCCGTGACCGGGCAGGTCAGGTGGCACGTCACCGGCAGGAAGCCGACGCGGAACTTCTCGTGCTTCGTCGCCGCTGCCGACGCCGGCTCGGGGCGGAACCGCTTCGCCCAGTCGAGATTCAGGAAGCCGTGTGCGACCGTGATCGCCACGGTCCAGACGCACATCCACACGCCGACGGTCGGGCCGATTCGCAAGGGGCGGGCATGGTAGCGGCGCTGCCGCGCGGCGCTACGCACAAAGGCGCACCTGCCTCTTCACGAACCGCGCTTCCTGCCCGGCATCGCGACCGCGTCGACGGCGAGCGGGCCGAACTCGAGTTGCGCCGGTCCCCAGCTCTCCTCGCTCGCGAGTGCCTGCTGCCACGTGACTTCTTTGCCGGAGTACGTCGCCATGCGCCCGAGGATCGCGGTCAACGTGCTCTCCGCGACCATCGACCCTTCGTTGAACGGAGCGCCGGCGCGGATCGCCGCGAAGAAGTCGTCGTGCTCGGTCTGGTACGGATCGTTGTTCGGCCCGTCCCACGACCACTCGTTCCTGCCCGTGATGCGCCAGCGCCCCGTGTCGAGGTGTGCTTCGCCGTCGGTACCGTGGAGGTGTTCGCTGACGTCGGCGAGGCAGCCGTCGATCTGGCGGCACTCGGAGAACGACCACACACCGCCCGGGTACGTGAACTGCACCGCATGGTGGTCGAAGACGTGGCCGAACTTCGCGTGCGTCCGAACCTGGCGCCCGCCCATGCCGCGCGCCGAGAGCGGATGGCTCTGCAGAGCCCAGTTCACGACGTCGAGGTTGTGCACGTGCTGCTCGACGATGTGGTCGCCCGACAGCCAGGTGAAGTAGAGCCAGTTGCGGAGCTGCCACTCCATGTCGCTCCACTCCGGCCGCCGCTCTGCGTGCCAGAGGCCGCCCTGGTTCCACGAGCAGCGGGCGAACAGGATGCGGCCGAGCGCGCCCGAGTGGATGCGCTTCATCGCCTCGATGTAGCCGTTCTGGTGGTGACGCTGCAGCCCGCTGCAGACGCACAGCCCAGCCGCCTTGCCGGCCTCCGCCGCCGCGAGCACGCGCCGCACGCCTGGCCCGTCGACCGCGACCGGCTTCTCGAAGAACACGTGCTTCTTCGCCGCGATCGCCGCTTCGAAGTGCGACGGCCGGAACTGCGGCGGCGTCGCGATGAGCACGACGTCGCAGTCGCTCGCGATCGCGCCGCGGAACGCGTCGAAGCCGACGAACCGGCGCTCCTTCGGCACGTCCACCCGGGCCCGCACGCCGTCGTGGCCCGTGAGTTCGGCGAGGCAGCCGTCGATGCGGTCGGCGAACACGTCGGCCACGGCGACGAGTCGCGTGGCTCCCGCGGTGCTGAGCGCCTGCACCGCGGCACCGCTGCCACGACCGCCGCAGCCGATCAGCGCGATACGGAGTTCGTCGCCGCGCGGCTCGCGCACGAAGCGGCCGGCCTGCACCGCGTCGGTCAGGCTCGCCGCGGTCGCCGCGGCGGCGGCGCTGCGAAGGAACGATCGGCGCGAAGTGGGCATGGGCGTTCTCCGGGTCGGGTCAGGGGTTCTCGAAGCGGGCGCGTTCGGTGACGGTCGGCTCGCGCAGCGGGCGCACGACGCGGAAACCGACGTGCTGCGCGTCGGTGAGATACCACCAGCTCTTCGGGATCTGCGGATCGCGCTCGTTCCACGCCGCCTCGGACGAACGACGGGCCGCCGACCGCAGGAGCGCCGCCGGGTCGCGCCAGCTGCCGCCGCGCACGACGTGCGGGAAGCGCAGCGGCCGCCCGCGTTCGTCGCGCGCCGGCTTCTGGTACGGCGAGGACCGGGGCGATGCGCCGCGCTCCGCGGCGTAGGCGTCCGCGAAGTACGCGTCGGCGACCCACTCGGCGACGTTGCCGTGCATGTCGAAGAGGCCCCACGGGTTCGCCTTCTTCTGCCCGACCTGGTGGTACGCAGGGATCGGCGGGCTGCCCGGCTCGAGCACGCGCGCGCTGTTGTCCGCGAACCACGCGTAGTCGGCGATCTGCGCCGCGTCGTCGCCGCACGAGTACGCCGTCGTCGTCCCGGCGCGGCATGCGTACTCCCACTCCGCCTCCGTCGGCAGCCGGTGGAAGTGGCCCGTCTTCGCCGACAGCCACTTGCAGTACTGGCGCGCCGCGACATGCGACATGCAGATGGCGGGGAAACCGTCGCGCCCCATCTGGAACGTCATGTCCTGGTACGCCGGCGTCGGCCGCGCGATGCCGTCGGGCACCTTGCTCTGCGGCCGCTCGGCGTCGGTGCTCCACGCGTCGTACTCGGCCCACGTGACCTCGCACCTGCCCATCCAGAACGGTTCGATCGCGACTTCGACGCGCGGCCCTTCGTCGGGCGAGCGACCCGTTTCGCCGTCCGGGCTGCCCATCACGAACGTACCGCCGCGGATCGGCACCATGTCGAAGCCGACGTCGGTGCCCGGCACGGTCGCCCGGTACGCCTCGAAGTCGGGCGCTGGCGCCTTCGGATCCTGCTTCGGCTCCTGGTCCGACGCGGCGTCGTGACCGGCACTGCACATCGCGAAGGAAACGCAGAGGAGCAGCAGCGACGTTCGCACGGGGAACGAGCGTAGCGACAGGGACCGCGGCGGCGACAGCGAAGGCGCGCGACGCCGAGGATGCGGCTCACCGTGCCCGTCCTCCGAACAACGGCGGTCCCCGGTCAGGGCCCGCGACCGCCTCCGCCCGAAATCCGGACGCACGGGCCGGCAGGGTGTTCGGGCTCGCGACACGGGCGCGTGCGTCCGTCGCCGGCACACGCGTTGCCTTCGGGGTCGGCATGGCCAGCATGCCCGACTTCGACGACGGTGACGACGCGCGGCGCCCGTTCCGTGTCCTGACGTACAGCCACGACTCGTTCGGCCTCGGCCACCTGCGGCGCAGCGTCACGCTCGCGACCGCTCTCGTCTCGCGCGGTCGCCACGTGCACGCCCTCTGCCTCACCGGGTCGCCGGTGCCGGACCTGTTCCCGCTGCCGAAGCAGTGCGACCTCGTGAAGCTGCCGTCGATCGGCAAGGGCGCCGGCGGCCAGTACGTCGCGCGCCGCTTGCCGATGTCCGCGAGCGAGATCACGTCCCTGCGCAGCGACATCGTCACGGCGACGATCCGCTCGTTCCGCCCCGATCTGCTGCTCGTCGACCACACGGCCACCGGCCCCGGCGGCGAACTGCTGCCCGTGCTGCGCCGCCTGCGCCACGAGAGCCTGCAGACGCGCGTGGTGCTCGGCATGCGCGACGTGCTCGACACACCGCTGCGCGCCCGCGCCGAACTCCAGCGCGACGCCACGTTCGAAGTGCTCCGCACCCTCTACGACCACGTGCTCGTCTACGGCGACCGCTCGGTCTTCGACCCGGTGCGTGAGTACGGCTTCCCCGACGACGTCGCGGCGAAGACGACGTTCACCGGCCCCGTGGTGCCGGCGGAAGCGCTGCTGGGCCGCGAACGCCCGGCGCGCGAAGTGCCGCACGTGCTGGTGACGACCGGCGGCGGCGAAGACGGCTACGAACTGCTCCGCGGTGTGGTCGCGGCACTGCGCGGCCCGCTGCGCGCCGACTCGCTGCGCGTGACGATCGTCGCCGGACCGCTGCTCGCCGAAGAATCGTTCGCGGACCTCGCCCGCGCCGTGCAGGGCGACCCGCGCATCCGGCTCGATCGCTGCACGACGGCGATGCAGGCGCTGCTCGACGACGCGGACGTCGTCGTCGGCATGGGCGGCTACAACACGGTCTACGAGTGCCTGGCCCGCGGCCGCACGCTGCTCGCACTGCCGCGCCGCGCGCCCCGCGAGGAGCAGTGGGAACGCTGCCGCCGACTCGCCGCCCTCGGCCACCTGCGCATGCTCGAGGACGGCGAGGTCGCCGACCCGCACGCCATCGCCGCGTCGCTGCGCGACGCCCTGCAACAGGCGCGCAGCGCGCCCGCGCGGTCCATCGGCTGCCGCGGCGCCGAAGTCGCCGCGCGCACCTGCCTTTCCCAACGACGTCAACGCTCGGGCGGCAGTGAAGCCGCTCGCACCATCGGTTGAAGGAGTGAGCCGGCCATGCACATCGGCTACGTGCTGAAGAAGTTTCCCCGCGCCTCGGAGACGTTCGTCCTCAACGAGATCCTGGCGCTGCAACGCCTCGGCGTCGACGTCACGGTGTTCTCGCTGAACCGGCCCGACGATGGTGTGTTCCACCGCGGCCTGTCCGAACTGAAGCGGCCCGTCGTCTACCTCTCGCCGCGCAAGCCCGACGCCTGGCTGCAGCTGCTCCAGAAGCAGCGCCGCGAGCTGATCGCGCGGGGCCCGGCCCTGCTCGGCGAACTCGACGACCTGCTCGCCGCGGGGCGCCCCGACCTGTGGTCGCTGTTCGGCAACGCGATCGACCTGACCGGACTCGTGCAGCAGCACGGTGTGCAGCACCTGCACGCGCACTTCGCCACCGTGGCGGCGTACGCCGCGCGCGGCGTGCACACGCTGTGCGGAGTGCCGTTCAGCGTGACGTGCCACGCGAAGGACATCTACCGCGAGGGCATCGAGCCGACCCGGTTCCGCAGCCTGCTGCGCAACGCCGCGTTCGTCGTCACGGTGTGCGAAGCCAACCGCCGGTGGATCGAGTCCGGGCTCGGCGCCGACGAACTCGACCTGCGCGTTCTCTACAACGGGGTCGACACGTCGACCTTCCACCCGGCGCACCGTGCGCCGTCCTCGGCGCCGTTGCTGCTCGCGGTCGGGCGCCTCGTCGAGAAGAAGGGCTTCCACGTGCTGCTCGACGCGCTGGCGCTGCTCGCCCGCGACGGCATCCGGCCCCGCTGCGTCCTCGCCGGGGACGGCGAAGACGGCGCCGCGCTGCGCGCGCAGGCGGCCCGCCTCGATCTGCGCAACGTCGAGTTCGTGGGTCTCTGCACGCACGACGAGGTGCGTTCGTGGATCCAGAAGGCGCACACGATGGTGCTGCCCTGCATCGTCGGCAGCGACGGCAACCGCGACGCCCTGCCAACCGTGCTTCTCGAAGCGCTGGCCAGCGGGCTGCCCGTGATCAGCACCGCGATCGGCGGTGTCGAAGAGATCGTCGACGACGGGCGGGCCGGTGTGCTCGTGCCCGCGGGCGAAGCAGCTCCCCTCGCCCAGGCGATCGCGGCGATGCTCGGCGACCCGGAGCGCACCCGCGCTCTCGCGATCGCCGGCCGCGAGCGCGCCGAACGCTTCTTCGACCTCGACTCGAACGTCGCGACCCTCCGCGGCTGGTTCGCGCGCTCCGTCGCCACGGCACCCGACCCGAAGGCGGTGCTCGCGTGAACGCGCGGGTCGCCTACGTCTCGGCCGATCCGGGCATCGCACCCGACGGTACGAAGGGCGCCTCGGTGCACTTCCGCGCCATGGCCGGTGCCCTCGCACGCATCGGCGTCGATCTCGACGTCTTCCTCGTGCGACAAGGCGACGTGTCCGCGTTCGTGCCGCACCGCGCCCGCACGGTGCCCGGCCCGCGTGCTTCCGGTCTCGCAGGGGAACTGCTGCAGTTCGCCCATGCCGAGACGCTGCTCGAAGCCTTGCGCGCCGCCGGTCCGCACACGGCGGTGTACGAGCGGCTCTCGCTCTTCGGCCTCGGCGCGATGGCGCACGCCCGCGCCCTCCGCGTCCCGTTCGTCGTCGAGGTCAACGCGCCGCTCTGGCGCGAGGCAGCGGCGTTCCGCGACCTCGCCCTGCCGAACGCGGCGCGCGGCGTCTGCCTCGACGTGCTGCGCGCCGCCGACCGCGTGTTCGCAGTCTCGCGCGCGCTGGCCGACGAGCTGGTCCGCGAGGGCGTGGTCGGCACGCGCATCGAAGTGCTCGGCAACGGCGCCGACGTCGCGACGTTCCGCGGCGCTCGCGCGGCCTCGAAGCCCCCAGCACTGCGCGGTCGCCCGACTCTCCTGTTCACCGGATCGTTGAAGCCGTGGCACGGGATCGAGTTCCTGCTCCGCGCCTTCGCCGCGCTGCGTGCCCAGCGTCCGTGCGGCCTGTGGATCGTCGGTGACGGACCGGAGAGCGCGGCCATCGACGTCGCGCGCCGCGCCTTCCCCGGCGACGTCGTGCACGACGGCGCCGTGACCCACGACCGCATTCCCGAGATCCTGCAGGCGGCCGACGTCGTGGTCGCTCCGTACTCCGCGACGGCGCCGGACTACTTCTCGCCGCTCAAGGTCGTCGAGGCGCTCGCCGCCGGTCGGCCCCTGCTCGCGAGCCGCGTGCCCTGCGTCGTCGAGACGCTCGCCGGCCACTCGCCCATGGGGCTGTTCACGCCCGACGACGTCGCCGACTTCGTGACCACCGCGATCGCCGTTCTCGATGCCGGACCGCGGGCCGGAAGCGCCGGCATCGTGCCGTCGCTCGTCGACGAACTCGACTGGACCAGCAAGGCGCGTCACGTCGCCGCCGCCCTCGGCACGGCGGAGGTCGCGCGTGCCTGAGCCGCGGACCTCCCGGGTGCGCGAAGCGATGCGCGTGTGGACGCGGCTCGCTCCGTACCTCGCGCCGCACCGCGGCAGGCTCGCGGGCGCCGCCGCGTTCACGTTCGTCGCCGTCGGTGCCGAGCTCCTGAAGCCGTGGCCGATCAAGGTCGTGATCGACCAGGTCCTGCTCGGCCAGGAGTGGTCGATGCTGCCGGCGAGCCTGCGCGACGTCGACGTCCTGACGACGACCGCGATCGTCGCGACCGTTCTCCTCGCCGTGCTCGGTGGTGTGGCCGGGGCCGGCGCCTCGTTGTGGCTGGCAGACGCGGGGCAACGCGCCGTGAGCAAGGCACGGCGCGACGCCCTCGGTGCCGTGCTGCGACAGTCGCTGACCTTCCAGGAACGCCACCGGGCAGGCGATCTTCTCGTGCGGCTCACCGGCGACGCCGCCAGCCTGCGCACACTGCTGATCGACGGCATGTTCGCGCTCGGCCGCGAGGCGCTGCTCGTGTTCGGCACGCTCGCGGTCATGCTGCTGCTCGACTGGCGGCTGTCGATCGCGGCGGTGCTCGTGCTGCCGGTCATCGGCCTCCTCATGGCGCTTTTCGCGGTGCGGCTGCGCGCCGCCGCGCGCAAGCAGCGCAAGAAGGAAGGCCAGCTCGCCGCCGCCGCGCACGAGACGCTGGCCGCGGTCCCGCTCATCCAGGCGTACGGTCTCGAGGACGTCGCCGGCCGCGCGTTCACGAAGCAGAGCCGCCGAAGCGCGCGCGCCGGGCTGCAGGCGACGCGCCTCGAAGGCCGCCTCGGCATCGCGACCGACGTGGCCCTCGCCCTCGGAACCGCGTTCGTGCTGATGCTCGGCATCGGCCGTGTGCGCGCGGGCGCACTCTCGCCCGGCGAACTGCTCGTGCTGCTCGCGTACGTTCGGTCGTTCTACCGCCCGATCCGCAAGGGGCTCGGCCGCAGCGCGGCGATGGTGAAAGCCGCCGCCGCCGGCGAGCGCGTGCTCGACCTGCTCGACGCCGACGAGGAACTGCCGGTGCCTGCACGCCCGGAGCCGCTCGTCCGTGTGCGCGGCGAGGTCGCGTTCCGCGACGTGCACTTCGACCACGGTGAAGGACGTCCGGTGCTGCGCGGCGTCGACCTCGTGATCGCCGCGGGTGAACACGTCGCGATCGAAGGTGCGAACGGCGCCGGCAAGTCGACGCTCGCGTCGCTGCTGCCGCGCCTGCGCGACCCGGATCGCGGCACGGTGTGCTTCGACGGCATCGACGTCCGCCGCGTCGACCCCGCGGACCTTCGTTCGCACGTCGCGATGGTGTTCCAGGAGACCGTCTTGTTCGAGGGCACGCTCCGCGAGAACGTGCTGCTCGGCCGCCCCGACGCGAGCGACGACGACGTCGTGCGCGCGGCGACGACGGCGGGCGTCGTCGAGTTCGCCGCGCGGCTGCCGCTGGGCCTCGACACGCCCATCGGCGAACGCGGCACCGAGTTGTCCGGGGGCGAACGCCAGCGTCTCGCCATCGCCCGCGCGTTGCTGCGCGACCCGGCCGTCTACGTCTTCGACGAACCGACGACGGGCCTCGATGCCGCCGCGGAGACGCGCCTCGTCGACCACGTGCTGCCGGGCCTTCGTGGCCGGACCGTGCTGCTGATCACGCACGACCAGCGGATCGCGCGAGCGACCGGCCGCGTCGTGCGCATCGAGGACGGTCGAGTGGCGCCTGCCGAGCCGGCGGTGCCGGTCGGAGGCTCGAGGTGATCCCGCCCCGCGCCTGCCCGCCGCCGTCGAGCGCGACGGATGCCGCCTTCCTGCGCGCGATCCACGCCGACCGCATGGGGCCGCTCGTGCAGCGGCACCTGGCCACCACCGGGACCGTTCGCGAGCTGGTGGCCGACTACGTGCGGTGGAAGGACCAGGACGGATCGCTGGTCGGCTACCGCGCCGATGTCGAACAGGCGGGCAGCGTCGTCTCGACCTACGTGACGGTCCGGACCGCGCCCGTGCCGCGCCTCGCCGACGAAGCCGAGCGCCTGCGCCACCGCGCCGAAGAGGACCACGCCGGGCTGCGTGCGTTCGCGTTCGTGCCCGAGGAGAGCGTCCTGCTGCTCGCTTTCCCGATCGACCGGGCGATGCACGACCTGCGGCGCCTCGTTCGGCCGTCGAAGGTGCGCACGCTCGTGGCCCAGTGCTGCCCTTCGCTCGTGCCGGCGGACCACCGTTTCAGCAAGAGCCGCAGCAGTGTCCAGCTCGCGAGCTACCGCCCCGAACGCCGCGCGGTGCTGCACTGGCGGATCGGCGTCGTCGGCCCGGACGGCCGCGCGGGCGCCCAGCCGTCGCTGTGGATCCGCTGCCACGCCGAGAGCCAGACGCAACGAACGCGCAGCGCCACGGACGCCGCACTCGCCGCCGGCCTGCGCGTGCCGCCGACACTGGGGGTCGCGCACGACCGTCTCATGTTCGAGGGCCACGTCGACGGGCGCCCGTGGTCGCCGGCGCCCGACGCACCGCACGACATCGAGGCCGCAGCGCACGTCGTCGCGAGGCTGCACGCAGTGCCGCCGCCGCGCACGCTGCCGACCCACCACGCCCTCGCGGAACTCGACCTGGTGCTCGCCGCCGTCGACGACCTCGTGCGCCTCGACCCGCGTCTCGGCGCCGTCGGGCGACAGCTCGCGGACCGTCTCGCGCACGACGTGCCGCCGGCCGCTCCCGCCGTGCTCGCACACGGTGACCTGCATCCGGGTCAGGTCCTGCTCGCCGAGCAGGGCGCCGGACTCGTCGACTTCGACCGCGCCTGCCGAGCGCCGGCGGCCCACGACCTCGCGACGCTGATCGCGCAGTGCGCCGATCGGGACCGCGTGTTCGGCATGGCGAGCGGGCGCGCGTTCGTGTCCGCCTACGGCCGCCGCGCGCCACTGCCGGCGCCGACGACGCTCGCCTGGTGGACCGCCTGCGCGCTCGTCCGCAACGCGACGCGCCCGTTCCGCCGGCTGCACCCCGAGTGGCGCACGCTCGCTGCGTCGCTGCTCCAGCTCGCCGAACGCACCGTCCTCGGTGCGGACCCGGAGGTCGCATGGTCCTGACCACGAGTCTGCGTGCGCGCGCCGAACGTCTCCTCACGGAGATGCCGCCGGCGGAGCGTGGCGACGAGGTCATCCTGCGCCCCGTCGGCGACGGAGTCGAAGCCACGCTGCGGCGCGACGGTGCTCGGCCGCGCGTGTTCGCGGCAACCGACGACGGCGCGGTCGAACGTCACCCGGCCGACGACACCGGCCTGCCCGGCGCCTCTCTGCTCACGGACGGCGCGGCGCTGCGAGCCCTGCTCGAGCCCACGGTCGGCGCGATCACCGCCACGAGGCTCGTGGCCTGGCGACCGGGTCGGCGCGCCGTGCTGCGGATCGACACGGCGGACGGACACACGCACTGGCTCAAGCTGCTCGACGAACGCGGCCATCGCCGCAGCAAGCGCACGTTCGACGCACTCGGGCGCGTGCTGTCGCCGATGCGGCTCGCGGTGCCGAAGCACCGCTTCGACGACCACTGCGCGCACCTCGCCGCGAACGCCCCCGGGACCTCGCTGCGCCAGATGCTCGCCGCGGGTGAGGCGCCGATCACGGCGATCGCGCGCGGTGTGGCGGCTCTCGCCTACACCGAAGTCGGCGACACGTTGCCCACGATCGACTTCGCGCGCGCCCGCACACAGGCCGTGGACCTGCTGACGAAGGCGTCGGCGATGCGCGCCGAGCTCGCCGACCTCGGGGCCGCAATCGCGCGTCTGCCCGAGCCCGAGCCGCCCGTGCGCCGCGGCTTCGTGCACGGCGACCTGCACGACAAGCAGATCTTCGTCGCGAACGGTGAGACCTGCGTCATCGACCTCGAGGGCGCCGGCGTCGGCGATGCGCGGTTCGACGTCGTGAACCTCGCCGAACACGTGCGCCTGCGCGAGCTGCAGCGCCGCGACACCGATTCCGGCCTCGGCGACGTCGTCGTCGCCCGCTGCGGCCTCCTGCCCGACGCCGCCGCCACCCGCCTCTTCCGCGCCGTCGTGCGCGCCCGCCTCTGTGGCGTCTACGCACTGCGCCCGCGCTGGGCCGCGCTCGTCGACCGCCTCTGCACCGAGACCCGCACCCTGATGGAGCCTGTCGCGTGATCCGCCGCCACTTCTTCCTGCTCTCCGTGATCGCGGCCCTCGCTGGCTGCGTCGCCCCCACGGAGGACCCGCTCGCCGACCTGCGCCCCGGGCGCTTCATCGAGGCGAAGGGCTCGTACGTCGGCGGCGTCGCGACGGTCACGGAGATCGACGAACTGCCGCGCACGGTCGGCGACAAGTCCGACAAGGTCGAAGTGACCGCGCCCGTGACCACCGCGAACGAAGGCTCGCTCCAGGTTCTCGGCCGCGACCTCGCGATCGACGCGGAGACCACGTTCGAGGATCGCGACAAGGGCGAGCGTTCGCCGTTCGTCCCGGCACCGGGCGAATGGGCACGCGTGAAGGTGCGCACGAAAGGCGACGCGATGCGCGCGCGCACCGTGCGCGAATCGGCACCGCGCGAACAGTTCAAGGTCGCAGGCGAGGTTCGCCGCCTCGACGAGGAGCGCCGCGAACTCGACGTCGCCGGCTTCGTGCTGCCGCTCGCACAGGACGTCGACGCGACGCTGCTCGGCGGACGCGATCCGCACGATCCTCTGTCGCTCTTCCTCGCCGACGACCAGAAGTCGGTGCCGCTGTCGCTGCGTCTCTCGGACTCCGTGCTGATGGGCGGCCAACTGTCCGCCGGCGTCGAGTGGAACGACGAGTTCGACCTCGACGACACGCGCGATCGCGACCGCACGAAGCCCGAAGCGCGAGCCAAGGCCGACGTGCTGTGGCTGCTCGACGACGCGGGCAGCTACGTCTTCGGCGAAGCCGCGATCGGTCGGAGCGACACGATCCGCGAGAACGGCGACGACACCCGCGACGAGACCGCCGAGATCACCCGTGCCTTCGTCTCGCTGCGCGCCGCCGAGGGCTTCCAGGTGATCGCCGGCCGACAGGACTTCGACGAGGAGCGCGAATGGCTCTACGACGAGGTCCTCGACGGCGTCCGCGGCGTCCTGAGCGTGGGCGCGTTCGAGTTCGAACTCGGCGGTGCGATCGGCCGCGACTTCGCCGCGGCGGTCAACTCGACCGAGGACACGGGACTGCTGGTCGGACAGGTGCGCTGGCAGCTCGACGGCGATCACGAACTCGGCGCGTACGTGCTGAAGCGCACGGACGACACCGCCGCGGACTTCGAGCCGCTGCTCTACGGCCTGCGTTCGTTCTCGCGGCCGCGCTACGGCTTCGGCCACTGGGTCGAGATCGGCGGCGCCGCCGGCAGTGTGGGCGGCCGCGACGTGCGCGGCCATGCGTTCGACGTCGGCGCGACCTGGACATTCGATGCGCCGCTGCGGCCGACGATCGGCGCCGGCATCGCGTTCGCGAGCGGCCGCGCCGACACCGACCCGAGGTCGGGCTACCGCCAGTCGGGGCTGCAGGACGACAACGCCAAACTCGGCGGCGTCACGAGCGTGCGCTACTACGGCGAACTGCTCGACCCGGAGCTCGCGAACCTGAGCGTGACCACGCTGTGCGCCGCGATCCGGCCGCTGCGATCCGCGTCGGTGTCGGTGCTGTTCCACGGTTACCGGCAGGACGTCGCGTCCGCCGTGCTGGCCGACACCTCGCTGCGCACGACGCCGAACGGCGCGTCGCGCGACCTCGGCCACGAGTTCGACCTCGTCCTCGCCTACCGCTTCGAGCGCTCGCTGACCGTGGAGCTCACCGCGGCGCGCTTCGAACCCGGTTCCGCGTTCGCCGGCGACACCGCCGCGAACCTGCTCGCCCTCACCGTCCGCACCTCCTTCTGACCATGATCCGACTCCGACCCTCGACGTTCGTCCTCCTCCTCGCGGCAGCCTGCGGCGGCGGCGGTGGCGGCGGCTCCGGCGGGAACCCGCCCGGTCCCGTGCAGCCGCCTCCCCCGGTGTCGACCGTGCCGTCGCCGCAACAGAGCGGCATCGTCGCTGCCGCCGGCGGCGCCGGCACGGTGCGCATCGACTGCGCGCTGCCCGGAACGGGCTTCGAGGCCGCACTCTTCCACGCTGCGAGTGCGAGTTCGGTGTACGGCGGTGCGCCGAGCCACGCACCGCTCGCGACGTCGCCGGTTCTCGTGAGCGGGCTGACGGACGGTGCGGACCGCTTCTTCGGGCTCGCGATCCGCGCAACGGGAGCGACCGTGTGGACACCGGTCGGCTCGATCGTACGGACGCGCCCGGGCGCTCCGTTGTTCGTCGATGCGAGCGCGAACCCCGCGGTCGCCGACGGCCAGACTCCCGCCACCGCGTTCCCGAACCTGCAGGACGCGCTGCTCGTCGCCGGATCGCAGAACGGCCGCAACGTTTGGATCCGCGCCGGTGACTACGCCGGCGGCCCCTACGCGTTGGGGCCGAACGTGCACGCCGCCGGAGGCTTCGATGCGACGTTCTCGCTCGCGGCGCGCAATCCGACGGCGAACCCCTCGCGGCTCGTCGCGACGGCGACGCAGGAGATCGTGTCCGTGCAGAGTGGCGGTGCCGACGCCTCGCTCGACGGCCTCACGGTCGACGGCGGCGGCGCCGCGCTGAAGGGCGTCGACGTCGTCGACAGCGACGTCGAACTGCGCGGTGTCGTCATCCGCCGATGCTCGGATCGCGGCGTGAAGTGCGCGGTCACGGCGCCGGCGCCGAACCGTTCGCTGCAGATCGTCGCGTGCTCGATCCAGGAGAACGGCAGCGACGGCCTGTCCGTCGCCGGCCCGATCGACGTCCGGATCGACCTCAGCCAGCTCGACGCGAACGGCCAGGAGGGCGCGGATCTCGACGACCTGCAGGCGCCGGACAACGGCTCGGTGTCGCTGCGCGTGACGGGATCGCGGTTCTTCGGCAACGTGTTCGAAGGACTCGATGTCGACCTGGCGGCGGCACCACTCTCGACCGGCACCGGCACGTTCGACGTGCTGATCGAGAACTGCCGCTTCGAGCAGAACGGTCTCGACGGCGTACTGGTCGACCAGGAGCACGAGTTCTTCCCCGGCTTCCACGCCACGATCACGATCCGCGGCTGCGTCGCGCGAGCGAACCGCGGCGCCGGAGTGCACGTCGACGCCGACGCGGCGGCGACCTACCGGCTCGAGCAGCTGCGCTGCACCGCGAACGCGGGCGACGGACTGCTGGTGACCGCCGAGACGCATGCCGGCGAGGTGTTCGTCCACTCGTGCTGGTTCGCGGCGAACCTCGGCGCGGGCGCCCGCCTCGCTTCGGGCAACAAGACGATCGTCGCGTCGCACTGCGCGTTCGCGGGCAACCGCGTCGGCGGCCTGCGCAGCGACTCGGTCCCGTGCGCGGCAGTCGCGTCGATCTTCCTCCAGCAGACGGTCCCGCTCACGAACGCGACCGGCGCGAACAACGTCGTCACGAACGACAGCGCGGCGCTCTTCGTCGCCGCCCCGACCGCGTTCGCCGCGGTCACCACGGCCGCCGGCGGCACACTCGTCGTCGACGACGCCTCGGGCTTCGCAGCGGGGACGTCGGTGCAGGCCGGCGACGACGGCGTTCGTCTCGTCGTCGCGCAGCGGACCGGAACGACGCTCGTGCTCGACGCACCGCCCGCGCGCTTCGTCGCACCGGGCGCCCTCACGGCGCACGACGGGACGTCCGTCGCCGACGACCTCCGCCTCGCGCCGGGTTCACCCGCCGCGGCCGCCGGCCTCGCGGCACCGGGCGACCCCGTGCCCGACGCCGGGCCGCACGGCGCCGCCGGCGGCGGCGAACCGGGCCACGTCGATCCGAACGCCGTCACCTCGCTGCAGCCGCTGCACTTCACGCCGTCGATCGCGACCGGACTCACGGCCAACACGTCGCTCGTGATCACGTTCGACCGCGTGCTCGACGTCGCATCGGTGACCGCCGACCGGGTCCGCGTGCTGCGCAACGGCACCGCGGTCGCGTTCTCTCTCGCCGTGTCCGGCGCGACTCTGACCCTCACACCGACGTCGCCCGGCTGGAGCGGGCCGCTCGTGCTGCAGCTGCTGCCCGGCTTGCGCGGCGCCGACGGCTCCCCGCTGGCCGCCGCGATCTCCACTCCCCTCCGCCTCCTCTGACCCGCCACCGATCCCCATGAACACGTTGCATCTCCGCTCGTTCGCCGCGGTCGTCACCGCGGCCCTGTCCTGCGCCCTCAGCGCACAGTCGCTGACCGGCCGCGTCGTCGACCCGAACGGCCAGCCGATCGCCGGCATCGAAGTCGATCCGGGCAGCGGCAGCCCGACCGCCATCACCAACGCGGCAGGTGTGTTCACCATCTCCCCGTTGCCGACCGACTCCTACGACGTCGAGTACCTGCCCGCGATCGCTGCACCGTGGGCCGCACGCATGATCGTCACGAACGTGGTCGGCGCCACGAACGTCGGTGACGTGGTCCTCCAGCCCGGGTTCGCACTCAGCGGCATCGCGCAGAGCAGCGGCGGTGTGCCGCTCACGAGCTGCAACATCAACGTCTACTCGCAGTCGGGCGAGAAGCTCTTCACGCCGCACGACGGCAGCGACCTGACGGGACACTTCTCGGTGACCATCCCCGCAGGCACGTGGGACCTCCGGGTGCAGCCGCCGCTAGCGACGACCTTGCTCGCGCGACAGATCGAAGACGTCGTCGTCACGGGCCCCGTGAACGTCGGCGTCGTCACGCTTCCTGCCGGACACGCCGTCTCGGGTACGGTCGTCGACCAGACATCCCTCGTGCCCGTCGGCAACACGCGGCTGAAGGTCACGGACTCCGTCACCGGTGAGCACCTGCTGATCACGAACGACACCGCGAACACCTTCGGCGTGTTCTCGGTGCTCGTCCCGGTCGGCATGTGGGACATCGACTTCGAGCCGCCGGTCGGCAACACGCACGTCGGGCGCCGCAAGTACGGCGTCGTCGTGGCCGGCCCTTCGGCGCTCGGCCAGGTCAAGGTGAAGAACGGCGCTCTCGTGTCGGGCGTCGTGAGCGGACCGAGCGGACCCGTCGCCGGCGCGGACATCGACATCCTCGACTCCACCGGTGCGAAGCTGTTCTCGCCGCGCGACATCACGGATGCCGCGGGTGCGTTCTCGATCGCCGTTCCGACGGGCGGCGGCTACCGCATCCGGGTCGAGCCCCCCACGAACGCGAAGCTGGTCGGCAAGCTGAGCGCGCCGGTGTCGGTGGCCGGCGCGACGTCGCTGGGCACGATCGCACTCGCCCCGGGTGCGGCGGTCCGCGGCTTCGTCACGGGCGCCGGTCCCGAAGCGAACGCGGAGCTCGTCTTCCTCGACGCAGCGGGGGACGAGATCGTCGCGGTCGGCAACCGCACCGCGGGCCGGGGAACGTGCACGACCTCCCTCCCGCTCGGCCTCCACGGCGTCGACATCCGCCCCGAAGAGGGCTCGTACTTCCTGCGCACACACGGCCGGGTCGAGATCGGCGACCTGGGCAAGTCCGTGGTGCGGTTCCAGCTGAAGCCGAAGGCGCTGCGATGCACGCTGACGGCGCTCGGCACGCCGACGCTGGCTCCCGGCGGCACCCTGCTGGCAGACATCGTGATCGACAACCGCACGACCGCGCCGCTCCCGGTGCTGATGGACCTCGTGGTGACGACGCCGTCTGGCCCGGAGATCGCGATGCTCACGGGCGTGCCGCTCACGGCACCCACCGTGCCGCTGTCGTTGATCGGCACGCCGATCGTCGTGCCGACGATCCCCAGCGCCGACCTCGGCAAGCTTCTGCGCCTCGTCGTTCGCTTCCGCGATCCGTCGACCCAGGAAGTGCTCGACTCGGCGACCACCGCGTTCGTCGTCGAGTGACCGGGCAGCGCCCCTCCTCACCTCCGGCTGGTCAGACGAGCATCGCGATCGAGTTGTGCACCGCGTGGGCGGCGATGCCCGGCAGCAGGCTGCCGCTGCGGAGACGCAGCCAGCCGAAGAGGAGGCCGGCGACGAAACGGTGCGGCAGTTCGAGCACGTAGCCGCCGTTCAGTCCGTGCAGGAAAGCGAAGAGCACGGACGTGAGCACGAGCGTGACCGACGGGCGCGCGAGGCGCGCCGCCGCTCCCCAGACCGCGCCGCGACAGAGCCACTCCTCCGCGAGCGGCGCCAGGACGAGCACGGCCATGACCACCGCCGCGCCAGGCGCCTCGACGGCGACGATCGACGGCCAGACCAGCTTCGTGAACACGAACGCGAACGCTGCGGACAGTGCGCCGACCGGCAGGGCGGCGAGCAGCCATCGGCGCTCGGAGGTCGCGGCGAACGAGGCGCGAAGACCGCCCTCGATCGATGCGCAAGCGAAAGCCGCGACCACGACGATCGCGGCCGGGGCGAGCGCGACGAGCGACGCGGGCGGGTGCTCGCCCAGGAGGAGCTTCGCCGTCACGACGAATCCGAACAGCACGATCGCCAGCGCGCTCCCCACGGCAGCGGTCGCGCGCAGGGTCGCGCCGCGCTCGGCCCGTTCACGTTCGGCGACCGCCCGCACGTGCTGCTTCGTCGAAGCGCCGCAAGCGGTACAGAAGCGCGCCGCCGCCGTCATCGGCGCGCCGCAGCGTCGACACGCCGTGGTCATTGGCGCGGCAGGGTGACGCCCACCACGACCCAGCGCGGGTGCCAGAACTCGAGAGCGACACCCACCTCGTCGTCGCCGAGCGCGAAGTCGGCGCGGCGCCTCGTCCCCGCGTCCCTGGTCGCGACCTCGCCGAGCGGCGGCCGCTTCTGATTCCACGATCGCTTCTCGAGCATGCGCCGCAGGGACCCACCGAGCCGTTCGCGGCTCTCGGGTCGGAACATGGCCACCAGTTCGTCGGCGCCGGGAGCGGCCCACGCACGACGGAAGTCCTCGAGCGCGGGCGCCAGGTCCGTCGGAACGAGCGCCGGGAACACGGCGCGCACGATGGACCAGCGATTCCCGCTGCGCGCGAACTGGAAGCGGATCTCACCGCCGGCGACCTTGCTCGTCGCCGTCGCGGTGTCCCCCTGCGACGTGGTGACCGGCTCGCTCGAAGTCGGCAGCGCTCCCGTCCAACCGCGGCGCCCCACGTCGTCGCGGAACTCGGTCGCACGCGCGCCGTGCGGCCCGTCGCCGAACAGGGCTGCGATGGCCTCGACATCGCTCTTCGCCCAGTTCGCGAACAACGCGGCGCCGATCGCATCGACCGTCGGCGGCCTCGTCGCGACGTGGTACGCACCTCCGAGCAACACGCATCCGAGCACCACGAAGGAGACCAGCCGCAGCCGCGCTCCCCACGTCGCGCGCCGGTCCGCCGCCGCCGACTTGCGGGCGTGTTCGGAGACACCACCGGCGACGCGGCGGGACGGGTCGATCCGCTTCCTCACGAGCTGCAGCGATGGATCGGCGGCCATCAGCTTCTGCACGCGCGCGGCCTGCGCGACGGCGAACCAGAACGCGACGGCGAAGAACGCCTGGAGCAACGTCGAGCCGCCGGTGCCGAACCACGCGAACCGCAGGGCGGCATCGAGGGTCCACATGCAGGCCCCCACCGTGGTCCACGGCAGAGGTGCGCGCATCACCAGCAGAGCACCGGCGGCGGTGATCGCGAACATCGACCACAGCAGCACCGTGACGGGCACGACCAGATCCTCGTCGACGTCGGTGCCGCCGAAGTGCCAGGCGAGCAACCAGACCCCGGCCAGCGCTGCCGACGCGCCGAAGACCGATCGCACGATGCCGACGACCTTCTTGATGCGCCCGAACTGCTTCCGCCCGTGCGCCCGCTCGACGGCGTCGGTCGCCGCCTCGCCGCGACTCCGACGGACCGTCCTCGGGACTCCGAGCTGCGATCCGCACTGCGCACAGAACTGCGCCCCGGTGTCGTTGGCGAGCCCACACCCCGCGCAGACGAGGCCGCCCGCTTCTTCTTCGTTCGTCACGGCGGGGATGGTATTGCCGCGCCGCTGCGAGGGAACCGCCCGTCAGCTGCGGGCCGCGAGGTACTGCGGCGGCCACGCATGCGCCGCGACCTGCCGAGCGTTCGCTTCGCGCAGCACCATGTAGGGATCGGCGAGGAAGGCTCTCGCGATCGCGCACAGGTCCGCGCGGCCGGCACCGACGATCGTGTGCGCATGGTCGACGCCCTGGATGCCGCCGACCGCCATCACGGGGATCCCGGCTTCCGTCCGGATTCGCTCGGCGAAGGGCACCTGGTACATGCGCCCGTACTGCGGCTTCGACTCCGGCACGTTGCCGGCCGACGACACGTCGATCACGTCGCAGCCGTGTTCCTTCAGCCAGCGCGCGACGCGCACCGCCTCGTCGAGCGTGAAGCCGCGACGCTCTTCGTCGAACCAGTCCGTCGTCGACATGCGCACGAAGATCGGCTTGTCCGCGGGCCAGGCGGCACGCACGGCATCGAAGACCTGCAGCGGGTAGCGGGCGCGGTTCTCGAGCGTGCCGCCGAACTCGTCGGTACGGCGGTTCGACAGCGGCGACAGGAAGCTCGAGAGCAGGTAGCCGTGCGCCATGTGCAGTTCGATCACGTCGAAGCCCGCGCGTTCGCAGAGCTGCGCCGAGCGCACGAACTCCGCGGTCACGCGGGACAGGTCGGCCGCGTCCATCGCCTTCGGCACCGGCCAGTCGGAACGGAACGGATCCGCCGACGGCCCGAGGGTGCGCCAGGCGCCCTTCGTGAGCGGCGCATCCCCTTCCCACGGACGACTGCACGAGCCCTTGCGACCCGCGTGCGCGACCTGCATGCCGATCTTCGCGGCCGAATGACGGTGCACGAACTCGACCACGCGGCGCCAGGCGGCCATCTGCTGCTCGTTCCACATGCCGGCGCAGCCGGGCGTGATGCGACCCTCCGCCGACACGTTGGTCATCTCGGTGAAGACGAGACCGGCGCCGCCGACCGCGCGGCTGCCGAGGTGCACGAGGTGCCAGTCGTCGGGCACACCGTCCGTCGCCGAGTACTGGCACATCGGCGAGACGACGACGCGATTCGGCAGCCGCATGCCCCGCGCCGCGAACGGCGTGAATGCGGGGGGCGCCGTGGGCTCGCCGAGCGGCGCTCCCTCTTCGCGCGCCACGGCCTGATCGACGCGCTCGACCAGCGCGGGGTCGCGGCGCCGCAGGTTGTCGTAGGTGATGCGGCGGCTGCGCGTCATCAGGTTGAACACGAAGCGCTCCGGGCCCTGCGTCTGGTAGCGCTCGCTGTTCTCGAACCACTCGAGGCTCGTCTGGGCCGCGCGCTGCACCTTCAGCACGTCGAGGCGCCGCGCCTGTTCGTAGGCGAGCAGCGCCGCCGGCACGGACGCCGGGTGCGCGACCACCGCGTCGGCGAGCGCGATCGCGTCCTCCATGGCGAGTTTCGTGCCCGAACCGATCGAGAAGTGCGCGGTGTGCGCGGCGTCGCCCATGAGCACGACGTTCTGGTGGCGCCACGACTCGCAGCGGATCGTGGGGAACGTGCGCCAGATCGAACGGTTGGTCAGCAGCTTCTCGCCGCGCAGGTGATCGGCGAACAGCCGCTCGCAGAACGCGGCGGACTGCGCCTCGTCGAACTTGTCCAGGCCGGCGCGCTGCCAGGTCTCCTCGCGGCACTCGACGATCCACGTGCCGCGGCCCTTCTCGAACGGGTAGGCGTGCACCTGGAAGAGGCCCCACTCCGTCGGCTGGAAGACGAACGTGAACGCCGTCATCTCCTTCGTCGTGCCGAACCACGCGAACTTGCACTTGCGCCAGTCCAGGTGCGGCTTGAAGGACGACGCAAAACGCTCGCGGACCTTGCTGTTCACGCCATCGGCCGCCACGACGAGGTCGTGCGAAGCGACGACACGGTCGATGTCGGCGACCGCCTTGTTGAAGTGCAGGCGCACGCCGAACTCGCGGCAGCGCTCGTGCAGGATCTGCAACAGCCGCACGCGCGCGAGACCGCAGAAACCGTGGCCCGTGCTCGTGACCTTCGCGCCGCGGAAGAAGGTGTCGATGTCGGTCCAGTACGCGAAGTTCTCGCGGATGCGGGCGTAGCTCTCCGGATCGGCGGTCTCGAAGTTGCCGAGCGTCTCGTCCGAGAAGACGACGCCCCAGCCGAACGTGTCGGTGGGCTGGTTCTGCTCGAACACGTCGATCTCGACCGACGGCAGGCGCTTCTTCAGGAGGAGCGCGAAGTAGAGGGACGCCGGTCCGCCGCCGATGCACGCGATCTTCATGCGGCGCGGATTCTAGGCAGGCGCTCGCGGAATCGCCGCTACGCAGAACGGCCTGATCGCGCCGCGAGCCGCGCGATCAGGAGCCGCAGCGGAATCCAGACGACCGCGATCAGCGCGCCGACCGTGGCGCGGTACACCGCGGCGGCCGTACGAGCGAACTGCAGCGCGTCGGTACGTGCGGCCCGCCGCAGCAGATGCGGCCCCCATCGCCAGGGCTGCCACCACGCCACGGTCGTCTCGCGACCACGTTCGTCCCGCACGAGCACCGGGGCACCGAGCAGGAGCGCCGCGACGCGCAGCGGCTGGAAGCGTTCGCCCCCGTGCCACGCGACGAAGACCTGATCGAACCGTTCCGCGCGCAGCGCCTTCACGAATGCGCTCCTGCCGCCCGGCGGTTTGTCGCGGCGGAACTCGACGCCCGGCGCCGCCGCCTGCAGCGCGGCACGGTCCTCGTCGTTCGCGAACGCGACGAAGGTCGCGTCGGGCCAGCGCACCCGCGCCGCGGCGAGCAGGGCCGACGCCGCGTCGCGGTCGGTGGTGAGGAAGAGCGCGACCTTCACGACCGCCTCCCGACGAGCGCCGCGTAGATCTCGTCGTAGCGGGCGGCGACCTGCGCCGTCGAGTGCTGCGCAGTGACGAGGGCGCGTCCGGCGGCGCCGACG
Organism: uncultured candidatus Brocadiaceae bacterium; assembly: GCA_964538915.1. Taxonomy (GTDB): domain Bacteria; phylum Planctomycetota; class UBA1135; order UBA1135; family UBA2386; genus JAEUHQ01. Next base: position 37,194 of record CAZIFB010000006.1, on the reverse strand, counting down.
CGCGCTCGACGGTCGGCGTCCTGCAGCAGGGCTGCGACGGCCAAGGCGAACGCTTCCGCGTCCGCGGCGACGAGGCAATGCTCGCCGTCCCGCGCGTTCGTTCCCTCCAGGGCGACCGGAGTCGCGACGACGGGACGGGCCGCCGCGAAGGCTTCGAGCAGCTTGCCGCGCAGACCGCCACCGGTGCGCAACGGCAGCACGACGACCGTCGCGGCGGCGAGTTCGGCGGCGAGGTCGGGCACGTAACCGGCGACCTCGACGTCGGCGGCGGCCAGCGCCTGCACCCGCGGCGGAGCGTCACGACCGACGAGCCGAACGCGCACGCCCGGCACCAGCCTGCGCAGCGGCGGCAGGATCGACTCGCAGAGCCAGATCGCGGCGTCGACGTTCGGTTCGTGGCGAAAGTAGCCGACGAACGTCACCGTCGAGCCGGAGCACTCGGCGGCGGGGCTCACCGGGAACTGCGCCACGTCGATGCCGCTCGGCACGACGGTGACCGGTCCGCGGTGCCCCGACGAGCGCAACGCGTCGGCGTCGGCGCCCGACAGCGCGACCACGTGGTCGACGGCGCGGAGGACCGTGAGTTCGTGCGCCCGGGCCTGCATCGTTCGGTACGCACCGCCGCCGCCGCGCGCCGCCGCGAGGGCGAGCGACTCGTGGCACGTGTAGACGACGGGTGCGTCGATCGGCACGCCGCGCAGGAGGTGCAGCATCTCGACGTACTCGACCTGCACGACGTCGTGGTCGGTCGACTCGATCATTCGCTGCACCATCGCCCGCATCGACGGGGCGCCGTAGTCGCGGAAGAGACGCCAGGGCGCGGAGTGGTGCAGGTTGCCGGGCATCGGGTTGCGCACGCGCACCGCGGTCACCACCTCGATGCCGTGTTCGCTCAGCGCATCCGCCGCGCTCGCGTCGTCGCCGGCCTCGACGAACGCGAACAGCGTCACTCGGTGCGTCTTCGCGTGCTCGACGAGGCGGCGGAACACCACCCACGATCCGTCCACCCCGAGGCGCGGCAGGCGCGCCGCGAGGACCAGCACGCGCAGACCGCGCGGCGTCGGTACCGGCAACCGGCCGAGCGCGCTGTCGTCGCTGCGACGATGCGCGGAAACCGAGTTCGCGGCCGCGAAGACTCCTTCGTCGCGGCGCACGTGGTGCAGCCGGCCGGCGCAGCGCTTGCCGAGCGCCAGCGGCAGGCGCGGCAGCGCCCGGAGCATCGCGCGCAGTTCGAACCAGAGGCCGTACGCGCGACTGCGCCCGGGACGCTTGCTTCGCAGCACGATGGCGAACGGCTGCGCGAGCAGCAGCGGAGCGAGAGCGCGCCACGACGTCAGGTTGCGCCACAGGAAGAGGTGCTGGTTGCGCCGGATCATCGCGTCGACGAACTCGTCGCCGAACGCCTTTCGGCTCGTGCCGCGGTGTTCGTGCAGCACCGACGAACGCGCCGTGAACAGCACGCGGAAGCCGCGCTTCCACGCTTCGTACGACAGGCCGACGTCCTCCATGTAGAAGGGGTCGTACAGCTCGTCGAAGCCGCCGATCGCGTCGTACATCCTCCGATCGAACGCCGCGCTGCCGCCGCCGGCCCAGAACGTCGGCACGTAGTCGAGTTCGCGTTCGTCGCGGCTCGGCATCACGTGCGCCAGCTGCAACCACCCGTTGCGAAGTTCGCCGCGCGTGCGACCGCTCTCCTCGCGGCGCTTGGCCGGATCCTTGAAGAAGATCTCCGCCGCGACGGCGAACACCCTCGGATCGCGCAGGCCGTCGAGCAACGGCCGGAGGAACCCGGGCAGCACGACCATGTCGTTGTTCAGGAAGACGAGCACGTCGCGCGTCGCATGTTCGACGCCCGCCTTGTTGCCGCGCACGAAGTAGCGGTTCTCCGGCAAGGCAACGACCTTCACCCATGGATGCTCGGCTGCGAGCCAGGCGGCCGTGCCGTCCGTGCTGCCGTTGTCGACGACGATCACTTCGTGGTCGCCACCGTGCGCCGCGATCTCGCGACGCAACGACGGCAGGAGTCCCTCGAGGTGGTGCTTGCCGTTCCATGTCACCGTGACGATGGACGCGCCGCGCAGATCGCGCGCGCGGAACTCGAACGGCCGGCGACGCGCCCACACGACCGGAGTCCACACGAGGTCGACGACCGCGGCGGCCAGCAGCACCATCGCGGCGGCGAGCGCGGTGACGACGGCGACCGGCAGCGCGACGACGAGCAGCAGCAGCGCCTGCAACAGCGCGCGCACGTCAGCTCCGGGCTGGCTCGGCGGCGAGCGGGCGCCGCAGCAACGACTCGAGCAGACGCAGGTAGCCGGCGAACTCCGCTTCCCACGCGTGCTCGGCAGTGAAGCGGCGGGCGCGCTGCGTCATCGCGCGGCGCAGCTCGGGCTCGCGGTGGAGACGCCCGAGCCAGTCGGCGAAGGCCTGCATGTCGCCGTCGGCGAACATCGCGACCTCGTCCTCGCGGAACAACGACGTCATGATCGACGTGCGCACCGCGACGACGGGAACGTCCATCGCGACGAACTCGGGCACCTTCAGCGACAGCGCCATGTCGATGTGTATGTCGAGGTGCGGCGTGAAGACGCCGACCGACGCGCGGCTCATCGCCGCGGGCACTTCCTGCAGCGCGAGCGGCGGGCCGATCTCGACCCGGTCCGCGACGCCGAGCTGCTGGGCGAGGTCGCGCAGTTCCTGCAGAGGCTTGCCCTCGCCTTCGGACAACTTCGCGTGGATCACGAGTTTGATGCCCGGCACCTGCTGCTTCGCGAGCGGCAGCACACGCACGCACTGATCGACGCCGTGCCGGTGCGAAACCGTACCGAGGTACAGCATCACGAAGTCCTCCGCCCGCTCGGGGCCGCGCCACGGATGGCGCGTCCGGTCGAACAGCGTCGTGTCCGCGGCGTTCATCACCGCGATCGATCGTTCCGCGCGAACGGTGCGCCGCGCGATCGCGCCCTGGCGGAAGCGCTCGGTGGCGAACACGCACGCGCTGGCGAAGCGGTGCGAGATCCACTCCTGCACGCGGATCGGCCAGATCGCCGGATGGCGGATGCTCGTCTTGAACTTGCTGCAGTAGACCTCCGGCATGAGGTCGTGCACGTCGAGCAGCACCTTGCACCCGAACAGGCGCGGCACCAGCGCCGCGAACACGAGGAAGTCGGGCATGTTGTGCACGTGCACGACGTCGTAGCGGCGCGCCCGCCACGTCAGCACCCACGCACACATCAGCGTGAACAGCACGTACTCGAAGAGGTACCGCAGGGTGCCGCCGCGGTGTCGAGACAGCGGCAGGCGATGGACGGCGACCCCGCGCAGGTCCTCGCGTTTCGGCTTGCCCTGCGCGCGCAACGCGAGCACGTCCACGCGGTGTCCGCGCTGCGCCAGCGACTCGCCGTACCGACGCACGCGCGCGTCGCCTTCGTAGTAGGCATGGACGACCATGCACACGGCGAGGGGTCGGGACGCGTTCGTCATGCTGTCACGTTGCCGCGGAACCGCGCGAAGCGATCAGTTGACCGACCCGAGCGCGGGCCCGCCGAGGGAGAAGGGCAGGAGGCGCCGGATCCACAACTCGACCCAGTTGCCCGCGTCGGCGATGCCCGACGTCTGGCAGTACACGACGTCACCGGGGAGCAGCAGGAAGTCCGGGCTCTCGTCGTGGAACACGTCCTCCATGTTAACCCGGAACGTGCGCTGCGTTCCGTCCGGGTTGATGCGCAGGATGCGCACGTCGGAGTACTTCACCGTGATCTCGAAACTGCCGGCGCTGGCGATGGCCTGCGTCATCGTGAGACCGGGCTGGTACGGCACGGGCCCCGAACGGCCGACCTCGCCGCAGACGTAGACCGACTGAGCCCCTGCTTCCGTGAGCGACACGCCGACGTTGGGCGCGCCGAACTTGGTCTTGTAGGCCTCTTCGATCAGCGTGCGCGCCGAACTCACCGTGCGGCCGCCCACCTGGATCGGCGTCGGCACTTCGCGGAGATCGATCCATCCGGTCGGCGACACGACGACGTCCTGCACGAGTTCGCCCGTCGCACTGCCGGCGCCGAGCGCCTTCAACTCGCGAACACGCACTTCGAGGTGATCGCCCGATCGCAGCACGTAGTCACGCTGCATGAACGCGTGCCACTCGAGCGCCATGGCCTTTGCGTCGAACGGCGGCGCCGACGAGCACGCAGCCAGGCACACCAGCGCGAGCACGAGCAGAGTCGCGGTGCGGACGAAGGCGTGGCGAGTCGGCGAAGTCACGGCGAGGAAGGTAGGTACGAGCCGCGCCGGAAGCCAGCGCACACGTCGCGCAACGACGTTCTGGAATCCGGCCGCGGGAACCTGGATCTTCGACCGATTCGCGACCGCCGCTGAACCGCCGATCGGAGCGGCTCCGACGGATCAAGCCGCCGACGCCGCAATGCCGAGCAACTGACCGTGCTGGCCCTCTTCCAGGATCCGGACATCCCGGCGCAAGCCGGCTCGGACTTCGGCGGTACCACGACGGTGCACCCGGTGGGCCTCGCGGCGCTCGGCTTCCTGATCGTGCTGGCGATGCTCGTTCCGCGCCGCCTGACGGTGGTGCCGGTGATCCTGCTGCTGTGCTTCATCCCCGCCGGCCAACGCGTCGTCATCGCGACGATCGACTTCACGTTCCTGCGCCTGCTGATGATGGTCATGTGGCTGCGGCTGTTCCTGCGATCGGACCTGACTCCGATCGTGTGGAACCACCTCGACCGCGTGATGGTGGCCTGGAACGTCGTCTCCGTCGTCACTGGCACCCTCCTCGGCGGTACGGTCAGCATCTTCGTGAACCGCATGGGGTACGCCGTCGACGGGATGATGGTGTACTTCTTCTTCCGCCTGCTGATCCGCGACTACCGCGACCTCGCGTTCATCGCGAAGACCTTCGCGTACGTCGGGTTCGCGGTTCTCGTGTTCTTCATCGTCGAGAACAGGACGTCGCGGAACATGTTCTACGTGTTCGGGGGCGTGCTCGAGTACACGGAGATCCGCGGTGGCCGGCTGCGCTGCCAGGGCGCGTTCGCACACTCGATCCTCGCCGGGTGCTTCTGGGCGTGCCTGCTGCCCTACTACTTCGCCCGCGCCTGGTGGACGAGGCAATGGGGCCTCGCGGGCTTCGGCGCGGTGGCCGCCCTCGCGATCGTTGTACTGTGCGCCTCGAGTACGCCCATCATGGCCGTGCTGTTCGGGCTGGTCGGCGCGGGCTTCTGGTTCATCCGCGGCGCGCTGCGGTGGTTCCGGTGGCTGATCGTCGGGTGGCTCTGCGTGCTGCACTTCTTCCTGATGGCCCAGCCGGTGTGGCACCTGCTGTCGCGTATCGATCTCACCGGCGGCTCCACCGGCTGGCACCGGTTCCATCTCGTGGACAAGTTCTTCGACCGCTTCTACGAGTGGTGGATGTTCGGCACGGAGCACACCGGACACTGGGGCCCGGGACTGCACGACGTCACGAACCAGTTCGTCGCCGAGGGGGTCGGCGGCGGCATCGCGAAACTCGCCCTGTTCTGTGCCGCGATCTGGCTCGCGTTCGCCGGCGTGTCGCGGAGCGTCCGCCTTCCGGGCACCCCCGTCAGCTACAAGATCGTCTCCTGGTGCATGGGGACGGCCCTGTTCATGCATTGCATGAACTTCATTGGTGTCAGCTACTTCGAGCAGATCGTGACCCTCTGGTTGATGGCTCTGGCGGCCGTGTCCTCGCTGACCCTGGTGCCCGGAGCGCCGGTGCCACGGCAGCTGGCGGCGCAGGGGATCGCAGTCACGATGAAGTGAGGGGCGGCAGAAAATCGAAGAAAGTGGCGGGCGCCGCGCCACATCGCGTCGCTTTCACCGATGTTCCGTTCCGTCGGAGCGAGGTCTCCGGCCACCACCCTGATCGCGTCGGAAGAAGCCGTCCCTGCCTCCCCCATGCGCCGTTCGAAACAAGTCCGCCACGCCCGCACGCTGCTCGACCTGCTCTGCGTCGTCGGCGCCCTGTTCGTCGGCGGGCTCGGCGTCGTTCGCGACGAACCGGGTTGGCGCCACACCGCAAGCGTGCTGACCCACGTCGCGGTCTTCGCGAGCGTCTGGCTGCTGGTCTCGTCGCGCCTCGGAACGGCGACCCTCCCCGTCCGCCTGAGTCGCCGCCTTGCGTTGCAACGGATGGTCGAAGCCTGGGCGATCACATGGGGTGTCAGCGGACTCGTCGTCGTGTCGAGCTTCGCGCAACCGCACCTCGAGATCTGGACCGTGCTCGTCGCCGGACTCCTGCTCCTCGGCCTGCAGCGCCTCGTCCTGTCGTCGACTCCGCTCGACGTCGCCGGGGATCGTCCGCGCACGCTGGTGCTCGGCGCATGCCCGAGCGCACGCTCGTTGTGCTCGGGAGTCGAAGCCCAGGCGGCGATGGAGTTCGTCGGCTTCGTTCCGTTCGACGGCGAGGACGCCCAGGAGATGCCGCACTTGCCGTCTCTAGGCACGACCGCCGGTCTCGCGGAAACGCTGCGAGAACAACAGATCGACCTCGCACTCGTCAGCCCCTCGGATCAGGCGCTGACCGGTGAAGTCCACCGCGTTTTCCGCACTTGCGACGACATGGGGTTGGGGATTCAGTACTTCCCCTCTTTCCTCGACCTCCAACACTTGCGCGTCGGCCTGGCCTGGAATGCCAGCCGAGCTGGGCTCTCCCTGAACACTCCTTCGAATCACTCCCTCTCCCGTCTGGTGAAGAGGTCGATCGACTTCGTCGGGGCGAGCATCGGGCTGATCGCGCTGCTTCCGGTCTTCGCGACCTGCGCCACCGCGGTCAAGCTGAGCAGCAAGGGCCCGGTCTTCTACCGCCAGACCCGCGTGGGCAAGAACGGCCAGACCTTCAACTGCCTGAAGTTCCGGACCATGCGCGTCGGGGCACATGCGCAGCAGGAGCAGCTGCGCGGGGCGAGCACCCAGGACGGACCCGCCTTCAAGATCCCGGACGATCCTCGCATCACCAAGGTCGGTCGGATCCTGCGCAAGTTCAGCCTGGACGAGCTGCCGCAGCTCCTGAACGTCTGGCTCGGCGACATGAGCCTCGTCGGCCCGCGGCCGCCGATCCCGACGGAAGTCGAGAAGTACACGTGGTGGCAGCGGCGCCGCATTTCGGTGAAGCCGGGCCTCACGTGCGTCTGGCAGGTCTGGGGCCGCAACCGCGTGTCGTTCAAGCGGTGGGTCGAGATGGACCTCTACTACATCGACAACTGGTCGCTGTGGCTCGACATCAAGCTGATCCTGCACACGTTCCGCGTCGTGATGCGCGGCACGGGAATGTGATCAGCGCGCACACGCCGCTTCGACCTCGCGGATCGTCTTCGGCGCAGCCGCCGTCAGCACCTCCGGCGCGGACTTCGTGACGAGCACGTCGTCCTCGATCCGAACGCCGATGCCGCGCAGCTCGCGGGGAACACGCCGGTCGTCGGCGGCGAAATAGAGCCCCGGCTCCACGGTGAGCACCATCCCCGCTCGCAGCGGCTGCGGGCGGTCGCCGGCCGCGAGGTAGGCCCCCACGTCGTGCACGTCGCGGCCGAGCCAGTGGCTGGTGCCGTGCATGTACCACGGCTTGAAGGCATCGCGCGCGACGAGGCGATCGACGCGGCCGCGCAGCACGCCCAGTTCGACCAGCCCTCGCGTGAGGGCCCGGAGGCACGTGCGATGCGCGGCGTCCCAGCGAGCTCCCGCGCGGCACGCACGAATGCCGGCGAGCTGAGCCCGGAGCACGGCGCGGTACACCGCGGCCTGGGGCTCGGTGAAGCGACCGGAGACCGGGAACGTGCGCGTGACGTCCCCCGTGCAACCGGCGACCTCGGCACCCGCGTCGATCAGCAGCAGGTCCCCGGCGCGCATCGTGCGGTCGTTGTCGTGGTAGTGCAGCACGCACGCGTTCTCGCCGCTCGCGACGATCGAAGGGTAGCCGTTGCGCGGGCTGCCTGCGCGGCGGAACTCGGCTTCGAGCACCGCCTGCACCTCGTACTCGCGCATCCCCGGGCGAGCGCACTGCATCGCCGCCAGATGGCCCGCCGAAGTCGCGCGCGCCGCGGCGCGCATCGCGGCGAGTTCGGCGGAGTCCTTCACGAGGCGCAGATCCGCAATCGTCGGCAGAGGGTCCTGCAGGATCGGGTGCGCCGCCGGTGCGCGGCGACGGTGCTTCCGCGCTAGCGCCGCGAACACACCGAACAGCCGGCGATCGAACTCGGCATCCGCACCGAGGCGATGGAACAGCCGCTCCTTCCCGTCCAGCAGCGAGGAGAGCTTCTGCCACGTCTCGCCGATCGGATGCGCCTCGTCGACGCCGAACCGCCGCAGCGCGCCCGCCACGCCGAACCTGCGCCCGTCCCAGATTTCGCGCTCCTTGTCGCGCGGACGCACGAACAGCACCGACCGGTGGCCCTTTGCCCCGGTTCGCCATGCGACGAGAAGGGCTTCCGGCTCCGGGAAGCCGGTCAGGAAGTGGAAGTCGCTGCCGGGGCGATACTCGTGCAGCACGTCGCCGTTGCGCGGCGTCTCGGGGGCCGTGGGCAGGACGAGCACGCCGTCGCCGAGGGCATCGAGCAAACGCTGGCGTCGGGCGAAGTGGAGGCGAGGATCGATGGCGGCGTCGCGGCTCACGCGGGGAGTGTGCCCGCTCTCCTCGCGGTGTTCACGCGTTCTCGGCGTGCGGCGGGGCCTACAGGCTCAGTTGAACGGGATCTCGACGAAGACGTCGGGAGTGTCCCAGCGCAGGGGCACCTCGACGCGCACGGGCACGAAGCCGAGGGCATCGACCTCGAGCACGACGGTCGCTTCGTTCTCGAAGTGCTGCGGCCCGAGGATCGCGCGACCCTGGGTGTCCTCGGGGAAACCGACCTCGGCGTCGGCGAGCAGATACTCGTCGAGCAGCACGCGGCCATCCACGCCGGTCAGGTACCAGTCGTCGTACGGACTCACGAACGTGCCCTGCGCCCACTCCTGGTCGGCCTCCACGACCCGCACGGACACGTTCTCCCAGACGAAGTTCGTGACGGGGTCGTAGACCTCGACCAGGATCGACACGAGCCGCGGTGACTCGTTCCGCAGGGACCCATGCGATCCGCCGCCACCGCACGACGGGACGAGGAGCAGCGACAGGGGGAGCAGAAGGGCAGGTAGGGTTCGCATCGGAGGAGGCGCGCGGCAGGCAACCGCCGTACCGCCGTGGATCGCATCGATCCCGTCGGTGGCGAGGGCTCCGCGTCCCGTCCCAGGTCCACCGCGCGCGCCGGTTGTCGTGCGGACGGGACAGAACGCGGGCCCCCGCAGCGGAAGAAACCGCTTCCGCGTGTCCACGGGCCTGCCTAAGTTCTCGACTTCCGCAGGCCGACCCGAGACGCCCCCGCACCCGTGCCCACGCCGTTCGCGCCCCCGACCTGGCACTTTGTGCCGCGCGACCTGGATGCCGGTGCCATCGAGCAGTTGGAGCCGCTGTTCGACGACCTCGACCGGCGCAACCTGCCGGACGCCCCAGCCGTGGAGACGTGGCTCCGCGACGAGAGCGAACTGCTCGCCCGCGTCTCCGCCGAGCAGGCGCGCCGCTACGTGCGAATGACGCTTCGCACCGACGACGATGCGGCGAAACGCGCGTACCTCGCGATGGAAGAGACCGTGATGCCCGTCGTGAAGCGGCGCAGCGACGCGCTCGACAAGAAGTTCCTCGCGAGCCCGGCGACCGGCACGCTCGACCCGAAGCGGTTCGACGTGGTCGTGCGCCGACGCCGCACCCAGAGCGCGTTGTTCCGCGCCGAGAACGTCGAACTGCAGCGACAGGAAGCCGAACTGCAGACGCGCCAGCAGGCGATCCTCGGCGGCATCACCGTCGAGTTCGACGGCAAGGTGCTGACCCTGCAGCAGCTCGGGCCGTACTACGAGTCCCAGGATCGCGCCGTCCGCGAAGGCGCGTTCCGGAAGGCTCTGGCCGCGCGTTCCGCCCGCTGGCCCGACCTCGAAGAGATCTACGAGGCGCTGGTGCGGCTGCGGACGACGATCGCTCGGAACGCCGACTTCACGACGTACACGCCGTACCGTTTCCAGGAACTCGGCCGGTACGACTACACCGAAGCCACCTGCCTCCGGTTCCACGACGCGATCGCCGAGGCCGTCGTGCCCGCCGTGCGTGCAGCGGATCGCGCGCGCGCCACGAAGCTCGGTGTCCCGAGGCTGCGGCCGTGGGACACCGATGTCGACCCGGCCGGACGGCCGCCGCTGCGACCGTTCTCGACGCAGCAAGAACTCATCGCGCTGTGCCGCCGCCTGTTCGAACGCGTCGATCCGCGCTTCGCCGCGGAGTTCGACGAACTCGTGCGCCGCGACCTGCTCGACCTGATGAGCAGGAAGGGCAAGGCGCCCGGCGGCTACCAGTACCAGCTCGAGGACGAACGCGTGCCGTTCATCTTCGTGAACGGCGTCGGCGTGCACGGCGACGTGCAGACGCTCCTCCACGAAGGCGGTCACGCGTTCCACTCGCTCGCGTGCCGCCACCACGACCTGCTCGCGTTCCGCGACTACCCGATCGAGATGGCGGAGACCGCGAGCATGTCGATGGAGCTGCTGGGCCTCGAACACCTCGACGCCATCTACTCGCCGGACGACGCGCGCCGCTCGCGACAGAAGCACCTCGAAGGCATCCTCCGCACGCTCTGCTGGATCGCTTCGATCGACGCGTTCCAGCACTGGGTCTACGGCAGGCCGTCGCACACGCCCGAGGAACGGCGCGTTGCATGGCTCGACATCCGGCGCCGCTTCGGTGGCGACGTCGACTGGTCGGGCCTCGACGACGCGCTGGCGATGCAGTGGATCGGGCAGACCCACCTCTTCAACCATCCCTTCTACTACGTCGAGTACGGCATCGCGCAGGTCGGCGCGCTCCAGGTGTGGAGTCGCTATCGCAAGGATCCGCGCGCGGCGGTCGAGGCGTATCGCCGTGCGCTGGCACTCGGCGGCACCCGCCCGCTGCCCGAACTGTTCGCCGCAGCCGGCGTCGAGTTCGACCTGTCGCCCACGATGCTGCACCGCCTCGTCGCCGACCTCACTGCGCAGATCTCCGCCTGAGGCGGCGCTCCCTCCACGAGTCAGTGCTCGCCGCGATACCACGCGAGCAGGTCCTCGACGACGGCGAGAGCCTGACCGCGGAAGTGGTTGTTCGCGACGACCAGCGTTCGCGGGGCCGTGGCGGCGATGCGGCCGATGCGCTGCCCGATCTGCGCGACTTCGTTCGCCGAGTACTGCCAGTCGTAGACCTCGTCGCGCCCGGCGCCCTTCCGGAACCACGCAGCGTTGCGGCCGTGCAGCCGGAAGTACGCGATGCCGGCACCGTGCGCACCGGTCACGTCGCGCGAAAACCCGCCGACCATGCCCGGATAGTCGAGCTCGAGCGCGGTGACACCGAGGTCGCGCAGGGCATCCATCGCGGCTTCTGCGTTCCACGACCGGTGCCGCACCTCGACGAACAACGGCACGTCGCCCGCGAAGTCGTTGGCCAGCGATCGCACGTGCGCGACCGCAGCCGCGGTGAACGGGAACTCGTGGTTGAACTGCGCGAGCAGTCCGAGGAGCCGGCCGGACGCGACGAGTGGCGCGAACCCCTCGCGCACACCCGCGGCGAACGCCGGGTCGTACGAACGCTCGTGCGTGCACTCGTGCGGCAGCTTTGCAGTGAACGACGTGCCGAGATCCGCGGTCCGCTCCGCCCACGAGCGGCAGTTCTTCGCCGAGGGCGGCGCGTAGAAGGTGCTGTTGATCTCGATCAGGCGAACGCGCTGCGCGACGGCCCGCAGCGTGTCCTTGCAGCCGCGCGGGTAGACGACGCCCTTCCAGTCCGGATACGACCAGCCGGCGACGCCGAACAGGACGTCGCGCTCAGCCATCGCCCGAACGCCGCAGGCGGTCGTTCTCGGCCATGCGTTCGGCAACCTTCTTCTCGAAGCCCCGATCGCCCGGCGTGAAGAACTTCGCGGTGCGCAGCTCCGGCGGCAGACACTCCATCTTCGCCACGCCGGACTTGGTGTCGTGCGCGTAGACGTACCCGCGGCCGTGCCCGAGTTCACCGGCAAGCGACGTCGCCGCGTTGCGCAGGTGCAGGGGGACCGCGTGCTGTTCCCCGTCGCGCGCGGCTTCGGTCGCGGCAGTGATCGCCCGGATCACCGCGTTGCTCTTCGGCGCAGCGGCGAGATAGACGGCGGCTTCGGTCAACGGCAGGCGCCCCTCCGGCAGTCCGAGGAACTGCAGCGCATGCAGCGCGGAGACGGCGACCTGGAGCGCCATCGGATCCGCGAGCCCGACGTCCTCCGCGGCCACCGCGACCATTCGCCGCGCCGCGTGCACGGGGTCGGCGCCGGCTTCGAGTGCGCGGGCGAGCCAGTACACCGCTGCCTGCACGTCGGAGTTGCGCAGGCTCTTGTGCAGCGCGGACAGCAGGTCGTAGTGCTGGTCGCCGTCCTTGTCGTGACGCAGCGCGCGATGCTGGAACGCCTCGACGACCATCGGCGCGGTGATCGTGTCGCCGTCGACGCACGTCGCCGCACACGCCTCGATGCAACCGAGCGCGCGGCGCGCATCGCCGCCCGCCAGCGTGACGAGACGCGCCACCGCGTCGTCGGCGATGCGCAGGTCGCGCACGCCGAGTCCGCGCTCGTGGTCCGCGAGCGCTGCGCGCAGCACCCGTTCGACCGCGGCGGCGCCGAGTGCGTGCAGCGGTACGACGCGACATCGGGACAACAACGCCGCCGTCACGGAGAACGACGGGTTCTCGGTCGTCGCGCCGACCAGCACGAGATCGCCCTTCTCGACGTGCGGCAGAAAGGCGTCCTGCTGGGCCTTGTTGAAGCGGTGGATCTCGTCGACGAACAACAGCGTGCCCCGCCCGTCCTCCTGGCGGCGCTTCTGCGCCTCGGCGACCGCTTCGCGCACCTGCGCGACGCCGGCGAGCACCGCGGAGAACGGATGGAAGTGGAGGTTCGCGGACTTCGCGATCAGGAGCGCGAGCGTGGTCTTGCCGACACCCGGCGGCCCCCACAAGAGCAGCGACCCCGCCTGCCCGCGCTCGATCGCCGCGCGCAGCACACGCCCTTCGCCGAGCACGTCGTCCTGGCCGAGGTACTCGGCGAGGGTTCGCGGCCGCATTCGTTCCGCGAGCGGCGGCAACGGGGCCGCGGCGCGCGCAGGCGCGGGATCGTTCTCCGGCAGGTCGGCGAACAGGCTCACGAGCTCCGTTGGCGCCGCGCTTCGAAGAGCAGCACGCCCGCGGCCACCGCAACGTTGAGGCTGTCCACGGGTTCGCGCAGCGGGATGCGAACACGCGCACCGGCGGCGGCGAGCAGTTCGGCCGGCACGCCCGCGGCCTCGGCGCCGACGACGAGTGCCATCGGCTTCTTCAGATCGGCCTGCACGTGCGACCGATCGCCGCCGCCGTCGGCGACGACGATCTGCAGACGGTTGCGCTTGCAGAAGTCGATCACGCCCGCGGCATCCTTGCCGTGGATCACGGGAAGGCGGAACACGGAACCCATCGAGCCGCGCACCGCCTTGTCGCGGAACGGATCGGCGCCGCCCTTCATCGTGAGGCAACCGGTCGCACCCGCGGCCTCGGCCGTGCGGAGGAGCGACCCGAGGTTGCCCGGGTCGCGCACGCCCGCGGCGACGACGACCAGCGGAGAGAGGTCACCGGCGAGCAGATCGGTGTCGGCGCGCTCCGGGCGCTGCACGAGGATCGCGATGCCCTGCGGTGTGTCGAGTGCGCTCAGGCGCGAGAGCACGTCGTCCGAGCACTCGAGGAACGAACGCGCCTCCCGCTGCAGACGCTGCCGGACGTTCGTGTCGTCGAAGCGCGGCGACACCGCGGCCTCCAGCACCGGCAGTCCCGCGTCGAGTGCCTCGCCGACGAGGCGCTTGCCTTCCACCAGCATCACGCCGTCGAGGTCTCCGGCGGCCGCGTCGCGGAAGCGCTGGATCGCCGGGTTCTTCGTGGACGTGAGTTCCTTGCGCGGCACTGCCATCGTCCGCGAGACGGTAATGCGCGCCGCGGGGCAAGGGAACGCGCCGTCACCTCATCGCCCAACGCACTCCGGGTCCGGCGAGGCGCGTGCGCGTCCGCCCTTCGCCGTCGACCGCGACGTCGTCGAGGCTCAGCAGGATGTCGGCGTTCACGCGCCCGTCGAGGTAGTAGCTGTGCTGCACGAGTCCGCTGACGATCCCGCTGCAGTCGAGCTGCTGCACCTTGTCCGGCAGGAGACCCGCGCGCGACGCGCCGTCGCCGCCGAGACGCGCCGGGTTGCCCTTCGTGTAGTCGGACACGTGCAACGCGGTGTCGTTGCGGTTGTGGTAGACCGTCACGCTGCGCGCGAGTTCGTGCAGGTCGCCCATCGGCTTGCCGAGCTCGAGCACGTCGGAGTCCACGTCGGGCGCGCAGAGGAAGACGTTCTCGAAGAGGCGCGGCATCGCGGTGCCGGCGGTGAACGCGCGAATCCGTTCGAGGGCGTTCTGCAGCACGTAGTTGCCCATCGAGTGGCAGAGCAGGTGCAGGTCCTGCGGACACGCGCGGCCGCCGGCACGGTCGGCGAGCGTCGCGAGGTGGTCGCGCACCTTGAGCAGCCCTCGAGCGAACGCATAGCCCGACGCCTTCGCCTCCGTGCGATCCGACTTGTAGGAGACGAAGGGCAGTGCCAGCCCGTCGGACGGCCACGTGAACAGCACCACGGCGGCCTGCTGCTTCGGGTCGCCGATGCCGTCGCGGTTCAGCATCACCTGCAGCGCGAGCGCCGAGCCGACCGCCTCTTCCCACGAGACGTTGAACCCGTGCACGTAGACGAGGGCGTCGCAGCGGCGCAGCATGTCCTTCTGCAGGTCGCGGAACATCGCCTTGCTGCCGAGCTTCGCCTTCTGCTGCGCGGCGTCGGAGCGGTCGGGGTCGAGCGCCTCCTCGTACGCGTCGATGCGTGCGCTCGCGGCCGCCTTCGTCAGCAGCTTCGCCAGCGCATTGCCGTCCCCCGGGCCCGAACTCGTCGCCGCCGCGACACAGCGGTCGATCGCATCCTGCGCGACGTCGACCTCGACCCAGCCGAACCGCAGGTTCTCGACACCGTCCTGCGAGAACGAGCGGCCGTAGCGCTTCGGTTGCCAGCGGTCGGCGCCTTCGTGCGCGCGGTTCGTCGCGAAGTAGATCCCCAGGGTCGTCATGCGAGCAGTGTCGCCGCAGAGTTGCGGCCGTGCCACGACCTGGCTGGTCGCGGTCTTGGCCGGTGGCGATTCCCTCCCCTTCGCCGACGACGAGAGGTGGCCGGTTCCTCAGTGCCAGAACGAGGCCCGCTGCCCTTCCCACTCGCTGGCCAGCCCGTGGTATCTTCCGCGCCTCGGTCGCCGGGGATGTCTCAGCGGTGCTTGTCCTCGGCGGCGAGCACTGCAACGGGCTCTTCGCTACCTCGCGCGCGTTCGTCTACAAGCCGCAGATCTTCGAAAACGGCGCGTGGCACACCTATCCCGAAAACCCGGTCCCTTCACCACGCGACTACCACTCGTGCGCGGTCTTGTTGCCGGACGGCCGTGTCTTCGTCGGCGGCGGCAACAACCGACTCTACGACTACGAGATCTTCTCGCCGCCCTACCTGAACAACCCGCAGTTCCGGCCCACGAACGTCACCTGGCAGGCACCAGCTCCCCAGGTCGACATTCAGCTCGGCGCGTACGAACTGGAGTAGGGGGAGACACGGACCATTCAATGCGACCCACTTCCCTTGGGCCATGCGATCGAAAAGGTCGTGTTCATGGCACCTGGCTCCGTCACCCACCACAGTGACATGCATCAGCGCTACTTCGAAGTACGGGCTGGAGGGAACAACGTCGCGACGTTCAACACCCCAGCGTCCGAAGCGGAGTTGCCGCGCGGCATCTACATGATGTTCGTCGTCACCAACGCATCCGTGTCGCACGCCGAGTGGGTGGTGTTCCTGTGACCAAGTCCTCGATCGTTGCCCTGCTGCTCCTCGGCGCGTCGCTGCCAGCGCAGCAGATCCGCTGGCAGGTGCCGTCGCCACCGTCGACGGACACCTACCTACAGATGTACTCGTTCGCGGACTACGACCTCGATGGGTACCGCGACGTGCTCTCGCTCGTGTACGACAATGCACCGGGGCCGCTCTCGTTCCTGTCGCGCTTGCAGATTCGCTCGGGTGTCGACGGCAGCGTGCTGCACGAGCTCGTCGAGATCCGCCTCGCCAACGTTGCCCATGCCGGGGACATGGACGAAGACGGTCGTCCGGACGTTGCGGTGCTGTGGGACTGGGGCACCAACACCAACGAGATCTTCCTGCGCTCGCCTGCGACCGGGCAGACGCTCTGGTCCGTCACCGGCCTCTTCAGCGAGGGCTTCGGCGACCGGATGCTCGGCGGGCTCGACGTGAACCGCGACGGCCGATCGGACCTCGTGGTGTCGTCACGCAGCGTCATCAGCTCGAAGCTCTTCGTCTACGACCACACGGGCTCGCTGTTGTGGACGAAGGACATGCTCGCGTTGGGCCGCCTCGTCATCAGCATGGCCAAGATGGGCGACATGGACGGCGATGGCTGCGACGACTTCGTGGTCGGCAGCAACGACTCCACCGGCCGCGGCGCCCTCGACCTCGTGTCCGGCAAGAACGGCAACATCCTCCGCACCAGCTTTGGCCTCGTACCGGGCGATCGCCTGTCCGCGCACGTCGGCAACATCGGCGACATCGACGGCGACGGCATCCATGACTTCGTCGCGTTCCCGTACTGGTCGTCGACGGGCATGAACGTCGTCGCCTACTCGGGCGCGACGGGCGCGGTGATCCGCACCTGGTTCGAATACGGCAACTCGGCGGTCGTCGGCGACGACCACGATCAGGATGGCGTCGGCGACCTGGTCGTCGGTGCCGACTGGCCGACCGCACCGCCGAACGCCTACGGCAGCACCCCCTGCTACTCCGGTCGCGACGGCACGCTTCTGTGGAAAGTCGACAACTTCCTTCCGCCACCGAACACCGGCAGCAACGGCACCAGTGGCTGGATGGAGTACTCCGCCAACCTCGGCGTACAGCCGGGCAGCCCGTACCCGGTGGTCGCGTGGTTGGACACACTCTGGTGGACGATCGGCACCTACCACGGCCGCATCCGTGCCTACGAGGGAACACGCGCTGGTCAGGGCCCCGTTACCGGCACCGCGTGCACCAGCCGCGGGACCCTGCCCCTGATCGGTACCCGCGCCACCACCACCGGCTCGCGCATCACCGTCGCGAAGTCGCATCCGAACGCCCTCGCGGTGCTGTGGCTCGGCATCAGCCCCTTGCCGCAGCCCGTCGACCTGTCGCCGTTCGGCCTCGGCGGCTGCAACCTGTACGTCGCCGCCGATGCGACCTTCCTGCGCACACTCGGCACGACCGGGCTCGACAAGGGCTACGCGGCCGTCGACCTCGGCTACCAGCTCGCCCAGGCGGGCGTTGGTCTCGCCGCGGTCGCGCAATGGCTCGTCTACGACTTCGCCACCGGCGACCACGCGACGACGCAACTGCACGGCATCCGGCTCCAGTAGCGGCGGCGCCAACCGTGCCCGCCTTCGGCGCGCCGGCGGCCGGGCGCCACAGCGAACGTCAGGACTTGCGCAGCTTCAGCGACACCTCGTCGAAGTGCGCGTCGCTGCTGTCCTGCCCCTTTGCACGCGAACGCCGGCTCTGCAGCACGATCCGCGCGGTGCGCGCCCCCTTCGGCACGGGGCATGAGCCGGAATGCTCCTTCCAGACTCCGCGACTGCACAGCTCCTCGGAGTCGTACCCCCCGGCGAGCACCTGTCCTGTGGCGTCGAGGAACTCCACGGTCACGCGCCCGAGGTCGCCAGGCGACTGGTCGAAGGACTGCTGCGCGAACGCGATGTGCGCGGTGACGACTCCGTCGTCGATCGCCGACGCGAACTTCTGCACGTCGACGTCTTGGTAGATCGCGGTCTTGACCGGCGTCGCTTCTTTTCCCTTCGCCGACGACGAGAAGTAGCCCCCTTTGTACCGGAGCGTGTCCTTGTTGCCGCGATGCCACGAACCTGAACGGACCGTCCAGCCTTCGATCGAGCCGTCGTTGCGGATCGGCCGTTCGTTGCCCCCGTTCACGACGAGTTCGCGACCGAACGGCGCCGCCGCGACGGCAGCGTCGGCGCCAGGCCGGGCCGCGTCCTTCACACTCTCCTCGGCAACCTCGAGCACGAGGAAGGGCTTCCATCGCACGCTCTCGATCCGCAACGATCCTCCGACACACAGCACGGTCGGGGCCCCCGAATCGGCGGCGCCGCGGCCCTCGCCCGCCGACGCCTCGCGGGCCACAGCCCTCGCCTTCGCCACGGCACCTTCGTCGATGACGAGCCGACCTTCGGGGGACACGGTGACCCGGAACGTGAACCGGTCGCCGGGACAATCGGCATGCAGCGTGTCGACGTCGCCCGTACGTGGCAGGCGCACCTGCACCGCACCGTCGCCCACCCTGCGACCGCGCACTTCGAGCCGGTAGCCACCCTCGAACGTGATCGGCAGCCTCAGCTCCGTGCCCTTGGCGCTCTCATCCCCCGCCGCAGCGGCCTCGTTCAGCGTCTCCATGTCTTCCGTACCGAGCGTGGTCCACTCGACCGCATCCTGGATCTGCTTCCAGACGGCCTTCTCCGCGACGATCGCCTCGCCCCGCCGCTCCTCGGTGGCGAGCACGGCCTTGGCGTAGGCGTCGTAGGCGTCGATCAGGTCGGCGCGCAGCTTCGCCTGTTCGACGCGCAGCTTCGTGAGCGACTCCGGCACTTCCCCGCGCTCTCGGAACCCGCCGAGCAACTGGACAATCTGCTCCGCCGGCTTCTTCGAGTCGGCACGGATCGCGGCACGGACCGCATCCCTCCATGCGTCCATGCGACTCTCGTAGCGAGAGCGCGCGACGGCGAAGGCTTCGTCCGCGGATTGGGCGCTCCCGATCGACGCGAAGAGAAGCGCAGACGGCAGCAGTCTGGTGAAGGCGACGCGACTGTGGTTGGGCATGGGCGGAGGATGTTGGTTCACGAGCAGCCTCTCCGACGCCCGAAAAAAATCCAAAACCGGCCGGTTCGACAGAGGCGACGGGTCGAGGCGTCGACGCATACTGACTTGGTGAAGACCCAACTCGAAGCGCCCCGTCTCGACCACGGCGTGATCGGCAACGGCCGCGTCCTCGCGCTCGTCTCCCCCACGAGTTCGATCGACTGGCTGTGCCTGCCGCAGTGGGACTCCCCGTCCGTCTTCGGCCGCCTGCTGGACGACGAGAAGGGCGGCACCTGGCAGGTGCAGCCGCCGGGCGGCGAGATACAGGGCAAGCTCGAGTACGAACGCAACACCAACGTGCTGCGCGCGACCTTCGAACAGGGCGACGCCGCGTGGCAGGTGATCGATTGGGCGCCGCGCATCCCGGCGGGCATCGACGTCCGTGCGCCGTTCGAGGTGATGCGCCTCATCGTGCCGCTGCGCGGCGAACCGCGACTGCGGATCCGTTTCGACCCGCGCCCCGACTACGGCCGCACGAAGGTGACGCTGCAACCGACCGAACACGGCCTCGTGGCGGTCGGCGGCCCCGTCGCTCTCCATCTCGCGACCAACGCACCGGCGCCGTTCGTGATCGCGGGCCAGCCGTTCGTTCTGCGCGAACCGATCTACCAGGTCCTGAGCATCGCGCCGCACGAGCGCCCGACCAACCTCGCCGCCGTGCAGCGCAGCCTGCACCTCACGATCGCCGGCTGGCGCGCGTGGGCACGCTCGTGCGGCCTGCCGCCGTTCCGGCAGGAGTACGTGCTGCGTTCGGCGCTGTGCCTCAAGCTCCACGCGCACCACGACACCGGTGCGATCATCGCCGCGACGACGACGAGCATCCCCGAAGCGATGGGCACGCAGCGCACGTGGGACTACCGCTACTGCTGGCTGCGCGACGCCGCGTTCGTCGTCGAGTCCTTGCGACGGCTCGGCCAGCTGACCGAAGGCGAGTCGTTCCTGCGCTTCCTCCGCAACGTCGCCGAGTCGGGTCCCCTGCAGCCCGTCTACGGCCTCGACGGCCGGCGCGAACTGCACGAGGAGATCCTGCCGCACCTCGCCGGCTTCGGCGGCAACGGCTTCGTCCGTGTCGGCAACGCGGCATGGTCGCAGCGGCAGAACGACCTGATGGGCGAACTGCTGCTGAGCCTCGAGTCGCTCCTCTCCGATCCGCGGCTCGTGCACGAGAACCCCGAGCAGCACATGCCGCTCGTCGAACGGCTCGTGCGCGACGCGATCGAGGCGGCCCCCACGCCGGACACCGGCATCTGGGAGTACCGCACGATGCTGAAGAACCACACGTTCTCCCGTGCGATGTGCCAGACCGCGATCGAGCGAGGCGCGCGCCTCGCGCGGCGCTTCGGCAAGAAGGATCTCGCCGACACGTGGGCCAGCGTCGCATCGCGCGAAAAGGAAGAGGTCCTGACGCGCGGCTACAACGAACGGCTCGGCATGTTCACGCAGGGCCTGGACGGAGAGCATCCGGATGCGTCCAACCTGCTGCTCCCGTCGATCGGCCTCATCGACGCGCGCGATCCGCGCTTCGTGTCGACGCTGACGGCGTACGAGAAGGACCTGGTCGACCGTGGCTTCGTGCTGCGCTACCGCAACGTGGACGACTTCGGCGAGACGACCAGCGCTTTCACGATCTGCAGCTTCTGGCTCGCCGAGGCGCTGGCGCTCGCCGGGCGCCTCGACGACGGCATCGCGATCTTCGACCGCATGATCGCGCACGCGAACCCGCTCGGCCTCTTCTCCGAGGACATCGACCCCTCGACCGGCCGGCTGCTCGGCAACTTCCCGCAGGCCTACACACACGTCGGCCTCATCAACGCCGCGGCGACGATCGGCGACCTGCTCGCCGCGCGCGAGGGAGTCGTGCGAGCATGGGCATGACGACTTCGCGACTCCTCATCGTCTCGAACCGACTTCCCCTGACGGTGGTCGTGGCCGACGGCGAAGCGCGCATCGACCAGAGCGCGGGCGGCCTCGCGACCGGCCTGCGAGGCCCGCACGAAAGCGGCGAGGGACTGTGGTTCGGCTGGCCCGGTTCGGTGACGGGACTGCGGGCGCCGGCGAAGCGCGACGTGATGGAAAGGATGCGCGCCCTGCGCTTCCGGCCGATCGAGCTGAAGCGGGAAGAAGTCGACGCGTACTACAACGACTTCAGCAACGGCGTGCTGTGGCCAATCTTCCACTACATGCCGGAGCGGATGCCGCTCGCGACTCCCGACTGGGAGGTCTACCGCCAGGTGAACGCCCGCTTCGCCGACGCGGTCGCGGCCGAGTGGCGGCCCGGCGACGTCATCTGGGTGCACGACTTCCACCTGATGCTCGTGCCCGAGATGCTGCGCGAACGGCTGCCCGACGCGCGGATCGGCTTCTTCCTCCACGTCCCGTTCCCGTCGTCGGAGATCTTCCGCGTCCTGCCCTGGCGCTCCGAACTGCTGCGGGGGCTGCTCGGCGCCGACCTGATCGGCTTCCACACGCTGAGCTACATGCGTCACTTCGCGGCGTCCCTGCTGCGACTGCTCGGCGTCGAGGTCGAAGTGGATCGCGTCGCGTGGGCCGAGCGCGAAGTGCGGCTCGCGGCACTGCCCATGGGCATCGACGTCGCCAACTTCACGTCGATCGCGGCGGACCCCGCGGTGCAGGAGAGCGCCCGCCAGCTGCGGGCACAGAGCGGCCAGGCTCGCATCGTGCTCGGCATCGACCGCCTCGACTACACGAAGGGCATCCCGCGCCGCCTGCTCGCGTTCGAGCGCCTGCTCGAGACCCAGCCGCCGGGCGAGCACCCGGTGCAGCTCGTGCAGGTCGCCGTCACGTCGCGCGGCGACGTGCACGCGTACCAGTCGTTCAAACGCGGCGTCGACGAACTCGTCGGCCGCATCAACGGCCGTTTCGGCACGCCCGACTACACGCCGATCCGCTACATGAACCGCGGGCGCGACGTGCGCGAAGTGACCGAGCTGTACCTCGCCGCGGACGTGATGCTCGTGACCCCGCTGCGGGACGGACTGAATCTCGTCGCGAAGGAGTTCGTCGCCGCGCGCGGCGAAGGCGACGGTGTGCTCGTGCTCAGCGAGTTCGCGGGAGTCGCCGCCGAACTGCCCGAGGCGCTCCTGTTCAACCCGTACGACATCGACGGAGCAGCGAAGACGCTCGCCGCCGCGCTCGCGATGCCGGAGGAGGAACGACGCCGGCGCATGCGGTCGATGCACCAGGCCCTCGCACGGCACGACGTGCACGCGTGGGTGCGCAACTTCCTGACGGAGCTGAGCTCCAGTGCGTCCCCGCCGCCCCGCACGGATCGGAGCCTGCCGGCGACGATCAAGGCGGTCGCCGAGCAGGCGAAGCGGCGCCCGACCTGCGTCTTCCTCGACTACGACGGCACCCTGGTCGGGTTCGAGCACACGCCCGACCTCGCGGTGCCCGACGCGGACCTGCTCGACCTGCTGCGGCGCATCGCAGCCCGCGACGGCATCGAGCTCCATCTCGTGAGCGGCCGACCGCGCGCGTTCCTCGACTCGTGGTTCGGCGACCTTCACATCGGCCTGCACGCGGAGCACGGGCTCGTTTCGAAGGCTCCGAAAGCGAACTCGTGGTCGGACCCGTTGAGTGCGGACCTCGAGTGGCGGCCGCGCATCCTCGCGCTCCTGGAGCGCGTCGCCGCGCACGTGCCGGGGTCGTTCGTGGAGACGAAGGCGTTGTCCGTCGCGTGGCACTTCCGCCAGGTCGAGCCCGCGTTCGCGTCGACGGTCGCGAAAGAACTGCGTCTCCACCTGTTCGAACTGCTGAGCAACGTCGGCGTCACCGTGGTGCCGGGCAATCGCGTCCTCGAGATCCGCCCGCAGGGCGTGAACAAGGGCCTGGTCGTCACACGGGCGCTCGCGGCCCATGGCGGCAGAGCCGGCGCGATCGTGCTCGGCGACGACCGCACCGACGAGGACATGTTCACGGCCGCCCCGAACGACGCGGTGACGATCCACGTCGGGCACGGCGTCACGGACGCACGCTTCCAGATCCCCGATCCGCGCACGGCGCGCCTCCTCCTCCGCACTCTCGTCGACTGACTGCGCTCGCGGCGTCAGCCGCAGCGCGCGAGATCCTGACGCAGGCGGCGCAGCGCGATGCACAACGACACGCGCAGGGAACCATGGGTCGTGTGGAGCCGCGACGCGATCTCGGGGCCCGAGCGGCCGCGCCAGTAGCGGAGCACGAGCGGTGCGCGCAACTGCCGCGGCAGCGCGCGCAGCGCGCGGCGGACTTCGTCGCGCTGCGCCGCATCGAACGTACCCGCATCGCGCGCCGGGAACGACTCCACCCGAGGCTCCGACGCCTCGGTCGAACGGGTGCGGCGACGCTTGCCGAGTGCCGAGCGCGCGCGGTTGCGCGCGATCGAGCGCAGCCACGCGGCGAACGTTCCCGCGTCGTCGTCGCGCAGCGCGGTGATGCCGACGAGTGCAGCGGCAGCGACGTCCTGCACCACGTCGTCGGCGCCTTCGCGCAGGATCGGCTCGACGACGGCGCGCACACGACGCTCGTGCGCTCTCCACAGTGTGCCGAACGAGCGCCGGCACCCCGCGCGCGCCTTCGCGACCAGACGGTTCGTTTCGTCGGTGTGTCTCATGCGTTCCGGGCTACGCCCTGGTGCGAAGGCCGCGGCCGGCGAAAGTCCGGCCTCGGGAGGATCGCCCGGGAATGCGGTCAGTGTCCGTGCGCGAAGAGGCGCACTCTTGACCGATCCGCACGGCGCGACGATTTCGACTAACACCCGGCCGGCCTCGGGAGACTCCGACTTCGACCAAGAGGAGGTTCCCATGAAGACCTGCATCGTCCTTCCGTTCGCCGCGGCACTGCTCGCGCTCCCGACTGCGCGCGCGCAGGAGTCGCAAGAGCCGCAGAAGCCGCAGCAGCCCGCCATGCGTGCCGAGCCGACGCTCGTTCCGCTGGCCTCTCTCGCCGGCGCGGTCGTTCATCACGCCCAGGCGACTGCCGGAGAGGGCGGCACGCGCGCATTCACCCCGTTCGCGGTCGTGCGGGACGCGACGTTCGCACCCGACGGTCGCCTCGTCGCCCTGCTGGTCGAATCGGCCGACACGAACGACAAACAAGGCGAACGCCGCGAACTGCCCGCGAAGGCCCTGCTGTGGGACGCGACCACGCAGCGCTGGTGCACCGACGATCCGAACCTGACGTTCGCTTCGCTGACCGCACCGGCGAATCCGGCTCCGATCGCGGAGGCCGCGGCGAAACCCGCAGTGCGCACGATCCTCGCCTCCGACCTCGCCCACGCGACGTGCAAGACGGCGGCGAAGGGTGCTGCCCCGGCCACGGGTGATGCGCCCGCGACGAACGCCGCGAAGGCGGCGCCCGTGCTGTGGTTCGCACCCGCGCAGAGGACGCTCGTGTTCGCCGCGATCGAGAACGACGGCAAGCGCGTGCTCCTGCCGTGGGCCGCACTGAAGGTCGGCGACGGCAAGGATGGCTGCGAACTGCAGATCGATGCGGTCGCGGCGCGTCTCGCGGACGCCCCGGTCTGCACCAAGCCGGACGAACCGCCGCCCGCGGCGCTGCGGCGGCGCAGCTACGAGCACTTCGGTGTGCCGATCCCGAAATGGGAGACGCCGACCGAACGCGCCGGCACGGCCGGGGAGCACGGAGGCAGCGGCGCACGATGATCCCGCCTCGGTGGAGTTCGGCGATCGTGATCCTCCGCCGCCGGCTCGAGGAGGCGGCGGAGGAAGCGAACGCGCTCCGCATCCGGTGCGGCGCTGCCCGCACCGGCCACCGCCGTCGCTTCGACGACGACGGCGAAGCCACGCTCGCGCTCTCGCGCGAACTCACGCGCCTGCGCGAACGGCTCGTGGCACTGCTGCGCGACCGCACGACCGACAGGCCGCCGCCCGCGTGACCGCGGTCAGTTCGCGGCGATCTCGACCTCGTCCCAGAAGCCGATCCACCGATCGATCTGCTTCATCGCCGCATCGGGCTTCTCGTACGACCACGCGTTGCGCTCCGCGGTGCGGGCGCCTTCGACGACGTCGTAGAACTGCACGCCGTGCGGACACTGCCGGTCGCCCGCCGTCTTCGCGGCAAGGCGCAGCAGATCCGTACGGACCGATTCGCGGGGGAAGTAGACGTAGCCGTCGACCTCGATCGTGCGATCGCTGTCGGCGAGCACGGTGCCGTTCCATGTGGCGCGCATGCCCTCCTACTACTGCCGCAGCTGCTGCCGTGCCAACGCTCCCCGCCCATGG
This sequence comes from uncultured candidatus Brocadiaceae bacterium, assembly GCA_964538915.1. Taxonomy (GTDB): domain Bacteria; phylum Planctomycetota; class UBA1135; order UBA1135; family UBA2386; genus JAEUHQ01. The sequence goes on along the minus strand of CAZIFB010000006.1, from coordinate 11,864 downwards.
TGCGGCCGGTTCGCGACTCGTCGCCTCCGCCGGAGTCGCGGGCGGGGCCGGGCACCGCTAGCCTGCGCGCCCCGATGACGTTCTACGCGCGCTCGACCCGCAGCTGGCTCGACCAGCGATTCGCCCGGCGCGGCCCGAGCGGCGCGTTCTTCGCACACATGCCGATCTACGGCTTCGGGCACCCGGAGACGGAGGGCCACCACACCGGCCGGCTCGCACGATCCTTGCGCATCCTGCGAGCCCTCGACGGCCTCGCGTTCACGTCGCTGCTCGACGTCGGCGGCGCCGAGGGCTACCTGTGCCACGTCGTGCGCTCGCTCTTCGGCACGGACGTCGCGACGAGCGACCTGTCGGTCGAGGCGTGCTGGCGCGCGCGCGAACTGTTCGGCCTGCCCGCCGCGGCGGTCGACTGCGCCCGCCTGCCGTTCCCGGACGGCGCGTTCGACGTGGTCGTCTGCAGCGAAGTACTCGAGCACGTGGAGCAGCCGGTTCCGACGATGCTCGAACTGTGCCGCGTCGCTCGATGCGCGGTGGTCCTGACGACCGAGGAGATCCGCTACGACCGCGCGTCGATCGACGAGTACCTGTTCCGGCGCCCGGGCTGGCCGCACATGGAGCGCAACGTGTTCCATCCGGACGACCTCGTCGCGTGCCTGCCGGGTGCGGAGCTCGTGCCGCAGTGCGACGTGCTCCCTCCGGACTCGCTGCCGTCGCCGGACGCCGCGATCGCGTGGCTGCTCGCCAACACGAGGAGCTCGACGATGGAGCCGGGTCGCATCGGTGTCGCCGCGACGATCCCGCGGGCCGGCATCACGCGGCGTGCACGGACGATGGACGACGCGACGCTGCTCGCCCGGCTGTTCGCGACGACGATCTCACCGGGAACGAAAGCGCCACCGCGATCGACTGCCGCCGACGCAGCCTTCTGGTCGCGCCTCGTCGAACCGACGACGCTCGCCCCGCTCCGACGCGACGGCGAGAGCCTCGTCGGCGCCCGCACGTTCCCGATCCGCGACGCCGTTCCCGACTTCGTCGACGTCGACGCGCCGACGATCCCGCGCGACGAACTCGAACGCCGCCTCGGCAACGAGCCGCCCGGACGCCGACGCGCTCTGCTCGATCTCCACGACCGCCTCGAGTTGCCCGAACGCTGGACGCAGGATGCCTTCGACTTCGCGGTGCGAGAACACCGCCGCGGCTTCTGGCCCAACGACCAGCTCGTCGTGCGCGAAGGTGCCGACGGCTTCCGCTGGCGAGCAACCGGCGGCGATCCGTGGATCGTGACGCCGCTGCTGCAGCGCCCGATCCGCGCAGTCGAGATCGAAATGCGCATCCATGCGCCGGGTCATGCGATCGACGCGGGCACCGCGCAGCTGTTCTGGAAGGGCGCGGACCAGGAAACCTTCGTCGAGGCATGCTCGGTGACGTGGCGCTCGGTCAACGACGGCCGGGTCCACCGCTACCGCATCGACCTCGCCGGCCGGCCGGGACTGCCCGCGGAGGTGCAGTGGCTGCGCATCGACCCGGTCGACGGCCCGTGCGAAGTGGACCTCGTGTCGCTGCGCATCGAGTGATCGCGCGGCGCGCCGTCAGCGCCACTTCGCCGCTTCGTCGGGCTTGTTCCAGTCTTCGTAGAGCGAAACGAGGAGCGCGCGCAGTCTCCTGGTGGACTCGGCGTCGGCGCCGTCGAGCCGCTGCGCCCGATCGAGCAGATCGCGCACCAGGGTCTCGGTCTCCTCGAACCGCTTCATCGCGAGCAGGACCCTGGCACGAAGGAAGAGCGAAGCGCGCGCGCCCGCTCCGTCCTTGCCCTGCACCGACTCGCGCACCGCCACGGCTTCGTTCGCCCGCTCCAGCGCGGCGTCCAGTTGGTCCAGCTTCAGGTGCTCGTAGCCGATCTGGTGCAGGAGGTACGCGCTGAGGTTGTCGTCGGGCCGGACCTGCCGCCAGATGTCGAGCGACTCCCGATACGCCGCGAGCGCCTTCGCATGGTCCTTCGCGTCGTTGCGAACGTCCCCGAGCCAGCGCAGACACGTCGCGACCTGGGGGTGCGCCCCGCCGAACGCCGCGCGGCTCCGCGCGAGTGCGTCCTCGACCGTCGACAACGCCGCGGCGCTGTCGCCACGCGACCGCTGCACGATCGCCAGATTGAGCGTCGTCTTCGCGACGTCGGGGTGGGTGTCGCCGAGAACCCGGCGGCGCACCTCGAGCACTTCGTGCGTGATCGTCTCGCTGCCGGCGGCATCCCCGCGGGCGAGCAGCACGCCGCCGAGGTTCTCCATGGTCACGAGTGTGGAAGGATGGTCCTCGCCGAGGATGTCGCGCCGGGCGGCCAGGGTCTCGCGGTACAGGGACTCCGCCTCGTCGAGACGGTTCATCTCGCGCAGCGTCGCGGCCATGCCGTTCATCGCTTCCAGAGTGTCCGGGTGCTCGGGTCCGAGAACCCGACGACGGCCCTCGAGGACCTCGCCCCGGAGCGAGAGCACTTCGTCGCGTCGCTTCGGATCCTCGATCGAAGTCGCGATGTTGTGCTTCGCCAGCAGCACGTCGGCCGAGTCGGGCGCCGAACGCAGGAGGAGGAGTCGCAGCGATTCCCGGAACGCCTTCTCCGCCTCGGCCATGCGTCCACGCCGGAAGGCGAAGGTGCCGAGGTTGCCGACGGCACTGGCGAGCTTCGGATGGTCCTCGTCGAGCGTCTCGCGATACGCGTCGAACACTTCGCGCGCGAGAGCCTCTCCCTCGTCGAGCCGGCCCATGTCGCCGAGAAGCAGCGCGAGGTTGTTCATCACGATCAGCGTCTCGGGATGCCGTGGGCCGGAGACCTCACGACGCTTCTCGAGCACGACGCGAAAGCCCTGCTCGGCTTCCGCGAAGCGACCGTTCTTCTGGTCGAGGAGCGCGAGGTTGTTGCGCGCGGTCAACGTGTTGGACGCATCCTCGCCGAGAACACGGCTCTCGATCGGCAACGTCGCGGTGTGCAGCGCACGCGACTCGGCGAGCCGACCCGCCGCCGAGAGAACGGTCGAGAGGTCGTTCGCGGTCGCGAGTGTGCCCTGGTGCTCCGGACCGAGGATCTCGCGCGCGAGCGTCAGCGCTTCGCGATAGAGGGCGATCGCCTCGTCGTAGCGGCCGAGCCTGAACAGCGACGACCCGAGTCCGCGCATCGATTTCAACGCGGGCTCGGAACGTGGATCGAGGTTCGCGCGCGCGAGATCGAGGGCTCGCGCGAAGTGCCGGCGCGCCACTTCGTGCTCGCCGAGCCGTTCGTAGCTCGTTCCGATCGTGATCCGCAGAGCGACCTCGACCGCCGGATCGCTCAGCCCCACGACGTCGAGCCGGCTCGACGCCTCGTCGAGGACCTGGCGGACCGTGACGTCCTTGCCCAGGTGCTCCGGCGCGATCGCGGCGAGCACGTCGTCGTTGAGGAACGCGTTCACTTCCTGCGCCACCCGCGCCTGTTGTGTGGCCTTGGCCTCGCTCGCGATCGCCTCCTGCCGACGCTTCTCCGCGAGCTCCGCGTTCGTGGCAGCTTCGACGCGGCGCTGTTCGGCGACCAGCGAGCTGTCGTGCGCACGACCCGCGAACACGAGACTGCCGACGAGGCCCGCCACCAGCGCCAGCGCCGCGGCCGCGAGCGACCCCGCGAGCGCGCGGTTGCGACCGATCCACTTGCGAGCCTCGGCAATCGCGCCGGTCTCGAAGGCACCGACGACGCGGCCCTCGAGGAACGCCCGCACGTCGCCCGCGAGTTCGAGCATGCCGGCGTAGCGGGCCCCCGGTTCGCGGGCCATGGCCTTGCTGCAGATCGCCAGCAGCTCCGGCGGAGTGCGCGGCGCGAGCGACTCGACGGCGGGCGGCGGCCCTTCCAGCACGCGGTGCCACACCGCCGAGGCTCCGGTGCGTTCACCGGCGTACGGCGCCACGCCGGCGAGCAGGCGGTACAGCATCGCCCCCACCGAGTAGACGTCGGATCGTTCGTCGATCGCGCCGAGATCCCCGCGCGCCTGCTCCGGCGACATGTAGCTCGGCGTGCCGACGACGTCGCCGTCCATCGTGTAGAGGCCGTCGCCGTCCCGGTCGGTCGAACCGTCGCCGCGATCGGTGGCCACGGCCGCCGGAACCGCCGCTGCGCTCCCCGCCGCGTCGCGGATGCGAAGGTCGCGTCGATCGGCGGAACTCTTCACCCGCGCGAGCCCCCAGTCCATCACGTAGACCTCGCCGAAACGCCCGACCATCACGTTCTGCGGCTTCAGGTCGCGGTGCACGACACCCTTCTCGTGCGCGTATGCCATCGCCTCGCAGACCTTCTGCAGGACGCCGAGAGCGCGCGTCACGGTCCAGCCCTCTTCGCCGCGCGCGACGAGCCCGCAGATGGCCTCGAGATCGCGGCCGTGCACGAGCCGCATCGTGAAGTACACGCGCCCGCTCTCGTCGAGCCCGAGTTCGTGCACGGGCACGATGCCGGGATGGTCGAGCTGCCCCGTCACCTGCGCTTCCTCCAGGAATCGCGACAGGACGAGCGGCTCGACCGCCGAACCGGGACCGGTCGACGCACCCTTCGAGGTCCGGTCGAGGATCACCTTCATCGCGAGCCGGCGGCGCAGGTCCTCGTCGAAGACCTCGAGGATCGCCCCCATGCCGCCGCGAGCGATCTCGCCGTGGACCTTGTAGCGCGACGCCGTGCTGCCGCGGTCTTCGAGGCGCTTCAGCGTCGACGACGTCGAGGGTCCGGCCGGCCGTGCTTCGGACCCCGGTGTCGGCGCCACCGGACGAGCACCCGCCAGGGTGTCGAGATCGATGCGAGGATCGACGTCGGCGCCGAAGTGCCGGCGCAAGCGGGCGGCGAGAGATGGCGTCGGCGCGGGACGGGGCGATTCCGGGTCGGGCGTCACGCGCCCGAGTCTACGGGCGCCGCTACGACTTGCGGTTCGCCTTGGTCACGGCCTCGCTGATCTGCTTGCGCACTGCTTCACCGAGTTCGCGGCCGACCCATTCCTGGAAGTCGCGGTTGCTCGCGACCCTGGGCGATCAGCCCTTCGTGCGCTTGAAGTCGATCTGCATCTCGTGCGTCATCGCCGCGCTCTTCATGACCATCTTGAACACGCGGCTGTCCGGACCGTTGGTCGAAGTCTGCTCGATCGTCATCGGCTGGCCGTCCATGCCGACGCACTTCCCGGCCATCGTGAACTGCTTCTTCGCCGCGTCGTAGTCGCCCTCGGTGCGCGAGAAGGTCGGGCTCATCGAGTCGATCCAGTAGCTGACGTACTTCTTCGTCGAAGGTTCGTAGCCCGTGATGCCGTGGCCCTCGAACGGCGCGCCCATCATCGTGCCCTTGAAGTCGGACCAGTACCACTTGCCCGAACAGATCGGCACGACCTTCTCGGTGCCCTTCTCTTCCGTCGCCGGTGCGCCGGGCATCATGCTCTTCACGGTCGCGTCCCAGGTACCGACACCTTCCGCGAGCATCGCGAACTCCTTCGCCTCGGGCTTGGTGAAGTTGGCGGACGCGTCGACCGGCTTCCCGCCGCTCACGCGCTTTCGCACCATCTCCATGCACTTCGTCTCCTTGCCGTCGGCGACGAGGTAGCAGGTCTCCGTGCTGGTGTCGGCGTCGTTCCAGACGAGGACGCTGCGGTACGGGCCGAACGGCGATTCACCGGTGAAGGTCCACGTCTTCTTCGCTGCGTCGAACGATCCCGTCATCGCGGACGAGGGCTCGTCCATGCTGCTGACCCAGAGCCCGGTGTACGACTTCGCGGCCGGGTCGTAGCCGACGAGCCACAGGCCCTGGCACGCCTTGCCGTCGTGCGTGCCCTCGTTGGTCGCCTTCAGCCAGAGGCCGTTGCAGATCAGTTCGCAGTGCTCCGTGCCGCTCGATTCCTGCGGCTTCTCCATGCCCGGGACGCCGGGCATCGCCTCCATCTTCATCGTGGTCTGCCAGGACCCAACGAATGCCTTCAGCACGTCGTGCTGGGGCGTCTTGGGATCCGGCATCTGCATGCCGCCCGGAGCAGCCGGATTCTTGTCCTCTTGGGCACACAGGAAGGGAGCGGCGGCGAGCGCCGCCAACAGGAGCGTGCAGGTCTTCATGGTCTCTCTCTCCGTGGGGCCGCGCGAGCCGGGCGAGGTGCGCGGTGGCGGCACCATCACGGACGAGGAGTTGTACCGCGACGGCGCCCGCTGGAGATCAGCGGAGTCGTGCGGATCCGGCGAAACCCGAGGGCACGGACGCAGGTTGTTTGCCGAACCCGGTATGTGCCAGGGAGCCGCACCACGAGGAGCAAGGCCGGAACCAATCCCGCGCAGGACCATCGCAACCACCGCCACGTCGGCGTGAGGCTCTTGACTCGCTCACGGCTACGTGGCGGCCACCGAGAACCAAGGGCTCGCTACAGACTCTCGATGCCCAGCGACACCAGGTAGTCGAACGTGCCGTCGTAGAACTCGGGCAACCGCGTCGGGTCCGCCAGGTCGCCGGGCGGAACGAAGATCGCCATGCCCTGCCGCGCGCGGGTCAGCAGCACGCGATAGGCGTTCACGAGGTAGCGCTGATGATCGAGGTGGTTCGCGTTCTTCCACCGGCTGCCGTGGAACTTGCGATGCAGCCAGCGAGAACCCGACCGCCGCAGGTCCGCGTCCCAGGTCACGCAAGCCCAATCGAGCTCCAGCCCCTGCACCTGGAACTCCGTCGCCGCATCCTCGAGGTAGAACGACGAACGCGTGTCGTCACGCTCGTTCAAGAACCACTGCACGGGATCGACCTTGGTGCGGACGTCGATCGCATGCGGCTTCAGGCGTTCGGCCTGCGATGAGGCGACGAGTCCGAAACGCTCCGATCCGCGTGCATGGGATCGAATCCACTCCTTGGCGCGTTGCAGGTCGCGCGTGACGACGAGTGGATACCGGGCCCGCAGCTCGGCGCAGAGCTGGCGAGCGGTACCGACGTCGAAGTCGAGGACTGCCTTCACGAACGACGACACGCGTTCGGCGCGGAACGACCGCATCGACACCGCGAGATGCAGGTCCTCGGACCAAGTCACGTGTGGTCGGTCGGCGAGCGAATCGATCGCTGCACCGGTTCCGTACTCGGAGTCCGTGAGCCGCGGCGACACGAAGATGCGCCAATGCGGGAAGCGTTCACGCGCGGCGTCGATCCACGCGTGGATGCCAGCTTCACCGACGTGGATCTCCTGACCACCCCCGACGAGACAGATCGCGACGGCCCAGTCGGATCGCCGGTCCATGTAGGAGAGCTGGAACTCGGGCTCGGACATCGTGAAGTCCGGCCGCCCCTTCTTCAGCTTCATGAAGGTCGCGGTCTTCTCGCGGTTCCACGCACGCTGCGCTTCATCGAACACGACCACGTGGTCGACCGGCGGAGCCTCGGAACGCAGTCCCTCGTCCCGGAACTGGTGCACGTTCTGCAGGAACGGCTTCACACGCTGCAGGATCGCTCCCTTGCGTTCTCGCCTTCCCTGCTGCCGCAGGCGTTCGTACTCGTCCCGCGTCAGAGCCTCACGCAGAACGGCGATCAGCGGTGCGTTCCCCGACAAGTAGACCGCGTGGGTCGGGTCCTCTTCGACCGCGCGGCGATGCCGCGTCGCAACGTCGAGACCGACCAGCGTCTTGCCCGCGCCCGGGACACCCGTGACGAACACGATGGCCTTCCATCCACTCCGTCGCGCATCGTCGATGACCTGCTCCACGGCTCGCGACGTGACTGCGAGGTTCTTCGCCCCGGCATCATTGCGCGAGATCGCCTCGACGGAGTGCCGCGCGTACAGCGCCTGGGCCGCCTGAACGATTGTCGGCGTCGGGTGGTACGGAGCCTGCGCCCACGCTTCTCCGTCGATCGCCGGACCATTGGCTGCCGCGATCGCGTCGAGGACTGCAACGCGCAACGTCGTGGGGTTGCTCCGCCGTGGCGAACGCACGCCATCGCTGTGCGGCGGCTCCCACGCCGCATCTGCCTTCGCAGCTTCCGTCGCCACGAGGATTGGGAATATCGGCGCGTCGCGCGAACCGCGATGGAAGTTCTTGAGGTCGAGCGCGTAGTCCCAGGCCTGCTCGTAGTCGGGGCGAAGGTGGTCTTCGGCCCCAACCTTGAACTCGATCGGCAGGATCGCGGCACCTGCGATCACAACGACATCGATACGCGAGCCGAGACGAGGCACGTCGAACTCGAGACACAACCAGCCGTCGACGTCAGTCAGTGCGACACGCAAGAGCTCGATCTGCTCTTCCCACGCCCGCCGCTGCGGTTCGTCGATCGCGAACGGACCGGCGCGGGTCAGTGCGCCGACGACTTCGTTCGTCGACGCAGTCACGAACTGCGCGACGCTCGCGCCGTACCAGGCGGCAGAGCGAGGCGCGTTCGTGGCACTTCCCATGGAGCGGGCATGATGGAAGCCTGGTCCGGTGCGCACCAGGCTGCGTACCGGTTCCCAGCAAGAAGAGTTCCCAGCATGCCCCGGTCATCGAGTCGCTCGTGAAAGGGAGTCGTCCGCCGCAACGAGGGCCAAGTCGCGCCGAGCGCCACGGCGCCCACGCAGGCCACTCGGCGTGTTGGAACTACCACATCGAGACCCGCAGCACGAACGCGAGGAACGCGTCCACCGCCGGCCACGGCGAGTCCATCACGTCACCGACACGCAGCGATCGCTCTGGCGACGTAGACCGGCGCGACCTTCCTGCGCCAGTAGACGTCCTGGTCGGTGTTGTCCATCGTGCGCGCGGGCTTCATCGCCGCGGCGCCGGCTGCGGCGATCACCTCGTCCGTCAGCTTCTGCCCCACCAGCAGCTTCTCGGTCTCGACCGCGGGGATCGCGTACGAACCCGCGCCACCGAGCCGCACGTTCGCCTTCGTGACGACACCGCCGCCATCGAACCACAGGCACACGCCGACGCCGAGGATCGGGAAGTCGAACGTGTTCCGGCGGCGCAGCTTGATGTAGCTCGCCTTCCAGCCGACGGGCGGCGGCAGGAAGAGGCGCGTCAGCAGCTCTTCCGGCTTCTTCGTCAGGTACTGGATGCCGTCGTCGCGGTACAGATCGCCCGCCTTGATGCGGCGCGCGCCGTCCTTGCCGACGAGTTCGACGTCGCACTCCATCGCGCACACGACCGGCACCGTGTCCGAGCTCTGCACGGCCCAGCAGCGCGGCGAACCGGGCGCGACCCAGCAGATCGCGCCGTCCTTCTTCATGCAGTAGTCGATCGACTCGCGCCACTCGTGCGTCTGGTCGTAGTAGGTGCAGCGCGTGTCGAGCAGCAGGTTGCCGCCGATCGTGCCCATGTTGCGGAGCAGCGGCGTGCTGATCTCGCGAACGGCGTGCGCGAACGCACCGTAGTGCTGCTTCAGGTGCGCATGATTCTCGAGCATCGACAGCTTCGCGAGCGCACCGATGCGCACGCCGCCCTGCGGGTGCACTTCGACCTGGTCGAGCCCGGGGATGTCCTGCAGCGAGATGACCTGCGTCGGCGTCTGCTGCCGCCGCTTCATGTTCGGATACAGGTCGGTGCCGCCCGCGACGAACATCGCTTCCTTGCCGTGCTCGCTCGCGATGCGAACGGCGTCGGCGGCGGTCTTCGGCCGGTGGTAGGTGAACGTCGGGAGTCGCAGCATCTCGGTGTCCTCCTACTTCGCCGCCTTCTTCTCGCGCTTCGGTTCGTTCCACGCCGTGCCGTCGCCACCCTGCCACGGCGTCTTGATCTTCAGCGAGTCGCCGAAGTCGACGGTGGGGATCCCGTCGGGACCGTTGCTCGGCCCGAAACGCGGCTCCTTGCCCTCCTTCTTCGCCATCAGCGCCGCGTGCACCTTCTCGAACGAGACGGGGATCTCGTCGACGCGCACGCCGACCGCGTCGAAGATCGCGTTCGCGACCGCCGGCATCATCGGCAGCAGCGGGCCCTGCCCGACCTCCTTCGCGCCGAACGGACCGTTCTTGTCCGGGTCCTCGACGACGTAGGTGACGACCTCGGGCATGTCGAACGTGACCGGGCTCTTGTACTCGAGCAGCGAGGGGATCTTGTGCACGAAGATGCGGTTGCCTTTGTGCACGCGGTCGCGGTACGCCATCTCCTCCATCATCGCTTCGCCGAGGCCCATGTAGACGGAGCCTTCGATCTGCCCCATCGCGACGGCGGCGTTCAGCGAGCGGCCGATGTCGTGCGCCATCCAGACCTTCGGCACCGTGTAGATGCCGGTCTCGATGTCGACTTCGACCTCGACGACCGCAGCCGAGTAGCTGTAGCTCGGGCTCGGACCGACGCCCCCGCCGCGGAACTTCGCGGCCGCGGGCGGCGGCGAGTAGCTGCCGACGGTGCCGATGGTGCCGTGCTTCGCTTCCGCGATGCACACGGCCTCCTGCCACGTCATGCCCTTCTGCGGGTCCTCGCTGTCGAAGACGCGCGCGTCGGCGAACACGAGGCGACCGGCGGGAACGCCGAGCTTCGCGGACACGCCGCTGGCGACGATGTCGCGAGCGCGCTCCGCGGCCTGCATCGCCGCGTTGCCCGTCATCACGGTGACGCGCGAGCTGTAACTGCCGAGGTCGACCGGCGTGAGGTCGGTGTCCGACGTCACGACCTTGATGCCGAGCGGGTCGATGCCGAGCACCTCGCCGATGATCCAGCCGAGCACGCTGTCGCTGCCTTGGCCGATGTCGGTGCTGCCGCAGAACGCGGTGACGAGACCGCTGCGGTCGAGCTTCAGCTGCACGCCCGAGTGCGGCATGCCGTTCCAGTAGATCGGCAGGCCGGCGCCGCTCAGGTAGCTGCTGCACGCGAGGCCGAGGCCGCGGTACTTGCCGTTCGCCCCCGGGGAAGAACCCTGCTTCCCGAGATTGCCGCGACGCTGCTTCCAGCCGGAGCCGGCGACGACCTTCTCGATGCACGTGCCGAGCCCCATCGAGCCGATGCGCAGGAAGTTCGCAGTGAGCGAGTCGCGCGGCGCGAGGTTGTCGAGGCGGATCTGCGCCGGGTCGAGCCCGAGGTCGCACGCGATCTTGTCGAGCTGCACCTCGAGGGCGAAGCGCGGCTGCGGCGTGCCGTGACCGCGCTTGGGCCCGCACGGCGCTTTGTTGGTGAAGAAGCGCGCGCCGCGGAAGTGGTAGTTCTCGACCGCGTAGGTCACCGTCTGCAGCGCACCGGTGTAGAACGTACTCGCCGTCCCATAGCTGCCGTACGCGCCGCCATCGAGGAAGCTGTGGAAGTCGAGCGCGGTGATGCGGCCGTTCTTCGTGACGCCGATCCTGCTGCGCATCAGCACCGGGTGGCGGCCGCGGTGGCAGAAGAACACTTCCTCGCGCGTGAGTGCGATCTTGACCGGGCGGCCGGTCAGCATCGACATCTTCGCGGCGGCGATCTCGTGGTTGAACGGATCGCTCTTGCCGCCGAAACCGCCGCCGTTCGGGCACGCGACGACGCGGATGTGGTGCGCCGGCAACGGGTGCAGCACGCGGGCGAGCGCCTTGTGCAGGTAGTGCGGCGTCTGCGTCGACGACCAGACGGTCAGCTTGCCGTCCTTGTCGAAGTGCGCGAGCGTCGCGTGCTGCTCCATCGGCAGGTGCGTGTTGCCCTCGAAGAAGAACGTGTCCTCGCGCGTGTGCGCGGCGCGCGCGAAGCCGTCCGCGAGATCCCCGAACTCGAGGTTCTCGAGGCGATGGATGTTGCCGCGAACGCCGTAGTCGTGCAGGCGCGGCTCGTCGTTCGCCGCGGCTTCGTGCACACCGCCGATCGTGCGCAGCTCGCGGTACTCGACCTCGACGAGACGGCACGCGTCCCACGCGATCTCCTCTTCCGTCGCGGCGATCGCGACGACGGGGTCGCCGACGAAGCGCACGCGGTCGGGGCACAGCGCGTGTTCG
>CAZIFB010000005.1:133436-168522 GCA_964538915.1 uncultured candidatus Brocadiaceae bacterium | reverse complement strand
CGGGCGGGGCGACTTCACTCGGCGGCGGCGAGTGATCCACTCAAAGCATCAGTTCTAGAGGATGTCGAGGACGCCGGTGGCGCCATTCGTGAGGGTGTCCACCTGCGCCGCATAGTTGCAGTCCCGCGAGAGCGGCACGTTCCACGGCAACAGGTCCTTGTCGCCGATGCTGCCGAGCGCCGCGGCGACAAAGGCGCGGGCGAGCTTGGTCTGCTCCCCGTCGTCGAGGATCGTCAGCAGCGGCTCGATCGATCGTCGGTCGCCGATCTGTCCAACCGCGATGGCGAGCGCGGACAACACCGCCGTGCTCTCGGCCTCCTTCATCATCTGCACGAGCCGTATCGACGCATCCTTGTCGCCGAGGCGGCCGAGCGCGACCGCGGCCTGCTGCAGCAGGAATGGCCGACGCCGCGAACGCTCCACCACATCAGCCAGCGACGCGGTGCTCGATCGATCCCCCAACAACGCGAGCGATACGCAGAAGTAGCCGGCCATGCGTTCGTCGCCTTCGTGATCGAGCAGCAGGCGCAACAGCATCGGCGAAGCCGACGCGTGCCTCGTGAGCCCCAGCGCCACGGCGATCGCCGCTCGAGTGTCGTCGTTCTTCTGCTCGCCCAGATCCTCCATCAGGACCCGCGCTGCCGTCGCGTCCGACTCGCCGTGACGCGCGACCTGATCCGCCACGATGCCGACGGCAATCGCCATCCACGGCCGGTCCGGCGCCTGGTTCGTGCGCTGGTAGGCACGCAGCAACCAGTCCCGGTTCGCTGCGCCGCCGATGCGACCGAGGGAGATGAGCGCGAAGTAGCGCGCCTGGCGATCGTGCCCCTTCTCGAAGAAGTCCGTGAGCGCTGCGGAGAACGTCGCATCTTCGGCTTCGCGCTCGGCCGGTTCCGCGAGCATGCCGAGCGCGATCGCCGCCGACTGCAGGATCGGATTGCTGCGCCGTTTGGTCGCGGCAAGCGTCGCGGCGAACACCTGCTTGCAACGCTGGTGCAGCGGGCTCACGCCGCGACCGAGCAGACGGGCCACCGCGATGGGTGCGTGCGCCTGGACGACTTCGTCGCCTCGGCCGATGTCGGCGTCGAACCACGCCAGCAGCTCTTCGACCGTCTGCCACGCGAGTCGCCGTGAAGGACGGGCCGCAGGATCGGCAGCGAGGAGTCCGAGTCCGCTGACCGCCGCGACACGGACGTCGCGCGACTTCTCATCCGGGTCCTTCAGCAACGGCAGCAGGAGGTCGTGCACGGCCTGGCGCTCCGACCCTTCCTTCGAACGCCACGCGAGCTGGCCGAGACTCCACGCCGCGTACGCGCGCGTCCGGTCACCGACCTCCGCGCGATCGACCAGACGCCGGCCCTCGGGCTGGTCGCGCAGCAGCGCCGACAGCGTCGTCATGGCGCGCGACCGACCGGCGATGCCGAGCGACAACACTGCAGTCTCGCGCACTTCCTGGTCGTCGCGAACGATCGAAGCCGACAAGGTCTTCTCGAGATCGACGGCCACCGCGTCGCGGCCGATCTTGCCGAGAGCCACGAGGCACGCACTCTGGATGTCGCGGTTGCGTTCGCGCGCGAGCAGGCGAGCGAGCGCGGGAACGACGCGTTCGCACAGGTCGACCTCGGTCGGCGCGAGCAGGTCGATCGGCGGCGAAGAACGGCGCGCACCCAGGTAGAAGTCGTCCGATCCGGTCACGGCGACCTGGTGGATCGCGGCGCGCAGTTCGAGGAAGGAGTCCTTGTTGAACTCCCACCAGGTCTGCCAGTTGGTGGAGTCCGGCGACACCGGGCGACCACCGGTTGTCGGCCCGCCCCCGCCGCCGCCGGCCGGGCCCGGTGCGCTCGGTCCGGTGGGCCCGCCGGTAGTCGGGCCCCCGCCACCGCCACCACCGCCTGGCATCGGCGGCGGTCCGGTGACGGGCCAACCCGGGCCGCGGTACTGGCCGCCGTGCGCGGGGAGAACCGCCAGCGAGCCGAGGATCGAGAGCAACAACGGCGCGGTGCGGCGGACCATGGCGCTGGCACTCTAGTCTCCGCGACAGCCTCCCGTAACCGCCGCCGACGGGTCAGAAGACCAACGGCACGCCGGGCGACGCCCCTTCGACCGTGCGGCCGTCCGCCGCAACGAAGAGCGCGCGGACCACGACGAACTGCCCGGTGAGCCCGGGCAGGAAAGGCCACCGCAACGCCGTCAGGAACGATCCGGCCGGCGCCACTTCGCCGACAACTCCTTCGCCGAGCGATCCGCGAAGGTCACCCGCGAGCACGCGCTCCCCGCCCGCGACCAGGAGCCAGGGTTCGAGACCAGTCGCGTCGGTCGGAACGAGCGGGCCGGGTCGGTCGAGAGCGAGCTCGAGCACGTGCCACGACCCCGGCACCGCGATCGTCGCCACGCGCAGGTCCGCGCGGCCGTCACCGATCACCAGGGCTGCGCTGTCGCGAGAGGATGCCGGCGGTGCGATCGAGAACGAACGCCACGCGACGCCGGCCACGCCGAACGCTCCGCATCCTCCGGCCGCAAAGGCTCCGTCGAGCGACTGCAGCACCACCGCATCGTCGCGCAACGCCACGAGGCGGAAACCGACCACCTGCAGCGCGAGTCGATGCGGCCCCGGGCTCGCAGCCGGTGCCGGAGCGCGAGCGAGTACGAGGACCATGTCGCCGTGCCGGCGCTCGAGCCGCAGTTCGTTCCGGTCACGATCCTCGACGAAGCGGTAGTGATTCCGTTCGTCGGTCCATCGCGCAACGACCCCGAACGTGCCGGACGCTCCGTCTCCGTACTCCAACTCGACGAGAACGTCCGGCCGCGCCTCGAGGATGAAGCGGACATCGCCCGACGTGCGCCACTCCGGCGCATCGAGCGCGACGCGCACCGCGACTGCGGCGGGCGCTGGCGCAGCGGCGACGCGGACGAGCGAACCGTCGGGAACGGCGAATGCCGTCGTGAGCGGTCGCCCCGCCGCGTCCGCGGCGAAACGGACCTCGTAGTCGCCGGCCGGCAACTGCAGCGACGCGGGCCACGGCGAATGCACGGTCGTCGTCGTCGTTCCCACGACGTGCACGGCGGCTTCGCCCGCGCGCAGCGACCATGTCGTCTGCGCCGGCAGCGGCACGAGCGCGATGGAAGCAGCGAAGAGTGTCGTCGAAGCCCTCACGACCCGACGACTCCGTTCGCGCGGAGCATGTTGCAGAACATCGCACCCTGTTCGCGCGCGTCGTCGATCGCCACGTGCGTGTGCGGCAGCGGGTCGCTCCATTCCTTCGGCAGCGCGCCCTTCACGCAGTCGCGGTAGTCGCGCTTCAGCAGCGCCATCGCGTACGTCTTCACGTCGAGTGCGGAGTGGCCGAACGGAGAGTCGCCGTGGAATCGCATCAGGTACCAGTAGACCCAGAGGAAGTCGAAGCCGACCGGCTGTCCGACGAACACGATGCGTCCCGGCAGCTGACGCAGCCACTTCGCGTAACGCGGCATGACTTCGGCCGGGTCCTCCTGATTCTCGCGAGCCTTGGCCAGTGCTTCGGGGAAGCCGCTCCACCACGTCATCGTCCGCGGATGCGGCGTGGCACCGGGCAGCGGGAGCAGGTTGGCGGTGAACTCTCCGACGATCACCTTGTCCGCGCGATACGCGACCGAGCCGAACGAGAGCATCGAGTGCGGCCCGGGGATCGGACCGTCGGCCTCGACATCGGTGCTCACGTAGATCTCGTCTGGCATCGCCGCTCTCGAACGCGCATCTTGCCGAAGCCTCGCTCCACGTGCACCGATCCTCCCCCAGAGCTGCATGCGCCGGTTCCCGTTCGTGATCGCCGCCGCGTTCGCGGCCGGGGAAGTCGTCGGGCAGGACGCGGCACCGGAAGCGCTCGCCGGCCGCATTCGCGCGGTGCGCATCGACGCCCTCGACATCTTCGACGCGGAGACACGCGCCCGCCGTCCGTTGGCCGAACTCGTCGACTCCCTCCACGCGACGACGAAGAGGGACGTGATCGCTCGCGAACTGTGGTTCGGCCCGGGTGATCGCATCGACGCGGAGACCGCTGCCGAACTCGAAAGGAACCTGCGCGCCCTCGGCCTCTTCGCCGAGGTCACGGTGCGTCTCGTCCCGGCGCCCGCCCCCGGCGAAGTCGACGTCGAGGTCGTGACGCGCGACCGGCTGTCGCTGCAGGTCGGCGGCGGCGGCTCGTACGTCGGCGGCGTGTCCGGCTTTCGCGCGTCGCTCGGCGAAGGCAACCTGTTCGGCCTCGGCGACCGGCTCGTCGGTTCCTTCTCGCGCAACTCGGAAGGCGACTACCGCGGCGCGCTCGCCTACACCGACCTGCACGTCCTCGACAGCTGGCACACGGGGACGGTGCGTTACGCGCAGACCGACGACGGCGATTCGTACGCACTCGACGTCCGCCGCCCGTTCAAGCACCTCGCCGATCCGCGGTCGTGGGCGACTTCGTTCGGCCACGAAGAGAGCGAGACCGAGTACTTCCGCGCCGGAGACTCGGTCGCGGCCGTGCGAGACGTCTCGACGCTCTTCGGCGGCGAACTGCTGTGGGCAGACGGGCCGACGCATCGCCGGCGCACCGCCGGAATCGAACTCGCGGTGGAGACGCACGACCTCGACCCGGCGACCGGCCCGCTCGCCCCCGCGATCCGCGTGCCCGGCGACACCACGTCGTTGTTCCTGGGTCCCACGGTCCGTTTCCAGTGGATCGACGGTTACCGCAAGGTCGAGGGTCTGGACACGCTGGCGTACGTGCAGGACCTGACGCTCGGGTCTTCGATCGGCGCGACGGTCGGCGCTCGCTGGCGGGTCGAAGAAGGCGGCGCCGACGCCGTCGAGCCGGAGGCCGCGATCGCGGCGTCGTTCGCGACGGAGCCGGTCGATTGCCTGTTCGTGAACACTTCGGCGCGCGGCGCCCTGCGCTGGAACGGCGACGAGGCCGTGGCCTGGAACGCGAGTGCGTCGGGCCGTGCCTTCGCGATGTGGGCGCGCGGCGCGACGCTCGGCGCGGCAGCCACGTTCGACGCGGTCGAAGAACACGAGGACCTGCCGATCGAACTGACCCTCGGCGAGGACAACGGACTGCGCGGCTACACGGCGCGCGCGTTCGCCGGCACGCGGCGACTGCGCACCAACGTCGAGCAGCGTTTCGACACCTGCATCGAGTTCGCGACGTTGCGGCTAGGGCTCGTGGCGTTCTGGGACACCGGTCGCGTCGGGCACGGCAGCGACCTCGGGCGGCCGTTCGACGCGGTCGGCGCGGGTCTGCGCATCGGGAGCAGGCAGTTGCTCGGTGACGGCGTCGTGCGCATCGACGTGAGCAAGCCACTCGACGACACTCCCGACGACGACGACGGATGGCAGTTGTCGGTCTCGGTCGGCCAGGTCTTCACGTTCGGCGGATACACCAACACCTTGTCGGTCCGTTGACTGCAGGAGGGCGGCGGAGCATGCAGAACGACGAATTGCGCAAGCGGCTCGAGGCACTCGAGGCGCGGGTGGAGGAACTCGAAGTGCTGTTCGGAAGGCGCCCTGCGCCGACGCCGGTGCAGCGCTCCTGGCAGCCGCCCCGTCCGGCTCCAGCACCACCGCCCACGGTCGTCCCGCCACCGCTGCCGGAATCGCCGCCGCCGCCGCCGGAGCGCGTCGCAGTAGCCGCGGCCGAGGCGAAGGCACCCGCGGCGCGCGACCTCGAGCGGTTCTTCGGCCTGACGGTGCTCGGCCGCGTCGGCATCGCGGCGCTGTTGCTGGCCGGCGCGTACTTCGGCCAGCTCGGCTGGGCGAAGATCGGTCCCGGTGCGCGGACGGCGCTGCTCTACGCCGTCGGCATCGTGATGATCGCGGCCGGCTTCGTGCTGAGGCCCCGCGTCGTCGCGAAGTACACGGTGACGCTGTGGGGCGGCGGCATGGCGATGACGTACCTCGCCGGCGTGCTGGGCCACCTGGTCTTCCACGTCGTGCCGTCGACGACGGCGCTGATCTCGTTGTTCGCGACGACCGCCGCGGGTCAGTTCCTGGCGCAACGCGCGGGCATCGAAGCGATGGCGACGATCACGCTCGCCGGCGCCTACGCCGCGCCGGTGCTCGTCGGCACGCCGTCGGCCACGCCGACTGCGTTCTTCGTGCTACTGCTCACCCTGCACGCCTGGGCGGCATGGACCGAACACCGGTGGCGCTGGACCTCGGCGCGGGCGCTCGCGGTCCTCGCGACGATCCTGCTCGTCGTCGGCTGGTACGTGAAGAACGGCATGGGCGGCGTCGCGTCCTCGACGCTGCACACGACGGCGGTCTGGCTCGGGCTCGCGCTGCCCGAACTGCTCGTGGCGCTGCGGCGGCGCGACGTCGCCGCCGATCGTTCGGTCGCGATCGCCGCCGGCTTCGCGACGGTCCTGATGGTCGCGATGATCCGCTGCGACCGATCGACGTGGAACTTCGCGCCGTGCGTGCTGGCGGTCGGCGGGCTCGTCGCGGGCGCCGCGTTGCGAACGCGCTGCGTGTCGTTCGGCACCTGGCTCGCGCGCGCCGCTTCGTTGTTCGCGGCTGCGGCGTTCGTGACTTGGTTCGACCTCGGCGAGGGGAACGGCACCCCTTGGCTCGAACCCGTCGGGCGTCTCGTCGGCATCGCGATCGTGACAGCGGCACTGCTGCTGACCCGCCGATGGACCGGCACCGGCGAATCGGGAGCGATCGTGGCGATCGTCGTGGTGCACGCGGTCCTGTGGACCGCGCGCACGAGGCAGGTGTTCGTCCAGGAGGACGGGTCGGTGAGCAGCTGGCCCGGCTTCCTCGCGATCGCGACCCCGCTCGCGCTGCTGCTGCTCGGTCGTCACACCGTCGGGCGCGTCATCGGTCTCCTGGCCGCCGCGTTCTTCGCGCGCACATGGATCGGCGGAAACGAGAGCCTCGCCGGCGAACACGGCGGCACCGCCGCCTTGTCGTTCGCCGTTGCGAGCGGCACAGCAGCTCTCGGCGCCTGGCTCGCCGCGATCCGCCGGGATCGCTGGCTCGCCGTGACGACGGCCGGCCTGAACGTACTCGTGCTCCTGTCCTGGTTCGTCGCCGCCGCCAGTGCGCAATCGACCGCGCTGCCCGAACCGACCTGGCCGCTGTGGAATCCGCGCTCGGGGGCACTCGTCGCGATCATCGCGATGTCGTTGCTCGCGCGGGCGAAGACACCGGGCTCTGAAGGGGCGGCACGCGCCGTTCTCGCGGCGACGGCTCTCGTCGCGACGTACTCGCTCGGGCTCACGGAACTGCTCGACGCGATCGAGGCGTGGACCTTCGGACCGCGCGCGGTGGCGACCAGCATCTACACGCTGGCGTTCGCGTCGGTGCTGCTGACCGTGGGCTTCCGCCGCCGCATCCCGGCGCTGCGGTGGACCGCGCTGGCGACGTTCGGTGCCGTGGTCGTGAAGATCGCCGCGTACGACCTGCGCGAGACGGACACTCCGGTGCGCATGCTCGTCACCGCGGTACTCGGCGGCGTGCTGCTCGTCGCCGCGTGGGCCTACGCCCGCAGGTCGCGCCCCCCGGCTGCCTGAGCGCACGGACTGCGTTACCATTCCCGCCCGATGCACGGGGTCGAACGGATGCAGAAGCCGGCTGCGAAGGCCGCACGGCGAGGCGAGCAGCGATGACCTCCGCGGCCATCCCGCCTGCAACGCTGCCGCCGCTGCTCGAGCCGCTGCTCGGCGCCGAGCGACCTCGGCGCTTCGGCGTGCTGTGGCTCGGCGCGCCCTTCGTCTGGTTCCAACTGCCTCTGTGGAACGTGTCGACGAACGGGTGGGTCTTCGGCGTCGTGTCGGTGCTTCCGGCGGTGGTGGTTCTGCTCTGCTACGCCCTCGGACTCGCGGCACGCCCTACGAACCGGATGCAGGTCGCGCTGCCGGCTGCGCGGCGCGCGTCGATCCTGACGTTCGACCCGGCGAACGCCGACGCCGTGCGCGCGATGCTGGAGACGTGCAGGATCAGCCGCGTGGAGATCGACGGGATCGGCATCCGTTCGCTCACCGACCTCGCGCGGTGTCTCGACGCGGCGCTCGGCCCGTTCCAGTATCCGACGGATCCGCTCGCCAAGGTGCTCGCGCACATCGGCCACGAAAGCCGCGCCGTCGGCGAACGCGCGATCCTGTGGCACGGCGCGGCGACGATGCTGGCTGCGGATCCGGCGGGTCTCGCGCACGTGATCGCCGCGTGGAGCCGGGCGATGCGGACGGCGGACGGACGCCTCCTGCTGGTCGACGCCGCACCGGCCGAGCGAGCAAGTGGCGGGGAGCCGACCCGAGCATCCACGCACGTCACGGCGCCTGCGGGGTGACGGCGAGCGGGTCGGAGAGGCGGAAGCAGTCGCCCGGGACGTCGAGCACGAGGCCTTGCACGGCGAAGCCGATGCCCGCCATCGAGCCGGGCAACGTCACCGGCACCACCGCCGGGTTGCCGATCGTCGTGAACAGGATGTCCGGCCCCGCGTACAGCGTCGCCGTCCCGCACATCAGCGTCGGGCCGAGCACCACCAGCGGACTCGGGCCGGGCTGCAGCATCACCAGGAGCCCGCCGATGCCGTCCGGACTCGGGAACGTGAAGCCCGTCGTCTGCCCCGCCACCGGGTACTTCGTGCAGCGCAACGCGAACGGATTGACCGCCATTCCCTGGCCCTGTCGGTCGACCGGCGCGTTGTAGAGCCACGTCTCCGTCGGATACGTCGACGCGCCGCCGCCCTGCATCACCATCCGCTGGTGCACGGTGTCGTACGCCGACCCCGCGCCTTCGCGACCGCTCGGCAGCGTCGTGCCCGTCGTGCGCTGACGCCACGTCACACCGTCGTACTCCCACACGTCGTTCAGGTGGCTCGCGCAGAAGTTGCCGCACTGCGGGTTGCCGTAGCCGCCCGTCATCACCACCACGCCTCGGCCCGCGTCGTACTCCATCACGTGGTTCCAGCGCCGCGGCGGCGACACCGGAGGGAACACCTGCGTCCACGTCGCCGTCGCGCCGTCGTACTCCCACGTGTCGCCGAGGAAGATCCCCGCCACGTCGCTGCCGCCGAACATCACCGTGCGCTGCCGCCGCCGGTCGTACGCCAGCCGATGCGAGTTGCGCGCCGGCGGCGTCCCGGTCGTCGCGATCTGGAACCACTGCTGCGTGAACGGCGACGTCGACACCAGTTCGTGGGTCGTGTTCATCGCTCCGCCCGCGCCGTACCCGCCGAACATCACGATCCGGTTGCGCGCCGCGTCCAGCACCATGTCGTGGCCGTACCGGCCCACCGGTGCCCCCGCCGTCAGCGTCGGCAGCCAGTCCGTGCCCGTCCACGCCATCGTGTCGTTGTAGAAGCCGCTGCCGAACCCGCTCGCGCCGCCGAACATCACGACGCCGAGCCACGGCGTCCAGCACAGCGCCGGCTGGATGCGCGGACCCGCGGTGCCCGTCGTGCCGTGGTCCGTCCACTTCGTGCCGTTCCACGACCACGTGTCACCGAGCGCACTCGTCCCGCTCCAGCCGCCGTACAACACCGCGCGGCCAGTGCCCTGGTCGAACGCCATCTCCGTGTAGATGCGCGCACCGGGCAACGGAGCCGGCACCCGACGTTCGATCCACACACCGGTCACCGCGAGTTCGTGCAGCGTGTTCACGTTCGCACCGACGGCGCCGACCGTGGGATCGAAGCCGCCGAAATAGACCTGGCGCAGACGCGCGGAGTCGTAGCAGCCGGCGGACGCGACCCGCGGCGTCGGCGAAGGCAGGCCCGACACGGGATCGACGTTGGGCACCTGCGTCCATGTCACGAACGTCGACGACGTGATCGACGCGAACAGCGTCACACCGCCGACGGGCGCGAACGCGTCGGCGCCGGTCAGCACCAGCTGCCAGCGCGCTTCGTCCCAGTTCAGCGACGCGCGGCTCGCGTTCGGGACGAGGCCGAGGCTCAGGACCGACGACCACGCGCTGCCGTTCCACGACCAGACGTCGCCGAGTGCCGACGACGAACCGTTCGCGCCGCCGACGAGGAACGTGCACCCGTGCGGCGGTGCGAACGTCATCATCGCCTCGGCGCGCGGCGTCGGGCCGCCCGTGCCCACGAGTTGCCAGTTCGTGCCGTCGAAGCGCCACGTCTCCGCCGACAGGCCGTTCGCGAAGCCGCCGAACAGCAGCACACCGGGCGAAGCGCCGCCGTGCCACGCCATCGCGTGCGCATCGCGCGGGGCCGGCGACGTCGCGGGCGTGCGCTGCAGCCAGTCGACGCCGTCCCACTCCCACGTGTCACCGAGCTGGGCGGCCGAGCCGATGCCCCCGAACAGGACCGTCTTGCCGCGGACGGGATCGAACGCGAGCCCGTGGTAGCTGCGCGCCGACGGACTGTGCAGCGGCGTGCAGCGGATCCAGCCCTGCCCGTCCCACTCCCACGTGTCGCCGAGGTACGCGCCGTTGTGGCCGCCGAACAGCACGGCGCGTCCACGCGCCTGGTCGAACGCCATCGCGTGCCCGCTGCGAGCCGCCGGAACCGTCGCCGGGCTGGCCCAGGTCGGTCCTTGGGCGAACGCGGTCGCGCCGGCGATCAGCAGAGCAGCGAACGAAACGGTGAGGCGGGCGCGCATGCTCGGGACAGCGGCGAACTGCACCGAACCACACACCGGGCCCGCCGCGAGACCGCTCTCGCGCCTTCGAAGCTTCCGCCGGCCGCAGCGGCTGGCTACCCTGCTCGCCCCCATTCGAGACACCATGAGCTTCACGCACGCAGGTCGCAGTCTCTCCAAGGTCGCCGTCATCGGTTCGGGCCAGATCGGCCCCGACATCGCGCTCTACTTCGCGAAGGTCCTGAGCCCGTTCGGCGTGCAGACCGTCGTCGTCGACGTCAGCGAGGACGCACTGGCGAAGGGCAGGGCGAAGCTCGAGAAGAAGGTGCAGAAGGGCGTCGAGACGAACGCATTCACGCCCGACCAGCAGAAGCAGTTGGTCGGCTCGCTCACGTGGACGAGCGACTACGGCAAGATCGCCGGCTGCGAGCTCGTCGTCGAAGCCGCGACGGAGAACAAGGAGCTGAAGGGCAAGATCTTCGCGCAGGTCGAAGGCCTCGCCTCCGCCGACGCGATCCTCGTCAGCAACTCGAGCCACCTCGAACCCGAGGTGATCTTCGCGAACACGAAGAAGAAGGACCGCACCGGCGTCGTGCACTACTTCTTCCCCGCCGAGCGCAACCTGATGGTCGAGGTCGTGTCCGGCAAGGACACGGCACCGGCGACGAAAGCGTGGCTGCTCTCGTTCTACGAGGCGATCGGCAAGGTCCCGATCCCCGTCAAGTCGCGATACGGCTACGCGCTCGACCCGGTGTTCGAGGGCCTGTTCTTCGCGTGCGCGCTGCTCGCGGAAGCCGGCGTCGGCACGACGAAGCAGATCGACGTCGTCTGCAAGAAGACGTTCAAGATGGGCGTCGGCTCGTTCACCGCGATGAACCTGACCGGCGGCAACCCGATCACCGCGGTCGGCCTCGACAACTACACGACGAAGATCAACTCCTGGTTCCGCACGCCGCAGTCGCTGAAGGACAAGGTGGCGAAGAAGGAGAACTGGGACGTGCCGGCACGCGGCGAAGTGGTCGACGTGCCCGACGCACTCGCGGCCCAGATCCGCGACGAGCTGCTCGGCGCGTACTTCGGCATCTGCGGCGAGATCGTCGATGCGGGTCTCGTCACGGTCGCGGACTTCAACATGGGCCTCGAGATCGCCCTCGACATGAAGCCGGCGTTCACGTTCATGAACGAGCTCGGCACGAAGAAGGCGCTCGAGCTCGTGCAGAACTACGCGAAGAAGCACACGGGCTTCGTCGTGCCGAAGTGCGTCGAGGCGCACGGCCGCGAGAACAAGCCGTTCGACGTGCCGGTGGTGCTGCGCGAGGATCGCGACGGCGTCGCGGTGCTGACGATCCGCCGCCCGAAGGTGCTGAACGCCCTCGATCAGTCGGTGTTCGAGGAGATCAAGCGGCGCTTCGAGGAGTGCGATCGCGATCCGAAGGTGAAGGGCATCGTGCTCACCGGCTTCGGCAAGAAGGCGTTCGTCAGCGGCGCTGACGTCAACTTCCTCGCGAAGATCGACAGCGTCGCGATGGGCGAACGCACGTCGCGCGCTTCGCAGGTCTGCGTCGACGCGGTGGCTGCCGTGAAGAAGCCGACGGTCGCGGCGCTCAACGGGCTGGCGTTCGGCGGCGGCATCGAGACCGCGATGGCGTGCGAAGCGCGCATCGCGACGAAGGGCCTGAAGGTCCTCGCCGGCCAGCCCGAGGCCAACCTCGGCATCATCCCGGGTGCGGGCGGCACCGTCCGCCTGCCTCGCCTCGTCGGCATCGAGCGCGCCAACGAGATGCTGCGCACATGCCGGCCCATCAGCAGCGAGAAGGCGCTCGCGTTCGGGCTGATCCGCGAAGAGGTCGAAGGCGACGTTGTCGCCCGCGCGGTGCAGCTGGTGAACGAGATGGTGAGCGGGAAGGCGAAGCGTTCGCGCATGGACGAGGGCCCGATGCAGAACGTGCCCGCGTCGCTGCCCGCGGTCGACATCGGCCACCTCAGCAAGAAGGTCGACGAGATCCTGCAGAAGGCGATCCTCGGCGGGGCGAAGCTGCGGCTGAAGGATGCGATCCCGTTCGAGGCGAAGTGCTTCGGCGAAGTCTGCGGCACGAAGGACATGCGCATCGGCGTCGACAACTTCGTGAAGAACGGCCCGAAGTCGAAGGCGGCGTTCGTGCACGGGTGAGCGGCGAGCCGGATCCGGTCGGCGGCTTCATCGCTGCCTGCATCGGCCGGCCGGACGAGGCGCGGAGACCCCGCTCCGCAGCGCGCTGCCGAACTCACTTCTTCGCGGCAGGCGCGGTGACGGAGCGATCCGGCAGACTGCGGACCGGATCGACCTCGCGATCGAGCGTCGCCAGTCGCAGCAACGCCAACGCTTCCCCGGCCGCACCGAGCATCAGATCGACGTTGCAGCCCTTGCTGTCCGCGGCCACGGGGCCGCCCGGCACGCTCTGGCCGTTCTTCCACTTGCGGCCGTCGCCGTCGGCGATCGCGGCTTCGACCAGATAGGCACCAGCCTTCCTGGCGAACGCGGCGTGCGCCGGATCCTTGGTGACTCGCGTCAGATCGCAGAAGAAGTCGACGACGCCGGCGACGCCGCAGCAGAGGCTCGGCGGCACGTACGGCTTCGTGCCGTCGGGCGCCGCCTTCTCGGCGTTCGCCGCGTAGTCGATCGTGAACCGCGCCCCCTTCGTGGCCGCGTCGAGGTAACGCGCTTCACCGGTCATCGCATGCAGCAGCAGGAACAGCCGGCCGGTACCGACGGGGCCGTGGCACCAGCCGCCCATGTAGATCGCGCGGCCGCGATCGGAGTGCATCCACTTGAGGCCCTCGCCGTCGACCACCGCGTTCTCGAGCAACCACTCCGCACCGTCCTTCGCGCCCTGCAGAAGCGCCGCATCGCCGGTCGCGGCGGCGACGCGAGCGAGCGCGTAGGCGACGCCAGCGGTGCCGTGGCTGAAGTTCGGCATGTGGATCGTGCGACCGCGCATCGTCAGGACCCACGTCGACAGCTGCCGCGCCGGGTCGGCCTTCGACGCCACGCGCACCGCATCGCGCAGCAGCCCGCGGCCGACGTTGCGCGCCGCGTCGACGAAGCGCTGCTGCTCGCTCGTGAGACCGAGCTCGAGCAGGAACAGCGCGGTGCCGGCGTTGCCGTAGATGATGTCGGGGATCTCGTCCCAGGAGAGCGCGCCGTCGTCTTCTCGCGCGCGCTGCAACAGCGACTCGCCGATCTCGACCGCAACGGCGAGCGCTTCGGCGTCCTTGCGCAGGACGTGACGGACGAGGAACGCCTGCCCGATGCCGGCATCGCCGGTGTAGAGCCCGGCACTGCCCATCCCGCCGTTGGACCAGGTCACCTTGTCACCGCCGTCGGTGCGCCGCGCCGCACGCAGGCCCTTCGCAGTGCGGTCGGCGAGATCGCGCGCCGTCGCGTCGTCGAGCACCGCCGCGGCGTTCTCGAGGAAGATCAGGATCCCGGCGCTGCCGCCATACACGATCGACTGCGGCTCCTGCTTGCTGCCTTCGCTGCCAGGGAACGCGATCGCCCCGTCGACGCCGGCGACCGGCACGGCCTGTCGCGCGATCCAGGCGATCGCGCCGCGAACGGTCTCGCGATGCGGGTCGGGCTTCGCGGCGTCCTGCGCGACGAGAAGCTGCGGAAGTGCGAGAACGAGCAACGTCGCGAGGTGGCGCATCGGCGTGACGATAGCCGGCGCCGATGCACTGCGGCGACTCGCGCACCGTCAGGCGTGCATGTCCTCGAAGGAGAACTGCCCGACGCGCGTCACCCATGGCCGCAGATCGGTTCCGCGGAGAGTCCGCCATCGCGCAGCATCGGCGCTCGACGTGAACTCACGGATCCTCTGCACGGCGAACGCGTGCTGCGGGTCGTCGCCGGCCCAACGGGCGAGCGCCTCCAGCTGATCGACCACGCCCACGTCGGGGTTGGCCGGCAGCATGCCCATCAGTTCGCCCGCGAGCGTCGGCAGGCCGACCACCACGGCGAGCAGGAACATCGGTCCGGACAGATGGCCGACCGCCTCGCTGTCGCGGGTGAACCGCCCTGGCTCTTGCATGACCAGCGCGACCTTGAGCAGGCGGTAGCTGTTGACGAAGCGCTTCGTCGCGCGCGGCGAACGGCCGATCAGCGCGGCCAGCGACTGCATCGAGATGCGTTCGCCCTCGGCGACGCGCAGCAGGTCCGGACGCATGGACGGGGGAGGCGACGTCTCGTCCTCGTGCTCCTGCTCCTGCTCCTGCTTCTGCTTCTGCTTCTGCTTCTTCTGCGTCTCCTCCTCTTCCTTCTCCCTGTCGCGACGAAGGCCGGCGGGGCCGCTGCGACCAGCGCCCTGGCCCGAACCCTCGGCGCCGTCGACGCCCCAGGGCGCAGAGATGTCGGCGGCCGGCTCACCCTCCAGCAGCTCGCCGCCGGTGTCCTGAGCCTGCTCGCGTTCCCCGCCGCCGGTGTCCGTGCCGAAGGGCATGCCGCCCGCGGGCGCTTCCGTCAGTTTGCCGATCAGCTTCTGTGCGGACGACGTGCGGAGCGGCGGCACCCAGAACGGGATCTGGAAGATCTTCTCGAGGTAGTCGGCCGGCGTGACGAGAGCCCGTGCCTCTTCGCGCGACCCGGCGGCCCGCGCCGAGTCGTCGCCCTGCGTGTGCACGAGGAGCGCCGGATACTCGCGCGCGAGGGAGTGCGCCATCCAGCGCGAGTCGACTCCGACGACGACGACGAAGATCGGGAACGACACCAGCAGGTGGATCGCCTGGAGCACCTCGACGACGCGCGAGCTCGGGCAACGGTCGAGGTCGTCGATGTAGAGCACGATGCGGTTGATGCCGATGTTCTCGAACATCGCGAGGAGATCCTCGTCCTTCAGCTGGGGCCGCGCCCGGAGCAACGCGGTGCGGATCTGCTCCATCTCCGTCTTCAGGCGCCTGCGGGAGCAGTTGTGCGCACGGATCAGTTCGCCGAGCTGCTCGAAGTCGCGTCGGATCATCGCGATCAGGCCGAGGTGCTTCTGGTAGTCGCCGGTCGCTAGCCGCTGCTCGATGAACTGGCGCACCGCGCGCCCGCTGACGGCGTCAACCAGCGCACGCTCCGCTTCGCGCAACTCCTGCTCGCGCGCGGCGACCTCGGCAGCCGCGGCTTCGACCCGCGTCTGAGCCATCGCGACGCCCTTCTCCGCTTCCGCGATCCGCGCCGCCTTCTCGTTCTCGGCTTCGCCGAGCTTCTGCTCGATCGATGCCCGCGCGGCGCGCAGCGGCGCGAGCTGCTTGTGCACGGCGTTCGCTGTCTGTTGTACCCAGAGGAACGCTTTCCCGAGCGCCGTGGCGCACCCGACGATGGCTGCACAGACGACGGCGGCTGCGTCGTGGAGCACACCGACCCAGACCAGTGCGATGGCGATCACCACGGCCGCCGCGAGCACGCCGAGAGTCAGGTAGACGACATGTTTCGCGCCATCCCCGTCCCTCAACATGCCGTGGGCGATGGTGTGCAGCCGGCCGGCCGTCGACACCACGTCGCGTACCTGGGCATAGAGCGTCTCGACCGAGGTCTGCGCGCCCTTCTCCACCAGCTCCAGCTTCTCGAGGGCCTCCGTCGCCCGCTGCCGCTCGTCGGTGATCCTGCCCTCGACGAACGACCACACCGATCTCGCGACCAGCCGGCTCAGCTTTTCGGTGGCACCGGCGTAGTTGCTCTTGGCCCGGTTCAACGCTGCGACCGCGATCCTCTGCGCCTTCTCGGCCTTCTCCTGGCGAGCCTCCGCGTCGAGCCGGGCACTCGCGGCGATCTCGAGTTTCTCGATCGCCTGCGCGATGGGCGAGTCCGCCTTCGGCAGCCCGCCCGAAGGATCCCACCGCCGCAGCACGTCGAGCAGGTGCGACATCAGCGATGCCCACAGGTTGGCGTCGACGTAGTGCCACGCGTTGAACTCGACCTGCGCGATGTTCGACCAGTACGCCGGCACCTCGTTCGGGGCGTGGACGCCCCGCGCAACCTTGGCGATGGCGTCGATCTCGTCGCGCAAGCGCTTCATGAAGAAGCTCTTCCCCGAGCCCCAGTTGCCGAACACGCCGAGCGACAACGTGCCGTCGAGCTGCGTCGACGCGATCAGGTTGGCCATGGCGCTGACGGAAGAATCGAGGCCGAGACAATCGTCCGCGGCGCGGCCCGACGGCGTGTCCGCGTGGTAGCCCGCGATGATCGGGCCACGGGGCCGCGGAGGTGGCGGCGCATCGGGGCCCGGTGACGGCGGCGGCACCGGGTGCTCCGCAGCGAGTTTGGCCCACGCGTCGCGTTCTTCCTCGGGTCCGCGCGTGGCGAGACTCTGCAGGAACTCGCCGAGCACGACATCGCGGTGCAAGCCGGCGTTCGAGAGGAGGGCCGCGGCGCTCGACGCAGCCTGCGGAACTCCCGGACGGAACAGGAGCAGGGCCACGATCAAGTGGCGCGCCGCGAGATAGCCGCCACGGCGCCGCAGTTCGCTCGCACGCTGGAGGACCCGCCACAGGTTCGACGAGATCAAGCCGGGCGGATCGCTCGGAACGCCCCCCGCCTCCCGCCGATTCTCGTCCAGGAAGCGACGGACCGCCTCGTCGAAGCCACCGCCGACGTGGCGCTGGATCAGGTCGTGCAGGAAGCGCGGCGCGTGCAGCGGGTCCTGCTTCCGGTCGGCCCCCATGCGGACGAGTGTTGCCAGCATGATTCCGGACCCGATCAGCCCGGAGAACTCCTGCTCGTGCGCGAACCCCACACTCCGTTGGAGCGCAGAACGAACGGTGGCCGAGAGCCGCGGGATCGCCAGGGCGTCGTCGAAGGGCACGCCTCCGCCGGGCGAGCGGGAAGAGCTGCGCCCCTTCTCGGCGCGCGCATTCGCCTTCTTGGACGGCTTCGGCGGAGGGTCCGACTTGTCCCGGTTCTCCATGAAGGGAACGTATCCGGGCCGCGCAGAGCCTGACCACCGACGACTCGCTCTTCGCGAACGAAGCCCCCGGCGGCCTCGCCGAACTTCTCCTTCCCGACAGTCGTGTCGGCAGCGGTCGACCGCCAAGATCCGCGCATGGGATGGAACCTCGTGCTGTCGGTGCGCGGGCTCGGGCTCGCGGCCGTGTTCTCGTGGCTCGCTTCGTGCGCGGCCCCGCCTGACGTCGGTGCGTTCGCCGCGGCGACCGGCGAACTCTCGCAGTCGATCCGCGCGACCGGCACCGCGGTCGGCGGCACGCTCGAAGGCATGCGCGGCAGCGCCGCGGCGACGCCCGGCGATCCCGCTTCGCGCTGGGCCGAGGCGTGGAAGACGCGCACCTCCGTGATGGACCACCTGGTCGACTACGCCGATTCGCTGGTGGCGCTGCACAAGGCATCCGTCGACGCCGACGACGCCGTGAAGTCCGTCGCGCAGAAGCTCGGCGCCCTCGCGACGGCGGCCGGCATCGCCGACCCGACGCTCGGCGCCGGCAGCGCGGTCGCCGTCGCCACGGACGTCGCCGCGTTCGTGTGGAAGCAGATCGCGCTCGCGCGCGGCGCGTCGACGATGCGGCGCTCGGTCGAAGCCGCGCACCCGGCCATCCTGCGCATCGCCGACGTCGTGGTCGCCGACCTGCGCGACGCACGCAAGATCGTTCGAGGGGCCAGCGAGAACCTGCGCGGCCGCCTCGAGAGCGACCCCGACTACTCCGAGGCCGCCGGCTTCCGCGCGCAGGTCGACAAGACGCGTCTCGAGATGTTCCGGACGCCGCCGAAGGACTGGTCGGCGAAGCAGGTCACGCGTCTCGCCGAACTCGACGCGATCGGCGCCGCCGCGGACCGCACGATGAAGAGCAAGGGCGACGAACTGCGTGCGCTCGACGCGAGCGAGAAGGCGCAGCTCGACCTGATCGGTGCCGCCGGTGACGCGATCACGGCATGGGCCGCGGCACACGGCC
Organism: uncultured candidatus Brocadiaceae bacterium; assembly: GCA_964538915.1. GTDB lineage: Bacteria > Planctomycetota > UBA1135 > UBA1135 > UBA2386 > JAEUHQ01. The sequence continues at coordinate 150,039 of CAZIFB010000005.1, read as the reverse complement.
GCCTGCTCGCGGCCCTTCGCGACCATCGACCGGTGACCCTCGACTCCCTCGAACAAGCCGCGCTCGAACTGCGCGCGCTGATCAAGAAGGTGCGTGACGCATGAACATCGACTGGAACGAACTCGAAACCGCCGACGACTGGAAGACCACGCTCGACTCGATCCTCGCCGAAGCGCGCCGCGCATCGGACGAGAACGACGACGACGAACGCCTCGACCTGTGCAAGGTGCTGCGTGCGTTCGTGCTGAAGTCGTTCCCCAACACGAAACCGATCACCGACTACGACCGCATCGCCCTCGACGCGCAGCAGGCGCTGAGTGAAGCCGTCGTCGACGACGCCCTCGACCGCATCGAAGCGCGGACGACGCTTCTCATCGCGCTGCGCAAGGAGATCGCGGCCGTGACGGAGCAGACCGAAGCGGAGGTCGCGAAGCTGCGGCTCGACAAGGCGCACACCCTGATCGACGCACTGACCGACGCGTCGCGCGCGCTCGACGACTTCGACACGGTGCTCGTCGAGGGTGACGACGAGGAGCTGAGCAAGCGCCTCGCCGAGATCGCGGCGGCCATCGCGAAGTTCAAGACGCTCGTGCAGAAGAAGGCCTGAGCGCCGCGTTCAACGCAGCGCCGCCGTCACCTCTTCGCCGGCGCGCACGACGACCTCGGCCGACAGGCCGAGTCCGCGTTCGACCGGCGGCGACGCCTCGTCCTGCGTGGAGCGCTCGACGAGGTCGATGCGCCAGCGCCCGGGCAGGATCTGCTCGGCGCGCGAGTTCGCGCGGCCCGGCCACCAGAAGCGCACCGGCTTCCATCCGCCCTCGATGCATCGCGCGACCGCGACGAGGCCGTTCCTCGAGTCGGAGACGGCGGGCCAGCCGTTCGGCGCGGTGAAGCGCAGCGAGCCGGGCCGGCGCGCACGGATCGTCGCGGTCGGGTTCGCGGTGTCGTGCACTACGGAGAAGGCGTCGTCGCCGACGCTGCACTCGAACGTCACGACGCCGGCGGGCACGTCGCTCCACCGATAGTGCCCCTCGCCGAGCCGCTCGCGCTTCGCAGAACGCTCGCTGCTCCACCGCGGCGCGAGGTCGAGCGGCCGATCGTTTTCGTCGACGACCCGGACCTCGACATCGCGGCCGCGCGCGAGCGTGAACACGGGCACGTCACCGCCGATCCGCAGGTCGTCGTGTTGCTGCGGGACGAAGCCGGCGGCCTCGAGCTTCATGCGCACCGCCGACAGGTCTCCCGCGTGCCGGACCTCGAAGCGCCCTTCCGCATCCGTCGCGCAGTTGACGAAGAGCGTGTCCTCCGGCGTGACGGCGCGCAGCTCCACGGCGACTCCGCGCAACGGCTGCCCGTCCGGGTCGACGACACGCCCGGCGAACGAAGCGAGCGGCTTCAGCAGGCGCACGAACACCTCCGCGCTCTCTCCGTCGGCCGGCGCGGCGAACTCCGTAGTCGCGACCGCGCGGCCGAAGGCATCGACGGCCTCGGCACTGCACGGAATGCCGGGCTCCATGGACATCACGAGCGCTTCGCCCTTCGCGTCCGTGCGGAGCCACAGATGGAAGTCGGTCCACGTCGTCGAACCGTCGGCTTCCATCTGCCCGTTGGCGCCGCCGTCTCCTTGGAGACCGTGCACGACCATGTCGAGCGCGCCCGCGTCGCGCTTGCCGGCGAACAGACGCTCGCTGCTGCGGAGCCTCACGCGCCGATCGGCGACGTCGTCGCCGACGACGCGGATGCGGAGCGAGCTGGTCGCTTCGAGCACGAAGACGAGCGGGTCGTCGACGCTGCCGGCAGCGGGCGCACGCGGCGCGCACGGCCCGACGCGATGCAGCGGCGAGCCGACGGCTTCGACGTCGGCGGGTCGGCCCAGGAACGAACCGCGGCCCGCGGCGTCGGTCGGCTCGCTGACCTCGCGCGTCAGCACGCGCGCACCGGCGATCGAAGCGCCGTTCGCATCGAGACAGACGAAGTGTGTGACCGGCGCACGGTCGAGGCGGAGCACCAGGCTCTCTCGTCCGGCGAGGCGATCGCCGACGAGCTCGAGCTTCGTCGGCGCGAGGCAACCGTCGGCCTCGAACTGCACCGTCACCGCGCGCAACGCCGGGCGCCGCGCCGGATCCCGCCACGTGTCGCGCGCGTCGCTGGAGTTGCCGTACAGCCCCACGGCGAACGATCCGTCGCGGGCGCCTTCCACGCCGAGCGCGGGGCTGTTCTGGCCATCGACGAACCATGCATGCACCCTTCCGTGCGGCCACGCGACCGGCTCGCCGGTGTCGCTCCACACGACGCGACCGCTCACGGTCGGCATCTTGGTCGCTCGCAGGTCGATCTGGCGCTGCGGGGCTTCGACCGGGACGGCCTCCTCGCCGAGCCCGCGCTCCTGCTCGACCAACCACAGGGCGCGCGGCAACACGATCGCGCCCGACCAGCCGCGTTCGAGGCCGGCGAAACGAAACGCACCGTTGCGGTCGCACACGACTTCGCAGCCGCGCCATTGGAGGCGCTGCGCCAGTTCCTTCGGCACCGAGGGGCCGGGCTCGAGTCCGCGAAGGCGCAATCGCCAGCCGGCGCCTGGCTGCCCGTCGACGGTGAGCGTGCCGTCCACCGATTCTCCCTCGGGCAGCACGACGCGGTGTTCTCCGCGGCGCTCGGCGAGCGCCATGCCGAGAGGCGCATGTCCGTCGGCGGCGACGAGGACCCCACCCGCGCCGTCGACGGCGCCGAACGAACAGCGGCCGTGCGCGTCGGTCGCGCGGTGTGTCCACGCATCACTCCTGGCAGCCCAGCCGTAGACGACCGCATCGACGACCGGCCGCTCCGCGGCGTCGACGACGCGCACGACGCACTCCGGCGACGCCGGCGCAGCGGGTGCCGCGACCGCTTCGGTGCGCTCCGGCTCGGCGAGTGCCGCAGCGTGCGCCGCCGGCGCCGAAGTCGCCGCCACGGGACCGGCGTCCGCGACCGTCCCGAGGGCGACCGGCGGCGGCGGCGACACGGCCTGGAAGATCAGGAACGCGACGGCCAACGTGGCCGCGGCGGCGACAGCGAGTTTGTTCATGGCGAGCACCGACAGGAGGAGCCATGGACTTCCCGCTTCGAGCAGACCGAACGCGGCGAATGCGTGCGCCCATCGCTCGCGTTCGCCGAACTCCGCGTCGAGCCGTTCGCGCAGCATGCCGAGCCCGCGCTGCAGGCGCTTCCGCACGACTTCGCTCGACGTGTTCAGCCGTTCGGCGATCGCACGCGGCGACAGTTCGTCGAAGAAGCGCATCGTCACTGCGGTGCGGTACGGCTCCGGCAACGCCAGCACCGCGTCGGTGAGACGCGCGTGCAGACGCAGCCGTTCGGCCGTGCGGCGCTCGTCGTCACCGGCGAGGGGAGGCGCGGCTTCGGCCTCGGCGATCGCACGGATTCGCTGCGACCGCAGAGACCTGCCCGCGAGACGCCGCGTCACCGCGGCGAGCCAGCCTCGCAGGTTGCCGGGCGCCCGCGCCTGCCGCAGCGCGACGAGCATCACGTCCTGCGACACGTCGTTCGCGAGATCCGCACGCCGGACCAGCGCCTGGGCAATGCGCCGCACGGCGCCGGTTTCGGCGAGCAGTTCGTCGGTTCGGATCGGAGGGGGAACGTCCACGCGGCGCAGGTGCTCCGGGCGGACGGATCGTGACCGGAAAACCCGCGCCCGCCAGGGTCGCCGCACCGCAGGAGGACCGGATTTGCCGTCACGCCGTGCCGGGTCCTGCATCGCACGAGGCGCCATGTTCCGATGCCGCCTGTCCTTCCTCGCCGCGCTGGCGGCCTTCGCCGCCGCCCACGCCAACGCCCAATGCGATCCCGTCTGGGTCGAGGGCGCGCCGCTGCGGCAGCTCCGCGGCAACGTCACGCGGACGATCACGTGGGATCCCGACGGCGCGGGGCCGATGCCGCTGTGCCTCGTCGTCGCGGGCTTCTTCCACGCAGGGACGGTCGCGTCCACGACCATCGCCCTTTGGACGGGTACCGAGTGGCTGTCGATCGACCCACCCCCCGAAGCGGACGGCATCACGGGGCTCACCGTCTGGAACGGGAACCTCGTCGTCGTCACCGGGTGGGGATGGGTCGGCGAGTACGACGGCACGACCTGGACCGAACTCGGAAGGTTCTGGGGCGGGCCGCCGCTGAGTCCCGGGCCCGGCGAACTTCGCGGCGTCGTCTCCTACAACGGCGATCTCTTCGCGTTCGGGGACTTCAACTGGATCGACTGGCCGACCGGCAGTGCGAGCATCGGCGGCATCGCGCGATGGGACGGCACATCGTGGTCCGCCCTCGGCACCGGCCCCGGATCCGGCAATGCCCGCTGCGCCGTGGTGTTCAACAACTCGCTGTTCGTCGGCGGGTACTTCAATCCCGGCAGCCCGTTCCCGACGCCGACGGACACCCCGAACCTGCGAGTGTGGAACGGCACGACCTGGGCGTCGGCCGGATTGTGGAACGGCCCGATCGACTCGCTCGCCGCGCGCATCGGCACCGCCCTGACCAACTCGTTCCTCTACGCGGGCGGCTCGTTCACCGCGGTGAACACGACGACTACCGCGCCCGGCGTCGCGCGCTTCAGCCCGTCGACGAATTCGTGGATCGGCCTCCCGGCGCCGCCAACGGCGACCACGCCGGAAACCTGCGCCCAGCTGTTCGTGCGGGCGACCGGCCTCTCGAGTTTCGAAGTCGCGGCGGTGTTCCGCTTCGCGAGCACCGGCAACGAAGTGTGGCGCCTGATCGGCACCACGTGGAGCAACCCCGGTCTCGTCGGCGATTCGACGCCGTTCCTGCGCGCACACGTCGGCTTCTGGGCCGGGACGTGGGTCCTCGGGCTCAACTCCGGCTCCTACTCGACTCCGCCGGAGGCCGCGTTGCGCACGTACGACGCCGGCACGTCGACCTGGCCGCCGATCCTCGGCACCGGTTTCGACGGCGCCGTCCTCGCGGTCTGTGCAGACGGCACCGAATCGGTCATCGCGGGGAGGTTCACGACGTACGGCAGCACGCCGATGGCTCGTATCGCGCGCGGCCACGACGCGACCTGGCAGCCGTTGGGCAGCGGGCTCACGGGCGGCGACGCATTCGCCGTCGTGCGCATGCCGAACGGCGACATCGTGGCTGCCGGCGACTTCACCGACGCGGGCGGCCTGCCCGCGAACCGGATCGCCCGATGGAACGGCACCTCGTGGGCGCCGCTCGGCGCCGGTGTGAACGGTCGTGTCGCCGCGCTGGTCGCGCTGCCGAACGGCGACCTTGTGGCGGCCGGCGCGTTCACCGTCGCCGGGTCGTCCACCGCGAACCGCATCGCGCGGTGGAACGGCACCTCGTGGGCGCCGCTCGGCACCGGAGCCAACGGCGACGTTCATTCCCTCACGGTGCGGCCCGACGGCAGCGTGGTCGCGGGCGGCGACTTCACGGCGATCGACGGCGTCGCTGCTGCGCACGTCGCATCGTGGAACGGCTCGGCATGGGCGACGCTCGGCGGCGGCGTGAACGCAACCGCGACCGCGGTCTCGGCGTCGCCGGACGGCGACGTGTGGGTCGGCGGCACGTTCACGATGGCAGGGAGCGTGGCCACGTCGCGCCTCGCGCGGTGGGACGGAGCGCAGTGGAACGCCGTCACCGACCCGTTCCCGACCGCCTCGGTCGTGCGCGCGCTCGCGGCGCTGCCGCGCGCCGAGGTCGCAGTAGCGCTCGAGACCGCATGGCTCGGATCGTGCTTCGCCCGGCTGCGCGGCAGCGCATGGGAGACCGCGGTGTACGGCGCGAAGGCGAACGCGATCGTCCGTCGCGACGACGGCAGCCTCGTGGTCGGCGGTGACTTCCTCTCTGCCGGCGACTTCGGGGCCGGCAACGTCGCGCGGCTCGAGCCGACGTGCCCGGCGGTCGCGACGGTGCGCGGCTTCGGCTGTGCGGGCTCCGCGGGCGTGAACGTGCTGTCCGCCGAGACGCTGCCGTGGGACGGCACGCACTTCCGTTCGCGCGCGACCGGCGTGCCAGCGACGTGTTTCGGGTTCTCGCTGTTCGGCTTCGTCCAGGCTCTGCTGCAGCTCGACCTGCTCCTCGGCGAGGCGCTGCCGGGATGCCTGCTCTTCACGACGCCGGACATCCTGTTCCTGTCCTTCACGACAACTGGAGTGCTCGAGACCGACGTGTTCCTCGCGCCGTCGCCGTCGTTGCTCGGCCTCACGATCCACCACCAGGTGCTGCCGATCGAACTCGACGTGTCGGGTGCCATCTCGGCGATCTCGGCGACGAACGCGCTCGACCTCACGATCGGGACGCTGTAGCGCGACCGCGCGTGCCTTCTGGTATGAGGGCGGCATGGACCGCCGCTACGAGTTCTCGCGAACGACGACGAGCCGCATCGTGCTCGGCCTCGGCGTCGAGGACGCGCTGCCCGACCTCGTGCGCAGCCTCGAACCGGACGGTGTCGTCGTGCTGCACGACGCGGCGCTGCCGGACCTCGGTGTGCGCGTGGCGAAGCGGCTCGGCGCGGCCGCGCGGCTCACGATCCCCGGCGGCGAAGCGAGCAAGAAGCTGGCGAACGTCGGCGACCTCGCGCGCAACATCCGCCTCGCCGGCGCCACGCGGGCGACGGTCGTCGTCGGTCTCGGCGGCGGCACGATCACGGATCTGGTCGGGTTCACCGCGTCGGTGCTGCTGCGCGGCGTGCCGTTCGTCTGCTGCCCCACCACCACGCTCGCGATGTGCGACGCGGCGCTCGGCGGCAAGAACGGCGTCGACCACGGCGGCCTGAAGAACGAACTCGGCACGATCCGTCAGCCCGACCTGATCGCCGGGGATCTCGCGTGGCTGCGCACGCTGCCCGACGAGCAGTTCCGCGAGGGGCTCGTCGAGGTCGTGAAGAAGGCTGTCGTGCTCGACGGCGCGAACTTCGCCCGGCTCGAAGCGCTCGCGCCGGCGCTGGCACAACGCGACGTCGCCGCGGTGACCGAGGCGATCGACATGGCGGTCTCGATGAAGATGGCGCTCGTGCAGGCCGACGAGACCGACCGCGGTCGCCGCCACGCGCTGAACTTCGGCCACACCGTCGGCCACGCGATCGAGAGCCTCGCCGGCGGCAAGCTGCGCCACGGCACGTGCGTCGGCATGGGCATGCTCCTCGAGTGCCGCGCAGCGGGTGTGCGCGACGATGTCGTGGCTCGGCTCGCGAACGTGCTCACCGCGCTCGGCGTGCCGAAGGCCGTGCCGCCGCAGTTCGCGAACGTGTCGGACCTGTGGCGCATCGCCCGCAGCGACAAGAAGGCCGTGCGCGGGAGCGTTCCGATGTGCGTGCCCCGCGCGATCGGCGACGCCGTCGAGGTCGAGCTCACCGACGCGGCGCTGGCCGAGGCACTGCGCACGCCGTGAACGTGCGCGCCGTCGAGCCCCTGCTCTGGCCGAGCGCCGCGGAACTGACCTTGCCCGGCAGCAAGAGCGAAGCGAACCGCCTCCTCGTCGCCGCCGCGCTGAGCGGTCGAAGCGTCACGGTGCACGGCGCCACGCCGTCGGACGACGTTCGCCATCTGGTGCGCGGCCTCGCGACGCTCGGCTTCGAGGCCGCGTTCGTCGACGAAGGCCGCGGCATCGTGCGGATCGGTCCCCGCGGCACCGATGCCCCCGCTCGCGGCGAGGTCTTCTGCGGCAACGCCGGCACGACGCTGCGCTTCCTCGTCTCGGTCGCCGCGATCACCCCGGGCGATTGGACGATCATCGGTGACGACGCGATGCAGCGACGGCCGATCGGTCCGCTCGTCGCGGCATGGCAGAAGCTCGGCGCCGACGTCGAGGACACCAACGGCTGCCCGCCGGTGCGCATCCGCTGCCGCGAAGTGCCGCGCGGCGGACGGGTGCGGGTGGCCGCCGACGTGTCGAGCCAGTTCGTCTCGTCGCTGCTGCTCGTCGGCGCTTCGCTGCCGGGCGGACTCGACGTCGAGTTCGCCGGCGAACCGGTGTCGTCGGGCTACGTGGAGCTGACGCACAAGCTGCTCGAGCAGTGCGGTGTGCGCGTCGCGGTGCGTGCGCGCGGCATCGCCGTCGCCGCGGGGTACGGCGCCGTGCCGAAGGAGCTGGACGTTCGCGGCGACTGGAGCAGCGCCGGTGTGTGGGTCTGCCTCGACCATCTGACCGGATCGCGCGTGGTCTGGACCAACCACGCCGCGCGCACCGGGCAGCCGGACGAAGGCCTGTTCTTCCGCGTGAAGAAGATCCCCGCGACCGGGGACCGCACGATCGACGTCGGGGCGATGCCCGACCAGTTCATGAACCTCGCGATCGTCGCGGCGCATCGCGCCGGCACGACCCGGCTCGTCGGCGGCACGAACCTGCGCAAGAAGGAGAGCGACCGCATCGCCGTGATGGCGCGCGAACTGAGGAGGGTCGGCGTCGACGTCGACGAGCTGTCCGACGGCCTCGTCGTTCGCGGCGGCGGACCGCTGCGGCCCGCGGTGATCGACCCCGAGAACGACCACCGCATCGCGATGGCGTTCGCGCTCGCGGGACTGATGTCGCCGGGCATCTCGATCGCGAACCCCGAGTGCGTGACGAAGAGCTACCCCGGATTCTGGGCAGACCTCGAGGCCGTGCGTGCGCAACGTCGCTGCGTCGCGGTCGTCGGCATGCGCGGCGCCGGCAAGAGCACGTTCGCGCGTGCCCTGGCCGAACGCACGGGCAGCACGCTCGGCGACACCGACGCGCGCTTCGTCGCCGAGCACGGTCCGATCGACGACTTCGTCGCGCAGCACGGCTGGGACGCGTTCCGCCTGCACGAACGCAATCTCGTCCGCAGCGGCATCGTCGCCGGCGCCGTGCTCGGGCTCGGCGGCGGCGCGATCGAGACGCGCGACGTACGCCGAGCCCTGGCTTCGTGCCTCGTGGTCTGGCTCGACGGCGACGCGGCGCTGCTGCGTTCGCGCATCGCGGCCGACGCGAAGTCGCGTCCTTCCGTCACCGGTGCACCTGTGCTCGACGAGATCGCCACGCTGCTCGCGCGCCGCAACCCGCTCTACACCGAGATCGCCCACGTCCGCATCGACGCAGCTCTGCCGACGGAGCAGCAGGTGGAGGCGGCGCTGCGCGAACTCGGCCGCCCGTGCCGCTGGCCCGGGACGTCTAATAGCGGACCGTGACGCTGACGAACGCGTAGTCCGCGGCGGGCAGCCCGGCGCGCTGGAGGACCTCGCCCGCTTCGAGCCGCTCGTAGCCGAAGGCGACGACGACGTTCGCGGGCCCGTTCCACCGTCCTTCCACGCGCAGCATCCGCCCGATCTCGTCGCCGCGCGCAGCGGCGGTGCCCGGGTACGCACGCAGCCCGCCGCCGTAGACCGCGTCGTCCGACGCACAGCGCCACGCGAACCCGTACTCCACCGACAGCCGCGTGTCGGCCATCGGCACGATCGCCACCCCCGGCGTCATGAGCACGAGGTTCGCGAGACCCAACAGACGCCCTTCGCCGAGGTAGCTCGAACTGGTGTAGAGCGGATGGAACGTGTGCACGGCACCGCTGTCGCCGCCGCCGCCCGACGCGACGTCCACGCGCAGCAGGGCCCGCGGGCGCAACCACTCGTCCGCGAGCAGCAGATCCCCGTTCGCGAAGACGGCCCACGCGTCGACATTGCGGTCGCCGTGGCTCCCGGTCTGGTACGCGAGCGTCGCGTCGAAGCCGGACCGTTCGCCCTTCCCATGGAGCCGGGCGCCGAGCGTGTCGCGCCGCGCATCGTGCACTTCGTCGTGCAACCGCACGTCCGGCACACGGCTGTGCAGCCAGAACGGCTCGAGGAACGCGGTCGCGCCGCGGTCGCCGCGCGCGAGGACCAGGCTGCCGCTCGCGCCGTGCAGGCTCTCGTCGTCGTCGACGCGTTCGTCGAAGTCGCCGTCGGCGAGGCTTGTCGCCCACAGTGCGAACACGCCGAGACGCACGTCTTCGCCGTGCACGTAGCCTCGCATGCCGTTCCAGGTGCGATGGATGTTGGGACCGTCGCTCAGGCTCACGAGCTGGCGTGGCCCATCGGCGAATTCCTGCCGCCCGACCATGACACCGGCGAGGGCTCTGCCGAAGTCGCCGTGCACGTCGACGAACGCCTGGCTCACCGCGACGTCGTTGTCGAGGTTGGGCGCGGGATCGTCCGGGCCGCCCTCGACCCGACCGCTCGCGAGTTCGCCGTACAGCCGCAAGTGGTCGCCGAACCGCAGGTCGGCCCCGAGCACACCGCGCCACAGCCCCTCCGTGTACTCGTCGCCGTCCACCAACCGTGCGTTCGTGTAGTGGTTGGCGCGCAGCCGCAATTCGCCGGACAGCGAGAGCCACACGTCGTCGCCGAGCGGCACGGCCTTGCCGGGCGGCACCGTTCCGCGCGCGCACGCAGCCGGCCAGTCCTCGGCCCAACGGCTGTACCAGAGGCCGCCGCCGGCCGGCGGCCCCCACCCGGCGGCCTCCGGCGGAAACGGATCCGGCCGGCGCGGCGCGTCCTGCGCGACGGCGGCACCGCTCGCCGTCGCGGCGAGTAGCGCACACACCAACGCCGACTTCGCGTGCACTGCGTTCACGACCGCACCTCCCGTCGCGTGCGCAACAGCAAGGAAGCGGCGACGACCGCGACGAGTGCGGATGCCGCCGCGAACGTGACACGCATCGCGCCCGCGATGGCGTCGGGGGACGCCTCGGCGACGTCCGCCGTGCCGCACGCGGCGGCGAACACCGTTCCCAGCACGGTGGCACCGGTCATGAGGCCGAGGTTGCGCGACAGGCTGAGCAGGCCGGACAACACGCCGCGACGCGCAACGGATGCGTCCCCCATGACTGCGGTGTTGTTCGCCGCCGCGAACATCGCGTAGCTCCCCGTCGTCACCGCGAGCGGCGCCACGTAGGAGACTACCGTCGCGTGATCGGCGAGCGCTGCAAGCGCGCCCGTTCCGGCGACGATGCCGAGAAGGCCCACGATCGTCACGCGTCGCACGCCGACGCGGTCGACGAGACGACCGGCCGGCACGCCGACCATCGCGGACACCGCCGGCCCGATGGACATCACGAGCCCGGCGCGGCCCGGGTCGAGCCCGATCGCGTGCACCAGATGGAACGGACCGACGACCAGCGTCGCCATCATCACGGTCGACACGACTGCGTTGGCCAGCAGTGCGCCGCCGAGGCCGCGTTCGCGCAGGAGCGGAAGCGGAAGGAGCGGTGCCGGAGCGCGCTTCTCGACCACTACGAACGCGGCCGCACCGCCGAACGCCGTGAGCGCTGCCACGAACCGCCACCCACCGCCGTCTCGCGCGGTAGTCGCGAACGCGAACGCCGCGAGCGTCGCGGCGAGCAGCACCGCTCCCGGGCGATCGAAGCGCTCGTGCGTGGCCGCGACCCGTTCGCGATCCCGCGGCAGGTGGCGCCAGGTCAGCGCGAACGAGAGCAGCGTCAGCGGCACGTTGGCGAGGAACACCGCGCGCCAGCCGAAGAGCGCCACGGCCGCACCACCGAGCGACGGGCCGAGCGCCGTGCCGACTGCGGACATCGTGCCGAGCAGCCCCATCGCCGATCCGGTTCGCTCCTTGCCGACGACCGACCGCGCGAGCGCGACGGTCAGGGCCATGAGCACGGCGGCGCCGACGCCCTGCACCGCGCGCACCGCGATCAGGACGGGAAGCGTCGGCGCCAGCCCGCACGCCACCGAGGCGGCACCGAACGACAGCAGGCCGCCGAGCAGCAGCCGCCGCACGCCCACCGCGTCGCCGAGGCGGCCGACGGTCACGATCACCGCGGTGCTCGTGAGCAGGTAGGCAATCACGATCCACTGCACTTCTGCGAACGGAGCCCCGAACGCAGCGGCGAGCTTCGGCAGCGCGACGTTCACGATGCTCGTGCCGAGCGATCCCGACAGCATCGCCGCCGCGAGTCCGACCAGTCCCCACGGCGCCGTGCGTTCGCGCCGTCCTTCCGCGGCAGCGGCCGATGCGCTGCCCTCTTGCATGTGTTTCATCGCCTGCACGCTAGAACGCGCCCGGAAGGGCGGAAGGCGCGCCGTACGCACGGCAGCCGTGCGCTGGACGACATGCCTGCCCTTCCTATGCTGCGTGCGGTGACCGGCCCCGACTTCAACCTGCTCGTCGTGCTCGACGTGCTGCTCGCCGAACAGAGCGTCGCACGGGCCGCGAAGAAGCTGCGGCTGAGCCCGTCGGCGATGAGCCGGGCGCTGGCGCGGCTGCGCGACACGACCGGCGATCCGCTGCTCGTGCAGGCGGGCCGCGGCCTCGTGCCGTCGCCGCGCGCGCTCGAGCTGCGCGAACGCGTGGCGCGCCTCGTGCACGAGGCGAACGAAGTCCTGCGACCCGGAGAGCATCTCGATCTGCGCAGGCTCGAACGTTCGTTCACGCTCCGCACGAGCGAGGGATTCGTCGAGAACTTCGGGCCGGCACTGCTCGCTCGCGTCGCCGCCGATGCGCCCGGCGTGACGCTCCGATTCCTGCCCAAGCTCGACAAGGACAGCACGCTGCTGCGCGACGGCACGGTCGATCTCGAGACCGGTGTCATCGACGACGAAACGGGACCCGAGCTGCGCGCGCAGACGCTCTTCGAGGACCACGTGGTCGGTGTCGTTCGCGACGGCCACCCGCTCGCCCGCGGCAAGGTCACGGCGGCGCGCTACGCAGCCTGCGACCACATCGGCATCTCGCGCCGCACCTCCGAACGCGGGCCGATCGACGATTCACTGCGGGCGCTCGGTCTGCGGCGACGCGTGGCCGCGGTCGTCGGCGGCTTCGCTGCCGCGATCGCCGTCGCGCGCCGTTCGGACCTCGTCGCGGCCGTGCCGTTCCACCACAGCGGTGTCCTGCTCGACGGCATGCACACGTTCGTGCTGCCCGTCGCCCAGCCGACCATGAAGGTGTCGCTCCTGTGGCATCCGCGCCTCGACGCCGACGCCGCACACCGCTGGCTGCGTTCGTGCGTGCACGCCTCGATCGAACTGCGCGGGACGCCGACGCGGCGCTGACGCCGCTGACGCACTAGACTCGCCGCCCGAATGTTCACGACGCGACTGCGCTTCCTCACCGCCGGCGAATCGCACGGGCCGTCGTTGACCGGCATCCTCGACGGCGTCCCTGCGGGCCTCCGCATCGACGAAGCGGCGATCGAACGCGACCTCGCGCGGCGACAGAAAGGCTTCGGCAGCGGCGGGCGGATGAAGATCGAGCACGACCGCGCCCGCATCACCGGCGGGGTTCTCGCCGGCCGCACGACCGGCGCGCCGATCGCGCTCGTCATCGACAACCTCGACCACGCGGCATGGCGCGACCGCGACATCGCGGCGATGACGATCCCGCGGCCCGGTCACGCGGACCTCACCGGCGCGATCAAGTACGGCCATCGCGAGCTGCGCCTGTCGCTCGAGCGCGCGTCGGCGCGCGAAACGGCGATGCGCGTCGCGGTCGGCGCCGTGTGCCGCGCGCTGCTCGGCGAGTTCGGCATCACGATCGGCGGCTACGTGACCGCGGTCGGCGACGTGCAGACCCCGCACGAGGATCCGCCGCGCGACGACGCGACGTTCGCGGCGCGCTTCGCGGCCGCCGAGAAGAACGACGTGCGCTGCCACGACCCCGCGCTCGCCACACGCATGCGCAACGCCATCGAAGACGCGATCGCCTCCCGCGACACGCTCGGCGGTGTCGTCGAAGTCGCGGCGCTGCACGTTCCGCCCGGGCTCGGCGGCCACGCGCAGTGGGACGAACGGCTCAACGCCCGCATCGCCGCCGCGCTCGCCAGCATCCATGCGTGCAAAGGCGTGGAGATCGGCGCGGGCTTCGCCGGAGTCGTGCGGCCGGGCACACGTTCGCACGACGAACTGCGGCTCGACGGCACGCGGATCACGAGCGACACCAACCGCGCAGGCGGCATCGAAGGCGGCATCGCCAACGGCGCGCCGATCGTCGCACGCGCCGCGATCAAGGCGATCGCGACGACGCTGCGGCCGCTGGCTTCGGTCGACCTCGCAACGGGAGCAGCGGCGACGACGAAGTACGAACGCAGCGACTTCTGCCAGGTCCCGCGGGCCGTGCCGATCGCGGAGGCGATGCTCGCGATCGTGCTCGCGGACGCGCTGCTCGTGAAGGTCGGGGGCGACTCGCTGGACGAGATGCGGCCGCGCCTCGCGTCGTTGCGCCGCGCCGACCTGCACGATCTGCCCATGGACGCGCGACCCTGGCGGTTCGGCGAAACGACATGAAGCGGATTTCGCGCCGCGAACTGTGACGAAGCGGCTGCCGCGGTCCTGGAGAGAGCTCCCTTCTCCGGGCAAACCGCAATGGCAAGAGCGTTCGTTCGATCGATTCCCCTCTCCCTGCTGCCGCTGGCCTCGGTGCCGGCGCAGACCCTCGTGCGCGACCTGACGCCCGCCGCGGCGTCGTCGGTCGCCGGCAACCCCGGCCTCGCCGCGGTCTGCAACGGCATCGGCGTCTTCGCCGCAACCGACCAATACGGCCGCGAACCGTGGCGCACCGACGGCACGGAAGCGGGCACGTTCCGCCTGCGCGACGTCAACCCCGGCGCCGCGAACAGCGACCCATCGGACCTGACCGTCGTCGGCAACCAGGTCTTCTTCGTCGCTCGCCAGGACGGCATGGGCCGCGAACTGTGGGTCACCGACGGCACGGTCGCGGGCACGCGGCTCGTGGTCGATCTCGCACCAGGCAGCGACGTGAGCGCGAACATCACGTCGCTCGCGGCGTTCGGCGGCCGTCTCTTCTTCGCCGCTTCGATCACCGCGTCGGGGACCGAACTGTGGAGCACCGACGGTACGGCCCTGGGCACACAGCTCGTCGCCGACCTCGCGCCAGGTGCGAATTCGTCCGACCCGAGCGACCTCGTCGTCTGGAACACCCAGCTCTGGTTCGTCGCGACGACGACGGCCACGGGGCGCGAGACGTGGCGGATCGCGGCGCCCGGCGCGGCGCCGGCGGTGTTCGAACTCGCCGCGGGTTCGGCGTCCCTCCTGCCCGACGACCTGTGTGCCGCGGGCAATCAGCTCTTCTTCACGGCGCAGCAGACCGGCCTCGGCCGCGAACTGTGGCGCACCGACGGCACGGTGGCCGGAACGCGCAACGTGAAGGACGTCGCGGCGGGCACCGCCAGTGCCGCCATCGAGCGCATCACGGCCTTCGGCAACAGCGTGCTGTTCTGGGCGAACGACGGACTCTCCGGTCTCGAGGTGTACGCGTCGAACGGAACCACCGCCGGTACGAACCGCCTCGCCGACGGCGCACCCGGCGCGACCGGCAGCGTCGCGCAGGCCTTCGCGGTCGCCGGCACCACCGCGTACTTCGGCGCGGGCAATGGCGGCGTCTTCCAGCTCTTCCGCACCGACGGCAGCGTCGCGGGCACGACCGTCGTGCACGGCCCGTTCGCGCAGTTCTCGGAACCGGTCGCCGCGCTCGGCGGCGTCACGTTCGTGGCGCGCCAGACGGCCGGCACCTCGCAGATCTGGATCAGCAACGGCACCGCGGCCGGGACGCGCGAGCAGCCGATGAACCCGCCGGTCAGCAACCCGAGCAACCTCGCGGTGCTCGGCACGCGCATCGTCTTCCAGGCGAACGCGCAGAACGTCGGCAACGAACTGTTCGTCAGCGACGGCACCAACGTCGGCTCGCACCTGATCGCCGACATCTTCACCAACCGCGGTGACACGCCGATCACCGAAATGCTCGCGTTCGGCAGTCGCCTCTTCTTCCGCGCGACCGGCGGCGGACTCGGCGCCGAACCGTGGTTCAGCGACGGCACGCAGGCCGGCACGAACGTGCTCCTCGACATCAACCCGGCCGGCGGCAGTTCGTCGCCGACGGATGCCGTGGTCTGGAACAACGAAATCTGGTTCGGCGGTTTCTGGCCCAACGCCGGCCTCGAACTCGTCCGCACGAACGGCACGGCCGTCGGCACGCAGCTCGGCGTCGACGTGAATCCGGGCACGAACAACGCCGGTGCGCGCAAGCTCACGCCGGTCGGCAACAAGCTGTTCTTCACCGCGACGACGACCGCCGGTGTCGAGCTGTTCGTGACGAGCGGCACGCAGGCCTCGACGACGCAGTTCGACCTGCAGCCCGGCAACAACGGCAGCAACCCCGACAACCTGATCGCGCTCGGCAACCGCCTCGTGTTCACCGCGAGCACCGCGACGCAGGGCGAAGAGGTCTGGTCGAGCGACGGCACCGTCGCGGGCACGCAGATCCTCGCCGACTTCCAGGCAGGCTCGACGAGCGGCTTCTTCGACGGCTTCGCGGTGCTCGGCAACCACGCGTACTTCGCCGCGACCGTGAACAACGCCGGCATCGAGCTGTGCCGCACCGACGGCACGCCCGTCGGAACCGCGCTCTTCGCCGACCTCGCGCCGGGCACCGCCGGTTCGCGGCCGAACGGCTTCGTCACCGCGGGCAATCGCCTCTTCTTCCGCGCCTTCGTCAGCGGCCTCGAGACCGGGCTGTGGGTCACCGACGGCACCGTCAGCGGCACGCGCGCGGTCCTCGACCTGCCCGGCACGCTGTCGGCGGACATCCAGGACATGGTCGCGGTCGGCAGCGACCTCTTCTTCGTCGCGGACGA
>CAZIFB010000005.1:0-133336 GCA_964538915.1 uncultured candidatus Brocadiaceae bacterium | reverse complement strand
CGGACATCCAGGACATGGTCGCGGTCGGCAGCGACCTCTTCTTCGTCGCGGACGATCGTGAACACGGCCGCGAGCTGTGGTTCAGCGACGGCACGCAGGCCGGCACACGCCTCGTCGCCGATCTGAACGCCGGCTTCGGTCACGGCGTGATGGCGGGCACCCTTGTCGCGATGGGCACGAGCGGCTTCGTCGCGTTCGCCGGCTACGACGGTGTCGAGGGCATGCAGCTCTGGGTGTCGAACGGCGCGCCCGGCGGCACCTTCCAGATCGGCCGCCTCGGTTCGGTCGCCAGCACGAGCGCCGGCGCCGGCGCCGCGAAGATCCACTCGCTGCTCCCGGTCGACGACCGCCTCTTCTTCGTCGCGGACGACGGCGTCTTCGGCGAAGAGCTGTGGGTCTTCACGCTCGACGGCCAGAACGGCGCGTTCGCGCAGAACTACGGCGCGAGCCTCTGCCCCGGCACCGGCGGCGTCACGCCGGAGATCCGCGCGTTCGGCCTGCCGCAGGTCGGCAACGGCGCATTCGCGCTCGACCTCGTGAACGGGATGCCGAACAGCGTGGCGTTCGTCGTCGCCGGCTTCTCGCCGTCGCTGTTCGCGATCGACGGCTGCCGCATCCTCGTCGGTGTGCCGTGGATCTTCCTTCCGGCCGTGCTGACGAACGCAGCTGGCGGCGCCCGCACGCCGCTGCCGATCGCCGCGGATCCGACGCAGATCGGCACGTCGTGGTTCGGCCAGTACGTCGTGCTCGACCCGAACGGTCCGCTCTTCGGCGACCTGTCGATGAGCAACGGCCTCTGGATGCGCCTCGGCACGTGACGGCCAGCGAGCGGCTCGTCAGCCGCGTCCGACGCGCTACCCTGCGGCGACGCGATGAGCTCTCATGAACACATCGAGACCGGCGGCGGCGTGCCCATCAAGGCGTGGATCCGCGGCGTGGTCACCGACGACAAGGCGATCCAGCAGCTGCGCAACGTCGCGCGGCTGCCGATCGTGCACGGCCACGTCGCGGCCATGCCCGACGTGCACTGGGGCATCGGCGCCACGGTCGGCTCCGTGATCCCGACGAAGGGCGCGATCGTGCCCGCGGCGGTCGGGGTCGACATCGGCTGCGGCATGATGGCGGTGCGCACGTCGCTCGTCGCGAGCGACCTGCCCGACGACCTGAAGGGCCTGCGTTCGCTGATCGAACGCGTCGTGCCGCACGGCCGCACCAACAACGGTCGGAAGGGCGACCGCGGCGCGTGGTCGAACCTGCCCGCTTCGGCAGAGGACGCGTGGAAGCGCCTGCGCGGCGACTACCAGACGATCGTCGACAAGCATCCGAAGCTCGACCGCGGATCCACCGCCGAGCATCTCGGCACGCTGGGCACCGGCAACCACTTCATCGAACTGTGCCTCGACGAGGCGCAGCGCGTCTGGGTCATGCTGCACAGCGGGTCGCGCGGCGTGGGCAACCGCATCGGCACGCACTTCATCGAGCTCGCCAAGAAGGACATGCGGCAGCACCTCGCGAACCTGCCCGACAAGGACCTCGCGTACTTCACCGAAGGTGCCGAGCACTTCGACGACTACGTGTTCGCCGTCGGCTGGGCGCAGCGCTTCGCGCGCACGAACCGCGACCTGATGATGGCACGGATCCTCCAGGCGCTGCACGAACAGGGCGGACTGCCGAAGTTCACGCACGGCGAAGTCGCCGTGAACTGCCATCACAACTACGTGCAGCAGGAGGAGCACTTCGGCGCCACGGTGTTCGTGACCCGCAAGGGCGCCGTTCGCGCCGGAACCGGCGAACTCGGCATCATCCCGGGCTCGATGGGCACGCGGTCGTACATCGTGCGCGGCAAGGGCAACCCCGACAGCTTCCACTCGTGCAGCCACGGTGCCGGCCGCGCTCTCTCGCGCGGCGAAGCGTTCCGGCGCTTCACGGTCGAGGACCACGAGAAGGCGACCGCGGGCGTCGAGTGCCGCAAGGACGGCGCGGTGATCGACGAAACGCCGATGGCCTACAAGGACATCGATGCGGTGATGGCGGCGCAACAGGACCTCGTCGAGGTCGTGCACACGCTGAAGCAGGTCGTCTGCGTGAAGGGGTGAGCAGCACGATGATCACGATCGACGGCTCGCTCGGCGAGGGCGGCGGCCAGGTGCAGCGCACCGCGCTGTCGCTCTCGCTCGTCACCGGCGAGCCCTTCACCATCGAGAAGATCCGCGCCGGGCGCGCCAAGCCCGGTCTCGCGCGGCAGCACCTCACGTGCGTCGAAGCGGCGGCGGCCGTCGGGGGCGCCAGCGTCGAGGGCGCGGCAATCGGTTCGCAACGGCTCGTGTTCCGGCCCGGCGGGGTGCGTGCGGGCGACTACGGCTTCGCGATCGGCACCGCGGGCAGCACGACGCTGGTGCTGCAGACGGTGCTGCCCGCGCTGCTCGTCGCCGACGCTCCTTCGACGGTGTCCCTGACGGGCGGTACGCACAATCCGCTCGCGCCGCCGTTCGAGTTCCTGCAGGCGGTGTTCGCACCGGCGTTGCGCGCCATGGGTGCGACGGTCGACCTACAGCTGCTGCGCCACGGCTTCGCGCCGACAGGCGGCGGCAGCATCACGGCGACGATCGGACCGTCGCGACTCGTTCCGCGCGCGTGGCTGCGCCGCGACCCGGCCGGCCTCCGCCGCGCGCGGGCCATCGTCGCCAACCTGCCGCCGTCGGTCGCCGAGCGCGAACTCGCGATCGTGCGCCGCCGGCTCGACCTGCATCCCGAACAGATGCGCATCGAGACCGTCCCTTCGAACGGCCCCGGCAACGTGCTGGTGATCGAGCTGCCCGGGGTCCCGTTCGGCGAAGTGATCGCGGTGCCCGGCGAACGCGGCGTCGCGGCCGAGCAGGTCGCCGAGCGTGCCTGCGCACAGGCGATCGCATTCCTCGCCACGGACGCTCCCGTCGGGGAGCACCTCGCCGACCAGTTGCTGCTGCCTCTCGCAATCGGCGGCGGGGGGTCGTTCCGCACGCTGCCGCCGAGTCGACACACGACGACGAATGCGCAGGTCATCGAGCGCTTCCTGCCGGTGCGCTTCGGGTTTCGCGACGACGAAGGCCGCACGACCGTGGTCGAAGTGCTGTCCCGCTGAAGCGCGATCAGCGCCGGTCGCCCGGCCAGCACAGGCCGGGCAGTCCGTCGACGCTCGCGCCGTTCTTCTCGCGCATGTAGGCGATCGCGCCGTCGCGGCCCTTCTTGTCGGCCCACTTGCCCATCTGGTCGCGTTCGCCCTCGTAGCGGTAGAGCGGCACACCGAAGCCGCACGAGTCACCGACACGCGACACCGCGACGCGCACGATCGCCCGCTCCGCGAACGGCTGTGCGCCGAAGCGAGCGCGCAGCGCCGCGAACTCGGGGTCACCGGCTTCGATGGCGGTGCCCCGACCGTGCAGTCGCACGATGCGAGGCGGACCGTCGAAGGCGCAGAACATGAGCACGATGCGACCGTTCTGCCGCAGGTGCGCAACGGTCTCGATGCCGCTGCCGACGCCGTCGAGCCACGCCACCGTGTTGCCGTCGAGCACTCGGAAGGAGCTCGCGCTGCGCGGCGAGCAGTTCACGTGACCGCTGTCACCGCTCGGAGCCGTGGCGACGAAGAAGAGGTGCTGCGCTGCGATCCACTCCGCCAGTTTGTCGTCGATCGACGAGAACAGTTTGCCCATGCCGCGGAGGGTAGCCGCGGCGGAACCCGGCGCACCGCCGTGAACGCCCGGCCCGGTGACGTGCGGGCCTTGCGGGCCTACCGCCCCGCTGCCAGCAGGCCTACGCTTCCGACCCCGCATGCGCCCTCTCCCAATGGCCGTATCGCCCGTCCGTGCGCTTCTCGTCCTCTCCACGCTGAGTGCTCTCGCCTCGCCGGTGGCTGCGCAGAAGGGCGGCGCAAAGCCAGCTCCCGCGCCCGCCCCCGCGCCGGCGGAGGGACCGCCCGGCTACGCCGAAGCGCTCGCTCGATACCAGGAGCTCTTGGCGCGCAAGTCATTCGACTACCACACCGAAGGCAGGACCAAGCTCGCAGAAACGAAGTCGGCGGAGGCGCTGCAGGTCCTGGCGGCCGACTACACGAAGCCGAAGAGCATCGCCGACACCGAGTCGCACAACACCAAGATGACCGCGGAGTACATCCGCTACACCCTGGCCACGCTGATCGGCAGACACTTCGACAAGCCGGAGGACGTGCTCCCGCTCGACGCGCTCCGGTTGGCGAACGCGAAGCCTGTCGACACCTGGTTGTGGGTCCAGGCACTCCGCATCGCGGCCAATCGGGGTAACGAGGCACAGGTGCAGGAGATCGCGCTGACGAGCAAGATCCCGCTCCAACGCGCCGCGGCGATCGCGGCCATAGGTGCCTCGAGTCGCGGCGACCTGAGCGCCGTGGTGCTCCAGAACTGCATCGAGTTCCCCAAGAAGGAGTCCGAACGCGCCGTCCTCCTCGGCGCCATGACTGGAGCGATTTGGGACCAGCGTTCGCGCGTCAACAGCGAGGACTACCGGAACGGACTGAAGGCTTACATCGGACTGCTCGGCGACGACGTGGGCCTGTCACACACCCTGAAGGTGCAGATGGGTCGGCACCTGCAGTGGATCCTGAACGGGCCGGCGCTGTTCGTGAACGCGGAGCCGTGGCTCGAACTGCTCGCACGGGGCGACGTGAAGAAGCCGACCGACAACGGGACGACCGCAGCGCCGCGCTTCTTCGGCATCGAAACCGATGGCGAGCGCATCTGCTACGTCGTCGACATGTCCGACTCGATGCTGATCGAGATCGGCCCGGACTCGAAGCCCAGCACGGGTCCCATCACAGGTCAGAAGGCCACGAAGAAGAAGGCGCTCTTCGACGAGAGCGACCTGCCGTGGAACAAGATCCAGACGCGCTGGGACCTCGCACGGGAGCAACTCAAGATCTCGCTCTGGCGCCTCACGCCGGACAAGCACTTCGCCGTCGTCTGGTTCGGTGACAAGGCCGGCACGCTGGACTCGGCGAAGGGGCTGATCAAGGCAACGAGAGCCAACGTCGACCGCGTCGTCGCAGAGCTCGACGGAATCAAGGCGCACGACCCGGCGGCGAATCGCCCCAGCGACGGGGTGATGTTGAACGGCAAGCGTCAGGTCCTGAAAGGCGACACCAACATGCACGCGGGCCTCCGCCTCGCGTTCGGTCTCGCCGGCAAGGGGTCGGTGGACGAAGCCGCGTATGTCGACCCGGACGCTCTCACGGAAGGCTGCGACACGATCTTCCTGTTGTCCGACGGAGCTCCGACGGTGGACGACTTCCTCGTGAACGAGAAGTACTACAAGGACCGAAACGTCGTGAAGAACCTGGAGACCAAAGAGGCCGCGCCAACGCCCACGGACGTCTGGGCATCCGGTCCCTTCAACGTCGACCCGTGGATCGTCGACGACGTGCGCCGGATGAACGCGTTCCGCCGCATCACCATGCACTGCATCGGTCTCGGCGAAGCGAACGAGGGTTTGCTGAACAACCTCGTCGACGTCTGCCACGGCAAAGTGTTCATCTTCGGGCAGAAGAAGGGGGCCGCGAAGAAGTAGCCGCGCCGGCCGTGCGGGAGGGGGGTGCGGGGGATCCGGGCGTCGCTACGCTTCGCTACCCCCGTTTCGAATCCGCACACCATGATCCACCGTCGAAACTCACTTCTCGGCGCCATCGGCGCCGGCCTCCTCTCCGCCGCCCTCACTGCGCAGACGACGGTCAACGTCGTCGCCAACATCGACAACACGCTTTACGAGGATCCCGCCGGCCTCACGAGCAACGGTGCGGGAACGAGCGTCTTCTGCGGCCTCACGGGCGGCGCTTCGACCCGCCGCGCCTTGCTGCGTTTCGACATCGCGGGCTCCGTGCCTGCGGGTGCCTCGATCGTCGCGGTGTCCCTGTCCATGAGCGTCGGGCAATCGAACGACACGCTCCCGATGACGACGGACGTGCACCGGATGACGCAGTCGTGGGGCGAGGGCACCTCGGTCGCCGTCGGCGGCGGCGGGGCCGGCGGGGCCGCGACGACGGGCGATGCGACCTGGCTGCACCGCTTCTTCAACACCTCGACCTGGACGACGGCGGGCGGCGACTACGTCGCGTCGCGCTCCGCGACGTTCGCCATGCCGGTGATCGGTCCGTTCACGGTGCCGGCGAGCCCCGGCCTCGTCGCCGATGTGCAGGATTGGCTGAACAACCCGTCGACCAACTTCGGCTGGGTCCTCAAAGCACAGGACGAAACGATCGCCGTGACCGCGCGCCGCATCAACTCGCGCGAAGCGGTGTCCGCGAAGCCGACGCTGGCGGTCACCTACCTGCTGCCCGGCCAGACCGCGTCGTGGGGCACCGGCTGCCCGACGAGCTTCGGCAACTTCTCGTTCACGTTCACCGGCTCGATGGTCGGCGGCCAGACCGCCTTCCTGTCGCACACGAACGGCCCCGCGAACAGCCTCGCCATCAACATCTTCGCGCTCGAACTGAACCAGCCAGGCATCGATCTGCTCCCCGGCTGCACCGTCTACCTGCCTGCTTCGGGGGCGTGGATCACGGGCTTCGGGTTCATCATCGATGGTGCGGGTGTCGGCACACTCCCCTGGGCGCTGCCGACCGCCTACCCGGGCCTCTACTTCATGTCGCAGACCGTCGCGATCGACACTGCGGCACCTCTCGGCTTCGTGCTGTCGAACGCCGGCGTCGGCGTCATCCAGTAGTCAGGACGATGGCCCGAATGCACTCCTTGCCACGAACCGCTCCGGCCTGGTTGCTCGCGGGCCTGCTCGCGACCGGCCTCACCGCGCAGACGACCGTGTCGGTCGCGTGCAATCTCGACAGCACGCTCTACCAGGACCTGTCCGGTTCGATCAGCAACGGCTCGGGCCGCAACCTCTTCGTCGGCGAGACCGCGACCGGTCTCGCGCGACGCTCGTTGCTGCGTTTCGACATCGCCGGCACGGTCCCCGCAGGCGTCAAGATCGTCGCGGCGACGATCCGGCTGAACGTCAACCGCTGCATGGACAGTGCGGACCTGCTCGTCGATGCACATCGCCTCTCGACGACGTGGGGCGAAGGAACCTCTTCGCCGAGCGGCGCCGGCGGCGGTGGCGGTGCGGGCGGCCCGTCGCAGACCGGTGACTCCACGTGGATCCACCGCTTCTACAGCACGACGTTCTGGACGACGCCCGGCGGCGACTTCGCGCCGACGCCGAGCTTCACGTTCGCGCTGCCGACCGCCGGTGCGTTCGTCGTGCCGGCGAGCCCCGGTCTCGTCGCCGACGTGCAGTCGTGGCTCGACACGCCGGCGAACAACTTCGGCTGGATCCTGAAGTCCCAGAGCGAAACGACCGCCCTCACCGCGCGCCGCTTCGACTCGCGGCAGTCGCTCACGCCCGCCGCGCGGCCCGTTCTCGAGGTCAGTTACCTGCTGCCGGGCCAGGTCGGCACCTGGGGAATCGGCTGTCCGTCCGGTGCCGGGACCTTCGCGTTCGCCTTCACCGGCTCGATGGTCGGCGGCCAGACCGCCTTCCTGTCGCACACGAACGGCCCGGCCAACGGTCTCGGCATCAACATCTTCGCGCTCGAACTGAACCAGCCCGGCGCCGCCCTCGTCCCCGGCTGCTCCGTCTACCTGCCCGCTTCGGGCGCGTGGATCACGGGCTTCGGGTTCGTGCTCGACGCCGCCGGCGCGGGCTCGCTCGCCTGGCCGCTGCCGACGGCCTACCCGAACCTCTACTTCATGTCGCAGTCCGTCGCGTTCGACGCTGCGGCACCGCTCGGCTTTGTGCTGACCAACGCCGGCGTCGGCGTGATCCAGTAGGCCCGCGTCACGGTGCGTCGACGACGAGCGTCGCGCTGTCCGACTCGAACCGACGCACCTCGACCGCGGCCAGCGCTTCGCCCGCGCGCACCTCGAACTCGACCGACGGTGCCGCCGCCTCGGCGACGACCAGCGCGGCCCAGCCGTCGGCGTCGGTCTCCGCGACGGCGCTGCGTTCGCCGGCGAACTCGGCGGCGACCAGCGCGTGGGCGACCGGGGCGCCGCGCTCGTTCAGGAGGCGCAGCCGTCGTTCGGCCGCACTCTGCATGCGCAGATCGCAGTCGACGACCGCGTCCGCGAGCACGACATCCTGCGGCGCCCCGAGCGCGCCGCGGAAGGCGAACGGCCGCACGACGTAGCGCCCAGGATGCAGCCCGCCGAGGCGGAACGCGCCACCGGCACCCGTCTCGAAGACGCGGGCGATCCCTTCGCCCTGCACCTGCACGGGCACCCCTTCGACGGGTTCGCCGCGCGGATTGCGCACGACGCCGCGAATGACTCCCGCACGGGTCGCGACGACCTCGGGCAGCGGCACTCGACCATCCGTGCGCGCGATGTCGATCGGTTCGGAGCGCGCGACCAGACCCGGCGTCTCACCGCTGCCATCGGGCTGATGGACGACGAGCGTCACCGGCGACTGCGGCAACGAGAGCACGTACCGGCCGAACTCGTCGGTGCGGCTCCACGCGTCGCCGCCGACCGCCGTGACCCACGCGCCGGCGACCGGTTCGCCGCCCTGCGTGCGCACCGTGCCTTCGCCCAGCAGCCGACTGGCCGCCGGCAACGGCGCGGGCTCGAGATCCCACGGCGCCGAAGGTCGCAGCTGCACGAGCACCGGATTCGGCGTCGATGGCGACACGCGGAGGCGACGCGACTGCAGACCCTTCGCTCGGACCAGCACGTCGACGAACGAACCCTCGGCGACGTCCAGACGGAATTCGCCATCGGCATCCGTCCGTTCGATGCCGCGGTCCGCGGTCTCCACCTCG
Source organism: uncultured candidatus Brocadiaceae bacterium (assembly GCA_964538915.1). Taxonomy (GTDB): domain Bacteria; phylum Planctomycetota; class UBA1135; order UBA1135; family UBA2386; genus JAEUHQ01. Next base: position 124,515 of record CAZIFB010000005.1, on the reverse strand, counting down.
GCACCGACGACGAGGAAGCCGAGCGCGTCGAGCACGCGACCACGGCACGAGATCGACGAACGCACCGGCAGTCGCGCGCTCTCCGCCTTCACGACGATCGGCCCCGTCGGGCGAACTGACTGCGGTGCCGAAGCCGCGGGAGCGGCGATGGTCAGGTCCCCGCGCACAACGAACGCCGTGAGCAGGAGCACGGTCCACGCAGCCAGCACGGTCGTCGGTCGCTTCGTTCGCTCGCCTGCCATGCACTGACTAGACGCGAGGGGCGACGAGCGGGCAAACCCCGATCGCGAACAATTCGCGTCAGCGACAGAGGCGCGGCGGTGCGACGTCGAGCACGGTGCGCAGGCCGGGCGCGGCCGCGACGATCCCGTGCAGGTTGTTCACGAGGATCGCGGCCGTCGCCTGGTCGCCGGCGATGCCGCCGAGGAACTTCAGATGGATCGGCGGAACGCTGTCGAGCACGACCTCGTCGCGCGGGTCCGGCGCGCCGACGTACATCGACAGGTCGAGGTGCACGGCCGCGTGCTTGCCGACGTATCCGTAGCCGTGGTTGCGGATTCCGGCGACCTGGCCCTCCTTCACCGTGAGGAACGGCGTCTTGTGGTCCTCTGCCGCGAACACGGGCTCGACGGTCTGTTCGATGCGATCGAGCCGCATGTCGATGCCGCGGGCGAGCAACGCGACCGACTCGCGCATGCCGATGTGCCCGAACTTCCCGGTCGCCATCTCCTTGTTGAACTCGGCCTTCGTCAGCCCGGCGCCGACCTTCTTCTGGAGCGGCAGCCGGCGCGTCGCGGCGTCGACGATCCGCGTGCACGTGACCGCCTTCACGTCGAACGTCACGGCCGACGCGATCACGGCGAGGAAGTCCATCGCGTAGCCGGGATTCACGCCGGTGCCGAGGATCGACACGCCTCCCGCCACGGCCGCCGCGTCGATCTCCTTCGCGATCGGCGCGCTCTGCAGGTCGGGAACGAGCAGTTCTTCGGTGGACGAGACGACATCGACGCCGCAGCGCGCGGCCAGGAGCAGCTGGTCCTTCACGGCGCCCATGAAGCTCGACGTGCAGTGCAGCATCACGTCCGGCTTCAGCCGCCGCAGCGCGGCCTCGGCGTCCGCCTCGACCCGGATGCCGACGGGCTGCTCGATCTGCAGCAGCTCGGCGACGTCGTGGTCGACCTTCGCGGGGTCGACGTCGATCGCACCGACGAGCTGCAGGGAGCGCTTCTGCAGCACTAGGCGCGCCGCCGCGAGACCGATGGGACCGAGACCGAACGAAACGACGCGGAGGGGCGAGGCCATGGGGCGAAGGGCCCCGGATCGTAGGCGCCTCGCGTCGCGGGCGGAACGTTCGCGATCAGGAACGCGCCGGGCCGGTGCCCCGGACGATCCAGCACGAGTCGTGCGGCTGCATCCCGATGTGCGGGTAGTAGCTGCGCGCCTTCGGCGCCGCGATCAGGATCAGCGACGTGTGTCGGCCGCCGGCGTCGTGCGTCCGCTGGATCAGTTCGCGGCCGATGCCGCGGCCCTGGTGCGCTTCGTCGACCGCGAGGTCGGAGAGATACGTGCAGTAGTGGAAGTCGCTGACCGCGCGCGAGACGCCGACGAGCAGACCGTCCTTCGTCCGTGCCGTCGCGATGATCGACGCGTGATCGATCATGCCTTGCATGCGGGCGCGATCGTCGACCGGTCGCCGTTCCGCCAAAGTCGATCGCCGCAGCACGTCGACGAAGTCGTCGATCGGAAGGCGTGGCTCGAGCGCATACACGTAGCCGTCCATTCAGCGCCTCGCGGCCTGTCGCCGCACGTGGGCACGCACCGCGTCGACGAACATCGCGACCACCGGATGGCCTTCGGTCGCGAGCTCGGGATGGAAGCACGCGGCGAGCACCGGCCCGCGTCGCACGAGCACCGGGTCGTCGCCGCGGCGCGCGATCACTTCGCAGCCGGCGCCCGTGTGCGTGATGCGCGGGGCGCGGATGAACGTGCCCGTCGTGCCCGAGGGCAGCGCCGTCGACGCGAGCGCGAACGTGCCGCTGTGGTACTGACGACCGTAGCCGTTGCGCACGACGGTGATCGGCAGCAGGCCATAGCTGCGCTGCACCGGGTTCTCGACGCGCTCGGCGATCAGGATCATCCCCGCGCACGTCGCGAAGACGGGAATGCCGCTCCGCAGCGAGTCGCCGAGAGGTTGCCACAGCCCTTCGACGTCGAGCAGCTTGAGCATCGTGGTGCTCTCGCCGCCGGGGAGCACGATGCCGTCCAGCCCGCCGAGGTCGGCCGCGCCGCGGATGCGCCGGGTGCGGACTCCCGCTGCCGCGAGCGCGGCCTCGTGCTCGGCGAAGTCGCCCTGCAGCGCGAGCACGCCGACGAGTGGCGCGTCGCTCATGTCAGATGCCGCGGCCGGCGAGGCGTTCGTTCGCGGGCATCGTGTTGATGTCGATGCCGGCCATCGGTTCGCCGAGGCCCTTGCTCACCTCGACGAGCACCTTCGGCTCCTCGAAGTGCGTCACCGCGCGAACGATCGCCCTGGCACGCTGCTGCGGATTGCCGGACTTGAAGATGCCGGAGCCGACGAACACCGCTTCGGCGCCGAGTTGCATCATCAACGCCGCGTCCGCGGGCGTCGCGACGCCGCCGGCGGAGAAGTTCGGCACGGGCAGACGGCCGTTCTCGGCGACCCAGGCGACGAGACCGAACGGCACGCGCAGTTCGCTCGCCTTCTTCTCGAGCTGCTTCTCTTCCATGCTGCGCAACTCGCGGATCTGCGACATCAGCGCACGCATGTGGCGCACGGCCTCGACGACGTTGCCGGTGCCGGCTTCGCCCTTCGTGCGGATCATCGCGGCGCCTTCGTGGACGCGGCGCAGCGCTTCACCGAGGTCGCGGCAACCGCACACGAACGGCGTCTTGAACACGCGCTTGTCGACGTGGAACTCTTCGTCCGCGGGCGTCAGCACCTCGCTCTCGTCGATGCAGTCGACCTCCATCGCCTCGAGGATCTGCGCCTCGACGAAGTGGCCGATTCGCACCTTCGCCATGACGGGGATGCTGACCGCCTTCTGGATCGATTCGATCATCCCGGGGTCGCTCGCGCGCGCGACGCCACCGTGCTTCCTGATGTCGGCAGGAACGCGCTCGAGCGCCATGACCGCGCACGCGCCCGCTTCTTCGGCGATGCGTGCCTGCTCGGCGTCGATCACGTCCATGATGACGCCGCCTTTCAGCTGCTCGCAGAAACCGATCTTGCTCACGCGTTCTTCGGCGGTGAAGCCGGGGACCTTGTCGAGGGGGTGCTTCTTGCTCATGGGAGGATTCGCTCGGTGGGTTCAGACGAAAGGGATCGCCGGTGCGGGCACGCGAACGATCTCGCGCGCGCACTGGCCGAGGATGCGGAGGCCGGCGTCGATCCGGCGGTGATCGGCGCGCGTCAGCGAGAGGCGGACGCCGCGGGACGGACGCGCGTTGAGGTCGAAGACGCGCCCTGGCACGACGCGAACGCCGCGTTCGGCGGCGAGCTCGGCGAGGCGATCCCCCTGACCTGCGTCGGGCAGCTCGAGCCAGGCGACGAACCCGCCGTCGGGCGCCGTGACGGTGCACTCTTCGGGCAGGTGCTCCCGCGCCGCGCGCTGCAGCGCTTCGTGTCGCCGACGCAGTTCGTCGCGCAGCGCGTCGAGGTGGCGATCGAGACTGCCGCGTCGCACGAATTCGACGAGCGCCGCCTGCAGCAGCGGGCTCGTCTCGAGGTCCATGAAGCGCTTCACGGCGGCCATCGGCCGGAGCAGATCGGGCGCCGCGTGCAGCCAGCCGATGCGCAGCGCGGGGAACAGTTCCTTGCTCACCGTCGCCACGGTGACGGTCAGACCGCGCGGGTCCAGCGATCGCAGGGTCGGCAGCGGCTTGCCGCGGAAACGAAGTGAATGCTGGTACTCGTCCTCGACGATCGGCACCGACGTGTCCCGCACCGCCTCGATCAGCGCGCGGCGCTGCGCGAGATCCAGCGAGCGGCCGGTCGGGTTGTGGAACGTCGGCATCAGGTAGAGCAGCCGCACGTTGTCGCGCCGCAGGGCGTGCACGAGCCTGTCGCCGTCGAGCCCATCCGCGCCGAACGGAACCTGCAGCACCTGCAGGCCGTGCGCCCGCAGAAGACCGTGCATCTGGTGGTACGAAGGCGACGTGACGATCACCGCGTCGCCCGGCGCGCAGAACGTGCGCAGCACGAGATCCAGCGCCTGCTGAGCGCCGGCGGTCACCAGCACGTCGTCCGCGGTCGCCCGAGGGTCGACGTCGCGCATGCGCTCGGCGAGCAGCATGCGCAGTTCGGGAAGGCCGTTCGTCGCGTTGCCGTACCCGAGCAGTTCGGAGCCGCGCTCCTGCAGCACGGCGTCCATCGCCGCGCGCCATTCGTCGACGGGAAAGCGTTCGCCGTCCGGCGCCAGCTCGGCGAAGTTCGCGACGAGTTCACGCCCTTCGTCGAGGCGCGGCGGACCGGGCATCTCCTGCGCGCGGCGCAGCGCGGCTTCGGCGTACGAACTCAAGGTCCGCGGCGCCGGTCCCGAGGTCGCTACTGCGGCCGCCTTCGTCCTGGTGCCGCGCCGGCCACCGTGATTCGCCGGTCCGACGACGCTCGTGCCGCGGCCCACGGTGCCCTCGACGAGGCCGCGCGTCGCCAGGTCGCGGTAAGCCTGCTGCACGGTCGTGCGCGTCACGTCGCAGGCGCGTGCGACGTCGCGGATCGGCGGCAGGCGATCGCCCGGTCGCATCTGCCCGCCCCGGATCGCTTCCGCGTAGTGCGCGGCGATCTGCGCCGCCAGCGAGACGCCGGCATCGCGGTCAAGATCGGGCAACGGAGCGCGCAACATTCGTGGCAGGTGTAGCGGTCAATCATGGCCGGTCAATCGGGCCAAATTGGCCGTGGCCGGGGACCGGTCGCCGCGGAGTCCCGTAGCGGGGCGCTTCGGACCCGGGCAACACGGACCTCAGGCAATCCCCTTGAGTCGGTCGGCAGGTTTTGTCACCCTCGCCAACCCTCCGTCGCACCGTGCCCGCCGTTCTCTCCTTTCCCGCCCCTCCGAGCCCGTCTCGTCCTGAGTGTCCGATGTTTCGACACGGAGGAGGAAGCGTGAGGAAGAACTCGACATCGCGACCCGTGCTGGGTCGGTGTGCGCCGCTGTTGCTGCTGGCCGGGTGCACGATGGGTGCGGATCCGGATCCCGCCGACGTGGCGCGGCAGATCCCGCGGACCACTCCGACCTTCGTGGGAGACGACTCTCCCGTACTGGTGGTGGCCGCTGGCCCGGCGCGACAGACGAACGCCGCCCCCCTCGCGGAGGCCATGGTCCGGATCGCGCAACCGACCGAACGGCACGTGGTGATCGGCATCGGCCAGAACGTGGCCGATGTGTTCGACGCCAGGATCGAGACAGCAATGCTCGAGGGGTGCCCGGGCATGCGCGGATCGTTCACCGGCTTCACCGATCGCGACGTCGTCGACTCGCTGCTCGCCGGACAGATCGACTTCGGCGTGATCGGCGGGCAGTTGTCGATGCGCGAACAGCAGGCAGGCCTGCGGCAGACGCGCGTCGGCCTCGAGATCTACGCACTCGCCGTCGCGCCGGACTCGCCGCTTCGATCGCTGACGCCGCAGCAGGTGCGGCAGATCTTCACGGGCCAGGTCACCGAGTGGGCCCGCCTCGGGCTCCCCGGCGGCCGCATCGTGCCCGTCGTTCCGGCCGAGACGAAGCTCGCCGACCGCGCGGCTCGCGCGATGATCCCGGGCGACGCCTTCGCCGCGACCGCAACGCGCGTCGGCAGCGACCGCCACGTCGCCGACCAGACCCTGCAGAACCCGGGCGCCATCGGCATCGTCCGCATCACCGATGTCGAGATCGAGCCGGGCCTCAAGCTGCTGCCCGTCGACTGGATCCCGCCGAGTTTCGACGCCGCGGTCGCCGGGGCATACCCGTTCGCGATGCCCGTGCACTTCGTGTCGTCGGGTGTGCCGAGCGGCGACGCCCAGCAGTTCGCGGCGTTCGTGCAGAGCGACTCGTGCCTCGAACGACTCGGCCGCTCGATGCGCACGAAGTGACCGGGGCAGCCGAGCCGGCTCGCGCGGTCAGAAGCGGATGCCGCCGCCGACGAAGAAGCCACGGGCTTCGAGGTCGGCGTCGAAGTCGCGCGACGTCGCGACACCCGCGGCGTCGAGCAGAACGTAGCGGTAGCCGACCATGAGCTCGAAGTCCGCCTGCGGCCGCACCTTGACGTAGGCCTCGACGTCGCCGTAGCGCCCGTCGCCGTCACCGAAGTCGCCCGCCATGATCGCCGCGTCGCCGCCGAGGATGACCGGCCCGACGAACGCTTCGCCTTCGACGTACGGCATCGGGATCAAGAGACTCGTCTCGACGGATTCGCGGCCGCTCGTCGAGCGCGCCGCGACGTCGAGCCCGTAGGCGCCGAGCGTCCCGCCGAACGCGAGGCGCCAGTGGTCGTCGCGATAGACCTGGAACGCGTAGGTCGCCTGGATCGCGTAGAAGTCCGCCGACGTGGAGACGACCGAGCCGGCCGGGATGTCGCCGTACGCACCGGTGAGCGTCCCCGAGCCCTCGGTGTTCGCGAGGAAACCGTGGATGCGAAAGCGGTGCTTCTCCTTGTCCGCCTGCAAGTGCACGTACGGCGAGACCTCGGTGTCGCCGAGCCCGAGGCTGGACTCGAAGTCGTTCTGGTTGTCGCCCAGTGCCAGCGTGCCGGCCGCGTTCTGCAGCGCGATCTGACCCTTGATCACCGGGAACATCGCACCGACGTCGGCGCGATATTGCATCTCCGCACACGACGTCAACGCGCCGAGCGCGCACACGAGCGAGAGCGACGACAGCGTCTTCATGGTGGAGAAGGATTACCCAGAACCGGCAGACGCGCCAGTCTCGGTCCGGAACGCCTCAGAACGGGAGCGGCGCGCCGCAGAGCGCGCGGCAAGGTCCCGTGCGGAGCGTGCGCGGAGCGGACGGTCCGCTCAAAACGCGATTCCGCCGCCGACGAACCACCCGCGCAGTTCGATGTCGATCGCGAACGTCTGCGTGTCCGTTTCGCCGGTGGCATCGACCCCGATGTGTCGGTAGCCCGCGAGAAGGTGCCAATTCGCAGACGGCGACCACGACACGGCGGCCTCCGCGTCGACGAAACGATTCGTGGAGCCCTCCGAGCCCTTGCCTTCGATGTAGCCTACTTCGCCGCGCAACCGCACCGGGCCGAGACCGCCCTCGGCACGGAGCATCAGGACCGGCACCGCGACGAGTTCGTCGATGATCTCGGCGTTGCCGACCGAATCACTCGCCCGGAAGTCGAAGTCGAAGACGTCGAACGCGAAGCCGGGCGCGAGCGACGCGGGACCGAGATCGAAGGACCACGCAGCGCCGATCTTCGTCGCGAGCAGTTCGAACTCGGAGTTCACGGGCGTCGCCGATGCGATGCCGCCGAAGTTCGCCGCAAGCACGCCGCGGCCGTGCTCCGCGAAGGAGAAGCCCGACGCGAAGAGGCCGGGGCCGCCGAACTCGGCGTCGACCCGCAGGAAGGGCGAGCCGCGCTGGTCGCCGAGGCCGAACGCCGAGTCGATGCCCTGCTCGACCGCCCCGCTCAGGCTGCCGATGCTGTTCGCCAGCGCGACGCTGCCCGCGACCTTCATCTGCGTGTAGCCCGCGGCGACCGCGAACTTCGGCGCCGCGCACGCGGCGTGGACGAGGACGGGAACGAGGCCGACCACGAAGAGCGGATTCATGCGCATCGATGCAGGGCCTCGCGCCCGGATTCTGACGAGCCCGAAGGAGCGCGGCAATCCCGTGTTGCAATGCCCGGGAAGCGCTCGGACACTCGCCGGGTCACCCAAGGCCTTTTCGCCCCGGAGCGTCTGCATGCGCCGTTGCCTCGGCATCGTCTGCCTCTCGAGCCTGCTGGCAGGCTGCATCCTGCCGAAGGACCGCCATGTCGACGTCGACTTCGGGACGACGCTCGCGTCGAAGTTCGTGCACCGCGGCCAGACGCTCGTGAACCAGCCGGTGCTGCAGCCCGAGTTGCGCATCACGTCGCCCACCGCCGACGGCGGCGGCATGCGGATGCAGGTCGACGCGAACATGGACCTGCGCAACAACACCGGTGCGGCGTGGTTCCCCGACGGCCACGCCGGGCGCTTCACCCAGATCGAGTTCGTCGGCGCGTACTCGCGCACCGTCGGCATCTTCGATCTCGAGGCGGGCGTGCACAGCTACAACCTGCCGAACGGACTCGAATTCCCCCTCGGCGAGCGCGGCGGCACCACCGAGGTGTTCCTGCGCGCGGCGACGCACTTCCTCGAAGCCGACCAGTACCTGATGGCGCACTACGACTTCGACGAAGTGCGCGGCAGCTACCTGCGCGCCGGGCTCGCGGAGGACTTCGACCTCGGCGGCGGCTTCTCGCTGAACCTCGACGGGTCGCTCGGCTACGTCAGCGAAGCCCAGGCGGCGTGGATGTACGGCTTGGGCGAGAGCGGCCTCGCCGATCTGCGCGGCACCGCGACGGTGGAGTACCTCGTCGACGAACGCACGGTGCTCTCGCTCAGCCTGAACGGCTCGTCGATCGTCGACAAGACGCTGCGCCGTTGGTTCGTCAACGACCTCGACTTCGACGCCGACCCGATCTGGATCTCGATCGGCGTCGTCTGGCGCCTGTGACCCGCCCCGGACGGCGAGTCACCACAAGGTGAAGCGGCGGAACTCGCCGGCGCCGCCGTTCACGGCGAGAGCGATCTTCACGACGCCGAGACCCTGCGGAACCGCGACCACCATTTCCTCGGCCTTCTCCTCTTCGAAACGGCCGAAGCGGATCGACAGCTTCTCGCGGCGGCGCGTCAGCGACAGGGAGGCCCACGGATCCTCCCTCGCGTCGTCCGCTTCCTGCCAGGAGACGATGCGGGCGCCCTCGGTCAGCGGATCGGCGAGCCACTGGCCGCCGACGAGCCGCGCACGGCGCAGCTCGATCGACCACGCGTCGCCGTCGTCGCCGCTCCGCTTGCAGTGCAGCGAGTAGCCGGTTTCGCCGAACTCGATGCGCACGATCGTCTCGCCGTAGGTGTTCGGGTCGCGGTCGTCCACGCGCGAGCCGAGCTTGCCCTCGATCCGCCAGAACGTCTCGCCGGGCATCGCCATGGTCATCGTGCGCAACGCGCCGAGGGAGCGGCACGACAGGCGGCGGAGCGGCTGGTCGGGGATCTCGGTCCAGGCGGGCACGCCCTGCTCGGCCGGATCGAAGACCCACTTCGAATCGCCCTGCGTGCAGCCGAGCAGGAACTGGCGCTTCGGGAAGTCGGCTTCGGCGACCGTCAGGGTCTTCGTCGCGACGACCGCGCGGTTCTTGCCGTCGCCCACCGTGCACTGCAGCGTGAACTGCTCGCCCGGCAGGCCGTCCATCAGCACCGCGGTGACCGAGTTCTTCGTCTCGTTCTGCCACGAGACCTCGTTGGGTCCGTCCCACTCGTAGGTGAGACGATCTCCGTCCGGGTCCTTCGCGTCCGCGTGCAGCTGCACACCGGGCACGCCTAGCCCGGCCTGGTCCGGCCCGCTGATCGTGACGGTCGGCGGCGTGTTCTTGCCCGGCGGCGCCGTGTCCGTGTCCCCGCCGCCGCGGAACGTCAGCCACGCCGCGCCGGCGATCGCTGCGACCAGGCCCCCCGCGACCGCGAGTCCGCGGCCGCCGCGCGCCTTCGGCGCATCGACGACCGTCGGCGGCGCACTCGGATTCGCGGCGGCGGTCGGAGTCGGAGCCGGAGTCGAGGCGGGCACCCCCGACGGGGTCGGCTCACGGAAGGCAGTGCGCGGCGCGGCGCCGAGGCCTTCCTGCAGGAAGTCGAGTTCCGCGGTGCGCAGGAGACCGGGGCCGGTCGGGCCCTTGTCGCTCGCCGGTGTCCTCGGCGGCGGCGCGCCGAAGCCGCTCACCGTGGTGACACCGGTCGGCGGCCGCAGCGCCGGCGGTGCGAGCTTCGGCAGCTTCTGCAGCAGCGTTTCGATGCGCTCGTCCAGGTCCTTGTAGCTCCTCGGCCTCTGCTCCCGGTCGGACGCGAGCATGCAGCAGACGAGTTCGCCGACGGCGGCAGGCACCGAGGCGTTTTCGTCGCACGGGTTCGGACCGATCGGCTCGCGCTTGCGCGCGACGATCTCCGTCATCTTCTTGCCGCGGAACGCCGCCTGGCCGACGAGCATCTCGTAGAGCACGCAGCCGAGACCGTAGATGTCCGTGCGGAAATCGACGGAGTCGGGATCGTCGAACTGCTCGGGCGACATGGTCGTCGGCGTGCCCATCACCGCGCCGGGCGAAGTGAGGCCCAGCCCCACCGTCTCCGAGGTCATGCGCGCGAGGCCGAGATCGACGAGCTTCGGCACGTACGGGAACGACACGTCGAGCGCCGTCGACGTGAGCGTCTCGAGCAGGATGTTCTCCGGCTTCACGTCGCGGTGGATGACCTCGAGCTGGTGCGCGTGACCGAGCGCGAGCCCGACGGACTTCGTGAGCCGCAGGGCCGCGGCGATCGGCACGGCGCCGTGTTCGTTGATCCACGCCTTCAGATTCGGCCCGTCGACGAACTCCATCACGAGGTAGGACTGGCCGTCGTCGGTCGTGCCGGCGGAGTGGCACGCGACGATGTTCGGGTGCTTGATGCCCGCGAGGATCTTCGCTTCGCGGCGGAAGCGCTGCGCGAACTTCTCGCCGACGAGATCGCGCGACAGCAGCTTCACGGCCACTCGACGGTCGAGGAAGTCCTGGCGCCCGCTGTAGACGACGCCCATGCCGCCGCGCGCGATCTCGTGGCTCAGCGTGATGCCGGGGATCGTCGGCGCGTCGGACGGCAGCGGCGGCGGGCCGCCGGCCCCATCGTCCGGCTGGTACGGAACGGTGCGGTCGATCGGCGGGCGGTCCTCGGGCTCGGGGTTCGTCCGGCTCACTTCTTCAGTTCCTTGATCTTCTTGATCAGCGCCTTCGCGGCGGGCCGATCCGCACGGTCCTTGCCGACGTACGCGTACTGCACGACGCCGCTCTCGTCGACGATGATCGTCGTCGGGTACGCGAGGTCACCGGCGATGCCGAGCGTCGTCACGATCTCGAGGTCGGGATCGTAGAAGACGCGGTACGGCGGCGCGCCCTTGCCGAACGTCATCTCGTACGCCTTCGCGAACGACTGCTCGTTCTCGCGCGGGCCGGGATAGAGCACGAGCACCTCGATGCCGAGTTCCTCCAGCTCCGCGCGGCAGCGGGCGAGCGCCTCGGTCTGTGCGACGCAGTAGATGCACACCTCGCCGAGGAACCCGCGCAGCACGACGAACAGCACCTTCTTCTTGCCGCGGTACTGGCGCACGTCGACCTCGCCGCCGTCGACGCTCTTCATCACGCCGATCGGGAACTCCTTCCCCTCGAGCTCGGTGAGCTGGCGCGGCCCGGAGCCCGAACCGCTCTTCGGCGCGCGCGACGACTCGGTCGGGTACTTCTTCAGCGACGGCCGGCCCGGGGCCTGTCCCTCGAGGTAGTTGAGCACGATCGACTCGGTGTCCTTCTCCTGCGCGACGGTGAACGCGGGCTGCATGGGAGCCGCGATGCGATCAGGAGTCGATTCGACCGCCTTCACGACCGCCGCGACCGCGGGCGTCTGTTCGATCGCGGGCGCCTTCGGCTGTCGTGCATCGGCAGCGACCACGCCGCTCATCTCGTTCGCGAAGAGTGCGAGCCGCTGGTCCGGCGGAAGCGCCGCAACGGCGGCGTCGGCGCACCACGCCGCGACGTCGGCCGCCAATGTCGGCAGCGGGCCCGCGGGCAGCGTGCCGTCCACGACCTTGCCGTCCATGAGCCGCCCCGCCGCGACCACACCGCCGCCGGCGTCGCGCAGTTCGAAGACGCCGCTCGCCTTGCCGTCCGCCATCGTGCAGCAGAAGCGTTGGGCGCCGTTCTCGTACCAGCTGGTCCAGCGACCGGATGGAGCGCCGTTCTGCAGGATGCCGGCGCGCCGCGGCTTGCCCGACGGCCACGTCTCGAACGCGATCTCGACGCCGGCGCGGAGGCCGTAGTCCTGCACGCCCTCCTTGCCCGCCTCGTCGGCGACCCTCCACAGGCCGACGCGCTGGCCGCGGTGGCACATGCCCTCCGCCTTCGTCCTGCCGCCTGGGTAGCGATAGGTCCACGGCCCCGACATCCTGCCCGCGTCGTACTGGCCCGAACGCTCCAGCGAGCCGTCGGCGTGGAAGAACTCCCACGGCCCCTCCTCGAAGTCGGCGACGTAGCGGCCGCGCGCACGCTCGGTCGCGTCGGCGTGGAAGAAGGTCCACTCGCCGGTGCGCTTGCCCTCCGTGTCGTAGGCGCCGCTCCACTCGACGCCGCCGTTCTCGAACCAGTACGTCCACGGGCCGACCTGGCGATCCTTGTCGTAGCGGCCGTGCGCGCGGCGCTGGCCCGACTCGAAGTAGAAGGTCCACTCCCCCGTCTGCACGTCGCCCTCGAGGCGGCCCTCGCGCTTGGTGAGTCCGTTGCCCCATCGCTCGATGTGGGGCACGAGCTCGCGGACGAGAACCTTGCACGCGGGCAGCAGGACCGCGAACGCGCAACCGAACCCCAACCACGTCGTCGTCTTCATTGCGTCGAGCCCGGAGCCGGGACGGCCCCGCGAGGGCCGAGTATCCCACCCGCGGAAGGGGAAGCCACGCTCGCGTCCCGAGGAAGACAGATCCGGCAGCTTCTCCCCTCGTGGTCGATCAGGGTCGCCGGATCGCTACGCTGGCCGCGGAGTCCAGCCGCCATGAAGCCACGCTCGCTCACCTCGATCTGCCTCCTCGCGTTCGGCGCCTGGATCGCGGCCTGCTCCTCCGGCCTCGGCAACGATCCGCGGAACAACGGCGGCAACGGCAACGCAACCGCCAGCGCGCAGCAGAACCTCGCGACCGGTCTCGATCTCGGCGTCGCGTTGACCGCAGCGGTGTCGGACCCGGCGATCGCCGGAGCGGTGGTGCCGGCGATCGGCAGCGTGGCGGCGCGCGACGTCGTGTTGCTCGCGTTCACGACCGCTGCGGCGTCGGACAACGCGGACGGGAACGGCGCGCCGCTGTCGCGCGACACGACCACCGACACGAACACTGCGAGCGACGTGTTCGTCGCGCTGGTCTCGGCGCAGGACGTCGAACGCCGCGCGTTCAGCCAGTCGCTCGCGGGCAAGTTCCGTCATCCGCGCTGCAAGACGTGCCACAGCATGCAGGCGGCGGACACGCTCGCCTTCGTCTCGTCGGCAACCGGCTTCGGCGAACCCCACGCGGGCCCGCCGCCGGGCGCGTCGTTCCCGAACAACCAGCCCGCGGTCTGCGCGCCGTGTCACGTCACGAGCAGCACGTTCCCGGTCGAGGGATGGCAGGCGCCGGCAAGTTCGTTCGACATCCGTCCGAAGACGGTCGCGCAGCTCGCCCAGATGGCGCGCAATGTCCCGGCCGACGAGACCGAGCACTTCGTCACCGATCGCCGCGTGCTGTGGGCGCTCGATTCCGGCGTGCTGCCGCAGGTCGGCGGGCGCAACGGCATCGCCGACGACGACCACGACGGCGTCGTCGAGTCGACCGACCGGGACGGCACGCCGCGCACGGTGCCGGGCGGCTCCGCCGCGTTCCTTCAGCAGATCACCGACTGGCGCGCCACCGCGACGCCCGGAGTCGCCGGCTCGGAGGTCGACACCACGGCCGCAGCAGTGCTCGACGTGACGCTCGCGAGCCGCGCGTCCGGGACCAACAACGCCGCGAACGGCGCATCGACGTCGCCGCGCGTGAAGTTCGTCCCGAACGGTTCGTTCGACGCGAACAACCCGACCGCCGCCGCGGTCGGCACGCTCTTCGTGGTGTTCACGTCGACGGGCAGCAACCTCGTCGGCGGCGACACGAACGGCGTCGCCGACGTGTTCCGCGCCGCGGTCGAACTGCGCGCCGCCGCGGACGGGTCGCTGGACCTCGTGGCGCTGAACAGCGCGAACATCCTGTGCAGCGCGCGCAACGCGGCGACGACGCCGGGCAACGGCGCGTCGGACCAGCCTTCGATCGGCGGCGCCGATGGCGAAGTGATCGCGTTCCGCTCGACGGCGACCAACCTGATCGTCGGCTTCTCGGACGGCAACGGCTCGGGTGCCGCCGACGTCTTCGTCCGCAACGTGGGGGCCGGCGGTGTGGGGACGACGACGCTGCTCGTGAGCCACGCGACGAGCAGCGCGACCGCGGGCGGGAACGGCGCATCCGAAGCGCCGAACGTCGCGGCCAGCGGCGACGCGATCGCATTCGAATCCGACGCGACCAACCTGATCGTCGGCGACACGAACGCCGTCCGCGACGTCTTCTACGTCACCGGCTCGACTTCGCCGTTCGTGAAGACCCGCGCGAGCGTCACCGCGAGCGGGACGCAGGGCAGCGGCGGCGTGTGCCGCGCGGCGAGCGTGCACTCCACCGGCACGAGGGTCCGCGTCGCCTTCGAGTCGCAGAAGACGGACATGGCGGCCACCACCGCCGCGACGAACGTCTTCCTGTTCGACAGCGACGCCGGCACCTCCACGCTGCTGAACCAGCTGCTGGCGGCGACCGGGACGAGCATCGGCAACGGCGCGGCGCGCGCGCCGGCCATCACCTCGGACGGTGCGATCGTCGCGTTCGAGTCCGAAGCGTCGAACATCGAGGTGTTCGAGGCGCGGCGCCCCGACACGAACGGCGCGGCCGACGTCTTCCTGGTCGAGACGGCGCAGGTCGCGGCCGGCCGCGTGCTGCCGTTCCGCATCAGCATCACGACCGCAGAGGGTGCGGCCAGCGACGGTGCCTCGACCGCCCCGGTCGTCGGCGCGTTCACCGGCAGCGCCGACTTCGGCACCGGATTCGCGGCTTACACGACCGCGGCGACGAACCTCGGCACGTCCGACACCACGAACCTGATCGTCGCGTTCCTCGACGAGACGTCGGGTGTGATCGCGACGTTCGACGCGACGCCGGTCCTGGGCATCGCGCCGCTGAAGGTGCAGTTCACCGACACGTCGACGGGCTTCCCGACTTCGTGGCAGTGGGACTTCGACAACAACGGCAGCGTCGACTCCACACAGCAGAACCCTTCCTTCACCTTCCAGCCCGGCACCTACTCGGTGCGCCTCGTCGCGAGCAACGGCACGACCGAGGGCACGGTGACACGCACCGCACTCGTGCGCGCCATCGGACCGATCACACCCGACTTCTCGGCAACACCGACGATCGGCGCAGCACCGCTCTCGGTGGCGTTCACCGACACGTCGACCGAGCAGCCGACGTCGTGGCAATGGGACTTCCAGAACGACGGCGCGGTCGACTCGACGCTGCAGAACCCGACGTTCGTCTACACGACGCCCGGCACGTACGCCGTGCGCCTCGTCGCGACGAACGAGGTCGGCGCCCGGACCGCAACCAAGACGTCGTTCATCACGGTCGTGCCGCCGACCGCCGCCAGTTTCACGCGCACACCGACCAACGGGACGGTGCCGTTCGCCGTGCAGTTCACCGACACGACCGTCGGGAGCCCGACGAGCTGGCAGTGGGACTTCAACGAGGACAACGTCGTCGACTCGACGCTGCAGAACCCGAGCTTCACCTACACCGTCGCAGGCACGTTCGACGTGCGCTTGACGGCGTCGGGCCCAGGCGGCACCGACACGTTCACGTTCTCCAACTGCGTCGTCGCCGGCGGCAACGTGAACGCGAGCTTCAACCAGAGCGCGAACTCCGCCTACACGACGACGCCGGTGACGTTCACGGACACGTCGACCGGAACGATCACCGCGTGGGCATGGGACTTCGAGAACGACGGCATCGTCGACTCGACGCTGCAGAACCCGACGCACTCGTTCTCGACGACGTCGGTGACGACCTTCACCGTGCGACTGACGGTCAGCGGCCCCGGCGGCGCGGGCACGACCACGCGGACGTTCACGTCGGTCGCGGCGAGCGAGAGCCTCAACGTCACGCCCACGCAGGACACGACGATCTACTCCAACAACACGGCGAACGGCAACGGCCTCAACGACCGACTCGTGATCGGCAAGACCTACATCAACGGGTTCCGCCGCTCGCTGATCCAGTTCGACGTGTCCGCGATCCCGACGACGGCGACCGTTCTCACGGCCGCGCTGCGGCTCACCGACGCCAGTCCGTCGGGAACGGGCGGATCGAGCAGCGGACCTGGACCGCAGCTGACGGGCTCGCAGACGTTCGAGATCCGGCGCGTGACGACTTCGTGGGCGCAGGGCACGGGCGACGCGTCGGCCGGCGTCGGCGAGCCCACGGGCGCGAGCGCCACGTTCGCGACGATGGGAACGAACTTCGACTCGGGCGTGCTGGCCGGCAGCATCACCATCAGCAACCCGCCCACGAATCCGTGGCCTCTCTTCACCTCGTCGTCGCTCGTGAGCGGTGTGCAGGCGTGGGTGACCACGCCGTCGAGCAACTTCGGCTGGATGCTGAAGGCGTCCAACGCGGCCGAGGGCGCCGGCACTTCGGTGTCGAGCATCAAGTGGGTGGAGTCGAGCGATGGCACGTCGCCGCCGGTGCTCGCGATCACGTTCCGCCGGGCCCTCCCGCCATGATCCGATCCCGGTCCGCCGTCGCCGCTCTCGCGGTTCTCGCGTCCTGCTCGCTCCCGACGTGCGAAGCGAAGAAGGTCGTCGACATCGACGTACCGGCGGCGGGACTGCGCACGATCGACTGTGAGTCCCGGAACGGCGGCATCCGGATCGTCGGCGATCCCGCGTGCACGACGGTCGCCCTGCATGCCGAGGTCCGCATCCGTGCCTTCAGCGACGAAGAGGCGGCGGCGACGCTCGCGCAGATGTCGGTCGCGCACGACATCGTCGACGGTCGACTCGTCGTCCGCGGCGTCTGCCCCGAACCGCTCGGCGGCAAGATCCCGGGCTTCGACTTCGCCCTCGTGGTCCCGCCCGGCGTCGCGGCGCGGCTCGCTTCGCACAACGGATCACTGTCGGTGCGCGGCACCGAAGGCGACATCCGCCTCGAAACGCACAACGGGGGCATCGAAGCGACCTCGCGCGCGCACCGCATCGACGCCACGACCCACAACGGGGAGATCACGATCCGGCGCGACGGTGGCGGTGGCTTCGGCGGCACCCTCGAGTCGCACAACGGCGGGATCACCGTCGAAGTGGGGCCCGGCGTGAACGCCACCGTCGACGCGTCGACGCACAACGGCCGCCTCACCTGGCCCGACGACGCATCCGACGTACGTCGCGACGACTCGACGCTCTCGTGCCGCCTCGGCGACGGAGCGGGCAAGCTCGGGATCGTGACGCACAACGGCGACGTCTCGATCCGTCGCGCCGCGAAGAAGAACTGATCAGCGCGCCGACGGCGCAGGAGTCACGGGCTCGATCGCGCAGTGCAGCGCCGCGTGGCCGTCGAGCTCGAAGTGCTCGATCCGGATCGTGTGCGAGCCGGCGGTGAGGTTGCGTTCGACGTCGAGTTCCTTCGGCGCGTGCCACGTCCAGTCCTCGAGGATGGTCTCGCCGTCGAGGAAGACGCGGATGCCGTCGTCGCTCGTGGTGACGATGCGGTAGCAGCCAGCAGGGAGAGTGAGCGTCGTCTCCGCGACTGTCGCGAAGTGATCGGCCGGGACCTTCGGCGTCGGCGCATTGCCGTGCCAGGCGTACGCGAGTTCGTCGACCGTCGTGGAGTCGAGCGGCGGGGTCGCGAGCAGTGCGGTGAAGGCCGCAGCGTCGTCGCGTGGATCGGTCTGCCAGCTCCACCACTTCACGGTCCACCGGGTCTCCAGCATCGTGCCGCGCGCCGTGAAGTCGCGATCGCCGATGCGCACCGAAACCGTCCACGGCGTCACCGCCGACACGGACGCGTCCTTCGCCCTGACGCGAACGACGGCCGGCGCCGTGCCGTTCGCCGGCTCCGCGACGAGACCGCGCGGCACGGCTGCCACGAACGGCAGCTTGTCGCCGACCAGACGGAACGTCGCCGCCGCTTCGCCCGACGTCCCGAACGGCACGAGCCCGGGCAGTCGCGGATCGAGCGGTCCCCATTCGCCGATCACGATGTGCTCGCGGCCCTTTGCTCGCCCCGGGTGGTACGCCGCCATCACCGGCGCGGCTTCCGGAACGACGACGTCGGGTGAGGTGTCGGTCACTGTCGACCCGGTGTCCCGATCGAGTCGGACCGGCGATGCGCATGCCCCGAGCCGATTGCCCGCGATCACATTGCGGGACGACGACGTGTCGTTGTGCCGCCCGTAGACCGAGCCCAGCAGCTCCTTGTCTTCGTCCCACCACAGGTGCACGCCGAGCCCGCACCGTTCGATCGTGTTGCGTTCGATCGCGTTGTCGTGGCCGTGCTCGATGGAGATCCCGTTCGCGCAGTCGCGGATCGTGTTGCCGCGAATCTCGGTCTCGTACGAATAGCCGGCCCACACGCCGTGGTCGCAGCCGTCGAGGATGTTGGCCAAGAACACGTTGCCGCGGCTGAAGGTCGCTTCGATGCCGTTCGCGACCGCGTGGGAGAAGTCGTTGTTGAAGACCCAGTTCTCGTTCGAGCCACCGCGGCCGGTGCGCTGCGTCGTCTCATGGCCCGCGTAGAGGAACAGGCCGTCGCCCGAGTGCGTCCCCGAGTTCCCTTCGATCAGGTTGTTGCTGCACTGCTCGAACATCAGGATCGCCGCCGAGTCCTGACCGCGGGCGTAGACGCCGTGGCTGTAGCCGCGCACGCAGAAGTCGCAACGATTGCCAACGACGTCGCAGTGCGTGCTGCGGTACATCGCGATGCCCCAGCCCGAGAGGAACGAGAAGTCGTTGCCCTCCGCGCGCACGCTGCGGCAGCGCGTCAGCAGCAGGCCGTTCTGCGTCGTCCGCGCGCGACAGTACTTCACGAGCGCTTCATCGCAGTCGACGAGCGAGATACCCGCGCCGTAGCGCGTCTCCCATTCGCCCTTGTCGTTCTCGTGCGGCCACAGCCAGTCGTCGGGATCCTCGCGCTGCGGCGTGCTCTTCAGCCGCATCGCGCGGTTGTTCGACACGTCGAGCAAGGTGACTTCGAGGCCCGGTGCCTGCTCCGCACGCACGCCGATCCGGAATCCGCGCACCGCACCGCCGTCGATGCGCACGCCCTTGGCGTTCTCGACCCGGATGCCGATGCCGTCGAACGTGTCGGGTGACGCACCGTCCGCGGCGCCATCGAGCACGACGCCGTCCAGCTTCAGCCGGACATGGTCGCCGACGACGTGCAGCACGCCATCGCCGTTGGCATCGCGCACGTCGTAGTGCCCGGGCCGCACCACCGTGTCGCGATCGATGACGATGTCGTCGCGGTCGATCGCGATCTCGTTCGGCGGCGGCGGCGGAGACGGCGCGGCGCAGCCGAGCGCGAGCAGGAGCAGGGACGAAGCAGCCGGAGCCCGCATCGGCCCAGCGTACCCGGACTCCGGGCCTCGGCAGCGCCGCGTTCCCTCGCTATCCTCCTCGCCCCCGATGATCACCCTCACCGGCATCAACAAGCGGCACGGCCACCAGGTCCTGTTCGTGGACGCCTCGCTGCAACTCAACCCCGGCGAGAAGGTCGGCCTCACGGGTCCGAACGGCGCCGGCAAGTCGACGGTCTTCCGGATGATCGTCGGCGAGGAGAAGCCGGACGAAGGCGATGTCGCTCTGCCGAAGCGCGTGACCATCGGCTACTTCCGTCAGGACATGGGCGAGATGTCGGGCCGTTCGGTCCTCGACGAAGCGATCGCCGGCAGCGGCAAGGCCGGCGCACTGCACCACGAGATCGAACAGCTCCAGCGCGACATGTCGGACCCGGACAAAGCCGACGAGATGGAGAAGATCCTCGAGCGCTACGGCGAGATCCAAGGCGAGTACCAGGACCTCGGCGGTTACGAACTCGAAGCGCGCAGCAAGGAAGTGCTGCACGGTCTCGGCTTCTCCGACGAACAGATCGAAGGCGACGTCGGCGCTCTCTCCGGCGGCTGGAAGATGCGCGTCGGCATGGCGAAGGTGCTTCTCGGCAACTTCGACGTCCTGCTGCTCGACGAGCCGACGAACCACCTCGACATCGAGTCGATCCTCTGGCTCGAGCAGTTCCTGCAGCAGACGAAGTCCGCGGTGCTGATGACGTGCCACGACCGCGACTTCATGAACCGCCTCGTCGACCGGATCATCGACATCGACGACGGCGAGTTCTGCAGCTACACGGGCGACTACGACTTCATGGAGCGAGAGCAGAAGAACCGCCTCGCGCAGAAGGAGGCCACGTTCGCGCGGCAAGAAGCGATGATCGCGAAGATGCAGCGGTTCATCGACCGCTTCGGCACACACGTCGCGAAGGCCGCCGCCGCGCAGAGCCGGCAGAAGCAGATCGACAAGATCGAGCGCGTCGACCCGCCGAAGAAGCGCGAGGTCGTGCCGTTCGTCTGCAAGAAGCCGCCGCGCTCGGGCGACGACATCGTCAAGATCCAGGGCGTCGCGAAGGCCTACGGCCAGAAGACGATCTACAAGTCGCTCGACTTCGAGATCAAACGCGGCGAGCGCTGGTGCGTGATGGGCCAGAACGGCTCGGGCAAGACGACCCTGCTCAAGATGGTGGCCGGCCACCTCTCGCCCGACGGCGGCAACGTGAAGCTCGGGAGCGTCAAGATGGGCTACTTCGCGCAGCAGGCGCTCGACCTGCTCGATCCCGAAGCGACGGTCTTCGAGATGGTCGATCGCAAGTTCCCGCTCGAGGCCACCGGTGCGAAGCGCACGCTGCTCGGCGCGTTCCAGTTCTCCGGCGACGACCAGGAGAAGATGGTGAAGTTCCTGAGCGGCGGCGAGAAGTCGCGACTCGTGCTCGCGCTCATGCTCTACGACCCGCCCAACTTCCTCGTGCTCGACGAGCCGACGAACCACCTCGACCTCGTCACGAAGGAAATGCTCGTCAAGACGCTGAAGGACTACGAAGGCACGATGCTCTTCGTGTCCCACGACCGCGGCTTCCTGCGCGGCCTCGCGACGAAGGTGCTGGACGTCAGCGCTTGCGTGCAGGGCAAGCCGCCGCACGCGTATCCCGGCAGCTACGTCGAGTGGGTCGAGCGCACCGGCATGGAAGCGCCGGGCGTGCACCGCTGATCGTCACCGCGCTTCCACAGCGCGGGGCTTCGTGAGCTTCTCCTTCGCCGTCGCGAAGTCGGCGGGCAGCGTCGGATTCCACGCGACGTCGTCGAGGACGTAGCGCCGCGGATTGTCGTTCGTCTGCTCGCTCCACACCGTCGGCACCGACAGCGGTCCGATCTGCGTCGTCGCCTCGAGGCGGAACGGCATGCGGTGGTGATGGCGCCGCACGTCGAACAACCGTCGGATCGCGCCGTCGGGACCGATCCACAGACGGACCTCGATACCCTCCGGATAGCCGCGCGCAACGAGGCGCACGTCGAGGGCGCGTTCGTCGGCTTCGTCCTCGTCCGGGTTGCGGGTCAGCGTCGTGCCCGGCGCGAACAGCAGCGCCGGCAGGAACGCATTCATCACGAGTTCGCGGAAGTCTTGTCGCGCGGACACGGTGGGACGGGGCGGCGGGCCGCCGCCGCGGATCAAGTCCTCGTCACGCGCCGTGTCGAACACGGCGACGCTCCACGCGGTGGCCCGATTGCCGCGCGGGAGGACGGCGTGGTTCTCCGCGCGGAAGACGCCGGCGCGCCGGTCCAACGAGTAGTGCCGCTCGCCGCAACGACAGGTGAACGTCACGAGGTCGTCGAGTGCCCGCCCGCCGTACCAGCGCACGACCTCGAGAGCCAACGCACGCGATGCGGCATCCGGCACGCGACCGTCGGCACGCGCATCCCCGACCAGCGCCTCCGGCCGCACACCGCGCACCCGGGCGAGCTCGTCCATTCGCCACGTCTCCGAAAGCGCGTCCCAGACCATGTGGTCGAGCCGCGACTGGAACCAGAACGCCCAGTTGCGCGGCGTGGTGTCCGCGTCGGGTCCGTCGACCACGATGTCGATCAGCAGCTGCTTCGCTGCATCACCGTGCCGACCGCCGAGGAAACCGGGCAACGCGGCGAGCACGGATCGGGTGCGGACATCCCCGCCGACCCACGCAGGGCTCGCAGCGATGCGCTCGCGCCGCGCGACCTCTTCGGGCGCCGGCTTCGCACCGGGGGCGACCGTGAATCTCACGATCGGCCGATCGATCACGAACGTCGCTGAGCGCCGCATCACGTCGACGAACCACGCCGCCTCCGCGTCGACCGCGGCGATCGCGTCGGCCGCCGGAGCGAAATGGAACAGGTTGCCCTGCCGCCACACCTTGGTCGTCGCGGCCCCGGCCGGCTCGAGCAGCTGCATCTCGGGGCCGCGCCGTTCCGGCGCGAGCGCGGCCATCTCCGACGCGGTCGGCAGCAGGAACCGCCGCGCCACGACGTCACCGGCGCCACCGAGCAGCACGGTCGGTCGATCCCAACGCGCCAGGTCGCCGAGCGGCAACCCGTCGGGACCGCCGTTCGTCTCGGAACAGTCGATCACCACCACGTCCGCGAACCGCACCGCGTCCGGCGTGCACGCCGAGATAGCGACGCGGCGGCGGCGGAACCCGGCGCGGCCGAGCATGCGGTCGAGTCCACCGGCCGATTCGTCGGCCGCGACGACCGCCACCATCGGTGCCGTGGCATCGGCCACCTGTGCACGCGGCGCGCCGGCGAACGCGAGCAGCACGACGGACGCGAAGAACGACGCGGGAGAGTGGGGCATGGCGACGCCGAACGAGACGTGCGCGAGGCGTGTTCCGCCGGACGGCCGGGCAGTTTTCCGCCGCGCGCTCACCGCGCCTTGACCCCGACCTTCACTTCGCCACCCGCACCGTCGCGGCGTTGCTCCCGGGCCCCGGCGTCACACGCCTCCGCTGATGCCCACGACGCGCAGTGCACCGGCGTCAGCCGGCAGAATGTACTGCACTCCGCCGCCTCCCACCATCTGACCCGAATCGAAGCGACCGTTCTCCGTTCGGATCCCGTCGAAGGTCGGGGTGCGATTCGGGGACCAGCGATCCATGGCCGGTGCGGCGCGCGAACGCAGCACCTTCACCGACTGCGTCGTCTCGTAGCGAACGAGCGTGCGGCCCTCGGCGACGATCCCGAGGCGGTCGGCCTGCGTTCCCGACGTCGCGTAGTAGTCGCCTTTCAGCAGAGCCTCGGGGTGCGCCACGTGCTCGGTCGACTTCCAGGCGACGAGCCGTGTTCCCTTGGGCAGTTCGACGACCTCGACGGTGCCGTGGAAGTCGATCGCACGAAGCCTGGACAGCAGTGCTTCGTCGTTCATCTTCGGGAACGACTCCTCGAAGAACGCGAGCGCGACCGTGATGCGCTGCCGGATCTGCGGCACCTGGTGCTTCGTGCCGATCCCCGCGATCAGCCGTTCGATCCGACTCACCCGCGCCGCGTAGAGAGTCGGTGCCTGCACACGCTTGGCGACTCCGCGAGTGAGGAACGCGACGAACGCCTGAACGCCGATCAGCGTCACGGCCTTCGCGAGATGCGCACCCGCACGATCGAGTCCGGCGTCGTCCTTCGCGTCCAGTGCGACCACGACGAACGAACGGATCTCCTCCGCGGCTTGCAGCGCGATCGCACCGAGCGCCACGACGCCGGCGAGCAGCAGCAGCACGTCGGCGAGGAAGCCGATGCCGAACACGTGCGATGCACCCCACGCCGCGAACACGCTCGTCGTGATCGCGATGGTCGCGGGTTCGAAGAGCGCCGCGAAATCCGCCCGTGCGCTCTCCGGCAGGTGCCGGACGGCGAGCTGCGCCGCGCGCAGCAGTTTCCCGGTCGAATCCGAGGTGGTCGACATCGCGACCGCGAGCGTACCGTCAATCGAGGCCGAAGCCGAGGCGCCTCAGTTCGTCGACCAGGGTCGCTCGCGCCTTGGCGTACGAGCTCGAGGCGCCCCACGCGACTGCCATGCGCTCGGCCCAGCCCTTCGTCTCGCTGACCGGCTTGCCGTTGTAGCCGCCCTGCTCCGCGTTGGCGCGGCGCGCCCACGCGCGCATGCCTTCGTTGGCACCGTCGAGTGCAGCCGGGATCGCGTTCGTGTCGTAGCGATCCCAGTGCAGGATGCCCGGAAGGGGCATGCGGCCGCGAGGCACGGGGTCGTCGGCGGGCATGCCGATCGTCATCCCGAACACGACGTAGCAATGCGGCGGCAGGCCGAGCAGTGCGCCGAGTTCGACGGGGTGATTGCGTGCAGCGCCGATCATGCACACACCGAGGCCTTCGGCTTCGGCGGCGAGCGCGAGGTTCTGGCCGAACAGCGCGGCGTCGACCGTCGCCTGGAGGAACAGCTCGAAGCTCTGCGCCTGCACGGCCGTTCCATGGCGGCCGCAGGCAGCGGCGATCTTGTGCAGGTCGGCGCACACGGCGGCGAACACCGGCGCCTCGGTGATGTGCACCTGGCCGCCGCACAGCCGCGCGACGTCGCCTCGTCGCTTCGCATCGCTCACCACGACGACGGCGTTCGCCTGGATGAAGCTCGACGTCGACGCGTGGCGCGCCGCGTCGACGAGGCGTTCGATCGTCGGCGCCGCGATCGGGTCGGGGCGGTACGAACGGTGGCTGCGGTGGCGGAACATCTGCGCCACCGTGCTCCACGGCTCGCCGTGCAGTGCGCAGACGGCGGCGCGCAGGTCGTCGGGGCGATCGAGGTCGGCCACGACCCACGGACTGCCGGTCGCGATCGCCTGCACGCGCGAACGCTCGGCCCGCACGACGTCGCGCAGCAACGCATCGGGCCGGCGGATCTCGTCGAACACCGCGCGGGTCATCGCGACCGGGTGACCGGGGCGGCCGCGGAAGAGCGGCAGCGCCACGCCGCAGCCCGGTCGTCGGAGCAGGGCGAGCACTGCGAGCAGCGTTTCGGCCGGCACGATCGCGTGGTCGACCGGGAACACGACGATCTCCGCGACATCGGGTCCGAGCGCCGCCGCGGCCGCTCGCAGGCTGTCCGCCATCTCGCCGCCCGGAGCCACGATGACGATCCGAACGCCGAGGTTCGCGGGAAGCGCCGCAGCACCATCCCGCCGCACGACCAGTACGTCGTCGGCGCCGGCGTCGCGGCACGTGGTGACGACGCGTTCGATCGCCGTCTTGCCCGCGAGGTCGAGCAGCGCCTTGTCCGCACCCATCCGTTCGCCGCGGCCGGCGGCCGGCACGATCGCGACGGTGCGCACGGCGCTCAGCCTTTCCGGATCTCGCTCAGCGTGAGAAGGCACTCGACGCGGAACTCCTTCCGGAACGCGTCGGCGTCGGGATCCTCGCGATCGGCGATCGCCATCACGACGACCGGCACCGCGCCGACCTCGACCACCGCCTCGATCGCCTTCTTCGCCGAACCGCCCGTGGTCACGGTGTCCTCGAGGATCGCGACCTTCTCGCCCTTGTCGAGGTCGCCTTCGATCCGCGAACCGGTGCCGTGGCCCTTCGCCTCCTTGCGCACGAGGAACGCCTTCAGGTTCTGCCCGGTCTCGAAGGAGAGAGCGGCAACCGCGCTCGCGAGCGGATCGGCGCCGATCGTGAGTCCGCCGACCGCCGTGATCTCGGGATGGCTCTTCAGCTTCTCCAGCAGCAGCTTCGCGATCAGCCACAGCCCTTCCGGATGCAGCGAGACCTTCTTGCCGTTGATGTAGAACGTCGAGCGCTTGCCCGACGCGAGCACGATGTCGATGCCGTCCTTGTAGGCGCGTTCACGGACGAGCTGGAGCAGACGCTTCTTCGCCGACGCGGGTTCGAACTTCGGTGTCACGCGGCCATGGATATCGTCGCGACGCGGCGCGGTCTACCATCGCGCCCCGATGATCCGCCGCCACGTCAGCGCTCTCACGTTCGCAGCTCTCCTCGCCACGGTCACCGCGCAGGATCCCGCGTGGGTCGCGAAGGTCGACGCGCTGGTCGCTGCGCGCGTCGCCAAGGCAGATGCCGTCGGCTTCTCGGTCGGCATCGCGCAAAAGGGCGACGTGCTGCTCGCGAAGGGTTACGGCCTCGCTGACGCGGAGTGGAAGGTTCCCGCCAAGGCGGACACACGCTTCCGGATCGGGTCGGTGACGAAGCAGTTCACCGCTGCACTCGTGATGCGTCTCGTCGAGCAGAAGAAGATCGCGCTCGACGACGGGCTCGAGAAGTACGTGCCCGAGTTCCCGCTGCAAGGCAAGAAGGTCAGCGTGCAGATGCTGCTCGATCACACGAGCGGCATCCCGAGCTACACGGACATCGGCAAGGAGTGGGAGAAGGTCATTCCGCTCGAGCTGACGCACGCGGAACTGCTCGCCCTGGTCGGCGGCAAACCGTTCGACTTCGAGCCGGGCACGGACTGGCGCTACAACAACACCGGCTACTACCTGCTCGGCATGCTGATCGAGAAGGCGTACGGAAAGCCCTACGGCGACGTCGTGCGCGACGAACTCGGCGGCCCGCTCGGACTCGCCGACACGATGTACGGCCACAACCAGGACGTGATCGAGCGGCGGGCGCACGGCTACACGATGCGCGCTGGGAAGCGCGTCAACGCCGACCATCTCGGCATGACCCAGCCCGGCGCGGCGGGCGCACTGCTGTCGACCGGCGCCGATCTCGTGCGCTGGTCGACGGCGCTCGCCGGAGGCAAGGTCGTGAGTGCGGCGTCGTACGCACGGATGGCGACTGCGACCGTCCTGCCGAACGGACGTGACACGAGCTACGGCTTCGGCCTGATGCGCGGCGACTTCCTGGGTCGGCCGGCGGTCTTCCACGGCGGCGGCATCAACGGCTTCAACTCGATGCTCCTGCACCTGCCGGACGACGACCTCCACGTCGCGGTGATCAGCAACGGGGAGGCCGCGAGCGCCGAGAAGGTCGCGCGCGACATCGTGCAGGCGGTGCTGGGCATCCAGAAGTTCGTCGCGAAGGACCTGCCGCTGCCCGCGGACGTGCGCGACAAGCTCGCCGGCGAATACGACCTCGCGGAGGTCGGCATGGCCCTCGAGGTGACGGTGAACGGCGATCGCCTCCGCGCCAAGGGCAAGGCGCCCGGCCAGGAAGCGTTCGACCTGCTCTACCAGGGCGGCCTCGAGTTCCGGGCCGGCTTCGACAACGAGGTCAAGATCGTGTTCTCCGCCGACGGCAAGGAGCTCACGCTGCACCAGAACGGCGGAGCGTTCGTCGGCAGTCGGCAATGACGCTCGGCCGGGCGGCCACGGCCGGCTAGAGTGCGCGCGTTCGCCGCGCCGGCGAATCCATGGCAAACGTCGAACCAAGAGTTGGTGAGCCTTGACCGGCCTCACCGCCCCCGAGCCGCGCCCGGTCCCCGGCACCGCAACGCCGGCTCCCGGTCCGCGCCCGGCGACCATCGTCGTCGTCGCGGACTTCGCGGCGGCCGAAGCGAAGGTCAGGGACGGCGTCGACAGCGAACGGATCGTGGTGCTCGCGGGCCAGGACGAAGCGGCGGCGGTCGCAGCGGCCGAACACGGACGCGCCCAGGGTCGAGGCCCGGTGCCGACGCGGCCGCATCGCGCGCCCCGCCGCACGCTGGTCGTGATCCCGACCTACAACGAGAAGGACAACCTCGAGCCGATCGTGCGTGCGATCCACTCGTACCTCGACACGGACATCCTCGTCGTCGACGACGGATCGCCGGACGGCACCGGAGCGATCGCCGATCGGCTCGCCGCCGCTGACCCGCGCATCCGCGTGCTCCATCGCCAGGGCAAACAAGGCCTCGGCACCGCGTACATCGCCGGCTTCCGCTTCGCCATCGAGCACGGCTACGAGCGCGTGTGCGAGATGGACGCCGACTTCAGCCACGCACCGTGGGACCTGCCGCGACTCGTGTTCGCGGGCGAACGCGCCGACCTCGTGATCGGCAGCCGCTACGTGAAGGGTGGCAACACGGTGGGATGGGACTTCCGCCGCCGCCTGCTGTCGCGCGGCGCCAACCTGTACGCCCGGCTCGTGCTCTCGTCCGGCATCCGCGACAACACGGCGGGGTTCCGGTGCTTCGCCACGGCGGCCCTGCAACGCCTCGATCTCGCTGCCGTGTCCGCACAGGGCTACGCGTTCCAGATCGAGATGGCGTTCCGCATGGTGCGCGCCGGGTTCCGCGTGCAGGAGATCCCGATCCACTTCGTCGATCGGCGCGTCGGCGCCTCGAAGATGGACGGCAAGATCGCGCGCGAGGCGCTGTTGCTGGTGCCCAAGCTGCGCGGCCGCGTGAAGCGCTCGCGGCCGAGCTGATCGCGCGATCTCAGCTGTTGCTGGCGGCGAGGCGGTCCTGCTCGATGTCGGTGATCATCTGTTCCGTGATGTCGCCGGTCGGATAGGTGCCTTCGAAGCAGGCCTTGCAGAACTCGAGTTCGCCGTTCCCCGCCGTCTGCACGGCGTCGACCATCTCTTCGATGGTCTGGTAGAGCACGGCGTCGGCGCCGAGTTCCTTCGCGATCTCTTCGTGCGTGCGGCCGCGCGCGACGAACTCGCGCTTCGTCGACATGTCGATGCCGTAGAGGCACGGGAAGAGCAGCGGCGGCGAGTAGGAGGCGAGATAGACCTTCGCCGCGCCCATCTGCCGCGCGATCTTGACCATCTGCCGGCTCGTGTTCCCGCGCACGATCGAGTCGTCGAGGATGATCACCCGCTTGCCCTCGAACTCCGCGCGGATCGGGTTGAGCTTGGCGCGGATCGAATCACGCCGCGCCTTGTCGTTCGGCATGATGAAGGTGCGGCCGACGTAGCGGTTCTTCACGAACCCCTCGCGGCACGGCAGCCCGAGCGTCTCCGCCATCGTCTGCCCCGCAGTGCGCGCCGACTCGGGAACTGGGATCACGACGTCCGCCTGCTGCCCCGTGCGCTGGAACGCGCGACCGAGACGGCGGCCGAGTTCCATGCGCGCCTCGTAGACCGACGTCGCGTCGAGCGTCGTGTCGGGGCGGGCGAAGTAGATGTATTCGAAGATGCACGGACGGTGCGGCTTGTTGCCGACCTGCACGAAGTGCGGCACACGGTCCTGGCCGATCCACACCATCTCCCCGGCCTTCAGGTCGCGGACGACCTCGTAGCCGGCGACGTCGAGGACCACCGACTCGCTCGCGACCGCGTACCACGTGCCCTCCGGTGTGACCTTCTTGCCGAAGATCGCCGGCTTGATGCCGTACGGGTCGCGGAACGCATACATCCCCTCGCTGGTGATTCCCGCGACCGAGTAGGCGCCCTTCACGCGATCGAACACCTCCTTCACCGCGACCTTCACGTCGTCGACGGTGACCGGCTCCGAGCGGCGACGCATCAGCGCGTCGGCGAACACGTAGAGCACGACCTCGAGGTCGCAGTTGCTCGCCAGGTGGATCTTGCGCTGGCCGAAGTAGGTGCGCTTCAGCTCGTGGAAGTTGGTGACGTTGCCGTTGTGCGCCATCGCGACGCCGACGGGATAGTCGAGCCAGAACGGCTGCACGTCGGCGCGGTCGCCGAGGCCGACCGTGGGGTAGCGCACGTGGCCGACCGCGAGATGGCCGGTGAGGCGTTCCACGTGTTTTTCGCCGAAGACCTCGCGGACGAGGCCGAGTCCCTTCTTCGCCTGGAAGCGATCGCGGAAGGTGACGACGCCAGCCGCGTCCTGGCCGCGATGCTGGATCGCGAGGAGGCCGGCCAGGACGTCGTGGATCGCGTTCGAATCAGACGGGCCGAAGATCGAGATGAAGCCGCACATGAAGGGGCGTGAGCTTACCATCCGCCGCGCGATGGCGAACCTCTGCAACATCGACGGCGAGATCGTGCCCGAGAGCGAAGCGCGCATCCCGGTGCTGGACCGCGGGTTCCTGTTCGGCGATTCGATCTACGAGGTCGTGCGGACGAACGGCGGGGTGCCGTTCGGGTGGGCCGAGCACTGGGCCAGGCTCGGCGAGTCGGCGAAGGGCCTGCGCATGTCGCTGGATCTCGACGAACGCACCGTCGCACGCCGGGTGGCCACGACCGTCGCGAAGGCCGCCCACGGCGACAGCTACGTGCGCATCGTCGTCACGCGCGGGGTCGGCAGCGCGCCCAACATCGACCTGTCGTACGCGACCGGACGGCCGTGCTGGCTCATCATGGTGCGACCGCTGCCCGATCTGTCCGGCAAGACCACGCGCATCGCCGTCGTCGGCCGATTGCGCAACGATCGGCGCGCACTCGACCCGGCGACCAAGAGCGGCAACTACCTGAACAACATCCTCGCCCTCGCCGAAGCGAAGGACATGGGGGCGACGGACTGCGTGATGCTGAACGTCGCCGGCAACGTCACCGAAGCGTCGACGTCGAACATCTTCGCACTCTTCGACGACGGCTGGCACACGCCGCCGCTCGACGCGGGCATCCTCGCCGGAGTCACCCGCGGCATGCTGCTGGACTTCCTGCCTCGATGCGGGGAGCGCGTCGTCGAAGACGACTTCGATGCCGCGCGACTGCGCACGGCAAAGGAGGTCTTCTTGTCGAGTTCGTTGCGCGACATCGCGGCCGTCACGCACGTCGACGGCGTCGCCAAGAACGGCGGATCGCCTGGGCCGCGGACCGCGAGCCTGCTCGAGCGCTGGCGGTCGCACGCTGCGGACCTGCTGCGTCGCCGCGCGCCGGCCTGGCGCGAACTCACCGATCGCGCCATCTGAACGACGGCGCGGAATCGCGCCACCCGTGAGGGCGGGTTGCCGGCGAGGGCCTGCAGCAGCGGGGATCGGGAGCGATCTCTCGCTCCCCGGGGTTCCCCGCGGGCGTGATTCACATCACGTCGGCGAGAATGGCCTGGATCTTGGCCAATGCCGCGCGATAGCGGGTCTTCTCCTGCTCGCTGGTCTTCACTGCGGCGACGATGCCCTCGATGGTGCCATCGAACGCCGAGGCCACCTTCCGCGGACGGCCGGGACCACGCTTCACCGGCGCACCAGCGGCCTGTGCCGCAGCGGCGCGCTTCGCGCGGGCGACCTTGCCCTGACCGCGCGGTGCCGACTTCACGTAGCCGAGCAGCGCCTTCGCTCGGCCCCACATGATCGGCCACACCTTCAGCTTCTTCCTGGCCGCCGCCTCCGCAACGTCTGCGTACACCGCATTGCGGTTGCTCTTCAGGGCGTCTACCAGGAAATCCATCGCCGCATTGTCTTTCTTTGCTGCCATAGTCTTCTTTACGAGGAAGAACTCGCCGTCACCTTGACCTGACGGACGTGTTCAAGGGAAGGGAGCGAGTGTGCACCCGGGATTGTGCCCCTGCAAGCAATCTCCCCTTTCCGAGCCAATGTGTGTGCGCCGACTACTCACTTCGGCGGCGCCTTGGCGACATCCCAGGATTCGCCAGGTGCCAACAGCAATGTGGGCTGCGGACGCAGCGCTTTCTGGGTCGTGTGCAGATCGGCGAACGTCGTGCGGGGCTGGTCGGGATAGGCCTGCGGCAGGAAGCCCTCGTCGAGGATCACCACTCCCGGGCGAACCCTCTGCACGATCTTCAGCCCCTCCGGATTGCGCGGCGACAGGATCATCGCGTCGATGCTGTCACCACCCACTTCGTCGGCGAGCAGGTCGGGTCCGGCGATCATGAGGCGCGGCCCCGCTGGCACCGAGAGGACATAGCTGCAGGAAAACGTCACGGCCCCGTCGTCGCGCTTCTTGCCCAACGCCTTCACCGCGACACCGCCGGCCGGCGTGAATTCCTGGCCGGGCTCGAATATCGGCAGTTCCGACATGGGCACCACCGGCAAGTGGAACGCGATGTGGGTGAACACGGGACGGCGCGGATTGGCCTGCAGCATCCGGATCAGCAACTGGTCGTTCCGCTTCGTCATGTCGACCGGCTGTGACAGGACACAGAACGACGCGCCGCCCCACAGCCATTGCGCGACGTCGGCGCCCGCTGGGTCGATCAGGAACCCGCCCGTCGGCATCCGGACCAGCCAGCCGCCCATCGGCAGCCGGAAGATGCGCAGGTTGCCGTTCGGCACGGGTTCCTCGGCGCTCTTCGACAACGACTCGAGCCGCTGGTTCCACCACCACGGCAGTCCGGCTGCCTGGATGCCCACGAGTTCGCGCCCCATCCGCCGGTGGATCCGATGATGGAACTCGAGGTAGTCGACGCGCGGAAACCGGGCACAATGGCCGTCGAGTTCTTCGAGGACAGCGAAGCGCGCGAGGCCGCCCGCTTCTTCCGGTGACTTCGTGCCGTCGTACGCCTGCGGCGGATGCTGGAGCAGGCCCGCGGTGATCCGCTGGAACGCGTCGTTCGTCGTGCGCGGATCGACGCCCTTCACCTTCGCCGGGAACGTGGGCATCGCGCCGTCGGCCGGCGCCGCATCGAGCAGCATGACGGTCCCGAACACGCCGGGATCGACGATCTTCCCGGTTCCGAAGGACCAACCGATGCGCGTCTGCGGCATCGGATCGGTCGTCTCGTCGAAGTCGCTGACGACGATCTGCAGGTCCATGACGAGCCCGGACGAGGGCTCGACGCCGACGGGCAGGATCTCGGTCCAGGGCAGCTTCGCCTCGTACGTCGTGACGCCGCGCTCTTTGTCGTGCAGCACGACCACACGCGCGACCGGCTCTTCGAGGATGCGAGCGGTGCCCCGCAGACGATCCCACTGCACGACGCGACGATCGTCCTGATCGGCGAGCCAGAACTCGCGGTCCTCGCGGCGACCCGGGTCGGGCCCGATGCCGCGGGTGTCGCGCTCGGTGTCGAACGTCAGCACGATCGAGTCGGCGACGGGGATCTCGGTGAGCCGCCGCGAGTCCTTGTCCAGCGCGCGATGCCAGTCGTCCTGCGCGACACAGGAGACGAAGAGCGAGTCGTGGTCCCACATCAGGAACGCGACCGCCGAGATGTCGCGCAGTCCGCGCCAGGCGTTGCCGGCCGTGCCGGAGAGCTGGCGGGCGTCGTCGAGCCGGATCGCCGGCAAGGCGGGCCAATCGGCGAGCGAGCCGTCGATCGCCACCTCCTTGTCCCCGCGCGGCAGAACCAGCGCCTGCACCGGCGGCATCGGTTCGCGGGGGATGTCGGCCGACGGCGGTTGCTGGGCCGCAGCCATTGCGCCGACCACGAGAACGGCACAGCACGTCGAGGTCACGTGCAAAGGATCCTCCGCAGGGTGAGGTGATTCATGATCGCGTGTGCTGTCGTGCAACCGAGCAGACCAAAGCCGTGCTGCACGAGCAAGCCGAGGACGACTGCGTGTGCCACGGCGAACGGCAAGGCGCCGAAACCGACGGTGCAGCTATGCAGCAACGCGTAGGCGGCAACCGCGCCGGGCAGGCCGAACGCGTCCTGGACGGCCAGACGGAAGAACAACTCCTCCGCGATCACCGCGAAGAGGACGAAGGCGGTCACGACGCGCTCGTCGACGCCGCGGAACACGAGTCGCGCCGCGTCTTCGGTCGCGCGCAGGTGTTTCGAACGTCCGGTCGCGAGGGCGAATGCGCGGGCACCGAGCCATCCGACCACCAACCCCGCGGCGCAGCCGAGCCAGGGTCCCCGTTCGCCGATGGCGAGGACGGCGATCTGGTCGCCGCGGTCGCGCGCAGACAACCACGCACACCCGGCGACCAGGATGCCTCCGTACACGACGGCGGCGACGACGAGGGACACCCGCCGGTCCGGTTCGTCGGGCTCCGAGGGGGCGGTCACGGATCGAGCCAGCGACCGCGCGGCCACGGTCCGAGGACGAAGCGGGGCCGTCCGAGGAACGTCGAGGTCGAGCGCGGGCCGAAGTGCCGACTGTCGCGGCTGTCGAACGGGTTGTCGCCGAGAAGGAACCACGTGCCCGGCGGGACGGAACGCGGCCACTGCCCCGGGTCGTCCGGCAAGCCCGCGATCCGCTCCCGCCACACGAACACGTCGCGGAAGACGCGCAAGCCGCGGATGCGCGCCGGCCGTTCGCCCACGGCGCCGAAGTGCAGCCACGTGCGCGGACCCGCCGGGCCCGGCTCGTTGTCCTGCGCCCACGACGCATCGCGCGGCACGATGAACATCGCATCGCGGCGGCCGTCGACGAGGCAGTAGGCGCGATCGTCGAGGAACGCGAACTCCACGCGGCAACTCGCGGTCGGCCGCCACGCGAGAGACGTGGTCGCGACGTTCCTGCCGTTGCACCAGAGCTGCACGTCGCCGGAAGCGAGGCGGAGGCAGAACGTCAGCGCGCACGCCCGAGCGTCGATCGTGCAGAGCAGGTCGGCCGGAGCGGCGAGTTCGACGGTCATCCCGCAGTCGCGCACACCGACGTCGCGTCCCCCGCCGCCGCGAACGCCGGTCACTTCGACGTACGAAGCATCGACGCTGCGGCCGGTGCCGACGAATCCGGAAGGAACGACGCGACCCGAACGACGCCGTTCGGCACCGGCGTCCGGAGCGAACACGGTGCGGACCTCGTCCGCGACCAGGGCGACCGGCGACAGGATCCACTCGGCGCCGTCGCGGCGCGCGGCGTCCATCTGCAGGTGCCCTCCGACCACGGCGTCCGCAGGCAGCGTGGCCCAGGCCACCTGCATGCGGGCCGCTTCGATCGGGTCCTTGCACTCGCGCTGCAGGCGGTCGGGATCACCGAGCCACACGTCCCCGTCGCGCAGGTCGATCCAGGTGCCGCCTTCGACGTCGTCACCGCGCGCCGCGATCCGCTTCACGAGTTGACCGCCGCGCTTGTCGGGGTGCTCCACGACGACCAGGTCGTGCCTGCGGCGGTCTGCCGCGGACGCGAGCTTGTCGACGAAGACCACGTCGCCGTGCACTTCGTCCCCGTGCAGCATCGGCTGCATGCTGTCGGACGGCACGACGTAGCGGTCGCCGCAGCAGCGCCGCAGGACCTGCACCACGACGACGGCGATCGCCGCCACGACCAGCGCGTCGCGCAGCATCACGGCGAGGGCTCGCTCTCGTGCCATGGGACGTTCGATCATGCAGCGCGGTCCCGGGCGCGAGAAGGACACGATCCCCGTCTTCGGTCGTGCGCACGATCGGCATAATGTCGCCCCCATGACGCGCATCGAGGAACTGATCCACGACTGGAACCGCACCGACGGCGCGTTCCGGCCCGCCCGCACGCTGCAATTCGACGACGAGACCCTGCGCGACGGCCTGCAGTCACCGGCGGTGAGCGATCCTTCGCTCGACGCAAAAATCGACCTGCTCGAGCGCATGGACCGGCTCGGCATCCAGACCGCCAATCTCGGCCTGCCGGGCGCCGGCGGCCGTCCGCGCGAGGACATCCTGCGCCTCGCGCAGCACATCGCCAAGGCAAAGCTGCGCATCGGCGCCAACGTCGCGTGCCGCACCGTGGTGAGCGACATCGAGCCCGTCGTCGAGATGACGCAGAGGGCCGGTATCCCGATCGAGGTCTGCGCCTTCATCGGCAGCAGCTACATCCGGCAGTACGCGGAGGACTGGACGCTCGATCGCATGCTGCAGAACACGCGCGAGGCGCTGTCGTTCGCG
This sequence comes from uncultured candidatus Brocadiaceae bacterium, assembly GCA_964538915.1. Lineage (GTDB taxonomy): Bacteria > Planctomycetota > UBA1135 > UBA1135 > UBA2386 > JAEUHQ01. The sequence goes on along the minus strand of CAZIFB010000005.1, from coordinate 89,036 downwards.
CAGCGCCACGGACTTCCCGTGATGTACGTGACCGAGGACACGACCCGCGCGCGACCGGACACCATCCGCGCGCTCTACGGCACGGCGATCGAACTCGGCGCCCGCCGCCTCTGCGTCTGCGACACGGTCGGCCACGCGACGCCGCAAGGCACGCGCGCCGTCGTGCGCTTCGTGCGAGAGCTCGCCGACCAGCACGACAAGACCCTCGGCGTCGACTGGCACGGGCACCGCGACCGCGACCTGGGGATCGCCAACTGCCTCGCCGCGATCGAAGCGGGCGCCGACCGCGTCCACGGCACCGCACTCGGCGTCGGCGAACGTGCGGGCAATGCCCCGATGGACCTGCTCCTCGTGAACTGCCGGCTGCTCGGCTGGATCGACAACGATCTGCGCACGCTCCCGCAGTACGTCGCGGCAGCTGCGAAGGCGCTCGCGGTCGAGATCCCGCACAACTACCCCGTGCTCGGCACCGACGCGTTCGAGACGGGCACCGGGGTGCACGCGGCCGCGGTCATCAAGGCGTTCAAGAAAGGTGACGTGGCGCTCGCCGACGCGGTCTACTCGGGTGTGCCGGCGCACATGGTCGGCCTCGAGCAGCAGATCGCCGTGGGCCCGATGGCGGGCAAGTCGAATGCCGCGTTCGTCCTGGAGCGGATGGGGATCGAGCCGACCGAGGAGCGGGTGCAACGGGTCCTTGCGGCCGGCAAGTCGAGCAAGCGCCTCCTGACCGATGCCGAGGTGCGCGCCGCGGCGGGCAGTTAGTCCCGGTTCGAGCCACAAGTCGCCCCTGCCAAAACCCGATCCTTGCCCTCACGAGGGAGGGGGGACGGATGGAACAGATCCTGGACATGAGCGTGGTCGAAGAGCTGTTGTCGTTTTCCGACGATGGCGACCCCGAGCTGCTGCTCGACCTCATCCAGATGTTCCTCGAGGACGGCCCGTCGAAGGTCAACGCGGTGAACGAAGGCCTCCAAGCCGGCGACTTCGACAAGATGGAACGCGCCGCCCACGCGCTGAAGGGTTCGTCGGGCAACCTCGGCGCGCGCCTTCTGCAGGACGCGTGCGAGCAGATGCTGGTTGCGACCCGACACCACCGGCTGGACGACTCCCGCCGGCTCACGACGCTGCTCGGCGACCGGTTCGCCGAAGCCGAAGTCGCCCTGAAGCAGCTCTACTCCAACTACAAGGCGTAGGCGGGCCGGATCAGCCAGCCGCTTCGGCGGCTTTCGGTGCGGGTGCCTCGGCGCCACCCTTCTTGCCCTTGCGCACCGGCTTCGTACCGACCTTGACGGGCTTCACGTCACCCTGCGCGGGCTCTTCCGCGGCGTGCACATTGAGCATCGCCTGCGGCGCCTCGGCTGGCTCCCAGTTCGCCGCCTTGCCCCGATAGATGCACCGGTGGCACTTGTGGAAGAAGGTGCGCTGTCGCGCCATGCACACGTCCACCCCGATGCGGTGGGTGATGAGGGGCGACGCGGATCCTTCGACGGACGGGCAGAGTCTCATGCAGGGGGGAGCGGGGGTGGCTTCGCGCCCGGAACCGCCGCAGCGGTCCGTCGGAAGGTGGGAAGCGTACGACGCCGGAACCGGCGGTCAACGGCGCGTGGCCGCCCGCCACCCCGCGAACACGGCCCGGCTCCGGGCCAGCGCGTCGGGAGCGGCGTGGCTCGACCGGGACAGCTCGAAGCAGACTGGACCCGCGTAGCCGGCCCGATGGAGGGCGGTCAGGACCCCGGAGAAGTCGACGTCACCGGCCCCAGGAACGAGGTGCTCGTGCGTGCCGCGGCGCATGTCCTCGAGGTGGACCTGGGCGAGGTGAGGCCCTGCGGCGGCAAGGACTTCCGTCGGCTCCCCTTCCCACACGGCGTAAAGGTGACCGACGTCGAGGGTGAGGGCGGGCGCGTCGGCCCCGAGGTCCTGCCGGACGCGCGTCCAGTCCGCGAAGGTCTCGACCGCCATGCCGGGCTCGGGCTCGAGCGCGGGCAGGAGCCCCTCGGCCCGGATCGCGGCGGCGGCGAGGCGGATCCCCTCCAGCATCCAGCCGCGGCTGTCCGCCGAGGGCGCCCGGTCGATGCCCGTCCAGAACGACACCACCCGCGCCCCGAGCCGGGCGCCCATCGCAGCCGTCCGGCGGTAGAAGGCGAGGCGTCGATCGCGCGCTGCCCGGTCCCGCGTCATCAGCGTCGGCTCGTGCTTCGTCCGGGGATCGAGCAGATAGCGGGCGCCGGTCTCCATCACGGGCAGGAGCCCGAGGTCGGCGAGGCGACGCGCGACGGTATCCAGGTCCGCGTCGGTCGTGCGATCCGGATCGAGGTGGCAGGTGTCCGGCGTGATCGCGATCGCTTCGAAGCCGAACTCGGCGACCAGTTCGATCGCGTCGGCGAAGCGGTGGTTCTGCAGGCTGTTCGTGTGGTAGCCCGCGCGCATCAGGTGCCGCCGCCCATGCGGACGCGCTTCTCGAGCGGCCCGAGCTCGCCGAGCAGCTTCTCGAGCGTCATGTATTCCGCGGGCTGCGCCCAGTTCTCGAGCTGCGCCTCCTCCTGCCAGAGCGACGCCGCGGCGACCAGCTTCTTCAGTTCGTCGATCTTGGTCTTCGCCAGCGATTGCCGCTCCCGCGCCTTCGTGTTGTCGCCCGCGGTCCGAGCCGTGATGCCCTCGTTGCAGAGGCTCTTCGCGGCCGCCAGGAGATCGCGCGCCTCCTGCAGCGTCGCTTCGGTCAGGGCCGGTGCCGGACGCTTCGCCGCGCCCCCGGCCTTGGCGGCTTCCAGCTTGACCGGCGTCTTGGCCGGCGCGGCGGGCTGTGCGGCCGACTTCGCGGCCTGTTCCGCGGGGGCGGCGTTCGCAGCGTTGGCGCGGTCGCCGCCGCCACGGCTCATCATCACGATCACGGCAATTACGACCACGATGCCGATGCCGCCGAACACGAACGGCTGGGCGTTGCCTCCCGACGATCCTCCGCGCGAGCTGCGGCCGCTGCTGCGGGCGCGCGACGAACCGGCGGTGGACGCGGAGCGAGAAGACGTCGGGCGGGTGGCCATGCGAGGCCCGGCGTTCTACCCGTCGGCCGCAGAGCCAGGAAGGGCCCGGCGCAGCACCGCGTGGAACCCCCCGTCGTGCTCCCCGGCCATCGGCAGCACGATCTGCTGGCCCACGACCGAGAACCCCGCTGCGGCCGGTCGCGCGAGCGCGGCCGCTACCTGCTCCTCGTTCTCCTCGCGGTCGATCGAACACGTCGAGTAGACGAGCGCACCCCCGGGACGGACGAGGCTCATCGCCCGGTCGAGGATGCCGCTCTGCACCCGCGCCATCTCCGCCATCGTCGTCGGCCGGATTCGCCGCCGCACCTCGACGCGCCGCCCGAGGACACCGGTGTTCGAACACGGCACGTCGGCGAGGACGGCGTCCGCCTCGGTCAGCCTCGCCGGGTCCTCGACCACGGTAACCGTGTCGGCGAACCCGAGCCGCGCGACGTTCTCGACGATGCGGCGCCGGCGCGCCTCGTCCGGATCGAACGCGAACACGCGCCCGCCGGGGCGGACCCGCTCCGCGAGCAGCGTCGTCTTGGTCCCCGGGGCAGCACACAGGTCGACGACGGTGGCGCCTGCCCGGCACGGCACAGCGAGGGCGGCCGCGATCGCCGTCGGGTCCTGCACGACGAACCGGCCGCGCCGGAAGCTCTCCGTGACGAACGGGGATCCGCCGCCGCTCCACTTCAGCGCCGTCGGATTCGCCGCCGGCTCGCACTCGACGCCTTCGGCCGCGAGCGCCGCCCGGAGATCGTCGCGTGATCCGCCCACGGCGCGCAGGAACACGGCGGGCACCGCGCTCGCCGCCCCCGCGATCGTGCGCAATCCGTCGATGCCGTGCTGATGGCGGAACCGGGCGGCGAGGAAGTCGGGCAGCGAATGCAGGATGGCGAGTCGGGCGACCTCGTCGTCGGGCAACGGTCGCGGCAGCACCAGCGTGCGCGTCGGCGACAACGGGACCTCGGTGGTCACCGCCGACGGATCCGCCGATCGCGGGGCGATGCAGTCCGCGATGCGTCGCAGGATCGCGTTGGCGAACGAGCGGTTCTGCCGCACGAGTTCGACCGTTTCGTGCACCGCTGCGTGCGCCGGCACGCCGCCGACGAACGTCAGCTGGTACGCGCCGAGCCGCAGCGCGCACAGCAGCGCCGGGTCCTTCGGCAGGCCGCGCTGCGCGAACGCGCGAACGACGTGGTCGAGCAGACGCTCGCGCCGGAGCACACCGTGTGCGAGTTCGTTCGCGAAACCGGCGTCGCGCCCTTCGAGACCCGCGTCGTCGAGGACCGAGCGCAACCGTTCGCTGCGGCCGCGTTCGACGGCGACCAACGCACGAAGCGCCGCGCCCCTCGCCGAGGCCATCGGCCGCGACTCAGCCGAAACGCGCGTCGGGCGCGATGTGGTGCCCGCGGACGAACTCGCCGGCGGTCATGTTGCGGCCGTTGTCCGGCTTGATGCGCGTGATCCGGTACAGGTCCTTGCCCGTGCAGACCCGGATGCCCTCTTCGCCCGACGACTGCAGGCCGCCGGGGATGCCCATGCCGTAGAGGTCCTGTTCGACGGAGCCCTCGATGACGATGAAGCGCTTGCTGCCGAGGCGCGTCTGCGCGCCGGGCTTCGGCGTCATCGCTCGCACGAGCAGGTCGACTTCCTTCGCCGGCAGCTTCCAGTTGATCACGCCGTGCTCCTTCTCGACCTTCGGCGCGTAGGTCGCCTTCTCGTGGTCCTGCGGCGTGTAGGTGTCCTTGCCCTTCTCCATCAGAGCCAGCGCTTCGAGCAGCGCCTTGCCGGACAGTTCGGCGAGCCGGTCGCGCAGCACGCCCGCGTTCTCGCGCGGATCGATCGGCGTCGGCTTCTTCAGCAGCACGTCGCCGGCATCGAGCGCCTCGACGATGCGCATCACGGTCACGCCGGTCTCCGTGTGGCCTTCGCGGATGGCGCGCTGGATCGGCGCCGCGCCGCGGAACAACGGCAGCAGCGAAGCGTGTGCGTTGATGAGTCCCTTCTTCGGCAGCGCGATCATCTCCGGCTTCAGGATCACGCCGTAGCTCACCACGATGCCCACGTCGGGCTTCAGCTTCTTCAGGCGGTCGAGGAAGTCCGGCGCGTGCACGTCGTCCGGCTGCGCACACTCCAGCCCCAGTTCCTGCGCAGCGAGCTTCACTTCGCTGTCGTAGATCTTCCGGCCGCGGCCTCGCGGCGCGTCCGGCTTGGTCACCACGAGTGCGGGAGTGAACCCGCCTTCCTTGAGCGCCTTCAGCGACGGAATCGCGAAGTCACTGCTGCCGAAGAAGACGATGCGCAAATTGGGAACCTGCGGAGTGCGTGGGACCGCGCGGAACGCGCGGGTCACGAGGTGGCGAAGGGTAGCGACGCGTCGCCGGACGGGCAAAGGTCTTGCTCGACCTCGGCGGCGCCCGGTTGTGAAGCGGCGGCGGAGCCTCCAACATCGCGCCTTTCCATGGTGCAGCCGCCCACCGAGCCCCATCCGAGCCTCGTCCCCTTCGCGCCCGCGGCCCTGCGATCGCTCGTGGTGTTCGGTGCTCCGGTCGTGCTCGCGTACGTGCCCGGACGCAAAGCGCGGCAGGATCCCGTGTCGCGACGGCCGGCGTTCCGCCGGAGCCCCGCGGATCGCATCGTCGCGGAGGAAGCGTTCTGGCGCGGCGGCGACCTCGCGCTGACGCCGAATCGCTATCCGTTCGCCGCGCAGCAGAGGATCCTCTGGCCGCTGCGCCCGATCCGCGAACCCGATGCCGCGATGTGGACCGCCGCGTGCGAATGGGCCGACGCCTCGAACGGCACCGCCCTGGTGAACACGATCGGCGCGGCGTCGACGATCGCGCGCGCGCACGCGCACCTCCTTCCCGAACGCCTGCCCTTCCTCGCAGCGTTGCCCGAGAAGGCGATCGCGATCGACGCGATCGACCGCCCCGCGGGCGCGGAGTTCGTGGCGAAGCTCGCGCCGTTCTGTCTCGTCGGCGTGCGCGGCCCCGCCGCAGCGCGAGGAGCAGCGCTCGCACAGCTCGCCGCCGCGCGACTCACGGCGGCATGGAACGTCGTCGTGCAGGACGGCACGGCTTGGGTCTTCCCGCGGCGGATCGAGGCTCCGGCACCACACTTCCCGTTCGCGCTCGGCGCCGCCGAGGTGTGGGGACGATGGTGCTACGTCGACGAGGGTCCGTTCGCGTCGGCGAGGGCCGACGATCTCGAGCAGGCACTCGTCGCCGCTGGCACGGAGCCGCTCGGATGACCGCGACCGCGGACGCGCCGGTGCGGGCACCGCGCTACCTCTTGCAGCGCGCACTGCGAACGCTCGGCGTCGCGTTCAGTGTCGGCGGCTACTTCTTCGTCGGGTTCTTCGGCTACATCCTCTTCGCGATCCTCGTGCGTGCCTGGCGCCGCGATCCGCTGCGCTGCGCGCTGCGCCTGCAGCGCATCACGGGATTCGGATTCCGCTTCATGCACCACTGGCTGCGCTGGATCCGCGTCGCCGACTTCGACCACCGAGGGGCACTGCCCGACCTGCCGACCGGACCGTGCGTCGTCGTGGCCAACCATCCGACGCAGATGGACGTCACCGCGATCGGTGCGTGCCTCGGCGGCGCCTGCACGATCGTGAAGTCGACGGTCTTCCGCCGCCGCATGGTGCACCCGCTGCTCGTCGGCGCGGGCATGCTCGAAGGGCCGGGCACCGATCCGATCTCCGTCGGCCGGGTCATCGACGACGGTGTCCGCCGCCTGCACGAAGGCATGCGCATCTTCGTCTTCCCCGAGGGCTCGCGCTCGTTCCCCGACGGCCTGCGCCCTTTCGGCCGGGTCGCATTCGAGATCGCGTGCCGCGCGAACGTGCCGCTCGTCACCGTCGGGATCCGTTGTCGTCCGGTGTGGCTGTCGCGCGAGGTCCCGATGTTCCGCCCTCCGCATCCGATGCCGGTGCTGCGTGTGCGCCAGCTGGCGGTCGATCTTCCGGCGGACGTCGGCAGCGACAGTCGGGTGCTGCGCGAACGCGTCGAATCGCGGCTGCGCGACTGGCTCGCGACTGGCTGATCCCCGACGGGGACTGCTCGCCGCCCCGCGGGCGGCCGGCCGCTCTCACACCGTCTCGACGCCGCCCGGAACGCGCAGGTCGCGCACTTCCGCCGCACGGTCGGCAGCGCCGAGCCGCACCGCGCCTTCCACGGCACCGTCGAGGTGCAGCACCATGCGATCGCCCTGCGCGACGTAACGCATGCGACCCTGCGGCACGCCGTGGCTCACCTCGAGGCGGTGCGAGTCCATCGCCGCGAGCAACACGTCGAACGGTTGCGTGCCGGGGACCCACTTCTCCGCCATCAGGAGGCCGTGGCCCGGCAACACCGTGAAGACGACCGTTCGTGGATCCGCCGGGTCACGCAGCGCCTGCGAGCGCGCAAACGCCGCCGTGACGCCCTGCGCCTGCGCTTCGGTGGAGCAGGACACGAGGTAGTCGAAGTACGGCGCGTCGAGCGGCACGTATTCGACGGTGCGCGGGTCGAACGCGACGACGCCGCGATGTCCGTGCAGCTTGCTTCGCACGACGGGCACTTCGCCCTCGATGCCGAACGACGCATGCGGACGGTGCGCAGGCAGACAGCGGTCGATCGTCACGAACTCGACGGCTTCCGACGACGGCGGATCGTTGCGCAGGCCCTCGACCGTACGGACGCGCGCGCCGCTGCCGCACGACAGCACTCCGGTGATGACGGCGAGGTCGTCCTCCTGCAGGCTCGCCTTCACGACGGGATGCTGGCTGCCGGTCACCGTCACGAGCTGCGCGCGCAGCGTCGGATCCCAGGTGCCGAAGCAGCCCTCGCTGTACTGCTGCGCGACGGAGTCCGTGATCGCCGGTACGTCGACGAGGTCGGCGATGCGTACCATCCGGGTGAAGAACGCGCGCGCGCCGAGTTCACGGGAAGCGCGCAACATCGCCGACGGCGCCTGCGAACGCTCCCACAATGCACGGGCGATCGGTGCGCCTTCGATCGCGTGCTGGGTGACCTCGCGCGTGCTGAGGTGCGTCGCGATGCGAAGCGCGAGTTCGGCGAAGAACGGCTCCTGTGCGGTTCCGTCGATGCGCGGGTAGGCTCCGGCGAGGTCGAACAGGTACGCCGCGCCGATCTTCGTGTCGCCGACGACCATCACCACGCGAAGGCTCTTGCTCTGCGCCTGCAGCAGACGACCGACGCACATCATCGGCCCGCCGCGACGCCCCTGGTCGAGCAGCACCTGCCACGCGTTCTTCGACAGGCCCGGGAAGTCGAAGTCCGCCGGCGACGGTTCGTCCTTCGCTAGCGCGGCCTCGAAGCGGCGCAGCAGCTCCGCGAGCGCGGTCTCCGTCACCTGCACGAAGGTGTAGGTCGCCGGCTTGCCAGCGAGCCCGTACCGCTTGCGGCCCGTGAACAACGGCGAATGTCGCCACGACACCGGCTCGTGCAGACGCGCGGTCGTGACGAACGAATCCGTGCGATCGTCGGGCGTTCGTGTCCACTCGTGCCCGCGGTCGCAGAGGGCGCGCTGCACACCCGCGACCACGCGGTCGAGCAACGGCGTCGACGGACCGTCCACCGCGGCGATGCGCACGTGGCGCAGGAACGCGTGGGTCGTGGGGGGATCGCCGGGCAGCACGGGGCGGAGCTTAGTCCTCGCCCGAGATCAAGGCGAGCGCGGGCGTCCGTCGAGATGGAGCACACGGACGAACCAGTCGCCGAGGCGCGGGGACACCTGGTCGGCCCACGCGAGCAGCCCGCAGTGCCACGGCACGACGACCTCCGAGCGGCGGCGGCGGATCGCCCGAAGGACCGCGCGGGCGACCCGTTCGGGCCGGATCTTCGCCGAGATCGCGGGAACGTCGAGGTCGTCGATCATCGGCGTGTCGACGCGGCCGGGAAACACGGTGCACACGTGCACACCGCTCTGGCGAAGGTCCTGCCGCAGCGTCGCGCCGAACGTCGCGAGCGCCGCCTTCGCCGCGGCGTACGCTCCGTCGTGCGGCATCGCCTTCTTCGCGTCGAACGACGTCATGAGCACGAGGTGTCCGGCCCGTTGCCGCTGGAGATGCGGCAGCGCCGCCTCGATCAGGTGCACCGCGCCGAAGAAGTTGACGGCGAAGGCGTCCTCGAAGTCCGCACGCCCGAGCTGCGTCGCCGCCTTGCGCGAGTAGACGCCGGCATTCGCGACGACGACGTCGAGTCGCCCGGTCTCGGCGAGCGCACGCGCGACGAGCTCGGCAACCGCACCGCGATCGGCGACGTCGCACGGCACGACGAGCGCCCGACCGCCTCGCCCCCGGACGACCGCCGAGGTCGCTTCGAGCCGGTCGAGTCCGCGTGCGGACAGAACGAGCGCGTATCCGGCGGCGGCGAGTTCGATCGCGAGCGCCGCGCCGATGCCGCTCGACGCTCCGGTGATCAGCGCGACTGGTGTGCGGGGAACGTCGGTCACGGCGGGCGGAGGGCGCGCAGTATGCTCGGCGCGCCGATGACGCGCGATCCGCACGCCGCGAAAGAGATCCTGGTGATCGCCAATCCGCGCGCGGGAAAGGGGGCGGCGCGAGCGCGGGCCGAGCGTCTGGCCGAGAGTCTGCGTCGTCGCGGGCTCGCGTTCCGGATCGTCGAGACGACGGGCGCGGGCCACGCCACGACCCTCGCACGCGATGCCACGAGTGCGGTGGTGGCGATCGGCGGCGACGGCACGGTGAACGAATGCGTCAACGGACTGCCCGTGCGCGCCGGCCGCATCGGGCCTTTCGCGGTGCTGCCGGCCGGCAGCGGCGACGACTTCGCGGCGAATGCAGGGCAGACGCGCGACGTCGACGAGCTGGCGCTTCGACTGGCGCACGGCCGTACACGAACGATCGACGTCGGCGACGCCCGGCTCGACTGCGAACACGGCGCGGTGCAGCGTCTCTTCGTCAACGACGCAGGTCTCGGCTTCGAAGCCGACGTCGTGCTCGCGGCCGGCGAACTGCGCTGGCTGCGCGGCCTGCCGCTCTACCTCACGGCGACGGTGCGCGCGGCGCGGCGGCAGCGGGTCGTCGACTGCGACATGACCTACACGAGCGGCAGCACGGCGGTGACCGAGACCCTGCCCGTGCTCTTCGCGTCGGCGTGCAACGGGCCGCGCGTCGGCGGCGGACTGCACTTCGCTCCGGACGCCTCGGTCGAGGACAACGCTCTCGACGTGCTCCGCGTCACGTCGTCGTCCGCGTTCGCCACGCTCGGCCTCCTCGCCCGCCTGCTCCGCCGGCGGCACGGCCGGGATCCGCGTGTCCGACTCGAGCGCTGCAACGAAGTCGTGATGTCGCCTTCGACACCCCTGCCGGTCACCCTCGACGGCGAAGTGATCGCGCGCCGGACCACGTCGTTGCGCGCTTCGATCCGTGGGCAGTTTCTGTCCGTGGTCGCCGACATCGCTGGCAACGGCCGATCCTGACGCCCTGCGACCCCATCGAGCGCGCCGTTCCGTGAGGGCTCTCCCTCATGAACATCGTGGGGGATCCTGGCGAAAAAGGCTCCGGATGAAGCATCTCCTGTTCGTCACGGACAACCCCGGTCTGATCGAGACGATCGCCCGGTTGCGCCTCGATCGCTCGGCCACGTGGAACCCGGAACGCGTCGCCACGGTCGCGGAAGCGAAGGATCGCCTGCAGAACGGTGTGTTCGACTTCGTCTTCGTCGACGTCGAGCGCCTCGGACTGAACGGAGTGAATCTCCTGCGCGACGCGCGCCGACAACAGCCGCGCGCGATCCGCTTCGCGCTGACCAAGACGTTCGGTAGTCCGGTGGCGCTGCAGGCGGCGACTGTGGCGCACCAGTGCGTCGCGATTCCCTGCACTGCAGCGACGCTCGTCGACGTCGTGAACCGCGCTCTCGTCGTGCAATCGAATCTGGCGTCGGAAGAACTGCGCGCCGTGGTGCATCGGCTGACCGCGCTGCCGTCGCCCCCGCAGACGTTCCTCGCACTGTCGGAAGCGCTGGCCGATCCGGAGGTGAGTCTCGACGTCGTGTCCAAGACGATCAGCGAAGACCCGGGTCTCGCGACGAAGCTGCTGCAGATCGTCAACTCGAGCTACTTCGGCCCGTCTCGCCCGATGTCGTCGTTGCGCCAGGCCACTGCGTACATCGGCCTCGCGCGCCTGAAGCAGCTCGTGCTCGGCGCGGAGATCTTCGACAACATCGGGCACGCCGGGCTGGCGAGCGACGAGTTCCTGTCGGACCGCCAGCGCCACGCGGTGCTCGTCGCGCGGCTCGCCGCAGACATCGTCGCGGACCCGTCGGACTCCGAAGCGGCGTTCACGGTCGGGCTCCTGCACGACGTGGGTGAGCTCGTGATGGCTGGCCGCGGCTACGGCGAGGGTCGCCTCGCGGAAGCCGAACTCGCCGCGCTGCACCCGCGGGTCGGCGCCTACCTGATCTCGGTCTGGGGTCTGCCTCTGCTCATCGTCGAAGCCGTACTCCACCACCACTGGCCGAGCTCGAGCGGCCTCTCGGAGTTCGGGGTGACCGGCGCGGTGCACGTTGCGGACACACTCGCCGAAATGCTCGCGGCCACCGGCGACGAAGCCCGCGTCGAAGCGGCAAGACGGCAGTTCGACCGCAAGTGGCTCGAGCGAACCGGCCGCTTCGACCGCATCGACGAGTGGTTCGAACGGGCGATGACGATGGCCCGTCAGGACGATCTGCTGCCGGCGAACGTGCCGTCCTCGACGGGCGTTTGAGCCGCAGGAGGGACAGGGGTCCGCGGACGGAGCGTGTGCTACTGTCTCCGCCCGCATGGACCCGAGGATCGAACGCGCTCGCGAGATCGTCGAGCGCGAAGCCGCCGCCGTACGCCAGGTCGCCGAGGGCATCGGCGCGCCGTTCCTGCGCGCGATCGACATGATCCTCGGCCTGCGCGGCCGGGTCGTGACGGCCGGCATGGGCAAGGCAGGCTTCATCGCGCAGAAGGTCAGCGCCACGCTCGCCTCGACCGGAACACCATCCATCTTCCTGCACCCGGCCGAAGCCATCCACGGCGACCTCGGCCGCGTCGACGCAGGCGATCTGCTGCTCGCGTTCTCGAAGTCCGGCGAGACGCAGGAGCTGCTCGTGATGCTGCCGCACGTGAAAGCCGCCGCCGTGCCGATCGTCGGCATCACGCAGGACGCGAAGTCGACCCTCGGCCGACACTGCGACCTCGTGCTCGAACTCGGTCGAATCGACGAAGCCGGGCCGTACGGCCTCGCGCCGAGTGCTTCGACGACCGCGATGCTGGCCCTCGGGGATGCGCTCGCGCTCGTCGTTCAGGAGGGGCGGCGCTTCGGCCCCGAGGACTTCGCCCGCTTCCACCCCGGCGGCGACCTGGGCCGACGCCTCATGCGCGTCGGTGAACTGATGCGCACCGGCGACCGCAACCCGCAGGTGCGCAGCGGGGCGACGGTGCTGCAGGCGATCGAGGTCATGACCCGGACCCCCGGCCGACCGGGAGCCACCAGCGTCGTCGACGCCGCAGGTCGGCTGCTCGGGTTCTTCACCGACGGCGACCTGCGCCGACTCATCGAGCGCGGCCTCCAGGATCCGCGCCAGAGCCGCATCGACGAAGCCATGACGAAGAACCCTCGCTGCATCGGCACCGAGACGTTCGCCCTCGAAGCGCTCGCGACGCTGCACCAGTTCCATCTCGACCAGCTGCCCGTCGTGGACACCGACGGCCGCCTCCTGGGCCTGCTCGACGTGCAGGATCTCCTGAACCTGAAGATCGGCTGATGCCCCAACCGCTCGTTCCCGGTCGACCGCGACCCGACGACCGCACCCTGGCGGCGATCCGCCTGCTCCTGCTCGACGTCGACGGCGTGCTCACCGACGGCCGCATCCACTTCGACCGCGACGGCAAGGAGTACAAGTCGTTCCACGTGCACGACGCCGCCGGGCTCGTGTACTGGCACCGCTCCGGCGGGCAGTCGGGTTTCCTGTCGGGTCGAGGCGGAGAAGTCGTCGAGCGGCGGGCGCGCGAACTCGGCGTCCACGAGGTCGTGCTGAGTCGGGTGGACAAGGCCGTCGCGTTCCAGGAGATCCTGCAGCGCCGCGGCCTGGAGCCGGTCCAGGTCGCCTACGTCGGCGACGACCTCCTCGACCTGCCCGTCCTGCGGCAGGTCGGGTTCGCCGCAACCGTGCCCGAGGCCCGACCGGAACTGGCCCCGGCCGTCCACTACGTCTCCCACCGCGCGGCTGGATTCGGCGCCGCCCGAGACGTCGTCGAAGAACTTCTGCGCGCACGGGGCGCGTGGGATGCCGTCGTGCGCGGGGAAGGTCGACCGTGAAGCGCCTGCTCGCATTCCTGCTGCTCGTCGCGCTCGGCATCACGGCGCTGCACTTCGCCGTGGGCGACGACGAAACCGTGCGCGCGAACAGCGAGCCCAGCGCGACCTCGACCACGACGACCCCGCGACCGCGACCGCCCGCCGGCGTCACGACGCAGCAAGGGCGCATCCCGGTGTCCGTGTCGCAGAACGGTCCGATCGAGCTGCCGCAGTTCCGGTCGATCCGACTTCCCGACGGATCCACGCGCAACGAGAAGGTGTTCCATCTGTCCGCGGCGGACAGCGCACCCATCAGCGAAGCCGTGCAGCAACTGGACGACGTCGAGGTGCTGCTCTTCGAGCACGACACGCCGACGGTGCGTCTCATCGCGCGACAGGCGTTCCTCGAACTCGACCGCGACGCGAGCGGCAAGCCGTCGCTGCGCGAGCACAAGGACATCGACCTTCGTGATGCCGTGATCCACACGCTGCCCGGTTCGAGCCATCCCGGCATGCGCCTCGAGCTGGGCAACGCGAAGGTGAAGGTCGGCGACGACGAGCTGGTCGTCACGACGGCGAACGAAACCGATCCGGTGAATCTCGTCGTCGCCGGCGAGCGCAGCGGCACGCTGCGCGGCAAGGGCCTGCAAGCGCGCTTCCCGCGTGATCGGAAGAGCCCGCTGCAGCGCATCGACGTCGAGGTTCTGCACGAGCCGGACCTCGTGACGGACGGGGCCCGGGTCACTGCGAAGGGTCGCCTGCACTGGTCCGAGGATCTCGCCGATGGCGCCGGGCGGGTCACGCTCGACGACGACGTGCGCCTCGTGATCACGAGCGGCGGCGCCGGCCTCGGCGGCGGAGCGAAGGGCGGTGGCGACGCCGAGCCGATCGAGATTCGCGGCGACCAGTTCGTGGGTCGGCTGCTCCGCGCGGAGCGCGACGACCCCGCCCGCGGCGGCGGGCGCCTCGCATGGCGCCAACTGCTGTTCACCGGTGCACCCGCCGTGGTCACGATGGGCCGCGACAAGCTGCGCACCCCGAAGATCAAGGTGCTGCCGGGTCCGCTCGGCGATGCGTGCCAGATCACGGCGTACGGCGGCGAGTCGACCGTCGAGATCGACCGCTTCGGTGCGAACACGAAGATCGACGGAGTGCTGCGCGGCACGTCACCGCGGCGCATCCACGTGCTCGACATCGGCAACTCGGTCGGGGCGACGCACCGCCAGTTCGGGTTCCCGCAGTGGACGCTGCGGCCCCTCACGAAGACGCACTGTGTCGCGTTCGAGGGCGATTCGCGCATCGAAGACGCGTCGCGAACGATCACCTCCAGCAAGGGTCTGCAGGTTCTCTCGCGAACGGACAGCAGGTTCGGCGCGGCACGGGGATCCGGGGCGGTGCGGATCGAGCGGCGACCGACGACCGAGAACCCGCGCGGGATGCTCGTCACGGGCAACGACGGCTTCGCCGCGCTGCTCTCGCCCGAAGGAGAACGCTGGCGCCTCGGCCCGCCCGCACCCGCGGTCGCAGCGGAACGATCGCAATGGCGGTCGTCGCACCACTACGAAGTCGTGCAGGGCAACGCGAAGGCGCACGGCACCGGCGCGTGCGAAGTGATCCGGCGCGGGACCCGCACGAACGTCGTGCTGCGCGCTCCCGGTCCGACGATCTCCGCCCGGCTCGGCACCCAGGGTGTCGACCTCGACGGTCTCAACGCGCTCGACGTCGTGCTCGAGGACACGGAGGTCGCGAGCCTCGATGCCGCCGGCCTGCCCGCCCGCGCGACGCGCTCCCGCGACGGCGACGTCGTGACCGCAACGGCGCCGCGGTTCGAACAGATCGGCCCCGGCTCGCTGCGACTCACGACCGCGGACCAGAACGATCCAGAACGTCGCTGGTTCGACCTCGCGCGTGAGCATGCACGCCCCGTGCTGTCTCGGCAGATCGCGGCCACCGGCGATCACCCTGCGATGGAGGTCGTCGTCGAAGGACCGCGCATCGACGCACACCACCTCGGCGGCAGCGACGTGTTCGTCGATGCGGTCGCCGTGGAAGACTGGCGGCCCGTCGTGACCGCGACGTGGGCCGACCCGGCCGGGACAGCCAGCACGTCGACGTTCGAGGCCGATCGTCTGCGCGCGCTGCCGTTCGCGATGACCCGCGAAGCACAACGCATGTTCGCGGCCGGAGCGACGGGGCCGGTCGCCGGGCTGCCGTTCCACGCGCTCGGCAAGGCCTGGCTCATCGCCGACGGCGTGCACCGCTTCCACCTCGAGGATCCGCGGCAAGGTGTGTTCGACGGCGTCGGCAAGCGGCTCGTGCTGTCGCAAGGGGCGGAGGCAGCGTTGTTCCTCGGCGATCCGGACGACCTCGTGCCGGCCGAAGTGCGGCGCACGCACGAGGGTCGCGAGGCGATCGCCCGCGGTGCGCAGGTGCGGGTGTTCCGCGACGACTCGGTCCGGCTGCAGGCGCTGCGCGCGTTCCCGGATCGTTCGACGTTCGTGCTCCCGACCGTGACGTTGCACGACCCGCGTTCGCCCGGTCTGCTGGCGCACATGACCTCGTCGTGCCAGGGCGACATCGAAGTGATGCCGGACGCAGTCGTGTTCCACGGTCCGGTGAAGGCACACACACTGCGGCCCGACGGTGAGGCGGACGACGAAGGCATGCAGATCGGCGCCGAACAGCTGCGGATGGTGCGCCGCAAGGACACCGGCGAAGTGGTCCAGGTGCTCGGCAAAGGCGTCGACCTCGACTGGTCGCAGGCGAAGGCGCACAGTGCCGAGGTCGAACTCGACCTTCGCTGGGGCCGCCTGATCGCTCGCGATCCGGACGGCGCGGTCGTGACCCTGCCCGACGACCGCCGCTTCGTCGCGCCGCGAATCGAACTCAACTACGAGACGATGACGGTCACCACGTACCGCGGCCGGCTCGAGCAGGTCATTCGCAACGAGGCCATCGCGCGGTGAGGGACGGCCTCGCCAGTCTCGCGCTCGC
Organism: uncultured candidatus Brocadiaceae bacterium; assembly: GCA_964538915.1. Lineage (GTDB taxonomy): Bacteria > Planctomycetota > UBA1135 > UBA1135 > UBA2386 > JAEUHQ01. The sequence continues at coordinate 72,725 of CAZIFB010000005.1, read as the reverse complement.
GGCGTGTGCGGTCGCCACGAACGCGCTCGCGCAGCAGGATCCGCCGCCGGCGCAGCCCGTCGCTCCGGAAGCCAACGGCCCGGCGGACGGCAGCTACGTCTACGACGCGGCGTGGATGCGGTCCGGCGACCGCGACGACTACCGCGAACTGTTCCTGATCGGCGGGTTTCGCTTCCGCGCGCCGAGCCTCGGCATCGAGGTGCGGGGCCGCAACGCGGTGCTCCTGTCCGATCTGGAGGAGACCCGTTCGGCGATCCAGCGCCCCGACTCGTCGGGGCCGCCGCGGCGCGGCATCGAGCCGCCCGAGCCGCGCCGCCGCCTGTCGACAGAGCAGTTGCGCGAACGTCTCGATCGCACGCTGCGCGCAGTCGGCCGAGCCGAAGGTCTGCCCAGGACCCGCTCCGCCGACCAGGCGATCGACCTGTTCCGCTACCTCTACTTCGAGGGCGGTGTCGTCGTCGTGCGCGACGGCATCGAAGTGCTGAACTGTGCGCGGATGTGGATCTCGCCGCTCGACGACCGCATCGTGGTCGAAGAAGCCGAGATCCGGTACTTCACGCCCGGCAAGGACTCGCGCAACCTGCTCGTCGTCCGCGGCGATCGCCTCGTGAAACAGGGCGCGCGGTGGACCGGCCGCGACCTCACGATCACGACGTGCACGGCCGGCGAACCGCACGCGGCCGCCGCGGTCGGCGAAGCCGAGATCATCGAGCGCGACGGCGAGTTCGAAGTGGTGGCGCGCGGACAGACGCTGCAGATCGGCGGCACCAGCGTTCTGCCGCTCCCCGACGCGCGCATCTTCACGAAGAGCCAGAGCGAGTTCCCGATCAAACGCGCGAGCGGCAGCTACTCGCAGAAAGAGGGTACGAAGGCCGAGATCGTGTTCGGGCTGCCGTGGAACAAGACCGGCGGCACGCTGCACCGGGCCATCACCGGGCGGCCCGCGCACGAGTTCCGCGGCGACTGGGAGCTGGGCGTCGGCTGGGTGGAGAAGCGCGGCGTTCCGCTCGACGGCGAACTGCGGTACCGCGCAGAGGGCCTGTACGACGGCAGGCTGAACGGCTTCTGGCTCGACGACCGCGGGCCCGACCTGCGCGAGATCCAGGGCAACTTCGACGGCTCGCCGCGCGACAACGAGATGCGCGGACTGATCTCGACCGAGAACCGCCTCCACATCGGGCCGAGCACGCACCTCGACCTCGTCGCGTTCCGCGCGACCGATCCGGCGGTGCTGCCCGAGTTCTTCCCGGGCGAGTACCGGATCCAGGAGACGCCGGAGACGAGCAGCTACCTCCACCACTCGGACGGCAATCGGCTCTTCACGATCGGCACACGCTGGAACCTCGACGACTTCAGCTATCGCGACGACCGCGCGCTCGCGGACCGCTTCGTCGAGGAACTGCCCGTCGTCACGTACGACTGGATCGCGCAACCGATCGGCGAGACGCCGTGGCAGACGCCGATCGTCGTCGATGCCGCGACCGAACTCGGGCAGCGGCGCTCGGCGTACGACGACCGCGCCGGCGTGCGGGTGTCCGACCGGACGTTCCGCGCCGATCAGCTGGTGGAAGTGTCCGCGCCGTTCGCGATCGGCCCGTGGAACCTGCGGCCCTACACGTCCGCCCGCGGAACCTGGTTCGACGAAGCGGTCGACGGCCGCGCCGAAGGTCGCATCGCGTTCGAGGGCGGCGTCGCACTCGGCACGAGGTTGTCGAAGACGTTCTCGTGGACCGGCGACGACGGCCCCGAAGCGCTGCGCCACGTCATCGCGCCGAAGGTCACCTGGCGCAACCGGTTCCGCGTCGACGATCCGCCGAGCGAATTCTTCGAGTTCGACGCGACGGACACGCTGCAGGAGCAGGAACTCGTGCGCGTCGAGGTGCGCAACCTGCTGCAGCAGATGGGGACCAAGGACCCGAAGGCCGGACCGGCGCACCCGCGCGACGTCGTGCTGCTCGACCTGGCGCAGGACTTCTGGCCTGACGCCGCGCGCGACAACGGCGGCGAGTCGATCGGCCTCTTCTACTACGACCTGCTGCTGCGCCCCCACATCTCGTGGCTGCCGTTCGAGGACTTCGCGTTCGCGGTCTACGGCGACCACGACTGGAAGGAAGGCATGCGCACGCTCGACACCGAATTGCGCGTCGGTCGCATCGCCGGCATCACGTGGACGGTCGACTACCGCGAGGACCTCGTCGTGAGGGGCGCCGTCGGCGTGAACGGCAGCACGCGCCTGTTCGACCGTTGGAGCGTGTTCGGGGGCAGCCAGCGCGACCTGACCGAGGACAGGTGGCTGTCCTACTCGTTCGGCCTCGTGCGCAACGACCACGACTGGTCGATCTCCGCGAACGCCAGCTACAACCCGTACGCGGACGAGACGACGTTCCGCCTCGAGTTCCTGCCTCGCTTCGGCGGGATGAACCGCGGCCACGCGGACCGCTTCGGCGGCTCGATGCTCCAGGCGAGCGAATTCGCGACCAACTACTGACGGGCGCGAAGCCGCGCGAGCATGCACGGCACCGGGTGAGACTGGCGCCGGCGCGTTCCGTTCAGAACGACCAGCCGACGGACAGCAGCACGCGGTTGTCGACGCGGTCGCGGCCCGGCGCCGGCGTGTTGTCGTAGTCCAGCACGTGTGCGATCGACGCGATCATGGAATCGGTCAGCGATGTGACGACCTCCGTCTTCGCCTGCAGGTACACGTCGGCTCCGTCTTCGAGGGAGGGGAACGCTTCCACACCGTGCACCAGCTTGGTTTCGTCGCTGAACGCGTGGGTCAGCTTGTAGGCGGCGCGTGCGGCCAGGTAGTCCTGCGACTCCACGCCAGGCGTGCGGTAGTTCTCGTTGAAGTACGAAAGACCCACTTCGGTCAGGAACGTCGTCGAGTCGTTCTCCACCCACGTGTAGCCGATGCCGAGGCCGCCGGTGTAGCGCAGCTGAATGTCGGCGAGCGTGTCACCGAGCACGCGCGAGGTCACCAGCACGTACCACTTCTTGCTGATGAAGTAGTCGTACTTGATGCCACCGCCGGCGCGGCGCTGATTCAGCTTCCAGTCGCGGAACGTCGCTGACGTCGAGTCCGTGTCCTTGTCTTCGCTGTAGTCCCACGCAGCGTCGAGCGAGATCCGGTCGTCCTCGCGGCGCAGCGACGCGTCGAACGCGGCGCCGACTGCGCGCCGATCGGTGTTGCCGTCCGCCCAGAGCGCACTCAGCTTCACCGAGCCGGTCCACTTCGGCTCGACCTTCTCCGGCGGATTGATCTTGCCGAGGTCCTTCATCGCGAGCGAGGTCGTCGCACCTTCGAGCTTCAGATTGCCGCCCTCGAGGCCGAGGATCTTGCGGTTCAAGAGGCGGTCGCCGGTGGCGGTCTCGAGCGTGACGGCTTCCTTCGTGACGACGTCGCTGACGTTCGCCATGGGGACCGTGATGTCACCGAGAAGAGCCGACGTGATGACGAGCTTGCCGTCGGCCATCGACTTGATGGTGCCCGTGAGCACGTCGCCGTTGGCGAGCGTGACCCGATCCTGGGCGAGAACACCGCCCGCGAACATCGCGATGGCGGCAGCTGTGAAGAGGTGTCGCATAGGTTTCCGAGGTGTGAGGGCCGGGGATCATCCGGAAGCGCGAAGCTGCCTCAAGCGAAAAGGGCCCGGGGCGCGGAGCGAGTGGCCGCCGTAGGCTGTCCGGTATGGACGAACCCGCACCACCGCCTGCGAAGGTCCCGAACGACCGCACGTTCGTCGGTTGGCTCCGTGACATGCCGCGCTGGAAGAAGATCGCGGTCGGTGTCGCGGTCGCCGCTGTGGTCGTCGGCGCGGCGCTGACCCTCGCTGCGCCAGCACCCCCGGTCGGCGGTTCGACGGGCGGCACGTCGCCCGGCATCGCGTCGAGCCTCACCGCCGGCAACCCATCGCCGCATGGCAGCACGACGGTCGGCGAGGAGCCTGCGGCGAAGGGCGTGTTCCGGCTCGGCTTCGGCTTCGTCGCCGGTTTCTGCCTCGGCTCGTTCGTGCGTGCGATGCTGAAGGTCGCGGCGATCGCGTTCGGCTTCTGGCTCGCGATGACCCTCGTGCTCGCGCACTACGGACTCGTCGTCGTGGACTGGACGGCGATCGACGGCGTGTGGAACCGCTTCACGCAGAACGTCGCCGACGAGTGGAGCAGCTTCCAGCGCTTCGTCACCGGCAGTCTGCCGACCGCCGGCCTCGCCGTGACCGGCCTCGCGATCGGCCTGAAGCGCCACTGACGGAAGGCACCGCGCCGTCGAGGGAGATCACAGACTGTCGAGGTACTTGCCCGGCTCGTAGTTGCCGAGGTCGAGGATCTTCGTGCAGATGCGATCGAGGAAGTAGCGGTCGTGGGACACGACCACGACGCAGCCGGGGAACTCGGCGATCGCCTCTTCGAGAACGCGCAGCGTGTCGAGATCGAGGTCGTTCGTCGGCTCGTCGAGCAGGATCACGTTGCCGCCGCGGCGCAGCATCTTGGCGAGCTGCACGCGATTGCGCTGACCGCCCGACAGTGAGCCGACGAGCTGCTGCTGGTCGGGACCGGTGAAGTTGAACTTCGCGACGTAGCTGCGGCTGTTCACCTCGAACTTGCCGAGCCTGATGATGTCCTGCGCGTCGCTGATCTCCTGCCACACGGTCTTCGCCGGATCGAGCGTCTCGCGCTCCTGGTCGACGTGGCACAGCTCGACCGTCTGGCCGACGGTCACCTTGCCGCTGTCGGGCTTCAGCCTGCCGGTGATGAGCTTGAGGCAGGTCGTCTTGCCGGTGCCGTTCGGACCGACGATGCCGAGGATGTCGCCGGGCGCCAGCTCGAACGACAGGTTCTCGACGACGTTGTGTTCCTTGTCGTACGCGAAGTTGACCTTCTCGAAGCGGATGACGGTGTCGCCGAGGCGCTTGCCCGGCGGGATGTGCAGCTCGACGGTGTCGTCCTTCTCCTCGACCTCCTGCTCGAGCATCTTGTCGTAGTTCTTGAGGCGTGCCTTGTTCTTGGTCGTGCGCGCCTTCGGGTTCATGCGGATCCACTCGAGTTCGCGGTCGAGGAACTTCGAGCGGCGCTGCTCCTGCACTTCCTGCACCTGCATGCGCTTGCTGCGCTGGATCAGGTACTCGGAGTAGTTGCCCTGGTACGGGATCGCCTTGCCGTGCCAGACCTCGAGCATCCAGCCGACGACGTTGTCGAGGAAGAAGCGGTCGTGCGTGATGCAGACGACCGTGCCCTTGTATTCGCGCAGCGTCTCTTCGAGCCAGCGGACGGTCTCGACGTCGAGGTGGTTCGTCGGTTCGTCGAGCAGCAGCAGGTCGGGATGCTCGAGCAGAGTGCGGCACAGCGCGACGCGGCGCCGTTCACCGCCGGAGCACGCGTTCACCATCTTCTCGCCGGGCGGCAGGTGCAGCTTCGTCATCGCGGTCTCGACGTGGCGGTCGAGTTCCCACGCGTCCTTCGCCTCGATCTCGTGCTGCAGCCGTTCGAGCTCGGCCATCACCTTGTCCATCTCCTTCGGCGGCAGGTCCTCGCCGAGCTTCATGGACAGCTCCTCGTGCTTGCGCAGCAGCATGCGGACGGGCGCGACCGCCTGCTCGACGTTGCCGCGCACCGTGAGGTCTTCGAGCAGCTTCGGCTCCTGCGGCACGTAGCCGACCGTCTTGCCCTCGGCGAGGCGCGCCGTGCCGTCGTACTCCTTGTCGACGCCGGCCATGATGCGGAGCATCGTCGACTTGCCGGCGCCGTTCTGGCCGATGACGCCGATCTTGGCGCCTTCGAGGAACACGAGGCTGACGTCCTTCAGGACCGGCTTCTTGCCTTGGTAGCTCTTGGTGAGCCGTTCGAGGGCGAAGATGGGCTTGTCGCTCATGGGGGGCGGGGACGGTAGTGAGTCGGCCCGCTCCGGTCCACAGAGTGGCGTGAACCTCATCCCATGGTGAACGAACAGAGGCCGTCGGGTCCCCTACGCCAGCGCGTGCTCGGGCACGCTGCGCCGGGGGACCTACTCCGAGCAAAGGCCACAACTGAAGATGTAGCCAGAGATTCGCGCCCCGCCGCCCACGGGATGAGCCCCGAACCAAGGATCTACCTCGTCCAGCTGGCCGCAGTCGCCCCTCAGGTCGAGAGTTGGCGTAGTGTGGGTTCCCCCGGCGGGAACGGTGACGACCACCAATGGCATCCCTGGGTAATGGATGTCCACCGCCGTTGCCGACGCGTTCCTGAAGGTAATCGTGCCGTGGAACTCGCACGGCTTCCATTGGCAGGACCCTGGTTCACAGTACCCAAGGAGCGTCATTCGGTGCTGGTTCATAGACCCAGATATGGTCGTTCCCACCAGTCCCTTCCCAATTCGAGTTGTCATTGCTGCACCCCTCACAATCGAAAACCGTCCTTGCCGGACCAAGGAACGTGAGCAGGACCGGGACGACGATAAGCATCGAATTCATGGCTACTCTCTCCTATTTCGAGTTGGGGACAACGAGCATGATCGACTCGAGAAACAACCGCTCTATGTCGTGGAGCGACGAGTACGCTTGGGTGAGGTAGGGATCCTCATCCGCATCCACCCTGATGATGCGAATAGTCCCACCTATCCCGACCTGGACGACGGTCTGATCGGGACGATTCGACTTGCTCTTGGCTGCGAGCTGACGACTGGCCGATCCACGCTCCTTTGCACTCAAAGATGGATCAGCGGCACGGGGTGACGGGACAGTCTCGAAGTCCCCGCGCTCCTCCTTGGCGGTGGCCAGGCGGTGAATGATGGGCTGCCGAATCACCTCCACGCTCTCACAGTCGTCGAGGTACTTCCCATATGCCGCGAGGATCGCGTTGGCAGACGCGGTGTCGAGTTCCGGCGGAGCCGAGGCGTGGTACGACATGCCCAATTTCGCGGAGATGATGTTCGCGCGCCTCAGTGCGGAGCCGACGTCTTGCCGACTCAGGCGTTCCCGTGCTCGGGGAGACTCTTGGGTCGCTACTCGGTCGTCCGATTTCTCCTTGTTCGCCTCCGGAGGCGGCAACTCTCGATCGGCAACAACTTGTGAGTGCTCCTGAACAGGCCGTTGTGAGTCTGCTGGGTAACCGGGGTCGTCGTGTTGACGAACCGGCTGTCGTGCCGGGGCTGGTTGACCACGTCGCGCGACATGAGTGGCAACAGTCAAAACGGCGATAGCGACCAAGGCACCAGTCAGCAGGGTTTTCTGGGTCTTCACTCCCATCGATGCAGTGTCCTCGTCGTTCGATTGAGCCGCCACAAGTGGCTTCTTGCCTCTGAAAGAGATCGTTCACGGCGGGTGATTGCGGGTGCGGAGGTAGCACGAAAGGACCCGCGCGATTCGCCGTCTCCGCTGACGGACCGAACTCGGGTCCGAATCGAAACGTCGGGCCAACGCCTTGTTCGTGCGACAGCCTGCGCAGATCGCCTCCAACAGTTGCAGTGCCCGCGCACCCAGGTGCCGCCGCAATCCGGGCGGAATCTCGATCGACTCAGTCTCGGTGCTGTGTCCAAGTTCGTCGCCCCTCGACTCCGGATCCGCCGCCAACGGTGCGTGCTCTCGCCGCCTCTTGCGAAAGAAATCGACGCGCACCGACTGGGCAATGCACCAGCTCAGGCGCAGTGCGTCTTCGGCCACTGCCCGCGGACCCAGCCGCCGTAGCACTCTCACGATCGTCTCCTGCACGAGATCCTCCCGCTCAACACCGCGGACGCTTCGGTGAAGCAAACTTGTCAAGGAACCCCAGTCGACTGGGGACTGGGGACTGGGGCGACGAAGGGGTCATTGCACATCTCCTCCCGCAGTCGCGTCTTTTGCCGCCCGATCCTCCAGCTGTCAACCCGCCGCGCACCGCCGGGACACCCGCGGAAACCGCGTTCCTGCCCGCGGCAGTCCCTTCCGTGGAGCGATCCCCTATCCTGCTCGCGTGTTCGCGTTCCTCCCCAACATCGGCGGCACTGAGATGGTGCTGCTGGTCGTCGTCGGCCTCCTGCTCTACGGGCGCAACCTGCCCGAGGCGGGGCGCAGCCTAGGTCGTGTCGCAGCGCAGCTCCGTCGCGGCTGGCAGGAGTTCAAGGACCAGATGGACCGCGACGGGGACCTGAGCGAAGTGAAGAAGTCGCTGCAGGGCACCGCGGACGAACTGCGGCGCGTCGCGGACGTGCCGCGCGCGATCGCCGATCCGCGGCGAACTCTCCAGAGCGCGGCGCGTGACATGATCGAGTCGGAGCCGCCGCCGGAGACCGCTCCGGCACCTTCGACGACGCCTGCGACGCCCACCGAAGGACCACCGAAGAACGAGGACTAGCCGTGAGCGAACCGATCGCGACCGTCGTCAAGATCGCCGCCACGCCGGTTCAGGCGAAGCTCTTCGTCGCGATGCTGCAGGCCGAGGGCATCCCGGCGCACGTCGACGGCGATTCGCTCGCGGACGAACTCGCGTTGAGCCGCCGCCTCATGAACCTGCAGGGTGTGCGTGTGCTGGTGCCGACCGCGAGCCTCGAGCGCGCGAAGACGATCCTCGCCGGCGCCGATGTCTCGGTCGACGATCTCGAGGAGCAGGCCCTCGCTGCTGCCAGCTCCGAGCGCGAGCCCACGCCGCGCACAGAACCCCGCCGATCCTCGATCGACTGGCGTCTGCTCGTCGTGAGTGCGATCGCGGTCGTGTTCGGCGGGCTCTGGGTACGGGCGACGTGGCCGCCACCCCGCGATCCGCTGTTCGACTGGATCGGCGAGGCGGACGGACTGCGTTGTGTGCAGCGTGCCGACGGCAGGACGGTCACGTTCTCGCACGACGCGGACTTCGACCGCGTCTTCGAGCGGGTCGACTTCTTCAACAAGAAGGGTGTGCTCGTCTCGGCGACGTTCGACGAGAACGAAGACGGCTTCGCCGAGAAGTTCGAGGTCTACGCCGCCGACCGTTCCGTGGAGACGTGGAGCGACACGGACGGAGACGGCAGGTTCGAGTCCGGTGTGGTGCACGACCCGCAGAAGAACGTCGTGCAGCGACTCACGCGGCGGAACGGCGAGCTCTTCGTGATCGACCCGCGCTGATCGGCGCGGCGGTCCGCGGTCACTTCTTCGGTAGCGGCTTCTGCCCGGCGGCGGGCGACGGCTGCGGCGCAGGAGACCCGGACGGCTTCTTCTTGTTGCTCTGAATCGCCTGGTCGCCGGCGTCGAAGATGCTCATCCAGTCGCCACCGCCCTTCGCACCCGACGCGGAGCGCTTCTTCGCTTCTTCCTCGCGCCGCTTCTGCTCGGCCTCGACCCACTGCGGGTAGTCCTTGTGCATGTCGGTGAGCACCTTCTTGTTCTCGGTGATCAACCCGACATACGGGTAGAGGTCGCACTGATGATCCTTCTGGATCTTCGCGATGTCGTCGTAGGCGAGCATCACGGGCATCGCGACGCACACGATGTCGTCGAAGACGTCGAGCGGCACGATCATGTGCTTGAACAGCACTTCCTTCGGCAGCCGCGCCTTCGCGGCGTCGCTGATGTGGTAGTTGCCGGCCATCAGGAAGGGCAGGCTGAAGTGCTCGGTGACGAGCTTCGCGAGGTCCCACTCGGTGATGTGGCCGCCGCTGACCAGGATCTGGACGAATGGTTCGCCGTGCTTGTCCTGGGCGTACAGGGCGTCGGTGATGACTTCGGACGAGACCGCGGCGCGCTCCGTCAGGATCTCGGCGAGCCGGACCGAAGTGATCTTCTCGATGCCCTTCACCGGCAGGTCATCGGCCCTTGGCGGGGGTCCCCTTGAGCCGGCGCAACGGGCGGTGTCACCGATGGCTCAGGCGTACACCACGAAGGTGCCGACCGCATGGACGGTCAGGACGAGTCCGGTGCCGACGACAATGGCGCGATTCACGGCATCCCCGACGTCCGCGCTCGACCGTTTGGGGCCGATGCCGAGGTGGTAGCAGGCGAGCGCCACGAGGTACCCGGACAGCGCGGACTTCATGAGCACGACGAGCACGTCGCGGGCGTCCACCGTCGCGAACCACGCGTGCGCCCAGCCGGCCGTCGAGAATCCCGACACCGTCCCGGCAGCGAACGCCCCGGCGACTGCGGCCGCGACGACGCCGGCGAACGTCACCAGAGGCATCGCGATCACCATCGCCCACACGAGCGGCGTGAGCAGCCAGTCCGCGGGGCGCACGCCCATCATCTGCAGCGCGGCGACCTGGTTGGTGCGCTTCATCGTGCCGATCCGCGCCGCGGCGCCGGCGACGATGCGCGCCGTGAAGAAGAAACCGCTGAGCAGAGGCACGAGCACCGCGGTCGCGACCTTGCCCGTGCCGGTGAGGAGCGCGGACTCGAAGCCGCCTTCGACCGGGTTGTTGTTCAATGCGAAGAACGTCGCGAGGCCGCCGATGACGGCGCCGGCGAGCGCGACGAACGGCGCTGGTTCGATCGAGAAGCGCGCGACGGTGCGCGCGACCTGACCGAACTCCACCGGCGGCAAGCGCCGCAGCGATTCGACGAAGGTCTCGAACACCGCCGCGGTCTGCAGCAGCAGCCGGCGCAATCCATGCACGGGCGCCGGTTCGCCCGACACCGGATCCGGCGCCCGGGCGGCGGGTTCCTTCGCGGCGGGTCGGTGACCCGGCGGTTCGAGTCGCAACGAACGGGCTGCGCGATCGAGCACGAGCACGCCGTCGGTCATCCCTTCGAACGCGTCGAGGTCGTGCGTGATGACGATCGTCGTGCGGCCAGGATCCTGTTCGTGCGCGTCGCGAAGAAGGCGTGCAATGCGACGCGCGGCGTCCTCGTCGAGGCCGGCCGTCGGTTCGTCGCAGAGCAGCAGACGCGGACTCGACGCCAGGGCCCGAGCGACGGCCAGACGCTTCCGCATCCCGCCCGACAACTGCGCGGTGCGTGCCGGTGGATCGACGAGCCCGGCCTGGGCGAGCAGACCCGGGGCCAGAAGGCGCGATCGATCGGCGGCGCGCAGCGCGAGTTCGACGTTCTCGCGCGGGCTCAGCTCGTCGAGCAGTCCCTCGTCCTGCAGGATCGCCGCGACGTTGCCCTGCAGCGCGGAGAGGTCGTCGCCGACGATCGACTTCCCCCACGCGAGCAGTTCGCCGGAGATGCGCGGGGCCGGTTCGCGCGTCTCGACGAGCCCCGCGAGCACGCGCAGCACCGACGACTTGCCGCCGCCGCTCGCCCCGACGAAGAGGTAGAAGCGCCCTTCTTCGAGCATGAGGTCCACGTCGGCGAGCAACACGTCCTCGACGCCGGGACGGCGGTGTGCGAGGCCGAAGCGGCGGAATTCGAGAGCGGGCGCCATGGCGCTCGTCATCGCGGCCGCAGATCGGAGGGCAGCGAGGTCAGCGGCACGACCTTCCTGCCCGCACCGACGATGCCGACTGCTCGTTCGGACGCGACCACGACACCGCCGAGTGCGGCTCCTTCGGAAATCGTCTCGATCGCGGCCACGGCGAGCGGAGCGCCGTCGGGGCCGGCGCAACGCACGTCGCTGCCCGTCATCGTCTCCGCGAGTGCGAGCCGATCCGTCGCGCTCGCGCGCAGGTCGGGCGGCACGTCCTCGAGGAGCAGGACCGCGAGGTCCGCGCCATCCGGATGAACCCAGATCCGCACGGCGCGAAGCACCGAGCCGTCGGGCAACATCACCTTCGTGCGCTCGTCTTCGATCTGTGGAGCGCGACCGAACGCATCGCTCGTCGTCACCGATCCGTCGACCACGGATCGTGCGGTCACCACGATCGCACGGCCGTCGTGCGCGAGCAGAAGGAGACCGCTGCCCTCGCCGCGCACCGGATCGTCCGCACTCCAGGTGTCGCGCTCGATCGCGTCGTAGACGATCCGCACCACGACGATGCCGTCCGCTCCCGGTGCTGGATCCGGCCGCGGGCGGGGCTGCAGGGCTGCCTTCGGCACCGCGGCGACCTCGAACGACGGCCGCATCGGCTGCGCGGCGACGCGGTGACCGTCGTCCACGGGCACGCCTTTCCCCGGTTCGGAGTAGTAGCTGACGAAGGGCGTGAGCAGGGCACTCACGTCGTTCAGCGTGAACCCGGACAGCAGCGCACCCGTCACGGCCGGACGCGCGACCCAGAAGAACGACTTGTCGGTGACCGTCTGACGGTGCTTGCGCGCGATGCGCAGTTTCACTTCGACGTGCGACCCGTCCGGCGCCAGCTCGACGCTGCGCACGTCACCGGTCTGCTGGCCGCGGTAGATCACCGCCGAGCCGGGACGCAGTCCGTGGTTCTCGGGCACCAGAACGCTCATCAGGAGATCGCCGTGTTCGATCTCGTCGAGCACTTCGGGGTCTGCCGCCGGCGGCGGTTTCTCGCGACCGGCGAGCAGGCTGCCGTCGGCGAGCGGTGAACCGCGTTCGCCCGGCGTCTGGAAGGTCACGTAGGAATCGCGGACGAGCGTGTCGAGACCGGACGCGCCCGTCGTGATCCCGGCGAACCGGGGCGTGACGATCCAGAACACGCTGTTCACGCAAGCCTGCGCCGCACCGATCGGATCGAGCAGCATGCCGACCGTCGCCTTGCGACCGTCGCCCGCGATCGAGACCGTTCGCACCGTGCCGACCGATACGCCGCGGTAGCGGACGTCGGCGCCAGAGCGCAGCCCGCGTGCGTCGCGGAACTCGACTCGGACCGCGAGGCCGGGTCGTTCGTCCTGGTTCCTCAGGATCCTGACGAACCACAGCGCGCACAGCGCGGCGGCGAGCAGCGTCAGCACGCCGATCGAATAGCGAAGTCGATGCATCGTGGTCCTCGCGGTGGGCGGATCGTGGCCGCGAGGAGCCCGTTACACGTCGATGCTCGTCGCTTCGAGCGCGTGCTTTTCGATGAAGTCGCGGCGCGGCTCGACCTCGGGACCCATCAGGACCGTGAAGATCCGGTCGGCTTCGACCAGGTCGTTGACGGTCACACGGCGCAGCGTGCGTCGTTCGGGGTCCATCGTCGACTCGAAGAGCTGCGAAGCCTGCATCTCGCCGAGGCCTTTGTAGCGCTGCACGACGACTTCCTTCTGGAGCGTCTTCTCGATCGACTCGATCGCCGCGAAGAGGCTCTCGCCTCCGGTGGAACGCGCCTCCTCGCCGGCGGACGACGAGAAGCCCGAGCCGTTCGCCGGAGCAGGCCAATCGACGGGGACGCCGAGCGTGTCGATCTGGCGCATCAGGGTCTGCACTTCGTGACCGAGGTGCAGGACGTAAACCTCGACGTCGGCCTGTTCGCGCCGGCACGGCGAATCCGGCCCTTCGTAGACGACCAGCGGACGGCCCTTCGCCTTCGTCAGCTTCTCGATCTCCGCGGCGAGCTGCGCCTCGGTGTCGAAGAAGCGGCCCTTGCCGGCGAGCACCATGTAGTTCGTCGGCAGGGTGCGGTCGGGCACGGTGGCCGCCGCGACGTAGTCGGCGAACGGCACGGCGCCGTCGGCCGGCATGCGTCTCTCGAGATCGCGGAGCTTCACGACCGTGTCCATGAGCCGGCGCAGTTCGCGTCCGTGCCACTTCTTGCCGTTCGTGTGAGCGAGCGTCGTCGTGCCGAGCCCCATCTCGGCGAGGAGGTTGAGCTTGTCCTCTTCCGTGATCGCGAACTTCTCCGTCTTGCCCTTCTTCAGACCGTAGAGCGGCGGTTGCGCGACGTAGACGTGACCGCGCGCGACCAGCTCGGGCATCTTCCGGTAGAACAACGTCAGGAGCAGCGTGCGGATGTGCGAGCCGTCGACGTCGGCGTCCGTCATCACGATGATCTTGCCGTAGCGGAGGCGGTCGGGTTCGAACTCCTCGCCGACGAATCCGGTGCCGATCGCACTGACGATCGTCTGGATCTCTTCGTGGTCGAGGATGCTGTCGGCCGACGCCTTCTCGACGTTCAGGATCTTGCCGCGAAGCGGCAGGATCGCCTGGTGGCTCATGCGGCCCTGCTTCGCGGTGCCGCCTGCGGAGTCACCTTCCACCAGGAACAGTTCGGCGTCCTCGCGCGCCGTCCCCTTCTGGCAGTCGGCGAGTTTCGCGGGCAGGCCGCCGCCCTCGAGCGCGGACTTGCGACGGACGAGATCACGGGCCTTCCGCGCGGCTTCGCGTGCGCGCAGCGCATCCATCGCCTTGCCGAAGATCGCGCGCGCGGTGCCCGGCGTCTCCTCGAAGTACGTGCGGAGTCCGTCACCGACGACCGTCTCGACCAGCGACTGCACTTCGCGATTGCCGAGCTTGATCTTCGTCTGGCTCTCGAACTGCGGGTCGGGAACCTTGACGTAGACGATCGCCGCGAGGCCTTCCTTGAAGTCCTCGCCCGTCGGCGTCGGGTCCTTGTCCTTCATCACCTTCTCGGTGCGTGCCCAGTTGTTGAGCGCGCGCGTGAGCGCGGTGCGGAAGCCGACGAGGTGCGTGCCGCCCTCGATCGTGTTGATGTTGTTCACGAACGAGTGCACGTTCTCGTTGTAGGAGTCGCTGTACTGGAGAGCGATCTCGACGGTGTAGACCTTCTCGGGGCTCTGCTCCGACGGGATCTCGCGGCGGAAGTAGACGACGTCCTTGTGCAGCGCGTTCTTGGCGCGGTTGAGGTCGTGCACGAACTCGACGAGACCTTCGGGGAAGTGGAACTCCTCACCCTTGTCGATGCGCTCGTCGAAGAGCGTGATGTGCAGGTTCGCCGAACCCATCAGGTAGGCGAGTTCGCGCAGGCGCTTGCGCAGGATGTCGTACTGGAACTCCGTCGCCTGCATGACGGTCGGGTCGGCCTTGAAGCGCAGCATCGTCCCGGTGCTCTCGGCCTTGCCGATGACCTTCAGCTCGCTGGCCTTTTCGCCGCGCACGTACGTCTGGCGGTAGACCTTGCCGTCGCGGTAGACCTCGACGTCGAGCACTTCGGCCAGCGCGCACACGCAGCTGATGCCGACACCGTGCAGACCGCCCGAGACCTTGTAGCTGTTCTTGTCGAACTTGCCGCCCGAGTGGAGCTTGGTCAGGATGACCTCGAGGGCGGGCTTGCCGCTCTCGTGCATGTCGACCGGGATGCCGCGGCCGTTGTCCTTGATCGAGATGCTGCCGTCCTTGTGGACACGCACGTCGACGCGGTTGGCGTGACCGGCTAGCGCCTCGTCGACCGAGTTGTCGACGACCTCCCACACGAGGTGGTGCAAACCGCGCTGGTTCGTGTCGCCGATGTACATCGCCGGGCGCTGGCGAACGGCTTCCAGGCCTTCGAGCACCTTGATGGAACTCGCGTCGTAGCCGGCTTGGGTCGGATTCGCTTCAGACATGTCCCGTTCCCCCCTGTCGGAACGTCAACTGCGCAATGGGTTGGTTTGGCACGAGGCGATTGATGGCGAGGCGGATCTCCTCGCGGCGGAAGCCGGAGAGTTCGGCGTAGAGCGGTGCGGAGTCGACCTCGACGACGAGGCGAGCGTTCCGGGTGCCGACGATCTGGCAGTGTGGGCGGAGCGTCGGGCCGAGCACGGTGTCGAGCGCGTCGTTGTAGGCGCTCCGGTTCTTGCTGCGTCCCACGTTCTGCAGGATGCCACGGAGCAGGTCGCGCGCTGGTTGCGGGTCGGCCACGGAAGTCAGACGGTACTCGACGGAGAACGTCGGCTCACGATCGGCAACTCGGGATCCACCGGGTCACGACCCACTGATGGGCATGACGACGTAGGTGAACGACTCGCCGAGCGTGAACTTCGCCGGCATCGAGTCGTCCGACATGTCGAGGCGGACCTGGTCGAGCTTGCAGATGCGCAGCGCCTCGAGGATGTAGTCGGGGTTGAAGTTGATCGAGCCGCCGGCGCCCTTCACCACCGCCTGGATCGCGACGTCGGCGCGGCCGCGGGCGGAACTCTCGGCGGTCATCCGAAGCTGGTCGTCGGCGACCTCGAAGCGCACCATGCGCATGTCGTTGGAGGACAAGATCGCGGCGCGGCGCAGCGCACCTTCGAGCAGCGACTTGGAGACCTCGACGGTCGTGTCGGCCGACTTCGGCAGCACACCCTCGTAGTCGGGGAAGCGCGTTTCGAGCAGCTGGCTCACCAGCTGGGTCGAACCGACGGCAAAGGTGATCTGCTTGTCGCCGACTTCGATCCGCAGCATCTCCTTGCTGCCTTCGGTCAGCGCACGGCTCAAGGTGTGCAGAGCCCGGAGCGGAACGACCGTCTTGAACTCGACCTTCGTGTCGATGTTCTCGTAGCTGATCGCGAGGCGTCGGCCGTCGGTCGCCACGAGGCGCAGGCACCCCGCTGCGCAGTCGAGCAGGACGCCGTTGATCGCGTAACGGGTCTCCTCCCGTGCCGCCGCGAAGACCGTCTCCTGGATCATCCGCAGCATCGCACCGGCCACGATCTCGACCTTCTTGCCCGCCTTGCCGAGCGCTTCCTCGGGATACTGCTCCGGGTCCTCGCCCAGGAGCACGAACGAGCCGCCGCCGCTCTCGATGCGGCAGCGCTGCTCGCTGCTGTCGAGCGTCACGGTGGGCTCACCCAGCTCGCGGAGCAGCGCCGCGGTCTCACGAGCGGGCAGGAGCGCCGTCCCCTTCTTCGACACCTTCACGGAGTCGAGCTGCACCCGCGCCGCCATCTCGAGGTCCGTCGCGAACAACGTGATGCCTTCGCTGTCGGCCCGCAGCAGGAGGTTCTGCAGGATGGGCTTCGTGGTCTTCGCCGGAACGACGGACGAGACGACGGTGACGGCTTCTTGCAGCGCGTTGCGGTCGCAGAGGATCTTCATCGTACGGTGCTTGCGGGCTTCGAAGGTGCGGGTGCCGGGTGTGTTGGCTCAAGCGCGCGAGACGGGAGATCTTCAGTGAGAGAGAAGTACTCTCTCGTCACCGTCATCCGTTCCGTCGCGAGTGTGCATAGGTTAGCGATGGATCGTCGCCATCGAAGCAAGAAAGCCGGCTCCAGGGCGGTTCACGGGCCTGGAGAAACGGTCGGAAGATGCGGTGCACGGATCCACATTCTCGACGTCTTGCGACGAGGAGCGGGACGACCCGGGAAGCATCGGGAGACCTCCCGACAGGGATCCGCAGAAGCTCCAGACATCACTCCCTGGCTGTGCACAGGTTTCGTGACGACCCGATCTCCCGCCGGTGCCACGCCATCCAGCTTCGCGGACCCAGACGTCAAAAGAACGCGCGACCAGGAGGACGCCAGGCACGATCCCGAGCGTTGCCGCTTCGGTTCGAGGCGGCCCGCGATCAGGTCCGGAACGAGCGCGTCAGCAAGCGGGTGCTGAGACCGTCGAGCAGTTCCTTGAACAGCCGATCGGTCTTCGAGCGATCCTGGATCTTCGTGACCGCGTAGAGGACCGTGGTGTGGTCGCGGTTGCCGAAGATGCGGCCGACGTCCTCGAGCGAGTTCTCCGTGTGCTCACGGATCAGGAACATCGCGATCTGCCGAGGCAGACTGACAGTCTGGGTGCGGCCCTTGCCGGTGAGCTCCCGCGCCGTGATCGCGAACTCACTCGTCACGAGCGCCATCACGTCGTCGACGGACACCTGTTGGTGCAGCACGGGCATGCCGCGCATGCTCGTTTCGGCGAGGGCGAGCGTGATCGGTTGTTCCGTGATCGCGGCGATGCCGACGACCTTGATCACCGCACCCTCCAGCTCGCGGATGTTCCCGGTGACGCGCTCGGCGAGGAACGAGACGACGTCCTCCGGCAGGCTCGCGCCGCGGCCCTCGGCCTTGCGCCGAACGATCGCCCTGCGCGTCTCGAAGCACGGCGCCTCGACTTCGGCGACCAGGCCCCATTTGAAGCGCGAGACCAGCCGCTCCTGGATCGTCGGGATCTCGACCGGTGTGCGATCGGACGACAGCACGATCTGCTTCTGCGCGTCGTAGAGCGTGTTGAACGTGTGGAAGAACTCGTCCTGCGTCTTCTCGCGATTCGCGAGGAACTGCACGTCGTCGATCACCAGCACGTCGGCAGAACGGTAGAAGTCGCGGAAGACGTCGAGCTTCTGGTTCTGGATCGCGTGGATGAACGCGTTCGTGAAGTCCTCGCAGCTCAGGTAGACGACTCGCGCGTTCGGATCGCGCCGCAGGATCGTGTGACAGATCGCCTGCAGCAGGTGCGACTTGCCGAGGCCGACGTTGCCGTGAACGAAGAGCGGGTTGTAGGCACAGCCCGGGTTCTCGCCGATCGCGAGCGCAGAAGCGTGGGCGAGCCGGTTGCACGAACCGACGACGAACTTGTCGAACGTGTAGTTCGGGTTGAGCGGGTTGGTGGCACGGCGGAGCACGCCGGGCGCGACGTTCGTCCCCGCCGCGGCCGCCGTCACGGGGATCGGCGCGGCTGTGTCGTTGAGGCGGATCACGCGCTCGATCTCGTCGGCGGCGCCGAGGCGCGCGGGTTCGCCGCGACCGAGCGCCGCTCCGAGACCGGTTGCACGGAAACCGTCGAAGCCGTCTTCCTCGCGGTTCGACAGGACGAGACGGCGGCGCGGTTCGCCGAGCGCACCGACCGCTTCGTTGAGGAGGGACAGGTAGTTGCGCTGGAGCCAGTCACGCACGAACTGGCTCGTGACCGAGAGATCGATCTCGCGGTCGTCGATGCGGCGCACGTTCATCGTGCGGAACCAGGTCTCCAACTGCTCCGGCCGCACACGCGGGCCGAGATACTGCAGGACGATCCGCAGCACTTCCTTTTCGTCGAGCGGTTGCGACTCTGGCGTGTGGGCATCCACCATGGGTCTAGGGTGCAAGGACAGGGTTGCCGAAACGGGTGGAACGAGGGACTACGAAACGGCGCCGCTGGCGGCAGCGCCAGAAGCGGGTACGGACGGGTGGCGTGGAACGGCTCGGCTCTCGCCGGACGGTTCGCGAAGTTGGTGGCAGCACCTCGGAGGGTGGCTCCGAGAGCGAAGGTGCGACGCGACCGCGATCGGTCGGGCAACACCCGGGACGAGTGACAGACTCGACGGACTCTGAGTGGCTGAGACCGAGTGCAGACTCGGACTCCGAAGGCAGGCTCTGGAGAGAACCACGGTTAGGCGGCCGGGGTCCGCTCCTCTCTGACGCGAGTTGTCCTTAGCGATCGCGGCGACGCTTGTGAAGAGCACACGCACAACTTTGCTCGCGAAAAAAATCGGCGACCAAGATGTCCCTCGCGACGTCGTTCGTACGCGCACGATGCGACAACGACTTGGAATCGTCGCGAGGAGTTCGTCGACGCGCGACGAGCTCAGATTTTTTTTTGCAGACGCTGCACGACCTGCGCTGCGCGCACACCTGCGTCGCGCATCGAGCCGGGCGCCTCGTCACCGCTGAAGCTGAACCGCACGCACGCTCGAGCCGAAGCGTCGTCGAGTCCGATCGCGCGCAGGATGCGAGGCGGAGTCGGTGCGCCGGACGAACACGCACTGCCGTGCGAAGCGTGAACACCTGCGAGATCGAGAGCCGGAAGGAGGTTGCGACCGTCGACGCCGCGGAACGCGATCATCACGGTGTTCGGCACGCTGTTCGCTTCTGGTGTCAAGACTTCGTGGTCGACCACCAGGGTCCGCATCCCCGTCATGAACTCGGATCGCGCGGCGAGCATGGTGACGGCGCGGTCTTCGCGATGCTCGATCGCTCGCTCGATCGCGAGTGCATTCGCGACGGCGAGCGCCGGGCTCTGTGTACCCGGTCGCAGTCCGTGCTCCTGTGCTCCGCCGCGCAGCATCGGTCGAAGACCGTGCTGAAGTCCACGACCCGCGAGCACTCCGTGTCCGCGGATGCCGAAGGCCTTGTGCGGCGACAGGGCGACGATCGCTCCCGACGCCACGACGGGGTCGAGGTCGAGCCGACCGAGGCTCTGTGCGGCGTCGACGAAGAGCGGCACCCCGAGGTCCCGGGCTAGGCGCGCCGCCTCGGCGACCGGTTGCACGGTACCGAGTTCGCTCTGGGCATGGACCAGCGCCACGAGTCCGACGCGGGTGTCGGGCGCCACGACGACGGCGCATCCGGTGCGATCGATCGCCATGAGAACGGCGCCGCGTTCCAGCGCCGGTTCGTACACCGCAGGATGTTCGGCGGGCGAGAGCAAGACGGGCAGCGCACGATCGCCGAGCCCGGTGATCGCGAGGTTGGCAGCTTCCGTGCCACCACTGGTGAACAGCACGTCCGCGGCGGCGAGTCCGAGTGCGGCGGCGACGCGCTCGCGCGCCTCCTCGAGCACGGCTCGTGCTCGCCGACCCGGCGCGTGCACACTCGCCGGGTTCGCCGGATGCTCGCGCTCGGTGGCGACGAACAGTTCGAGGACATCTTCGTCGGCGCGGCTCCCGGCGTTGAAGTCGCAGAACCGCGGTGCCTGCCCCGATCTCCCGGTCCCGCTCACCTCAGCACACGCTCGTAGAGATCGACGTAGCGCGCGACGATGGCGTCGGTCGCGAAGTGCTCCACCGCCCGGCGCCTCGCTGCTGCGGCGAGAGCCGTGTGCTTGCTGCCGTCGGTGAGAACCTGCAGCGCGGCGCGAGCGAGTGCGTGCGGGTCACCGAACGGAGCGAGCAGCCCCGTGTCGCCGAGCACCTCCGCGACACCGCCGACCGCGGTGCTCACGCATGGAACGCCACAACTCATCGCTTCGAGCATCGAGAGTCCGAAACTCTCGGTCTCCGAAGCGGACAGGAAGAGATCCGCTTTGGGCAGAACGTCCTCGATATGGTCGCTGACCCCGAGGTGCTCCACGCGGCCGCTGCATCCGAGGTCCGCGGCGACGGCGAGCGCGTGTTCGCGATCCGGTCCGTCACCGACCAGCAGCAACCGTGCGGGGATCTCCTGCGCGACGAGAGCGAAGGCCCGCACGACGTCGGCGATGCGCTTCACCGGGCGGAAGTTCGACGAATGCACGAGGATCCGTTCGCCGTCGGCGCGCTGGTGCCAGCGCGGCGATCCGTCCGGCTTGAAGCGTTCGGTGTCGACGAAGTTGGCGATCACTTCGACTTCCTTGCGCACGCCGAACACGAGGTGCGTCTCGTCGGCGAGGTAGCGGCTCACCGCTGTGATCGCGTCGGACTGCTCGAGCGCGAATCGCGTCGGACGCAGGTAGGCCCGGTCCGCGCCCACGACGGTGATGTCGGTGCCGTGCAGCGTCGTCACGAACTTCAGGCAGCCGCCGCACATGCTGCGTGCGAGGAAGGCGCTCACCGCGTGCGGGATCGCGTAGTGCACGTGGAAGAGATCGACCTTCGCCTCTTCGCGGACCTCGAGCATGCGCGTCGCGAGCGCGAGGTCGTACGGCGGATAGCGGAACAACGGGTACGCCGACACTGCGACCTGGTGGAATTGCAGTCCCGGTGTGCCGCGGCGCAGACGGCCAGGGCGGTCGTAGCTGATGAGGTGGACCTGATGGCCTCGCTTCGCCAGCGCGTGCGCCATCTCGGTCGCGATCACTCCACTTCCGCCGACGGTCGGGTAGCAAACGATGCCGATGCGCATCGCCACATCCTAGTGTCGCGCACCGCGCGCGCTCGGGGTGTGTCAGCGATCGTCGGCCGCGAGGGCCGCGGGCAGTTCGATCGCGAGCAGCAACGTGCCCCGCTCGTCTGCATCGGTCCGACACGTGCCCTTCATGTCCGAGACGAACTCGAGCAACGTCGTGGTGCGGGCTTCGAGGTCCGGATCCGACTCTTCACCGAGGCTCTCCATCTCGAACACGATGGTGTCGCCCTCGCAACGCGTGACGACGACGAGTTCGCCGCCCGGTTCGAGGTGTCCGATGCCGATGCCGAGCGCTCGCTGCACGGCGAACGTGAGCTGGCCGGGATTGCACGCGACGCGCGGCAGGTCCGGCGCGAGCCGCTGCCGCACGACGAGAGGCACGTCGACCGCCGCGATGCACGAACGCACCGCCTGGTCGACGATGTGGTTCAGATCGGCGTCGTCTGCCTGCACGACGTTGTCGAGGAGCGACCCGACGAGCTGCTGCAGCTCTGCGGTCTCGTTGTCGATCTCCTCCGCCGTGAGGAACGTCGTGGCGCCGTCGTCGATGTGCTGGACGTCGGCAGCGTGTGCCTCGATGCGTCCGAGGCATTGACCGAGCAGCGTCGTGATCCGATCCAGGTTCCGCTCGCTGCCTTGCATCGCGACGGCTATCGACCGACGCGCGAGGCGACATGAGGGTTGACCCTGAGTCGAGGTCGCGTTTCGAGACGGGCGCTGCCCCGAGCCTCAGGCGCCGGCTTCGAGTTCGCCTTCGCGCGGGGCTTCCGGTGCCGAAGCCGGCGGCGGCTCGACCGTTTCGGGCGGCGTAGGAGCGTCGATCACGGCGGCAGGCGCCGGAGTCGTTGCGCCGATCATGACGAGGAACTCGTTGCAGAACGCCTCGTAGTCGCGCGCGCCGTTGCTGTCGGGTGCGTGCTCGAAGATCGTGCGGCCGAAGCTCGGCGCCTCGGCGAGCTTCACGTTGTTGCGGATGCGCGTCTTCGTGAGGATCGAACCGAAGTGGGCGTCGATCTCGCGCAGGACCTCGGTGCTGAGATTGGTGCGCGCGTCCACCATGCAAGGCAGCACGCAGGCGATCTTCACCGCCGGGTTGAGACGCTTCTGCACGAGCTGGATCACTTCGAGCAGCTTGGCCATGCCCTGCAGCGACAGGTACTCGGCCTGCATCGGGATCACGACGAAGTCGGCGGCGACCAGTGCGTTCGCGCTCAGTACGCCCAGCGACGGCGGGCAATCGAACAGGACGTAGTCGATGTTCGGCGCGTCGGGGAACGCATCGAGCGCCTCGCGCAGGATCGTCTCGCGACCGATCCTGTTCGCGAGCACCTGCTCGACACCGGCGAGCGACGTGTCGCTCGGCACGACGAAGAGGTTCGGCTGTCCGGTCGGCTGCACGAGGTCCTTCAACGGCGTGTCCTCGACCAGGAGGCTCGTGAGCGTGTTGCTCTCGAGATCCGGACGCTTGTCGACGTGCACCGTGAGGTTCGCCTGCGGGTCCATGTCGAGCAGCAACACGCGATGGCCCTTGTGCGCGAGCGCCGCACCGAGGTTGACGGTGGTCGTGGTCTTGCCGACGCCGCCTTTCTGATTGATGACCGCGATGCGCTTCATGGGTGCAGAACCTCCCCACGGATGGTGCTGCCGCACATGGCCCTGCGCGAGGGTTTTCTCACGCCATCAGCAGGGAGACGTCGCGCACCGGCAGGGGCCCTTCGTGCCAGAAGGGCTCGCCCGCGAAGACCCCGATGCGTGCCCCGAAGAAGCGGTCGCGGACCTGCGCCCTCTCGAATACGTCGATGCCCTGCAGCAGGTGGCCCCGATCCGGCGGAGCGAGTTGTGACCGATAACAGCGCACCACGTCGTCCTTGGCCTTCGCGACCGCGGTGATGTCCACGACGAGGCTCGGTTCGACCGGCAGGTTGCCCGGGAACCGCAGCACGAGCCGCGGTCGATGCGGTGCTCCGAGGTGCGGAGCGTGTTTGGCCAGGCCGGCGAGGAAGTACGCGCGGGAGACGAGCTGCGCCGCCGCCGTGTGATCGGGGTGCAGGTCGAGCTCGTGCGGGGCGAAGACGATCGTCGGGCGCGCCTGGCGGATCGCGGCCACGATCAGGTCCGTCTGCGTGTCGTCGACGGTGACCTTCGTGTCCGCGATGCCGAGGTTCGTGCGCTGGCGCAGGCCGAGCACCTTCGCGGCGGCCGCGGCTTCGACGCGCCGTTCGTCGGCGGTGCCGCGCGAGCCCATTTCGCCGTTCGTCAGGTCGACGATCGACGCGGAGCGGCCGGCGGCGATCAGGCGGAGCAGCGTGCCACCGGCGCCGATCTCCACGTCGTCGGGGTGCGGCCCGAACGCGAGCACGTCGCACGGATCGAGCCGCGTCGGGGACGTCACAGCTCCAACACTCCGTGTTCGATGCGGAACGGATCCGCGGCGTCGATCAGCGCGTCGGCGAGCGACGGCCCGTAGGCCGCGAGGTACGACAACGGTCCGAGCACACGTTCCTGGAAGCGCGTGCGCGGTCGCAAAGTGCTGCACAGACGCCGCAGCTGCTTGATGCCCGTGCCCTCCCGGTTCTGTCGAGCGTTGCGGATCTTCTGCTGCAGACGCTCGATCTCCTCGACGCACTTCGTGCGCGCACGATCGAGCGCGCTCAGCATCGACGAGTCGAGCTTGCCGAGACGCTGGCCGATGGCGTCGAGGTCGCTCTTCAAACGGCTCTGCAGCGTGTCGAGTGCGTCCTCGAGATCGCTGCCGTCGTCGCTCTTCAGATACTTCTCGGCGAGCTTCTCCGGCGGCTGGTCCAGATCGGGCAGGTCGAGCGAGAAGCGCGTCAGCAGGCGCTGCATCGTCGGCTCGACCAGCGTCAGCGATGCACGCGGTACGAAGACCGGCTGCGGAACTCCGAGGAGCCGGTACAGCGGCGCCACTGCGCACAGGTAGGCGAGTTCACCCGGCCCCACGACGAACGCGACCGTCGGGATGCACGCGTCCTGCCACAGCGGTCGCAGCAGCACACCCGGACTCAGGTCCTGCGCGCGGCCCGCGACCTCACCGTCGGCGATCGGTTCGCGCCGCCCGCCCGCGAGGTCGAACATCATCGTCGCCGCCGGATCGAGCGTGACGTCGATGCCGAGGTCGCCGAGGTCGTCGCACGTCTGCTTCACCTTCTCGCGCACCTCGTTCGACCGCCCCCACCATCGCAGCAGCGTGTCGAACGCCTCGGTCGGCAGGTCGCGCGGCTCGATCACGAGCAGCCCGTGCTTGCCGAACGTCTCGAACAGGATGCGCGCCTGCTGGTCGCCGAGCGTTTCGTCCGGATGCCGCGGCTTGCACATCGCGATCGCCCAGTCGCGGAATTCGCTCTGTGGCAGCAGCGCGTCGACCTCCGCGAGCACTCGGTCGATCTCGCGACCGACGCCGATGCTGCGCAGCGGCTCGTTCGAACGATCGACCTCGAGGCGGAAGCGCTGCACCTCCTGAGCCTGGTTCACGAGGAACAGGCGGTTCGCTTCGTCGAGGTCGTGGTCGTCGCTGTGGTTCCAGTAGAGCGGCACGACGCGCGGACCGCCCTCCTTGTTGATCTCGCGGCAGAGACGGATCGCGGTCGCGACCTTGTGCAGCGTGAACAGCGGTCCGCCCATGAGGCCGGGTTGCTGGCCGGTCACGACGACGTGCACGTTCGGGTCGAGCAGCGCTTCGGCGTTCGCGAGCACCTCGGGCGGAGCACCGTGCTTCTGCGCGTAGGCGCGCAGCGCTTTCACCAGTGCTTCGCGCGGCAGAACACGGCCGGCGCCCGTCGGCGCTCGCCGCATGAGTTCCTGCACGGAGCGCGCCCGCATGCCGAGGAACGCGCCGAGGTCGCGGTCGTCCTCGAGGAACCGCTGGTGCACTTCGGATGTGCCGACGCGGCGGAACGAGATGTGGCGAAGGGTGGAAGTCACGGTGGGCGAACTCACGAAGGCCTCTGCTACGACGAACGTCCCGCGGTCACTGCACGGCATTCGTCCGCGAACACCTTCGCAGCGCGCTCGATCGCGTCGAGCCAGTCGCCGGACGAAGGCTGGAAACACTGCATCACGCCGCGGCTCTGGTTGACGAGAGCGCCGAGGCCGCGCCGGTCGAACGCTGCAGCGAGGTCCTTCACCGCACCGCCTTGCGCACCGACACCCGGCAGAAGGAGCCAGCTGTGCGGCAGGAGTGCCCGGAGTCGAGCGAGTTCCTGCGGCCACGTCGCACCGACGACGGCGCCGACCGCCGAGTAGCCCTCGCTCATCGGGAGGTCGCTGCCCCACTTCGTCACCGCGCGCGCGACGACGTCGCACAGCGCTTCGCCGCCGACCTTCAGGTCCTGGAAGTCGCGGGCGCCAGGGTTGCTCGTGCGCACCAGCACGAACACCGCGCGGCCGCCGTGCGCCGGATCGCACGCCTTCAGGAACGGCGCGATCGAGTCGCCGCCGAGGTACGGATGCAGCGTCAACGCGTCGGCGAGGCCGAAGTGGCCGTCGGCGTACGCTTCGGCCGTGCTGCCGATGTCGCCGCGCTTGACGTCGCCGATGACCAGCAGCCCGTTCTTCCGCGCGAGGGCGCACGTCTCCTCGTAGGCGCGGTAGCCGTCGGCGCCGAATTGCTCGAAGAACGCGATGTTCGGCTTCACGCACGGCGCGTGTCGCGCGATTGCCGGCAGTGCCTCGCGGTAGAACTCGACGATGCGCGCTGGCGGCGGGCCGTTCGGCAGGATGCGCTGCGGCAGCGCGTCGAGGCGTGGGTCGAGACCGATCACGATCGGGGCTTGGCCACCGAGGACACGTTCCGCGATCTCTGCGACGAAGCTCCGCATCGAGCGCGGAAGAGTAGCTGCGCGCGAGGGCGGTGCGAGCAGTTCCGACGAACCGCCGCCGCCCGTCGGCGGTCCTCCGTCGGTGCGCGGGGCTCGGCGCCAGCGGCGCGGGCGGGTAAACCCACGGCACTGTCGTTGCTCGCGGCCGGATCGAGGGGGAAGGAATCGCGTACGGTGTCATCCATGCCCACTCTCGTCTCGTCGTTGCGTTCCGTCGCCCTGCTCCTCCCGGCGATCGCGGCAACCGCCGCGTTCGCGACGGCCCAGTGCACCAACCCCTGGTTGCCGGGCGACGGCCATCCCGGTGTGAACGGGACGGTGCGCGCGACCACGACGTGGGATCCCGACGGTGCCGGCCCGAGCCCGCTCCACGTCGTTCTCGCCGGTTCCTTCACGATCGGCGGCGGCGCCATCGCGAACAACGTCGTGCTGTGGGAACCCGTGGCCGGCGTCTGGACGAGCCTCGGCGTCGGAACGGATGGACCGGTGAACGCTCTCGCCGTGCTGCCGACGGGAGAGTTGGTGGCCGCGGGTTCGTTCACGAACGCGGGTGGTGCTCCCGCTTCCCGGATCGCGCGTTGGAACGGGTCGACCTGGCCGCCGCTCGGCTCCGGCGTCAACGGCGCCGTGAAGGCGCTCGCCGTGATGCCGAATGGCGACCTGATCGCGGGCGGCGGTTTCTCGAGCGCTGGCGGCAATGCCGTCACGTTCATCGCACGATGGAACGGCGCGAGCTGGGCGCCGATCGGGAGCGGCTTCGACGGCGGCGTGTCTGCACTCGCAGTGATGCCGAACGGCGACCTGATCGCGGGCGGCGGCGCGGGCACGCAGACGAGCGTCGCGCGGTGGAACGGCTCGACCTGGGCTTCGATCGGCGGCGGCTTCCCGAGCACCGTGCGCACTCTGCTCGTCGCCGCGAACGGCGATCTCGTCGCGGGCGGCGACTTCCTGACCGACTCGATCGGCACACCGATGGTGCGCATCGCTCGCTGGAACGGGTCGGCATGGTCGGCGCTCGGCTCCGGCCTCAACAACCTCGTCGAGTCGCTCGCCGAGCTTCCGAACGGCGACCTGATCGTCGGCGGCGGGTTCGGCATCGCGGGCGGCGTGGCCTCGCAGTGCATCGCCCGCTGGAACGGCGCGACCTGGTCCGCTCTCGGCACGAGCTTCGCCGGCAATCTGACTTCGGCCGAGGTCGCCGCGATCACGCGTCTGCCGAGCGGCGACGTGGTCGCGGGCGGCTTCTTCACCGTTGCCGGCGGCGTACCCACCGCGAGCGTCGCCGTGTGGAACGGCAGTGCGTGGGCCGGTGTCGGTCGTGGCGCCGATCGCGAAATCCACGCGGTGACGACGATGCCGAACGGTGATCTCGTCGCGGCGGGCCAGTTCACGACGATCGGCGGCATCGCCGCGAATCGCATCGCACGCTTCGACGGCACGTCGTGGCACACACTGGGCGACGGGCTCACGCCGAACTCGTTTCCGTTCCCGGCGCTCGCAGTGCGCGTGCTGTCGAACGGCGATCTCGTCGCGGGCGGCGACTTCGTGTTCGCAAACGGCGCGCAGGTGAACGGAATCGCGCGGTGGAACGGTACGACTTGGACCGGCTTCGGCACCGGCGTGTCCCTGAACAACCGCGTGAAGTCGGTGCTCGAGCTGCCGAGCGGCGATCTCGTGATCGGCGGCGACTTCACGACCGCCGGCGGTGTCTCGGCTCTCGCGATCGCGCGATGGAACGGCGCCGCGTGGTCGGCATTCGGCCTCGGCATGCGGATGAACAACATCGCGATCCCCGTGGTCGGGTCCGTGAACGCACTCGCGCTGCTCCCGAACGGCAACGTGGTCGCAGCAGGTCGCTTCCTGTTCGCCGATGGCGTCGCTGCGAAGAACATCGCGATGTGGGACGGCATCGCCTGGTCGCCGCTGGGCAGCGGCACCAACGGCGACATCAGTGCGCTCGCGGTCCTGTCGAACGGCGATCTCGTGGCGAGCGGACCATTCACGGTCGCGGGTGGTGTGCCCGCGAGCGGCGTTGCGCGATGGAACGGCGCCGCGTGGTCGGCACTCGGCACCGGCCTCGACAACGCCGGGTTGTCGCTGCTCGCGCTTCCGAACGGTGACCTGATCGCGACCGGATCGTTCACGACGGCGGGAGGGCAGCCCGCGGCGCGCATCGCGCGGTGGAACGGCATCGCGTGGTCGGCGCTCGGTGCCGGCCTCGACGCGAACGGCCGTGGCCTCACGCGTGCGAGCAATGGCGACGTGGTGGTCGGCGGCGACTTCTTCCAGGTTGGCGGTGGGACTTCCGCGAAGCTTGCCCGACTCACGACGACCTGCCCCGCGACCGTGGCGCCGAACGGAGTCGGTTGCGCGGGCGCCACGCTGTCCGCACTCACGCTGCCGTGGGTCGACGCGATGTTCCGCACCGTGGGTACCGGACTGCCGACCACCTCGATCGTGCTCACCCTGACGAGCTTCACTTCGGTCCCACAAGGCGTGGCTCCGCTGCTCCTCGCGTTCCCGCAAGCCGGCGTCGGCTGCGATGTACTCGTTGCGCCCGACATCCTCGGCGCCCTCGTGACGACGACCGGCACCGCGCAGTCGGACCTGTTCCTGCCGAACGTGCCGCCGCTCGTCGGCCTCACGCTCTACCACCAGATGGTGCCGATCGAAGTCGGCGCCGGTGGCGCGTGGACCTCGGTCGTCGCGACGAACGCGCTGCAAATTCTTGCCGGCATGTTCTGACCCGCGTCGGCGAACACGAGTCCTCACTGTCATCGGACCGACGCGGCCCGATCGCGGTGTTCGCCTGACGAGCGGGCGCCTCGACCCCGCCTGACGACGGCGGGAAACCGTGGTAGCGAGACGCGCATGTCCGCTTCCATGCCCCGTCCGGCGGCGTGTTTCGTCGCCGCTGCAGCCCTCTTCCTCTCCGGCGCCGGCGCGTTGTCGGCACAGTGCACCACGGCGTGGGTGCCGGACGGCGGCGTGCCGGGCACGCTGGCCGACGGTGTCAGCGCCGTCGTCGCATGGGACCCGGACGGTGCCGGTCCGCTGGGCGAACGACTCGTGCTCGGCGGATCGTTCACGATCGCGGGCGACGCGATGGTGAGCGGCATCGCCGCGTGGGATCCGGCGACCGGAGTGTGGTCCGCGCTCGGCAGCGGGATCGCCGGGACCGTCTCGTCGATCGTCGCGCTACCGAACGGTCACCTGATCGTCGGTGGATCGTTCTCGCTCGCCGGCGGCGTGCTCGCATCCAACATCGCGCGTTGGAACGGTTCGTCGTGGTCGGCACTCGGCGCGGGCGTCGACTCACCGGTGGACGCACTCACCGTACTGCCGAACGGCGACGTGATCGCCGGCGGTTCGTTCCAGACAGCGGGCGGCGTGCCGGCGAGTCTCGTTGCCCGGTGGAACGGTTCGTCGTGGTCGGCGCTCGGCTCGGGCGTCGGCGGTCCGCCGCCCGGATTGTTCCAGCCGCCGCACAGCGTGTTCGCGCTGACGACGATGGCGAACGGCGATGTCGCCGTCGGCGGTCGCTTCGTCGCGGCGGGCGCGGTTGCGGCGCAGAACGTGGCGCGTTGGAACGGTGCGACGTGGACCCCATTCGGCGGCGGAACGAACGACGTGGTCTACGCCCTGAAGGGTCTCGCGAACGGCGACCTCGTCGCCGGCGGCCAGTTCACTTCGGCGGGCGGCAACCCCGCGAACGGCATCGCGCGATGGTCGGGCGCGAGCTGGTCCGCGTTCGGTGCCGGCATCACCGGCTCGATCTTCTTCGGCACACCTTCCGTGTTCGACCTCGCGACGATGGCCAACGGCGACGTCGTCGCCGCCGGTCGATTCCAGACTGCGGGGTCCGTCACCGCGAACTCGATTGCGCGGTGGAACGGCGCATCGTGGTCGGCGCTCGGCACGGGCGCAGACAACACGGTGTCGTCGCTCGCCGTGCTCTCGGGAGGATCGGTGGTCGCGGGCGGGTCCTTCTCGTCGGCCGGCGGTCGCGGTGCGCTCCACGTCGCGCGCTGGAGCGGCAGTGTGTGGGAGCCGCTCGAGGACGGCCTCACGGCGAACATCCGTGCGCTCGTCACGTTGCCGAACGGCGATGTCGTCGCGGGCGGCGCCGGTCCGATCGCGCGCCGGTCGGTGTCGGGATGGAGCCAGCTCGGTTCGCCCGGCCCATCTCTCGACCTCGCTGGCAACGGCGGTGTCTACGCGCTCACGACGCTGCCCGGCGGCGACGTCGTCGCGGGCGGTGCGTTCACGTCGGCCGGCGGCGTCCCGGCGAATCGGCTGGCGCGCTGGAACGGCGCCGCGTGGTCGCCGATCGGCGGCGGCGTCACCGGGCCGTTCGCGCCGGCCGTGAACGCGGTCGTCACGATGCCGAACGGTGACCTGGTCGTTGCCGGGCGGTTCACGTTCGCAGGCGGCGTGCCGGCGCAGAACATCGCGCGCTGGAACGGCGCGGGCTGGTCGCCACTCGGAGCGGGCACGAGCGACGAAGTGCGAGCCCTCGTCGCGATGCCGAACGGCGACCTGATCGTCGGCGGCAGCTTCGCGTCTGCCGACGAAGTCGCAGTGGACTCGATCGCGCGCTGGGACGGTGCGGCGTGGCACGCGATCGGCGGACTCTCGTGGTTCGGCAACCTCGGCGTGGCGCACGCCCTCGCGGTGCGGCCGAACGGCGACCTCGTCGTCGCGGGTTCGTTCTCGTCCGTCGGCGGCGTCGCGGCGGACAACATCGCGCGGTGGGACGGCGCGGCGTGGCACCCGCTCGGCACCGGGCTCGACAGCTTCGCCCGCAGCGTGGTCGCGCTGCCCGATGGCGACGTCGTCGCCGGCGGCACGTTCGCGATCGCGGGCGGCGTCGTCGCGGCGCGGATCGCGCGATGGAACGGCCTCGGCTGGAGCGCTGTCGGCACGGGTGTGAACGGGGACGTCGCCGCAATGTCCCTGGCCCCGAGCGGCAGCCTGGCGGTCGGCGGCGAGTTCACGGTCGCGTCCGGCGCGGTTTCCGCGTACTTCGCGCGGATCACGACGAACTGCCCTGCCTCGGCGGTGTCCAGCGGGCTCGGCTGCGCGGGCGCGGCGTTGACGGCGACGACTCTGCCGTGGGTCGACGCGACGTTCCGCGCCACGGGCACCGGCCTCCCGACCACGTCGATCGTGCTCGTCGTGACCAGCGTGACGCCGGTCGCGCAGAGCGCCGTGCCGCTCACCGTGGCGTTCCCGCAGGCGGGGCCAGGCTGCGACCTGCTCGTCGCGCCGGACATCCTCGGCGTGCTCGTGACGTTCAACGGCATCGCGCAGTCGGATCTCTTCCTGCCCAACGTGCCGCCGCTCGTCGGCGTGACGTTCTACCAGCAGATGTTGCCGATCGAAGTCGGCGCCGGTGGAGCCTGGACTTCCGTCGTTGCCACGAACGCGCTGCAGCTGACGGGCGGGATGTTCTGATCGTCGTTCGCGCTCACTTCCCGGTGAGCTTGAACGTCTTCGTCAGGGCCCCGAGCACGCGTTCGTATTCCGCGATCCGGGTACCGTCGTCTGCCAGCGTGTCCTGCACCATCACGACGACGGCCTCGTCGCCGATGTCGATGCCAAAGGCGGTGAAACAGATGGTCGCCGGCCCGACGGTCACCTTCGCCGTCGACGCCTCGTACTTCGTGCCGCCGAAGGTCACCTCGCTGCGTATCGGCGCCTCGGTGTTGTCGTCCAGCGACTCGACCATTCCGGTGAGCGTGGCCCGCATCATCGGAACTGCCTTGCCGAAGCGGTGCCGATGGACGTGCAGGACGACGTCGGAACCGTCGAGCGTCCACGTTTCCAGGGCGCCGACCTCGTGCTCGAACGCCATGTCCGCCGGATAGTCGAACTCGATGCCCGCCGCGTGGAAGCGGCGATACGGTTCGACCACGACCTTGACCCTGGACCGCTTCTCGCCGACTTCGATCTCGGTCTCGACGCCGGGAGCGAGCGCGAACTGCCGGCCGTCCAAGTGCAGCGTGAGCCGGAGCGGCGGTTCGATCGCAGGATCCTGATGGACGAGGGCGAGGGTTGCGAGTGACGACAACACCCACGCAGCGGTTCGGAGCATCGTCGCAGTGTATTGCTCCGGCGAGATCGTCCGACCGGGCCACGTCTGCCACCGTTCCGGCGCGCCGCAGCGCAGAATGAGCGATCGGCCGATTGCGCGTGGGGCGCCTTTCCCGGTGGCGCGCACCATGGCGGTCTGATTCTCTTTCGCCTCCCCTGTCGAGGCAGACCCCATGGTTGTGATGTTCGTGCAGAAGGAAGCGGCGCCGGAGACGCGCGTCGCGACGGTGCCGGAGACCGTGAAAGGCCTCTCGAAGCTCGGCCTTTCCGTCCAGGTCGAACGCGGCGCCGGAGCGGCGGCCGGCTTCTCCGATGCGGAGTACGAAGCCGCGGGCGCTTCGCTCGTCGACGCCGGTGCGATCGGCGCGGCCGACCTCGTGGTCGGCATCAATCCGCCGGCCGCCGAGCGCGCGCGTTCGCTGAAGGGCGGCGCGCTGCTCGTGTGCACCCTCGTGCCCGGCAACTCGCTGCCGACCATCAAGGTCCTGCGCGACGGCAAGGTGACGGCGATGGGGCTCGAGTTCATGCCGCGCATCACGCGCGCGCAGAAGATGGACATCCTGAGTTCGCAGGCGACGTGCGGCGGCTACCAGGCGGTGCTGCTCGCGGCGGTGCACCTGCCGAAGATGTTCCCGCTGATGATGACCGCCGCGGGAACCCTGACTCCCGCGCGCGTGCTCGTGCTGGGCGCCGGCGTCGCGGGTCTGCAGGCGATCTCCACGGCACGCAAGCTCGGTGCGATCGTCGAAGCGAACGACATCCGCCCCGCGGTGAAGGAGCAGGTCGAGTCCCTCGGTGCGAAGTTCGTCGACACCGGTGCGCCGCCGGACGCCGAGACGAAGGGCGGCTACGCGAAGGAGACGACGGCCGAGTTCCTGAAGAAGCAGCGAGAGACTTTGAGCGCGCACATCGCGCAGGCCGACGTGCTGATCACGACGGCACTGGTGCCCGGCAAGCGCGCTCCCGTGCTCGTCACCGCCGACATGAGGAAGGGCATGAAGCCCGGCTCCGTGATCGTCGACATGGCGGCCGGACAAGGCGGCAACGTCGAAGGCAGCAAGGCCGGCGAACGCGTCGTCGTCGACGGCGTGACGATCCTCGGCGACAGCAACCTGCCGGGCCAATGCGCGGCCGACGCGTCGCGGATGTACGCGCGCAACGTGCTCGCCTTCTTCGGTGAGTTCGTGAAGAACGGCGCGCCCGGCATCGACATGAACAACGAGATCCTCTCCGCCGTCACGATCGTGCACGACGGCTCGGTCCGCCACGAACCCACCGCGCAGGCCATCGCCGCGCACGGAGCCTGAGCGATGGAATTCCTGCTCCTCTTCACGTTCGTCATCGCGTCACTGCTCGGCTTCGAGCTCATCAACAAGGTGCCGCCGACGCTGCACACGCCGCTGATGTCCGGCAGCAATGCGATCTCCGGCATCACGGTCGTCGGCGCGCTTATCTGCGCACGCACCGGTGAGGGCTTCCTGTCGCAGGCCCTCGCATTCCTCGCGATCGTCTTCGCGATGATCAACGTCGTCGGCGGCTACCTGGTCACCGACCGCATGCTGGCGTCGTTCAAGAAGAAGGAGAAGTAGCGTGGAATACCTCTACCTCCTCGCGACGCTGCTCTTCGTCTTCGGCATCAAGAAGCTGACGAGCGTAAAGACGTGTCGTCAGGGCAATCGCCTGTCCGAGATCGGCATGACGGTCGCGATCGTCGCCACCGTGGCGATCGTCACCGGGGTCAACTGGTGGGTCGTGATCGCGGGCGTGCTGGTCGGTGGCGCGATCGGCGCCGTCATCGCGAAGCGCACGCCGACGACGCAGATGCCCGAGATGGTCGCGGCTCTGAACGGATTCGGCGGCGTCGCCTCCGCGCTCGTGGCGATGGCCTACCTGCTGATCGACCCCCTGCTGAAGGACCCGTCGAAGTCGCTCGCCGACACCGGTGTCGTCAACGCGATCAGCACGCCGGCGACGATCCTGATCGGCATGGTCACGCTGACCGGCAGCTTCGTCGCCTACTTCAAGCTGTCCGGGAAGAAGCTCGTTCACCCGTTCGCCGGTTCGCAGCGGCACATGGTGCACGCGGCGCTCGGGCTCGGCTGCATCCTGTTCGCGACGTGGCAGGTGATGACCGGGAGCCACGTGCAGATGACGATCGCGACGATCCTCCTGGCGGTCGTGGCGGCGGTGCTCGGTGTGCTGCTCGTGATGCCGATCGGCGGCGCGGACATGCCGGTCGTCGTGTCGCTGCTCAACAGCTACTCCGGCATCGCGGGCGCGGCGGCCGGGTTCGTGATCAACAACCCGCTGCTCATCGTCGTCGGTTCGCTGGTCGGGACGTCGGGTCTGATCCTGACGCAGATCATGTGCAAGGCGATGAACCGTTCGCTCGGCAACGTGCTGCTCGGCGGCATGGGAGAGGAGACGGTCGCGAAGGACGCGAAGGACTACAAGTCGATCAAGTCGGCGGGCCCCGAAGAGGTCGCGATGCTGCTCGACGGTGCGCAGTCGGTGATCTTCGTGCCGGGCTACGGTCTCGCGGTCGCGCAGGCCCAGCACGTCGTGCGCGAACTCGCCGACCTGCTCCAGAAGAAGGGCGCCAACGTCCGCTACGCGATCCACCCGGTCGCCGGCCGCATGCCGGGCCACATGAACGTGCTGCTCGCCGAGTCGGACGTGCCGTACGACCAGTTGTGGGAGATGGAGAGGATCAACGGTGACTTCAAGAACACCGACGTCGTCATCATCGTCGGCGCGAACGACGTCGTGAATCCCGCGGCGCGCGAACCCGCCGGCCCGATCGCCGGCATGCCGATCCTCGACGTCGACCAGGCGCGCACCGTCGTCGTCATCAAGCGCTCGCTCGCGCCCGGCTACGCGGGCATCAAGAACCCGCTGTTCGAGATGGACAACTGCCTGATGGTCTTCCTCGACGCGAAGGAAGCGCTCGAAGGGATCGTCAAGGAAGTGAAGGACCTGAAGTAGCCGCGCTCGGCGGCTGCGCTCAGGCTCCGCGGTGGCCCCCATGGCGTCGAGCCGCATTGCACGCGGCCCCGTGGGCGGCGGCGCTGTCTGCGGCGATTGCGTCGTTTGCGGGCGCGCACTACGGTCCGGCGAGGTCTGGGAAGCTCGCTCGCCTCACTCGTCCTCTCGCCATGTACAGCCACAGCCACCGGTGGACCTGGATCGTTCTGTTCGCGCTCCTCGCTCTGCGTCTGCCGTCGCAGTGCACCAATCCATGGCTCCCGGGTGACGGAGCCCCCGGAGTCGACGGCAACGTCACCGCGATGACGCGTTGGGATCCGGACGGCGCCGGCCCGTTGAACGAAGTACTGGTCGTCGCGGGCATGTTCTCCGTGGTCGGCTCGACGACCGCGTCGAGCATCGCGACGTGGGATTCGACGACCGACACCTGGGCCGCGCTGGGGACGGGCTTCTCCTTCGTCGAAGCACTGCTCGTGCTGCCGAACGGAGTCCTCGTGGCGGCGGGCATCTTCGGAGCCACCTATGGCGTCGCGCAATGGAACGGCACGGCATGGCAACTGCTCGGCACCGGAATGAACGGCAGGGTCGACGCCCTCGCCGTGCTGCCGAACGGGGATCTGGTTGCGGGCGGCTACTTCACGATGGCGGGCGGCGCCGGCGCGAATCGAATCGCACGTTGGGACGGCGCGACCTGGTCCCCGCTCGCTAGCGGGATGGATGCCGCCGTCTTCGCCCTGGCCGTGCTGCCGAACGGCGACCTGGTTGCCGGTGGAGCCTTCACGCAGGCCGGCGCCGTGGGCGCCTCGAGGATCGCGCGCTGGAACGGCGCCACGTGGTCCGTGATGGGAGCGGGCATGAACGACTGGGTCTACGCGCTGGTCGTACGCGCCAACGGAGACCTCGTCGCGGGGGGCGACTTCACGGTCGCCGGCGCGGTCGGCGCCAGCTACGTCGCGCGATGGAACGGATCTGCCTGGGCGGTCCTCTCCGGTGCGAGTTTGACCGGGCCCGTGTTCTCGCTCTCGAGCGCGACGAACGGAGACCTGATCACCGGCGGCGAGCAGTCTCCGTTCGTCGGGGGTCTCGTGATGCGTTGGAATGGCAGTTCGTGGGCGTCGGTGGGCGCGCCGCACAATGGCCCGGTCGCCGCGGTGCAGGCATTGCCGAGTGGCCTCGTGTTCGCCGGGGGCAACTTCTCGGTTGCCGGCGGCAACACCGCGAACCGGATCGCTCTGTGGAATGGTCTCGTTTGGTCGCCGATCTCCCAGACGGGAATGAACGGCCCGTTCCTGGCTCTGGCGCTAGCCCCCGGCGGCGACCTGATTGCAGGTGGTTCGTTCACTCAAGCTGGAACGGCGGGTGCCGACCGCATCGCCCGTTGGGACGGTGCAGCTTGGCACACCATGGGAGGGATGAACGGCGTGGTCCGTGCGCTCGCGGTGATGCCCGGCGGTGACGTGATCGCGGGTGGCGACTTCACGACGGCTGGCGCCGTCGCGGCGAGTCGGATTGCGCGTTGGAACGGTGCGTCGTGGTCATCGCTCGGGACTGGGATGTCCAGCACCGTCCATGCGCTGGTGATCACCGGCGCTGGCGACGTGATCGTCGGCGGAACCGGATCGGTGCCCGGCGTGCCGGGTACGACCGGAATCGCGCGTTGGAACGGCAGTTCCTGGTCGGGGCTCGGCACTGGCATGAATGCCGCCGTCTGGGCGCTGACGACCATGCCGAACGGCGACATCGTCGCGGCGGGGAACTTCTCGATGGCGGGAGGGGTCCCGGCGAACGCCGTCGCGCGTTGGAACGGCACGTCGTGGTCACCTCTCGGGAGCGGGCTGGGCGGTGGCTACCCGAATGCACTCGCAGTCGACGCGGGCGGCAACCTCATCGTCGGCGGTTCGTTCTCGAGTGCGGGTGGCGTGGGTGTGCAAGGCGTGGCGCGTTGGGACGGGACCTCGTGGTCGCCCCTCGGAACCAGCTTTGGCATCTGCCGGACGCTGTTGGTGCTTCCGGATGGAGACGTCCTGGCTGGCGGCCAGAGCCTCTTGGCCGCGCCGCTCGGCACTTCCATCGGACTGGCGCGCTGGGACGGTTCGACGTGGTCGATGGCGGGCAGCGACGCCGTCCCCGAGGTGTTTGCACTCGCTCGGCTGCCGAACGGCGACGTCGCGGTGGGCGGTGGCTTCGGCGCCATCGGTGATCAGGCCACTCCCTACTTCGCCCGCCTCACGACGACGTGCCCGGCGACGGCCGCCTCGAGGGGACTTGGCTGTGCGTCGAGCGGCGGTTCCAACACGCTCACCGCAACGACGCTGCCCTGGGTGGATGCGACGTTCCACGCGGCGGGCAGTGGTCTGCCGACCACGGCGATCGCCATGACGCTCACCAGCGTGACGTCGTTTCCGCAGGGCGCCCTGCCGCTGACTCTCGCGTTCGCGAACGCGGGTCTCGGCTGCGACGTGCTTGTCGCGCCGGACATCCTCGCCCTGCTCCTGACGACCACGGGTGCCGCGACGACCGAGTTCTTCCTGCCGAACACGCCACCGCTCGTCGGCGTGACCTTCTACCACCAGTGGCTGGTGCTCGATCTCGGACCGGCGGACCAGGTCACCGCGACGAACGCGCTGCAGCTGACGGCGGGTGCGTTCTGATCGCGGCTCAGCCGCCCGCTTCGAAGCCCGGATAGAGCGTCATGCCGCCGTCGACGAACAGGCTGGCACCGGTCACGTAGTCGGCTTCGTCCGACGCGAGCCAGACGGCGAGGCGTGCGACGTCGTCGGGTTCGCCGATGCGCTTGTACGGGATCAGGCGCATCAGGTCGGCGTACGCCTCGTCGGTTGCCCAGGCGTCGCGGTTGATCGGCGTGCGGATCGCACCCGGGCAGATGCTGTTGACGCGGATGCGCCACGGGGCCACTTCCTGCGCGATGCTCTTCATCATCAGCATCACGCCGCCCTTGCTCGCCGCGTAGTTCACGTGGCCGGCCCACGGGATCACTTCGTGCACGCTCGAGATGCAGAGCAGCTTGCCCGCGGCGCACGACACTTCGGGGCGCGGCCCGCGGCGCTTCCATTCGCGGATCGCTTCGCGCGCGCACAAGAACTGACCCGTCAGGTTGACGTCGAGCACCTTGCGCCACTGCGCGAGGGTCATGTCCTCGATCGCGGCGTCCTGCTGCAGGCCCGCGTTGTTGACGACGATGTCCACGGCGCCGAAGCGTTCGCGAGCCGTCGCGAACATCGCCTGCACCTGGCTCTCGTCGGAGACGTCCGCGCGCACGGCGATCGCCTGACCGCGGCTCGGGCAGCCGCAGTTGGTCACTTCGTCGACGGCCGCGAGTGCTGGCTCGTCGCTGCCGACGTAGTTGACGACGACGTTGGCGCCGGCGGCCCCCATCGCCATCGCGATCGCGCGGCCGATGCCGGACGACGCGCCGGTGACGACGGCGGTCTGACCCTTCAGCACCGGTCGGGCTTCACATCGCGGCATCACGACCTGTGGCAGGTCGTCGAGTTTCAGGTCGCGGATCGCACTGCTGGACATCTTCATCGTGGAGGCGTTCATGGGTGTTCCGATGCGTGGCGCAGGCTCGGGTTTCGTCAGGCGCCGACCGCGACGAGTCGCGACGAAGCCGGGTGGAGCGCCGCGCGGGCGAGGTCGACCGTCGCGAACCACTGAGCCCGCTGCGGCGGGCGGCGGCGTTCGAGGCGGCGAACGCACTCGACCACGCGCGGCGGTGTTCCGAGGTCGGTCCAGCCGCACGACGGAACGCGGAGCAGCAGCAGATCCGACGCGGAGCCGCCGAAGACGGTCGCCGACATGTCGATCGCCGGGAGCACGGAGTAGACCGCGTCGAGCGAACGAGCATCGAGCTGGCGCGCATTCGTGAGCGCCGCGGCGACTTCCGGTGCGTGCCGCGCGCACATCTGCCAGAGCGTGCGGGCCGAGGCCGCGAACAGGAACGAGTTCCACACCGCGCCGGCGTTCATCAGCACCGTCGCACGGGCGAGCGGTGGCTTCTCGACGAACGCGGCGACGGGTTGCAGCGAACGTTCGTTCGACAGCGGGAGGATCCAGCCGTACTCGGTGTCCGGGGAGTCGGGGGAGATGCCGAGCAGCACGACCCTGTCCGGTTCCGCGGCCACCTGGCGCAGGGCCGTGTGCATCGCGCCGTTCAGTACCGTGGGCTCGGCGACGTGGTGATCGCTCGGGAGGACCGCGACGTGGGCGGCAGGGTCGCGGGCCAGCACGTGCGACAGCGGAAGCAGCAGCCCGGCGGTCGTGCCGCGGTTGCGCGGCTGCACGATCACGTTCTCCGACGGCAGGCACGCGAGCTGCGGCTGCCACCACCGTTCGTGGTCCGCGGCGACCACGACGACGATCCGTTCGCGCGACGTGATGTGCAGCGCGCGGTCGATCGTGTCCAGCAGCAGGGTGCGACCGCCGCGCAGCGAGCAGAACTGCTTCGGCACCACCACTCCGTCGGCGCCGACGGTGAGGGTCGACAGACGCGTGCCCGAGCCGGCGGCGAGCACGATGACCCAAGGAGCGTTGTTCGCGTTCATGCCGGTTGGATGCCCGGCGAAGGCCGGTGGTTACCGAACAGGCGACGACGCGAACAGGACGCGGTGGCCGTCCGGATCGGCGACGAGACCCTTCGGCTCGCGGCGTGCGGGCTCGACCGTCACGAACCAGTGCCACAGATCGTTCGCCGCGGTGTCCGCGGGCATCGCGCGTCCGGTGCGCGGCGTCAGATACTCGAGCAGCTCGACGCCGGGGCCCGCCGCGCCGCGCAGCGTCGTGATACGAAGGTGCGCGCCGTGCACGTTGTTGAGCCGCTCCTGTTCCTCGCCATGGTTGTCGGCGTGCCCGGCGACGGTGAGGCCGACCCGGTCGCGCCAGAAGGCGAGGCTCGCGTCGGTGTCCGCGACCACGATCGCGGTGTGGTCGATGCCGAGGAAGAGCGCTTTGGTCGGCACGTGCCACTTCGGGTCGCCCTTGCCCGGCGGGAACTGCAGCACCTCGAGCGGGTGACCGTCGGGGTCCTGGAAGTAGAAGGCGCGGATGCCGCCGGCGTCGGGGTTGGATGCGGGCAGCGTCTGCGGCACCGGCGAAGCGTGCTGCACGCGCTGCTCTCGCAGTCGCGCGTAGGCGACGTCCATGTCGCTCACGACGATCGCGACGTGCTGGAACCAGCGGTCGTTGCTGTGCGAGTCCTCGGGCATCGACCGACCGCGCGGGGCGAGGAACTCGACCAGCTCGATGCGTTCGTCGCCGAGCCGCAAGACCGCGGTCTCGGTGTGTGTGCCGAAGACGCCGCGCAGCCGTTCCTCCGCGGCGCCGTGTGCGTCGCGTCGTTCGACGACGACGAACCGCAGCACGTCGGTGTAGAAGCGGATCGACCGATCGAGGTCGCGCACGGTGATGCCGACCGTCGTGACGACGACGGGCTCCTGCGCGGGGAGCGCCGCGGCGAGAACCCACGCGACGAAGAGCCGCGTCGATGGTCGTCTCATGACGTGGCCCCCGCCATCGCATTGGCGCCGACGCCGAGCCGTTCGCGAAGGTGGGAGCCGACGCGGATCGCGTTCGCCGCGATGGTCAGTGCCGGGTTCACCGCGCTGCTCGACACGAAGAACGAACCGTCGACGACGTAGAGGTTGTCGAGATCGTGCGCCTTGCAGTCGAGATCGAGTGCCGAAGTCGTCGGATCGTCGCCGAAGCGCACGGTGCCGCACTGGTGGGCGACGCCGTCCAGCGGAATCCGCTTGCCGAGCAGGATGCTGCGCTCGAGCCAGCGGCCGCTCTGTCGCGCCATGCGTTGCAGCGTCGCCTGCAGCACGCGACGCAGACGCGCGTGGGCTTCGAGGTTGTTCGGCGTGTAGTCGAGCACGATGCGCCCGTCGTCGGCGAGCCGCACGCGGTTCTGCGCGAGCGGCAGGTCCTCCGTCGTCAGCCAGAAGTCGAGCGAGTGCGCGGCCATCTTCTCGAGTACGAAGCCCGGCGCGAACGGCGGTGCGCCCGCCTTCAGCACGACGCGGTCCGACTTGCCGACCATCGAGACGTGGCCGAGCGGCCGGTCGGCGGCCGTGCCGCCGAAGTACCAGTCGTTCACGGCGATCGTCTTCTGGAACACCGTCGGGTTCGGATGGCGCGAGATCGCCAGCAAGACGGAGTTCACGTGGCACATGTAGTTGCGGCCGACGACGCCGGAGCGGTTCGCCAGGCCTTGTCGGTGCCGTTCGTTGGCCGAGCG
Source organism: uncultured candidatus Brocadiaceae bacterium (assembly GCA_964538915.1). GTDB lineage: Bacteria > Planctomycetota > UBA1135 > UBA1135 > UBA2386 > JAEUHQ01. The sequence goes on along the minus strand of CAZIFB010000005.1, from coordinate 31,161 downwards.
CAGCAGCAGTGCGGCGGAGTTCACCGCGCCGCACGCGACGACGACGACTCCGCCCGAATAGTGCTCTTCGCGGCCGTCGCGGGTCACGACGACCGACGTCACCGCGGTACCGCTCGCATTGGTGAGCAGACGTTCGACCTTCGCGCCGGTCAGCAGGGTCACGTTGGGATACGCGAGAGCGGGCAGCACACAGGTGGTCTCGGCGTCGCACTTCGCGTGCACGAGGCAGGGGAAGCCGTCGCACGTGCTGCAGCGGATGCACGGGCTCTGCGAGCGGCGGCGCTCGTCGAGGCGGACGCCGAGCGGCACGTGGAACGGACGCAGTCCGACGCCCTCGAGGTCGTCGTGCAGCTGGCGGATGCGCGGCTCGTGCTCGACCCGCGGGAACGGGTACGGCGCGCTGGACCACGGCTCCGTCGGATCGACGCCGCGTTCGCCGCGCACCTGGTAGAGCCGCTCGGCCGCGGTGTACCACGGCTCGAAGTCGGCGTAGCGCAGCGGCCACTCGGGCGACACGCCGCCGAAGTGCTCGACGCGTTCGAAGTCGCGCTCGCGGAAGCGGAACAGCGCGGCGCCGTAGACCTTGGTGTTCCCGCCGACGCAGTAGTGCGTGCTCGGATGGAACGCGCGGCCCGACTTGTCGAGCCACTCCTCGTGCGTCTTGTAGCGGCCGTCGACGAACACGGACTTGGGGTCCCAGTTCTCCTTCTCCCGCGGCAGGTGGTCACCGCGTTCGAGGACGAGGATGCGCAGTCCGGTGGGCGCGAGTTCGTGGAGCAGCGTTCCGCCGCCTGCGCCCGTGCCGACGATCACGACGTCGTAGTGGTCCATGCCGGTTCGATGCGGTCGGCGCCCGCGCGTTTCACGCCGCGTCCCAGCCGCACCGGAACGGGCACCTGTGCGGGTTGTCGTGATGCAGCTTGGCGCAGTGCACGGTGTGTCCCGAACCACGAACGAACCACTCCGCGGCGAGCAGCATGCCGAGCAGCGGCGCGGTCGCGTACAGCCAGAACGCGGTGAAGTCCCGCGCCGCGAACGCACTCGCGAACGTGCGCGCCGGGTTCATGCTCATGCCCGAGATCGGCGCTTCGAACGTGATGTAGAGGCACACGAGAGTGCCGGCGACGAACGGGGTGAAGCGGTTCCACCGGCGGCTCTGGCTGACGCGCAACACGAGGCTCATCAGCACGAAGGTCATGGCCGCTTCGGCCAGGAATGCCGGCGACGCTCCCCATGGCCCGGGCCGCGTCGCGACGAAGTGCACTTGCGGTCCCGCGACGGCGGGCGTGATCGCCGCGGCGAGCAGGATGCCGATCGTTCCACCGACGAACTGCGCGACCGAATAGATCGCCGCTAGCGCTGCAGGCACGCGGCCGAGGCGCCAGAAGGTGAACGTCGTCGCCGGATTCATGTGCGCTCCGCTGCGCTGGCCCATCGGCGATCGGATGAGTGCCACCGCGGTCGCGCCCATCGCGAGGCCCATGAGCGCCCTTCGCCAGAAGGGATCCGCGATCGCCGCGTGGAGCGGGCCCTCGGGCGCTTCGAGCAGCGCGCCGAACAAGCCTGCCGACAGCATGAAGAGCAGGAGCAGCGCGCCGTCGAGTGCCGCTGCGACGATCCGGTCCTTCGTCATGGTCGCCTCACGGTGCCGCGCCGACCGCGGTTGCCAGCGCCGCCGGCATCGCCGTCTCGCCGCGCCGCCGCGCGCGCTTCTCGATGCAGCGAGCGACGAGCGCGGTCCAGCCGGTCTGATGGCTCGCGCCGCAGCCGCGTCCCGTGTCGCCGTCGAAGTACTCGTGGAAGAGCACGTGCTCGCGGTGCGGGTGTGAGACCGGGCAGATCGTGTCGCCGCGGCACGGCCGCACGCCGCCGTCGTCGGGCAGGAACAGCTTTGCGAGGCGATGGTTCAGCTCGTCGGCGACCTCGCCGAGGTCGAGCCAGCGGCCCGAGCCCGTCGGGCACTCGACACGCACGTCGTCGCCGTAGAAGTGGTGGTAACGCTCGATCGCTTCGATCAGGAGGAAGTTGACGGGGAACCAGATCGGCCCGCGCCAATTGCTGTTGCCGCCGAAGAGGCGCGTATTGCCTTCGCCGGGCACGTAGTCGACGCGGTGCTGCTGGCCGTCGACGTCGAGCACGAACGGGTGCTCGCGGTGTTCGGCCGACAACGACCGCACACCGAAGGGGCTCAGGAACCCCGTTTCGTCGAGAACACGCTGCAGCACCCGCACGAGCTGGTCGCGCGACGGGATCGCCAGGAGCAGATGCCCGTGTTCGCCCTCGTGGTCGCCGCCGACGGTCACGTGGCGCGCGAGATCGGGGCGGTTGTCGAGGAACCACCGCATGCGCTTCTGGAAGCCGGGCAGCTTCGCGAGGCGCGCGCTCTCCAGCACTTCGCATGCGAAGAGCGGAATCAGTCCGACCATCGAGCGGATGCGAAGGCGTCGCGTCTCGTTCCCGATGCGAATCTGGTCGTGGTAGAAGCCGTCCTGCTCGTCCCACAGGCCGGTGCCGCCGACGGTGTTCATCGCCGCGGTGATCGCGACGAAGTGCTCGAAGAACTTCGACGCCACGTCCTCGTACGCCGGATCCTCCTTCGCGAGCTCGAGCGCCATCGCGAGCATCGTCGCGCAGTAGAACGCCATCCATGCGGTGCCGTCCGCCTGTTCGAGATGACCGCCGGTCGGCAACGGCTTGCTGCGATCGAAAACGCCGATGTTGTCGAGCCCGAGGAATCCGCCCCCGAACACGTGCTTGCCGTTCTCGTCCTTCCTGTTCACCCACCAGGTGAAGTTGAGCAGCAGCTTGTGGAACGCCTTGCCGAGGAACGTGCGGTCGCGTTCGCCGCGCTGTCCCGTCATCTTGTAGACGCGCCAGCAGGCCCACGCGTGCACGGGCGGATTGACGTCGCCGAACGCGAACTCGTACGCCGGCAGCTGGCCGTTCGGCAGCATGTACCACTCGCGCAGGAGGAGCAGCAGCTGCTCCTTCGCGAAGTGCGGGTCGAGCTTCGCGAGCGGGACCATGTGGAAGGCGAGATCCCACGCCGCGTACCACGGGTACTCCCACTTGTCGGGCATCGACACGACGTCGCGGTTGTAGAGGTGCTTCCAGTCGGCGTTGCGCCCCGCGCGGCGCCCCTCGGGCGGCGGCGGTTGCGCTGGATCGCCCTCGAGCCAGGCGGCCACGTCGAGGTGATAGAACTGCTTGCTCCAGAGCAGGCCGGCGCACGCCTGGCGGTGCACGGTGCGTTCCTGCTCCGTCAGCTCGGCCGGCGTGATCGCGCGGTGGAACGCGTCGGCTTCCGCTCGCCGCTGCGCGAACGTGCGCGCGAACTCGGGACCGAACGGCGCTCCCGCCGCTTCGGCCGACCGCAGTCGCAGCTCGAGCGTGACGCTGTCCTGCGCCTCGATGCGCAGGCGGTACCACGCGGCGCACTTCGTTCCGGTTGCGGCGGGGTTCACGGCAGACGAGTCGCCGTCGACGACGCGGCGGTGGAACGCGTCCTTCACGTACGGCTGCGGGTTCGCGGCGGCGAACAGGCGCTGGACGTTCGTCTCGTTCTCGGTGAACAGCAGTTCCGGCGCACGGCCCTGGACGGGCGCGGCGTGCCAGCGCATGCGACCGAGCGTTTCGTGCTCCGCCGCGACGGCGCCGTCCGGTTGCGCCGAGAGGGACGGCTTCCGCCAGTAGCCCTCGCCGGTGCGGCCCCACGACCACGTGTTGCGGAACCACAGCTGCGGCAGCACGTGCAGCTCGGTCGCCTCCGGCCCGCGGTTGTGCACCGTGACGCGGATCAGCACGTCGTCGGGCGAAGCCTTCGCGTACTCGACCTCGACGTCGCAGAAGCGATCGTCCTCGAGCACGCCGGTGTCCTCGAGCTCGAACTCCCGCTCGTTCAGGCCGCGCTCGCGGTTCGCGCGCACGAGCTGCTCGTACGGGTACGCCGCGTGCGGGTACTGGTAGAGGCCGCGCATGTACGAATGCGTCGGCGTCGAATCGAGGTAGTACCAGTTCTCCTTCACGTCCTCGCCGTGGTTGCCCTGGGGACCGGTGAGCCCGAAGAGACGCTCCTTCAGGATCGCATCCTTGCCGTTCCACAGCGCGAGCCCGAAGCACAGGCGGCACTCGCGATCGGTGATGCCGAGCAGGCCGTCTTCGCCCCAGCGATAGGCGCGGCTCCTGGCGTGGTCGTGCGGGAAGTAGTTCCAGCAGTCGCCGTCGGCGCTGTAGTCCTCGCGCACGGTGCCCCACTGCCGCTCGGACAGGTAGGGGCCCCATCGCTTCCAGTTCTCGGTACGGCGGGCATCGGCGTCGAGGCGCGCGAACTCGGCTCGGTCAGGCGATCGCATGGGAGAGGTCTTCCTTCGTGGAGGCATGGGTCGGGGCGGACAACACGGCCTCGATGCGCAGCAACTCGCCGAGCGACCAGGCCTGGAAAGGACAGCCGCGCGGCGTGTGCGGCGCGTCGCCGTCGAAGATCTCGCTCACGTGGCCGAGACCGGCCGCGTCGAGATGACGGAACAGGGGACGGACGAAGCGGGCCCGCGCGGTGGCGCGGTTCGCGGCGGTGTCGCCGTTCACCCGGAGCCACGCCTCGACGAACGGCCCGATCAGCCACGGCCAGACGGTGCCGTTGTGGTACGCGAGGTCGCGCTGGCGCACGTCGCCGGCGTAGACCGGCGAGTAGCCGGGTTCGCGATGGGCGAGGGTGCGGAGCCCGAACGGCGTGAGCAGTTCGCGCTCGACCGCGGCGACCACCTCGAGCGCACGCGGTCCATCGAGCAGCGCGTGCGGCAGGCCACCCACCGAGAGGATCTGGTTGCAGCGCAGTCGCGAGTCGACGGCGCCGGGCACGTGTTCTGCGTCCACCACGTCGCACAGCCAGCGGTGTTCGTGGTCCCAGAAACGCTCCTCGAACGATCGCCGCACGCGCTGTGCGACTTCGCGCCAGCGCGGTTCGAAGCGCGCGGCGATGGTGACGGCGTTGAACCACAGCGCCTGCAGTTCGACCGGCTTGCCGATGCGAGGTGTCACGACCTTGCCGTCGACGACGGCGTCCATCCACGTGATCTGGAGCCCGCGTTCGCCGGCGCGCAGCAGACCGTCGGATCGGTCCATCGCGATGCCGTGGCGGGTGCCGGCGGCGTAGCCGTCGACGATCGAGCGGATGGCGCTCTCGAGAATGCTGCGGTCGCGCGGGGACGGATCCGTGCGGCGGAGGAAGTCGTCGGCGGCGACCACGAACCAGAGCGCCGCATCGGCGGTGTGGTACTCGGCGACGTCGCCCTGGTCGGGGAAGCGGTTCGGCAACATGCCGCCCGACACGTGCCTCGCCCACTCGCACAGCACGTCGCGAGCGACGTCGAAGCGGCCGGTCGCGAGGCAGAGCCCGCGGATCGACAGGAACGTGTCGCGGCCCCAGTCGGTGAACCACGGATAGCCGGCGATCAGCGACCGACCGCCGTCGCGCGCCACGACGTAGGTGTCGGCGGCACGGTGCAGCGGCGAGGCGAACGCGGCACGGCGACTCCGTTCGCTCGTGCGACAGTCGGCCACCGAGCGCAGTTCCGCGGGGAGCGGTTCGACCGCGAACACCAGCTCCGCCGGGCCGCGCCGGAGATCGAACGTGAACGTGCCGGGCGCGAGCAGATCCTCGTGCGCGTCGTAGCCGCGATCGCGCTCGTCCTCGTACAGGAAGCCGCGGTACCACAGTTGTTCGGCTGTGTACGTGCCGTTGCCGTGTGCGACGACCTCGGGCGCGCCGTGTGAGAGCCGCCAGAGCACGCCGGTCTGCTGCAGTTCGTCGACGATGCGGAACGCGTCGGCTTCGCGGCGCAGGGTGTGGTAGTCGCGGCCGGCGAGGAACGGGCGCACGCGGAGTTCGACGGGCTCCCCGTTCACCGGCGGAGACAGCAGTTCCCACCGCTGCACGACCGCGGCGTGGCCGTGCGGGACGAACAGCTCGTGGGCGACGCGCATGCCGTTCGCGAACGCGAACTCCCAGCGCGGCCAGGGTTCGTGTTCGAACGCGACGACGTGGGCGTCACCGCGCGGATGCAGCACGCCCTCGCCGTACGCCTGCACGCCGAGCGGCTGGTGATCGCCGCCGACGCGGACCTCGACGTCCTGGCCGGCGACGAGCACCATGCGGCCCGTCGGGGGCGTCGTCGCTGCACACAGCAGCGCGTGGTAGCGCCGCGTGCGGACCAGGTCGGCCGTGCCCGATGCGAAGCCGCCGAGGCCGTCGGCCTCGAGCCACTCGCGACGCGGTTGTCGTGCGTGCATCGTCGTCTCCGTTCGCCGGGGCTGGGTCAGGCGGTGGCGCGGACGGGGTTCGATGCGGTGGCGGCCGAGCGGCGGCGCAGGGCATCGAGCGAGAACCGGCCCGGGCCGAACGCGAACACGAGCAGCGACGCGAGCAGGAACGGATACGGCAAGGCTTCGGTGAACGACCGCAGGCTCGCGAACGAGTCGCGGTGCGCCGTGAGGTACGCGACGGCCATGTTCCCGAGCAGCAGCGCGGAGATCAGTCGGCTGCCGAGGCCGCCGAGCATCAGGAGACCGCCCACGCATTCGAGGCAGCCGATGAACAGTGCGTTCACGTACGGTGCCGGCAGGCCGAGGCTCGCGAAGAACTCGGTCGTTCCCTCCAGGTTGCCGAGCTTGCCGAGCCCCGTTCGGAAGAAGAGCCAGCCCCACGTCACGCGGACGAACAGGAGCGCCGGATCACGCAGGCGCTGGGCGATCGGCAGGAGAAAGCGATCCTCGAACGAAGGCAGCGGGTTGTTGGTCATGCGCCGTTCGATGCGCACGACGTCGCTCGGTTACTCGCACCGTGGTTTGCACACGGTCGTGAAACCGCGAACGACGGCGCGCATCGAACCTCGCGACGGTGAGCGGCGCGTGCCGCGGATCGTCCATTCCCGAACACACGCGCGGCCCATCGCCGCGGAGCAATCCGATGAAGAAGAACTCGAAGAAGATCTCGTCCCTCCTCGTTGGCGCCGCGTTCGCTGGTCTGATGGCCGGCACGACGACGCTCGCATCCTGCGGCGGCGACACGAAGGCCGCGACGGAGAAGAACGGCTGCAACGGCCACGCGGCGAAGAAGGAGGCCAACGGCTGCAATGGCCCGAACGGGTGCAACGGCCACGACGCCAAGAAGGAAGCCAACGGCTGCAACGGCCCGAACGGCTGCAACGCCGCGAAGAAGACGCCGGAGAAGAAGAGCTGAGCGAGCAGGGCGCAGAACCCCCATCGAGACGACGACGACGGCGCGTTCCACGAGGAGCGCGCCGTCGTTCGTTTCGTGACGAGGATTCGCGGCCCGCCGTTCGTTCGACGGCGAAACGCTGCGCCGCGACGCGCATCACAAAGCCATGAGCGAACCTGTGCGCATCCTGATCCTCGGCGGCGGCTTTGCCGGCGTCTACGCGGCGATGGAGCTGGAGCGGCGACTCGGACGCGATCGCGGCGTCGCGATCACGCTGGTGAGTCGGGACAACTACTTCCTCTTCACGCCGATGCTGCACGAGGTCGCGGCGTCCGATCTCGACGTGACGCACATCGTGAACCCGATCCGCAAGCTGCTGAAGCGCGCCGCCTTCTACCAGGGCGAGGTCCAGAGCATCGACCTGAAGGCCCGGCGCGTGCAGGTGTGCCACGGCGCCGAGGTGCCGCACTGCCACGACCTCGAGTACGACCATCTCGTGCTCGCGCTCGGCTCGAGCACGAACTTCTTCGGAACGCCAGGCGCCGCGGAACTCGCATTCCCCATGCGGACGCTCGGCGATGCCCTCGCGCTGCGCAACCGGGTCTTGACGAGCCTCGAGGAGGCCGACTCCGAGTGCTGCGCGGCGACGCGCGCCGGCCTGCTCAACTTCGTCGTCACCGGCGGCGGCTTCGCCGGCGTCGAGACGATCGGCGCGATCCACGACTACGTGCGCGAGTCGCTGCGCTTCTACCCGAACCTCCGCGAGAGCGACGTGCGCATGGTGCTCGTGCACTCGGGCTCGACGTTGCTGCCCGAACTCGATCCGCGTCTCGGCCGGTACGCCGAAGGCGTGCTGCGTTCGCGCGGCATCGAGGTGAGGCTCGACACGAAGGTCGCGTCGATGACCGACCGAGGTGTCACCCTCTCGGACGGCGAACTGCTGCCGTCGCGTACGCTCGTCTGGGCCGCCGGCAACGCGCCGCACGCGCTTCTCGGCACGCTGCCCTGCACGAGGGAACGCGGCCGAGTGCTCGTCGACGACCACCTCCGCGTCGGCGGCTTCCCCGGTGTCTGGGCCCTCGGCGACTGCGCGCTCGTGCCCGATCCGCGCACCGGAGGCTTTCATCCGCCGACCGCGCAGCACGCGAGTCGTCAGGCGAAGGTCGTCGCGAACAACGTCGCCGCCGCTCTCGGCCGCGGCCGCGCGCGACCGTTCTCGTTCCGCACCCTCGGCCAGCTCGCGAGCATCGGCCACCGCCGCGGTGTGGCGCAGATCTTCGGCCTACGCTTCTCCGGCTTCGTGGCGTGGTGGCTGTGGCGCACGATCTACCTGGCCAAACTCCCCCGCATCGAACGCAAGGTGCGGGTGTGCCTCGATTGGACGCTGGACCTGTTCTTCAGCAAGGACCTGGTGCAGAGCCCGGCCGGCGGGGGTCCGCCGCTCGGCCGGGGTCGCCTGCCGGCCCTGGAGACGCCGCCGGCGCGCGTTCCGGTGGGCACACCATGACCGCCGTCCTGCTGCCGCCGCGACTTTCGCAGATTCCGCGAAACGTCCCCTGGGGCTCCGGCATCGGACCGGCCGGTTACTCTCTCCCGTCCCCCCGCTCCATGCCCATGCCACGCGTTCCCGACGTGCCGTTGCCATCGTCCCGCAGTGGACCAGGCATACCGGACGAGGAAGCGGCTCTGGTCGCGTCGCTGCGTCGCGGCGAAGACGCGGCGTTCGCGAGCCTGCTCCGCGAGCACGGCGCACCGTTGCTCGCGACGGCGCGCCGCATGCTGGGGTGCGAAGAAGACGCCCGCGACGCGTTGCAGGACGCGTTCCTGTCCGCCTTCCGCGCGGTCCACGCATTCGAGGGCAAGTCGCGCGTCGGCACCTGGCTGCACCGCATCACGGTGAACTCCGTGCTGATGAAGCTGCGCAGCCGGAAGCGAGCGTGTGAGCGGCGGATCGAAGACCTGGTCCCGCACTTCACCGACGACGGCCATCACGTCGAACCGCCGTGTCCGTTCAGCGACGCCGCGGTCAAGGCGCTGCAGTCGAGCGAGAGCCGTGCGATCCTCTGGCGCGCCATCGAGCAGCTGCCGGACGCCTACCGCGAAGTCATCGTGTTGCGCGACATCGAAGGACTGTCCACCGAAGAAGCGAGCACACACCTGGGCATCACCGCCAACGCCATCAAGATCCGCCTGCATCGAGCCAGACAAGCACTGCGTACGCTGCTCGGCGACTGCACGGAGGACCTGTCGCCATGACCTGCCGCGAATTCGCCGAGTTCCTCGACGCCTGGCTCGCCGGTTTGCTGCCGGCCGAGCAGGCCGGGGCCTTCCGTCGGCACCTCGCCGTGTGTCCGCACTGCGTCAACTACCTCGACGGTTACCGCCGGACCGTCGACGCAGTCGAACAGCTGCGCGCCGCGGAGTCCGTGCCGGAAGAAGTGCCGGCGGACCTCGTTCGCGCGATCCTCGCGTCGCGGAAGGAGAGCTGAGCGACGCCCCGGCCTTCAGTTGCGCGAGGACGGCTTTGCGACCACGACACCCAGGCGCGCTGCCGGCTCGTTCCACGCCGCGAAGAGCGACTCGAAACGCTTGGCGTCGGCGGCGTGCACGAACAGCACGAAGTCGTGTCCGACCGTGGACGCGCTCGCCGCATCGATCCGTCGTGCCCCGGGGAACCACTCGTCGAAAGGCGCCGGCGGTCGCAGGGCGCCGAGATCGAACTCGACGTCGAGCCCGGCCGGCAGGGACGAACGCACGCGGTCGAGCAGGCTGCCTTGGTCGATCGCGATCGCGCGGAACGGCCAACGGTCGCGGATCGGTCCGTGCATGACGCTGGCGTGGCTCGCGCGGGCAGCCGCGAGGGTGCGCCCCACCGAGTCGCCGTTGTCGAGCGGACGTTCGATGGCGAGACCGTGCTCGGCGGCGAACGCGCCGAGGAAGAGCGAGTCGCCGTCGACCGGGCCGGTGCCGCGCAGCGCGAGCACGACGTCACCCGGCTGCGGTACGAACGGGGTCGACTCGAGTGCGACTCCCGACACCGTGATGCCCACCTGTTCGTCGGCGCTGACGGTCGCGAACTGCACGGTGATCGGGAGGTCGTGGGCGCGACAGGCTCGGGCCACGCCGGCGACGACGTCCTCCGCGAAGCCGCCCTCTTCACGGCCGGCCACGCTCAGGCACGCGGCCTGGGGCAGCACGTGCATCGAGAGCAGTTCGTTGACTGCGGAGTGGATCATGTCGATCCCCACGGCCTCGACCTGATCGAGCTGGAGTGCCAAGGCGAGCTTCGCACCGAGCTTCCTGGCCGACACGACCAACGGCGGGCTGACCGCGTCGGCCGGGCGCGTCGTCGGCTGGATCAGGTCGGCGAGCCAACGAAGCACGTTCGACCACGGTGTGGGTGGGCTTCCACCGGTCATGCGGGCGGGCAGCATACCCGGGTCGGCTTCGCGTGCGCGAGCAGGCTGCAGTCGAGCTACGGCTGCTTCGCGGGCGCCGGGGGCGCGGGCGCCGGCGAGGCCGGCAGACGGTTCAGCGCCTCGAGTGCCGCGGTGACGAGGCGCGACGAGACGTCGCCGACGAACCACCGCACCTGCGTCGTCGTGAGCCCTTGGCCGAGGTCGGCATCTTCGGCATCGGGATAGAGCACCGGCTCCTCGGGAACGCCGAACGCCAGTGGCGGCAAGTCGTCGTCGGGCGTCGCCTGGTGCACCTTCGCGAGCAGACCGTGCAGGTCGACGCCGCGGAGCATGAGCACCTCCCACGGCTTCTCGTCGAGGCGGCGCGCGAACAGTTCGTGCAGTGCCAGCACGTGACGGCACGGCTTCTCGGGCAGGTCGCACGAGCAGCCGAACGTGACGCTGCGTGCGTCTGGGAAGAGCGGCTCGCCCACGATGCGCGCGACGAGGCGGTCGAACGAGCGCGGCACCCGGCCGTTCTCGAGCGCCTCGACGATCGACTTGCTGCGGCGCAGTACGCGGACGAGCGTCATCCAGTCCTTCTGCGGCAGCGTGCGGATCTGCAGGCTGACTTCGTGGATCGAGCCCATCGATCCCTCCATCTCGGCGCGGATCGAACCGGCGCGGATGCGGACCATGGGCTTGCGGATGCTCGGCAGCGCGTCGAGGGCTGCGGCGAGACGGGCGTCGTCGACGCCGCGCGTCGCTTCGCGCCGCCAACGTTCGCCGAGGGAGACCGCCTTGCGCTCCATCATGCGAGGGCCTCCTTGCGATCGAGGGTGAGCAGGCGCTTCAGTTCGTCGTTGCTCAGCTCGGTGATCCAGTTCTCGCCCGCGGCGAGCAGGCTGTCGGCGACCTCGCGCTTCCGATCGAGCATCTGCTGGATGCGCTCCTCGAGCGTGCCGGTGCAGACGAACTTGTGCACGAAGACGTTGCGCGACTGGCCGATGCGGAACGCGCGGTCCGTCGCCTGGTCCTCGACGGCCGGGTTCCACCAACGGTCGAAGTGGAAGACGCGGTTCGCGGCGGTGAGGTTGAGACCGGTACCGCCCGCCTTCAGCGACAGCACGAAGATCTTCGGGCCTTCCGGACGCGACTCCTGGAAGTCGGTGACCATCTGGTCGCGTTCCTTCTGCGGGACGCCGCCGTGCAGGAACAGGACCGTCGGGCCGTGCATGCTCTCGAAGTAGGTCTTGAGCAGCGACCCCATCTCCTTGAACTGGGTGAACACGAGGCACCGGTCGCCCTCTTCGATCGCCTCCTCCACCATTTCGCCCAGCAGATCGAGCTTGCCCGAGCGGCTCGGCAGCGAGCTGCCGTCCATCAGGTAGTGCGCAGGATGGTTGCAGACCTGCTTCAGGCGCAGCAGCGTCGTGAGGATCGCGCCGCGGCGCTGGATGCCCTCGGCGGCCTTCTCGACCTCCTGCAGACCCTTGCGGACGACGGACTCGTAGAGGATCGCCTGCTCACGCGACAACGTGGCCGCGACGATCTGCTCCGACTTCTCGGGCAGGTCCGCGACGATCTCGGGGTCGGTCTTCAGGCGCCGCAGCACGAACGGCCGCACGAGGCGAGCGAGCGCGGACATCGAGCCCTTCTGCCGCTGCTTCACGATCGGGTGCTCGAGCGTCTGCGTGAACTGCGAACGCGAGCCGAGCAGGCCTTCGTTGAGGAAGTCCATGATCGACCACAGGTCGAGCGGGCGGTTCTCCAGCGGCGTGCCCGTCAGCGCGAGTCGGAAGTGTCCCTTCAGCTGCCGCGCGATCTGCGACTGGCGCGTCGTCGGGTTCTTGATGTTCTGCGCCTCGTCGAGCACGACACCGTCGAACGTGACGTCGGCCATCACCTCTTCGTCGCGCTGCAGCAGATTGTAGCTGGTCAGCACGATGTCGCAGCTCGCGAGCATCGAGCGGAAATCCTCGGCGGTCTCCGCGCGACCCTTGCCGTGGTGGAGCACGACGCGCAGGTTCGGCGCGAACCGAAGCAGCTCGCGGCGCCAGTTCCCGAGCACGGAGACCGGGCACACGATCATGATCGCGCCGGTCGAGCCGCCGCGTTTGCGCCAGTCGAGCATCACCGTGATCGCCTGCACGGTCTTGCCGAGACCCATGTCGTCCGCGAGGCACGCACCGAAACCCTGGTCGACCAGGAAGTGCATCCATGCGTGACCGCGCTGCTGGTACGGACGAAGTTCGCCCTGGAACTCGATCGGGATCGGCCGATTCTCTACGGAGCGCGACTGCTCGAGGTTGAGCAGCAGCTGTTCGAGCCGCGGCGTGCTCGCGATCGACTCCATCGCGAGGCCGTGCAGGTGCGACGCGCCGCCGAGGCGGAGACGGAGCGCTTCGAAGAACGAGATGCGCTCCCCGCCTTCCTTCATCCGCTTCTTGAAGTCGCGCAGCGCTTCGCGGTCCTTCGGCGACAGGAGCACGGGGCGGCGATCGATGAAGACGAGCGGCGTCTTCGCGTCGACCAGTTCGTCGAACTCCCGCTGGCTGAGCTCCTTGTCACCGACCGCCAGGCTCCACCGGAACTCGAACCACGGGCGCGGTTCGTTGCCCTGGCCCTTGCCTTCGACGATCGCGACGCGCGCCGACAGGCGCTGCATCGATTCGACGCCGGGCAACGTGAGTTCGAAGCCCTCGGCCTCGAGCAGCGGCATGTGGTCGAGGATCTGGTCGAGCTCCTGGCGAGTCAGGCTCGCACGACCGTCGGCGAGGTTGCGGGCGCGGCGGATCGCCGGCAGCTTCTCCGAGACGCGCTCGAGGACCTGCTCGACGCGGTACACGCTGTCCGTCGCGATCTCGTTCTGGAACGGCGATGCCGACAGGCGCTGGTGCAGGCTCTCGATGGTCTCGGTGAACGCGATCGACGGAATCGGGCGCACGAGGATCTGCAAGCCCCACGGCGCGCCCTCTTCGAGCGGCGTGTCGGGGACGAGGATCTCGAGTACGGGCACCATCGGCGTGTGCCAGAACTCGCGCGGCAGGCGCTCCGCCTTCTCGAACCGCGGCGCCGGCGGCGTGCCGTTCTCCGCAGCGCGGCGCAGCACGTGGTCGAGAGCGTGGCCGACGAACGCGACCAGGAAGTTCCGCTGGGTGACCGCGTACACCGGATCGTCGGGCACGGCGAAGCGCGCGGTGCACAGGCTGCCTGGGACGAGTTCGGCGATGGCTGCGAGGACCCACTGGGTCTCGGCGCTCCAGTGCGGCACGAACTGGAACATGCCAGGCTGCGGCGCCGGAGCGAAGTCGCCGCGTTCGACGAGGCGCTGCACGAGGCGGCTCGCTGCAGAGAGCGCGCGGATGGACGGCGACTCCTTCGCAGGGTCGAGCGACGCGAGCCACGGGATCGCGTCCGCCAGCGGCAAGCCGAGGGCAGGGATCGACCACAGCGCCGAAGCGACGCGGCGCTGGGAACGGTCGTCCTCGTCGGCATCGTTGTCGGACCCGACGAGCCACGGTCTGAGCGTGGACTCTTCCGACGGGATCAACAACTGCGCTTCGACTCGCTCTGCTCGCGAGGCCATCGCCTCGGGCAGGGCTGCCGTGGCGCCGTCGAGGCCCGTGTCCGACCAGATGGCGATCCGCGCGTCGGCGGACTGGCGGCTGTGCAGGTAGGCGGCTAGCAGATTAGTGACCGGCGTGCGGAGCTGGCTGGACCCACGCCTTGTCGACGGGCGCCTTCGTCGTGTGGAGCGAGCTGTCGATCTGGCGGGTCGCCAGGTCGGTCAACGTGAACAGGAACAGCAACGAAAGGAAGAGGAACGAGCTCAGGAAGACGATCTTGTTGATCGCGGTGTCCCACTTCAGGTGCATGAAGAAGGCCATGACGAGCGACGCCTTGATCGAGGCGATCAGCATGGCGATCAGCATGTTCGCGCTGCCGAAGTCGAAGCGGGAGGTCGCGACCGTGATGGCGGTGAGGATGAGCAGCGCCACCAGCACGTTGGCGAACATCTGCGAGCTCGACACGTGGTGATGGCCCATCTGCAGATCGCCGTGGGCGTGTCCGGCGTGGACGTCGTGGGTGTGGGCGCTCATCACGGCACCAGGTAGAGCAGGGGGAAGAGGAAGATCCAGATCAGGTCGACGAGGTGCCAGTAGAGGCCGACGAGGTCGACGGGCAGGAAGTAGCCGGCGTGGAAGCGACCCTTCGCGGCGCCCTTCATCACCCAGATGATGAGACCCGCGCCGATCAGCACGTGCAGACCGTGGATCGCGGTCATCGTGACGTAGATCGCGAAGAACAGGTGGCCGTGCGGCACGCCTGCCATCACCCCGTGGTAGTCCTTGAACCACGGCAGTTGGCCCGTCGCCGTGTCGTAGCCGTGGAACATCTCGGGGAACACGAACAGGCCGTGGTCGTACTTCGCCTTGTACTCGAAGAACTTGACGACCATGAAGATCGCCGCGCCGAGCACCGTGAGGCCGCAGTAGACGAGCAGCTTCTTCTTCTGGCTGGTTTGCGCGGAGCGCACGCCCATCGCCATCGTCCACGAGCTGAGCAGCAGCACCGACGTGTTGAGGGCACCGAGCTTCCAGTCCAGCTGGTGCCCGCCGAGCCGGAACGTCTCGGGGTACGCCTCGTGGTAGTAGAAGTAGGCAGCGAACAGTCCGCCGAAGAGCAGGATTTCCGTCGCGAGGAACAGCCAGAAGCCGAGCTTCGCGGACTGGAACTCCTGCACCGGCGTGTCGAAGTGGTGCGCCACCGTGTGGGGCAGGAACTCGGGACCCGGTGCCGGGATCACTACCGAGTGATGACCGTCGTGACTCATGCTTGGAATCCTGTGGGCGCGATGGCGATGCGAGGAGCGTGGCGTCGGATCAGCTGACGGGCGTCTGCGTCGTGCGCAGGTCGAGGGTCGAGTAGTCGTAGACCTCGGTGGTCACGCTCGGCGGGTGGTCGAAGTTCTCCAGCGGCGGCGGGGTCGGGGTGTGCCAGTCGAGCGTGACGCCGCCCCATTGGTTCTGCATCGCCTTCTTGCCGGCCAGCAGAGACGCGACCAGGTAGAAGACCATCAGCGCAACGCCCGACCCGAGAACCATCGCGCCGATCGTCGACGCGCGGTGGTAGTCGACGAAGTCCGGCACGTACGTCGCGTAGCGGCGCGGCATGCCGCGGCTACCCATGATGAACTGCGGGAGGAACGTCAGGTTGAACCCGACGAAGATGATGCCGCAGGCGATCTTCGCCAGCGTCTCGTTGTACATCACGCCGAACATCTTCGGCCACCAGTGATGGAGGCCGGCGAAGAAGGCCAGCGCGATCGAACCCATCATCACGTAGTGGAAGTGCGCGACGACGAAGTAGGTGTCGTGCAGGTGGATGTCGACGTTGAGCGCGCCGAGGATGACGCCCGTGAGACCGCCGATCGCGAAGATGATCAGGAACGCGATCGTGTAGAGCATCGGCGAGTTGAGGGCGATCGAGCCCTTCCACACCGTGGCCACCCACGAGAACTCCTTGATGGCCGTGGGGATCGCCACGAAGAAGGTCAGGAACGAGAACGCGAACATCGCGTACGTCGATTGCCCCGACGTGAACATGTGGTGGCCCCACACGAGGAAGCTGATGATCGCGATCGCGATCGAGCTGAACGCGATCAGCTTGTAGCCGAACAGCGGCTTGCGCGAGTGCACCGAGACCAGCTCGCTGATGATGCCGAAGGCTGGCAGCACCATGATGTAGACGGCCGGGTGACTGTAGAACCAGAAGAAGTGCTCGAAGAGCACCGGGTCACCGCCGAGGCGCGGATCGAAGATGCCGATGTGGTAGAGCCGTTCGAACGCGACCAACAGCACCGTGATGCCGAGCACCGGCGTGGCGAGCACCTGCAGCAGCGATGTCGCGTAGAGCGCCCAAACGAACAGCGGCATGCGGAACCACGTGAGGCCGGGCGCGCGCAGCTTGTGGACCGTGACGATGAAGTTCAGGCCGGTGAAGATCGAGCTGAAGCCCAGCACGAAGATCGCGAGGCCGATCGTGACGACCGCCTTGTTCGTGTAGAGGCTGTAGGGCGCGTAGAAGGTCCAGCCCGTGTCGAAGCCGCCGAGCACGATGGCGAGGGTCGCGAGGACCGCGCCGGTCAACCAAAGGTAGAAGCTCAGCAGGTTGAGGCGTGGCAGCGCGACGTCCTTCGCGCCCAGCATCAGCGGGAGCACCATGTTCCCGAGCGAGCCCGGGATCGCCGGGATCACGAACAGGAACACCATGAACGCGCCGTGCAGCGTGAAGATCTGGTTGTAGTCCGCGTTGCTGAACAGCATCCCGTGCGGTTCCCACAGGTGCAGACGCACGAGCAGCGCGAAGAGACCGCCGCACAGGAAGGCGATCATCGTGCCGACGAGGTACATCACGCCGATGCGCTTGTGATCGAGCGTGCCGGCCCAGGACATCAGGCCGGACGAGCAGTTCAGGAAGTTCTTCTTCCCGGTCGCTGGTGCGCCGTGGTGACTGTCGATGACGGGGACGTTGGTCGTCATGGTTGCCTCACTTCTCCGCGAGTGACTTCATGAACTCGATGAGGCCCTTGAGCCGGCGATCGTCGAGCTGATCGGGTGGGAACACCGCCATGCCGCCATTGGGAAACTCCGCGGCCCGCTTCGCATCGGGGCTGCGCACCGATTCCATGATGTAGGCGTCGTCCACGGTGATCGTCTGTTTCTCACCCTTCACGAGGACGTCGCGCGTCTTGCCCGTGATCTTGCCGTCCGGGCCCTTCACGAAGAGGCCCTTCCAGCTCGGACCGACACCCGGGGCGCCGTTGATCGAGTGGCAGGTCGAGCAGAGCGAGCTGTAGAGGCTCTCGGCGCTCTTCACGGTCTTCGCCGGTGTGTCGTCCTCCCACAGGTCCCACGGGCGCTTCGCGTAGTCGGCGTCGGAGACGACATGCACCCGCGCGTACATCGTCGAGTGGTTCTCGCCGCAGTACTCGGCGCAGAAGAGGTGGAACTCACCGATCTCGGTCGGCGTGAACCAGACCGTCTGGAAGCGGCCGGGGATGACGTCGCGCTTGACGCGCATCGCGGGGACGTAGAACGCGTGCAGCACGTCGCTCGACTCGAGCGTGAACTGCGCCGGCTTGCCGACGCGCAACCAGACTTCGTTGTAGCTCTTCGCTGCGTCGTTCGGGTAGCTGAAGGTCCAGTTCCACTGCTTGGCCGACGCCTTGTACGCGTTGCGCGATGCCTCGTACGGCACCGTCATCATGTCGAGGCTGCCCTTGAAGCCCCAGGCGAACATCACCATCACGATGATCAGCGGGACCACCGTCCACACGACTTCGAGCGGCGTGTTGTGAGTGGTGTTCGAAGCCGGCGGCTGGTCGAACGTCTTGCGGCGGTACTTCACGCACGAGAACACGAGCACGCCCGTGATCAGCACGAAGAAGAAGATGCAGACCGCGTACGTGAAGTAGAAGAGGCCGTCGACGTCGTGGAACGTGCTGGCCAGCTTCTCGAGTTGTCCGAAGGCGTCGACCTCGGGCCTCGGAGCAGGCTTCTCGACGTAGTTGATCTTGGCCGGATCCTGGATCAGTTGGGCGAGCACGGTTGTGGTCCGTTGAAGGCTGACGGCATTGAATTCGTTGGGAGGATCAGGCCACCGCGGGCGCGGTACGCCGACGTTCTTTCCGGAGCATGACCACGATCATCGTGATCATCGCGATCACCGTGAGCGCGCCACCGATGCGCATCACGGTCATCGCAGCGAGAGAGTAGCTGTTCGTGCGCGGGTCGAAGGTCAGGCAGTTGAGCTTGACCTGGTCCCAGAAGGTACCGAGCTTGCCGCCGCTCGCCTCGACGATCGCGAGGCGCACGTCGGCCGGGTCGAACCAGGTGTTGACGACCACGCGGCTCACCTTGCCCTGGGGCGTGAGGAAGATCAGCGCGGGCGGGTGGGCGTACTGGTTCGTGTGCTCCGACCAGTAGTAGTGGAAGCCCACGGTCTCGGTCAGCGCCTTGATGTTGGCCTGGTCGCCCACCAGCACGCGCCACGCATCGTCCCCGCCGGTCTTCAGGAGCTTCGGGAGGAACTTGTCCTTCCGCTCCTTCGCGATCTCCGGCGTCTCCTTCGGATCGATCGAGACGTTCAGCACGCGGTAGTCGCGACCGGGTTCGAGGTCGACGTCGCTGAGCGAACGGAACGCCGCCTCGAGCACCTGAGCGCACATCGCCGGGCATTTGTAGTAGCCGAGCAGCAGCAGCACGGGCTGTGCGCCGGGGAACATCTGGCGCAGCTGGAACGGATAGCCGCGCTCGTCGGTGAACGTCAGCGACGGATCGATCACGGCGCCGATCCGGTCGACCATCGACGCGGCCTCTTCCTTCACGAGGATGGAACTCGTGGGCGGCATGCCCTCACCCTGCGCACTGCCGACGCCGGCGGTGCAGAGGATCATGGCGGTGAGGAGGAGGCGTTGGATCATCGGTGGAGGGGCTACTTGCCGGCCATCTGCTGCAGGACCTGGTCGATCGTCTTCTTCGTCGGGTTCTCGCCGTTCAGGAACGCGCGCTCCGACTTGACCGCGGCATTCAGCTCGGTCGTCGGAACCAGATCGATCTTGCGCTTGCGCTCCTCGTCCTGGACGCGCAGGAAGATCGGGAACAAGAGCCACATGCACACGAAGAACACGACCGCGCCGCCGGCAACCCAGACGGTCGACCAGACTGCGTCGATGTCGTGCTCGGGATCGTGCACCACCGCTTCGTGGGTGACGCCCTGCACGAACTCGTGCCCGTGCGCCTTGTGCGCCGCGAGGGACTTGTCTTGCGTCGAATGAGCCATGTGGTTCGGACCTGCTGGTCAGAAGTTCTGGAAGTGCAGCGCCTCGGCCAGGCGCGGATCGCGGAGGGGGACCAGGTTCGCGCGGCGAACGTTCCACAGCGTCGCGCCGACGAGCACGAAGAAGAGCCCGACGAAGCAGCCGAAGTCCGCCCAGTGCACGCCGTGCAGGTAGGTGCCGAAGTCGTGCGTGAAGCGAGCGATGCCCGTTTCGACGGCTTCTGCGGCATTCGCGACGTGGCCGGCGCCGTGTTCCGCCGGACCATGGTCGTGCGAACCGGCGGTCGGCAGGATCAGGAACTGCATGTCGAAGCAGTGCACGATCAGGAGCAGGATCGCTCCGATGGACAGCGTCACGCCGTTGCGCTTCACGTGACGCGACATCAGGAAGCCGAACGGAATGAAGAAGTGGCCGAAGACCAGCAGCGTGCCGATCGCACCCCACCCGCCTTCCGCACGGTCGGCGAACCAGCGAGTCTCCTCGGGCAGGTTCGCGTACCAGATCAGCATGTACTGGCTGAAGTTCGTGTAGGTCCAGAAGACCACGAACGCGAACATCAGCTTGCCGAGGTCGTGGTAGTGCTCGACCGTGATCGCGCCGCGCAGGTAGCCGCGCTTGCCGAGCCACTTCGCCATCAGGATCGTGAAGGCGAAGAACGCCATGTAGGCGCCGGCGAAGTAGGTGAGCCCGAAGATCGTGCTGAACCAGTGCGGGTCGAGCGACATGATCCAGTCGAAGGCCGCGAACGTCACCGACAGGGCGAACAGCAGCAGGCCCGGCGCCGCGATGCGCGAGAGGCGCAGGCTGATCGCCGGATCCCCGGTCTCGTCCTGCTGCAGCGACGCGCGGCGGAACAGGAACGCCATCGCGATCCAGATCGCGAAGTAGATGGCGATGCGGGCGACGAAGAAGTTCTTGTTGAGCCAGGCCGCCTTGCCGGCCACCAGATGATCGTTCGGGTCGGGGTGGACCCAGTGATGGAAGAGGTGGTCGAAGCCGACGTAGATCGGCACGAACAGCAGGGCCATCAGGGGCAGCGCACCCATGATGTTCTCCGCGAGTCGGCGGACGCAGATGCTCCAGCCGGCGCGCGTGATGTGCTGCACCATCGTGAAGAACAGGGCACCGAGGCAGATGCCCAGCACGCCCATGTAGCCGACGAGGTACGAGAAGTAGAAGCGCTCCCCGCCGGTCGCCCATGCGCCGCCGATCAGGGCCGCTCCGAGCACCAGCGCCCCGAGCTGTGCCTTCGCGAGATCGCCGTCCTTGACCTTCGGGACGATGGTCGGCGCCAACTGCTGCAGGCTCGGCGCGGTCATGTGTGCGGTGGCAGTCATGTCGCTCACTTGCTCAGGTTCTGGAGGGCGCGGATGTAGTGGACGATTGACCAACGGTCCTCCACCGACAGGCGCGGCCCGTAGGCAGGCATCGTGTTCCTGCCGTTGGTGATGACCTCGAAGTACTCGCCGTCCTTGAGCATCGCGACGCGGTTGTCCTTGCCTTCGACGAAGTGGAAGTTGGGGATCGGAACGGACCAGAGGCGACCGACCATTCCGTGCCCCGTCGGGCCGTTGCCGCCTTGACCGGAGTAGCCGTGGCAGACGGCACAGTTGATGTCGAAGCGCTCGCGGCCGCGCGCCAGCACGTCGGCCGTCGCGGGGAGCGGGTTCTTCTCGACGAAGGCACCCTTGGCGTCCTTGTGCGCCAGCGCCTGGTTCGGCAGCGAGCCGCGGGCGACGACGAGCGTCTTGCCGAACGGATCGGCGACCGGCACGCGCATCGCGCGTCCGTCGGACCAGCCGTCGAAGTGCCCTGCACCTTGCGTGCGCAGCTTCTGCTGGAAGTCCATGTCCTGGACGAGGTGGATCGGTGGCGAAGTCGACAAGCCGCCGCGCCAGCAGCCACCGGAGAGCGTGATCGCCGCGAGGACGAGCCCGGTCGCGAGAGTTCTGAGGTTCATTGGCGTCACTCCTCCACGATCTCGACGTGCTTGCCGCCGATGCTCTCGAGGAAGCGCACCGTCTCGCGGCTGTCGAACTTCGGGTCGGTCGCCTCGATGGAGAGGAAGAAGCGATCGTCCGTCGCGCGCCAGATCGTGCTGTGACGGAAGATCGGGTGGTGCAGCCTCGGCAGGCGGTTGAGGCCGAACATGCCGAACACGGCGCCGAAGCCGGACAGCAGCACCATGCACTCGAAGGTGATCGGGATCGTGGACGGCCACGCGTACGGCGTCTTGCCGGAGACCCAGAACAGGTAGTCGTGCCCGTTCATCCACCACATCATCAGCTGCGCGAGGCAGATGCCGGTCGCGCCGCAGCAGACGACGATCCAGCCGAGCGGGCTCGGCCCCTGGCGCAGAGCGCGATCGAGACCGTGCACGGGGAACGGCGTGTGCGCGTCGACGCGCGTGTAGCCGTGGTGCGTGACCTTCTCCGCGGCGTGGTAGATCGAAGCGGCCGAGTCGAACTCGGCGACGACGCCCCACTTGGTGTTGTTCGTCATGTCGCGTCCCTCAGTGGTGACCGCCGTTGGCGGTACCGTGGTGGGCGCCGTGATGCGGGTTCGCCTCGGGCATGACGCCCTTCACTTCGCTGATGGCGAGGATCGGCAGGAACCGGCAGAACAGCAGGAAGAAGGTGAAGAACAGGCCGAAGCTGCCCACGTAGGTGAGCACGTCGATCAGCGTCGGCGAGAAGTAGCCCCAGCTCGACGGCAGGAAGTCGCGGTTCAGCGACGAGACCGTGATCACGAAGCGCTCGAACCACATCCCGATGTTCACGAAGATCGAGATGACGAACAGAGCCATCGGGTTGCGGCGGATGCTCCGGATCCAGAAGAACTGGGGACTGACGACGTTGCACGTCACCATGATCCAGTACGCCCACCAGTAGGGACCGGTCGCGCGGTTGATGAAGCAGAACTGCTCGTATTCGACACCGCTGTACCACGCGATGAAGAACTCCATCCCGTACGCGTAGCCGACCATCGTGCCGGTCAGCAGGAGGATCTTCGCGATGTTGTCGAGGTGATTGAGCGTGATCAGTTCGTGCAGCCCGAGCCATTGGCGCGCCGGGACCATCAGCGTGATCACCATGCCGAAGCCCGAGAAGATCGCGCCCGCGACGAAGTACGGCGGGAAGATCGTCGTGTGCCAGCCGGGCAGGAGCGACACGGCGAAGTCGAAGGACACGATCGAGTGCACCGAGAGCACGAGCGGCGTGCTCAGCGCAGCGAGGATCAGGTAGGCCTTCTCGTAGTGGATCCAGTGGCGGTTGCTGCCGTGCCAGCCGAAGGCGAAGACGCCGTACGCCTTCGCGGCGACGGTGCGACCTGCCTTCACGGCACGGTCGCGGAACGTGGCGAGGTCGGGGATGAGGCCGACGAACCAGAACAGGGCCGAGATCGTGAAGTAGGTGCTGACCGCGAACACGTCCCAGAGCAGCGGGCTCTTGAAGTTCGGCCAGAGCGACATCTGGTTCGGCACCGGGAACACCCAGTAGATGACCCAGATGCGGCCCACGTGGATGGCGGGGAAGATGCCCGCGGCCATGACCGCGAAGATCGTCATGGCCTCCGATGCGCGGTTGATCGACGTGCGCCACTTCTGCCGGAACAGGAAGAGGATCGCGCTGATCAGCGTGCCGGCGTGGCCGATGCCGATCCAGAACACGAAGTTCACGATCGGCCAGCCCCAGCCCACGGGGATGTTGTTCCCCCACACGCCGATGCCGTTGAAGACCAGGTAGCCGATCATCGCGCCGAGGTTCAGCAACAGCGCGATCGCGCAGCCGAACATCAGGTACCAGCCCTTCGGCGTCTGCTTCTCGGCGACTCCCGCGATGATGTTGGTCACCGACGCGAAGTCGTTCTTGCCTTCGACCAGCGCTGCTCTGCGCAGCGGGTTCTCCGGCTCGTCGACAACTAGGATTGCAGTCATCGGATCAGGCGAGTTCGGGGTTGGGGTTGCGGACGCGGCCGAGATAGGTGGTACGCGGCTTCGTGTTCAGCTCGGACAGGACGCCGTAGTTGAGGTCCGACGCGCGGAGTTTCGCGACCTGACTCGTCGACTCGAGGAGGTTGCCGAAGGTGATCGCCTGCGTCGGGCACGCCTGCGCGCACGCGGTCGTGAACTGCACGTCGTCCTTGCCTTCACCGACTTTCTTGCCGGCGAGCTTGGCCTTGATCCGACCGCCGTTGATGCGCTGCACGCAGTAGGTGCACTTCTCCATCACGCCGCGGCTGCGCACGGTGACGTCCGGATTGAACGCCATGCGCTTCGTGTCCGCGGTGTGGCCGACGTAGTCGAGGTAGTTGTAGCGACGGACCTTGTACGGGCAGTTGTTGCTGCAGTAGCGCGTGCCGATGCAGCGGTTGTAGACCATGTCGTTCAGCCCGTCGGGGCTGTGCATGGTGGCCGCGACCGGGCAGACCGATTCGCAGGGCGCGTTCTCGCACTGCATGCACGGGACCGGCATGTTCGCGACCTGCGGGTCCTCGGCCATTTCCAGCTTGTCGCGGTAGGCGTCCGGATTGTCCGCCATGCCCTCGGCCTTCTTGCGATCGTCGACCGAGCTGAAGTAGCGATCCGTGCGCAGCCAGAACATCTCGCGGTTCCGGCTGACCTGGATCTTGCCGACCATCGGGACGTTGTTCTCCGCGACGCAGGCGACCATGCACGCACTGCAACCGGTGCACGCGTTGAGGTCGATCACCATGCCCCACTGGTAGGGCGACTTGCGGACCTCGGGGTCCTTCGACATCGCGCCGTCCAGGTAGCCGCGTTCGGTCCACAGCGACTTGTTGACGTCCTTCTCCGTCTTCTCGTGCAGACGCGCCGCGCGATCGAGCGGCGACATCTTCGGCGCCCACTGCGGGTCGGCGGTGTTCTTCGCGACCGTCGCTTCGCGAACGATCGCGCGGCCCACCATCGTGCCGTGGTCCTGCGTGCAGACGAGCTTGTAGCGGCCGCTGCTCTTCGTCACCTGCGCTCCCGTGGCGATCCACTGGGCCGCAGCGGTGCGCAGCACGTAGCCGTTGAAGCCGGTGCCGTGCGCGACCTTGCAGTCCTCGGGCAGCGATCGGCCCCAGCCGAGGTGGATCGTGACGCTCTCGTCGGCGATGCCGGGCACGATCCACGCGGGGATCTGCAACTGGGCGCCGCCGATCCCCACCGCGAGCAGGTCCCCGTTCTCCACGCCGAGGTTGCGCGCCGTTGCGATGCTGACGAGCGCCGCGTTGTCCCAGCTGAGCTTGCTGAGCGGGTCCGGCACTTCCTGCATCCACGAGTTGTTGGCGTAGCGGCCGTCCCACATCTTCGGGCAGGCCGGAAGGACCACTTCCATGCCGGACGGCTTGGTCCAGCTGCGCACCGATCCGGCGATCGCGCCGTGGTTCACCTGGACGGTCTCCGCCGCGAGCTTCGTGTTCGCGACGAGACCGTCGTGCAGGGCACGTGGCCACCAGGTGTTGTCGAAGTCCGACGACCCGGACGCGGTCTGCCAGTAGCTGCGGACGAGTTCGTAGCCGAACAAGGTGTCCCGCGCGGCGGTGAGCTGCTCGTAGTTCGGCGCCTGGGCCAGGTAGCCCAGGAACTCGAGAGCCGAGACGCCGCCGTGCAACGGCACGACGAGCGGCTGGCGGATCGACACGGTGCCGTCGTGCGCGCGCGCATCGCCCCATGACTCGAGGTCGTGCGCGAGCGGGAAGTGCCAGTCGCACAGTTGCGCGGTCTCGTCGTGGTGGAAGCCGACGTGGATCGTGACCTTCGGCTTCTTCGTTCGCAGCAGCTCGGCGAACTTGAGATCGGCCGGCGCGTCGTACGCGGGGTTGGTGCCGATGAACACCAGCGTCTCGCACGCACCCTGATCGATCGCGGCAGCGAGGTCCTTGATCGACGCGACACACTCACCCTGGATCTGCTCCGGCGTCGCGGTGTAGGTCACCGTCTTGCCGAAGCCGTCCAGCGCCTGGTTGATCGCGTGTGCCAGGGCGTGCACGACGGCGGGCTGGCGCGCGCCGGCGATCACGATCGCGCGACCGCGTGCGGACTGGAGGTCCTTGGCGATCGCGGCGACCCACTTCTTGCCGTTCTTCTGGAACGGCTCGGGAGAGTGCGCCTCGAGAGCCTTGCCGAGCTCCGTTCCGCCACCCACGCCGAGGGCGTTCGCGAGGGCGAACGCGACGCCGGCGATCTCACCGGACTTCATGCGGAAGCGATGATCCGCGGCCGTACCGGTCGAGCTGAACACCGACTCGACGGCGTAGAGGCGGGAGACCTTCTTCCCGCCGATCGGCGCGTTGCGCGTCGAAGTCCACTCGCGCGCGTTGCGCAGGTTGTTGCCCTCGGTCGCCAGGAAGTCGCTGTCGAGCGACACTACGACGTCGGCTTTCGCGAAGTCGTAGTGCGGGGTCAGCGCGCGGCCGAACACCATCTTGCTGCCGGTGGTCTCGTTGTCCTGATGGAGCGCCGTCCAGTTGTGGAAGCGCGCCTTCGGCAGCGCACCGCCCTTCAGCTTCGCGACCGCGTCCTGCAGCGAAGGTGACGCCGTCGGCGCCATCACGATGTGCAGACCGGCACCTTGGTTCTTGCCTGCGACCGACCACCAGGTGTCGAACCCCGCCCACACCTCGTCGGCGCTGGCGTGTTCGCCCGCACCAGCGTGGCCGTGGTCCCCGTGGTCCCCGGCGTGTGCCGCCGGTTGAGCCGCGCCCGGCATGCGGGGCGAACGGCTGCGGCCCGGGTCGTACAGCTGCAGGAGCTCGGCCTGCAGTCGCATGTCGGTTCCGCCGAGGCTGCTCGGATGGTCCGGGTTGCCTTCGATCTTCGTCGGCCGGCCGTCGCTGCTCTTCACGAGCACGCCGATGCCGTGGCCGCCGCGGGTGAGCACCGTCGCGTACTGCTGCGCGAGGCCCGGCTTCATGCCCTCGGGCCGCTTGTTGAACGGCAGGATGTGCTGCTCGGGCTTGCGACAGCTCGTGAGGCCGGCGAGCGCGACCGAGGCAGCGACGGCACTCAGGAAGCCGCGCCGCGACACTTCGTCGGGGGCATCGGTGATGCCATCGGGAAACTCGCGCGACACCACGTCCTCGAAGGACTGCTGGAACTCGGGCGAGTTCTCGAGTGCGCCGAGGCTGCGCCAGTACGTCGTTCCGTCGGTTTCGGTCGACACGGGAGGAAGGGGGACGCTGGTCATCGGTGGCAGGCCGAGCAGTGGGTCGGAGGGTTCAACTCGGGCCGCGTGTCGCCCGTCCATTCGAGTCGCGCCTTCGCCGCGGCGCGGCTCTGGTCGTCGGCGGCCCAGTCCATCTTGGTCACGGACACGCCCTTCGGTCGGATGTGCGGCGTCGGGTCGCGGTGGCACTCGAGGCACCAGCCCATGCTGAGCGGTTCGACCTGCCGCACGATCTCCATCTGGTCGACGGGGCCGTGGCAGCTCGCGCAGCCGACATTGGCGTGCACGTGCACCGCGTGATTGAAGTACGCGTGTTCGGGGAGGAGGTGGACCTTCACCCAGGGGATCGGCTTGTTCTCCGCTTCGCCGTTGCCCCACGCCGCGAACAGCGGCGCGAGCGTCGCGTTCGCCTTCACGCCGTTCAGGCTGGCGTGGCAGCCGATGCAGGTCGCCGCATCGGGCACCGTCGCGTGCGGCCCTTCCTCGACCATCCGGTGGCAGTACCGACAGTCCATGCCCTTGTCACCGGCGTGCAGCTTGTGGCTGTACGGGATGGGCTGGAACGGCTGGTAGCCGACATCCGTGTGCCGCGGCGAGAACCAGAAGTAGACGACGAACACCACGAACAGACCGGTGGCGGCTGCACCGAGCGCGAGCACGGCAGGCAGCTTGTTGGTCCACTTGGGGAACAGATCAGTCAAGTTGGATCCCCTCCGCGGAGAGTGGGACGATCGAGAAGAGCCGCTGGTCACGCCTCGGCGCGGCGACTCGCAACGGGACGTGTTGCTCGGTCGACCGGGCCCTGCGTTGCTGCCGTTCGCTACAGCCGTAAACCGGTTGACGGTTGCGGGAACGGAGGCGTGCAGGGCGAACCTGGGCTGCCCAGAAGGGCGGCCCCTGTAAAAGATTGCCCTTGCCGGGTCAATTTCAGAGTTCGTGGAATCGCCCCCACAGCGGGCGACTCAGCGAGCGAGCAACGGTTCGGCGAGGGTGCGGATGGCCGTCGCTGCAATGCGGTGGGCGCGCGGATTTGGGTGCATGTCGGCGGGCGTCACCCAGAGGTCTTCCTGCGGGATCGTGCGGAGGAGCGGCAGCACGTCGAGGAACGGCAGACCTTCGTCGCGGCAGAACGTCGCGACCATCTCGTGCAGGCGCTCGAACGGGTAGGAGCGACCGGGGCCGAGCCCCTGCAGGAACGGCCACAACACCACGGCGAGGCGGATGCCCCGGGCGGCGCAGAAAGCCTTGGCCTCGCGCAAGGATGACTGCGGAACCCCTTGTGACCACATGGCTTGGAACGGCCGATCCGGGTTGCAGAGGTTGCCTGCCTCCGCCTCGGCTTGCGACACCTCGAGGAGGGCCTTGACCCAGTCGAACGCGGGGTCGAGGTCGAGCGGATTGCGCCGGGAGCGCCCCTTCAGCACATCGCCGAGTCCCCCACTTCGCTCGGGCGGCGCCATCAGCGACAGGCCGTGACTCGGCACCAGGTCGTTGAGGCAGAGCGTGACGATGACTACGTCCGGACCGAACGCGACGAAGCGGTTCTTGAGCGCCCACCAGTACTCATCGACACAGACGGTGCCGACGGCGCCGCAGTTGATCGTGCGGACGTCGCGTCCTTCGGCGCGCAGGTCGTGCTCGACCACGCGCACCCAACAGTCCTCTTCCGGCACGCCCCAGCCGAAGACCATCGAGTCGCCGAGGCAGAGGATGCGCTGCTCGCCGGCAGGCTTCGCTTCTTCGAGGTCGTCGCGGTCGCGCATCCCGAAGCGGTTCAGGTGCACTCGCACGCGGCCCTTGCTGTCGAACCAGTCGCGCCGCAGCACGTCGTTGTTCCGGTAGCGAAGCCAGAACGTCCGGTTCGGCGCGATCATCGTCCGACCCGGTCGCGGCTGCTCCCACGGTACCGCGACGATGAACCCGCGCTCGAGTGCGTTGCCGAGGCTCGACATCGGGATCAACTCGCCCGATTCGATCTCGAAGTCGAACTGCCCTTGCATGCCACCGGGCGGCGGGACGCCGAGTGCGTCCATCGTGGCGTCGTGCACGCCGCGGAGGACGAAGGTGAGCCAGGACGACTCCTTCACGTGCTTTTCGATCTGGCGCGTCGTTCGCCCCGCGAGGAAGTCCTCGCCGCGCCACGCCGGCATCGGCGCCGGATCCGGCGACGGCGCGGGTGGAACGACTAGCCACAGGACCAGCGGCAGGCAGATCAGCGTCACGCCAGCGATCGCGGCGCTGCGCGCGAGGCGCCGGGACGCGGTGTCCCAGTGCGCGATGGCGTCGTGCCATTCAGGTTCCGTGTGTGGGCCGTCGACCATGGTCAGAACCGGAAGTACGCGAAGGGGAGGAAGGGCAGCGCCATCGCGCGCGCGATCGCGAACAGGAACAACACGCAGATGCCGAGCGATGCGAGGATCCCGGGACGTCGCATGATCTGCGCCGAGTTCGGGGCGAAGAAGACGATCCCGAGGCCGAGCGCCACCAGGCCCGCCGTGGTTCCCGCTCCGCCGTGCAGCGAGATCGGCGGTCCCATGCCGTGCGCACCGAACAGACCGCCCCACAGATTCCACAAGTGCGTCGTGTCGCGTGCGACGAACATCGTCCACCCGAAGGTGAAGACGAGGTAGGTGGTCAGCACGCGCAGCGGTTTCGGCAGCGCGGCGTGGAACGCCGTGCGACCCCGCAAGCGCTCGACGCAGAGCCACAGCCCCTGATACCCGCCCCAAAGCACGAAGGGCCAGTTCGCTCCGTGCCAGAGGCCGCCGAGCAGCATCGTGGCCAGCAGGTTGCCGTACGTGCGCATCGGGCCGCGACGATTGCCGCCGAGCGGGATGTAGAGGTAGTCGCGCAGCCACGTCGACAGGCTGATGTGCCAGCGGCGCCAGACTTCCGTGATGCTCTGCGACTTGTAGGGCGAGTCGAAGTTGCGCGGGAAGCGGAAGCCGAGCATCAGGCCGAGTCCGATCGCCATGTCGGAGTAGCCCGAGAAGTCGAAGTAGAGATGCAGCGAGAAGGCGAGCAGCGCGGTCCACGCAGTCGCGGCGCCGGGATCGGCCGCGAGGAAGCCGTCGTCGGCGATCGGTGCGAAGGTGTCGCCGAGCAGCACCTTCTTCACGAAGCCGAGGGCGAAGCACAGAACGCCCGCACCGACCAGCGTCGTGGAGTGTTCGCGCTCGCGCAGCTGCGTCTCGACATCGCTGTAGCGCACGATCGGGCCCGCGACGAGCTGCGGGAACATCGTGACGTAGCACGCGAAGTCGATCAGCGAGCGCGTCGGCTTCACCTGGCCCCGGTACACGTCGATCGTGTAGCTCATCGACTGGAACGTGTAGAACGAGATGCCCACGGGCAGCGCGATGTCGATCCAGTGGACGTCGGCGCCGACCAGGCCCTCTGCCGTGTGAACGAGCAGGTTCGCGTACTTGAACCATGCGAGCAGGCCGAGGTTCACCACGATCGACAACACGAGCAGCGCGCGCCGATGCGGTCGACCCTCCTCTTTCGCGCCGAGCCGCAACCCGACGCAGAAGTCGAACAACGTGCTGCCCAGCATGATGAGCACGTACGACGGGTGGTCCCACCCGTAGAAGACGACGCTCGTCGCGAGGATCCAGAGGTTGCGATGGCGCCGCCCGATCGCCAGGTAGCCCGCCGCGAAGACCGGCAGGAACAGGAAGAGGAAGGCGAACGAAGTGAAGACCATCGACGGGCGCGGGGAGTCTACTTCGGCGCCGCACCCGGTTTGGCAGAGCGTTTTCGCGTGGCACGGGTCGAGGGATCCTCGGCATACTGCGCGCCCGCTTCCGCCGTCCGTCGCCGCGTCGTCGTCGGGCGACCTACGTCATGCCCGAACACATCCTCGGCATCTCCGCCTTCTACCACGACTCCGCCGCGTGCCTGCTGCGCGACGGCGAGATCGTCGCTGCTGCGCAGGAGGAGCGGTTCACGCGCAAGAAGCACGACGCCGACTTCCCCGCGAACGCCGTGGACTACTGCCTGCGCGCCGCCGGCCTCGCGGTTCCCGACCTCGACTTCGTCGCGTTCTATGACAAGCCGATCCTCAAGTTCCATCGGCTGATCGAGACCTACGTCGGGTTCGCGCCGTCTGGACTGCGTTCGTTCGCGAAGGCGCTGCCGGTGTGGCTCGGCGAGAAGCTGCACATGCGCCGTCAGCTGACGAAGCACCTCGGCTCGAAGCCGAAGAACCGCTACGTCTTCCCCGAGCACCACGAGAGCCACGCAGCGTCCGCGTTCTATCCGTCGCCGTTCGAGGAAGCCGCGATCCTCACCATGGACGGAGTCGGCGAATGGGCGACGACATCGGTGGGGATCGGTGAAGGCAACCGCGTGCGGTTGCTGCAGGAGATCCGGTTCCCCCACTCGCTCGGACTCCTCTATTCGGCGTTCACCTACTACTGCGGATTCAAGGTCAACAGCGGCGAGTACAAGTTGATGGGCCTCGCGCCCTACGGGGAGCCGCGCTTCGCGCAGCATATCCGCGAGCACCTGATCGACCTGCGCGACGAA